>NZ_CP088261.1:1308519-1962779 GCF_021117345.1 Microbacterium sp. cx-55 | reverse complement strand
CAAGGCGTTCGGTGAGCTGCTGCAAGACGAGCGGGTCAGTGTCGAAGACGTCACTCTCGTGCAGGTCGCGAGCCCCAGCCGCGAGCGCGTCGAGGCCTACGTGCAGTTGCGTGACGAGATCGAACTCGCCGTCGGGCGCATCAACGGCGACTACGACACCATGGGCCACACCGCCATCCGGTACCTTCATCAGGCCTTTCCCCGCGAAGAGATGGTCGCGCTGTACCTCGCCGCCGACGTCATGCTCGTCACGGCGCTTCGCGACGGCATGAACCTCGTCGCCAAGGAGTACGTCGCGAGCCGCGTCGACAATCGCGGCGTGCTCGTGCTGAGCGAGTTCGCGGGCGCGGCCGATGAACTCGGTAGTGCGCTGCTGATCAACCCGCACGACATCCAGGGGCTGAAGGATTCGATCAGCCGCGCGATCGACATGCCCCCGGCCGAGCAGGGGCGGCGGATGCGGGCCCTCCGCCGCCGCGTGCGCGAGCACGACGTGGAGGACTGGTCGCAGGAGTTCCTGACCGCGCTCGCGGCGACGCGCACCAACCAGGGCATGAACGCATGACGACCGCCGAGCAGCTGGACCGCCTCGCCCGCACCGGGCACTTGCTGGTCGCGCTCGACTTCGACGGCACGCTTGCCCCGCTCGCGGACGAGCCGATGGCGGCGCGGATGCTGCCCGAATCCCGCGCGGCGCTGAACGCCCTCGCGGCGCTGCCCGAGACGACGGTGGCGTTCGTCTCGGGGCGGACGCTCCACGACCTCCGGATCGTGACGGAGGAGACGCCCGCATCCGTGTTCCTGCTCGCCGGGTCGCACGGTGCCGAGTTCGGCGATGACGAGCCCGCGGTCGGAGCGGATGCCGACGCGACCCGCCTGCGCGACGACCTGATCGCGGCCACGGGGGCTGCGGTTGACGGCATCGACGGCGCCTGGATCGAGCCCAAGGCGTTCGGACTCGGGCTGCACACGCGACTCGCGACCCGCGCCGACGCCGCCGCGGCGGCCGAGGCCGTGGGTGCGATCGTCGCCGACCGCGCCCCGGACTGGCGACGCCGCGACGGGCACGACATCCTCGAGTACGCCTTCCGGCACGAGGGCAAGGACGGCGCCGTCGCGACGCTGCGCGAGCGGGTCGGCGCGACGGCCGTGCTGTTCGCCGGCGACGACGTGACCGACGAAGATGCCCTGCGGAGCCTCGCGCCCGGCGATCTGGGCGTGCACGTCGGCGAGGGTCCGACCGCCGCGACGGTGCAGGTGCCGGATGCGGCAGCTCTCGCGGTCCTGCTCGCCGACCTGGCCGAGCGGCGCGCGGCCGTGCGCGCGCACTGAGTCGTCGCCACCTGCACCGCTGTGCGCCGTCACGACGGCGATCCCGGTGCGGTCGCGGGAATAGACTGCAACGGTGAGCCACCGCGACGAAGCCATCGATATCAAGCCCCGCAGTCGTGCCGTCACCGACGGCATCGAAGCGACCACGTCTCGCGGAATGCTCCGCGCGGTCGGCATGGGCGACGAGGACTGGGATAAGCCTCAGATCGGTATCGCCTCGAGCTGGAACGAGATCACGCCCTGCAACCTGAGCCTCGACCGGCTCGCGCAGGGGGCGAAAGAGGGCGTGCACTCGGGCGGCGGCTACCCGCTGCAGTTCGGCACGATCTCCGTCTCCGACGGCATCTCGATGGGGCACGAGGGCATGCACTTCTCGCTCGTCTCGCGCGAGGTCATCGCCGACTCGGTCGAGACCGTCATGATGGCGGAGCGCCTCGACGGAAGTGTGCTGCTGGCGGGCTGCGACAAGTCGCTCCCCGGCATGCTGATGGCGGCCGCCCGCCTTGACCTGTCCAGCGTGTTCCTCTACGCCGGCTCGATCGCACCCGGCTGGGTCAAGCTCTCCGACGGAACGGAGAAGGAAGTCACGATCATCGACTCCTTCGAGGCCGTCGGCGCGTGCAAGGCCGGCACGATGAGCGAAGAAGACCTGAAGCGGATCGAATGCGCCATCGCACCCGGCGAGGGAGCCTGTGGCGGCATGTACACCGCCAACACGATGGCCTCCGTCGCCGAGGCGCTCGGTATGAGCCTGCCCGGCTCCGCGTCGCCGCCCTCGGCGGACCGTCGTCGTGACTACTTCGCACACCGCTCCGGTGAAGCCGTCGTGAACATGCTGCGCCTGGGCATCACCGCGCGGGACATCATGACCAAGAAGGCGTTCGAGAACGCGATCACGGTCGCGATGGCACTGGGGGGTTCGACGAACGTCGTGCTGCACCTGCTGGCGATCGCTCACGAGGCCGAGGTCGAGCTCAGCCTCGACGACTTCAACCGCATCGGCGACAACGTGCCGCATCTGGCCGACATGAAGCCCTTCGGACGATTCGTCATGGCCGACGTCGACCGCCACGGCGGCATCCCGGTTCTCATGAAGGCTCTCCTCGACGCCG
This sequence comes from Microbacterium sp. cx-55, assembly GCF_021117345.1. Lineage (NCBI taxonomy): Bacteria > Bacillati > Actinomycetota > Actinomycetes > Micrococcales > Microbacteriaceae > Microbacterium > Microbacterium sp. cx-55. The sequence goes on along the minus strand of NZ_CP088261.1, from coordinate 1,960,335 downwards.
GTCTCCTGCACGGCGACGCCCTCACCGTGACCGGCAAGACCGTCGCCGAGAACCTCGAAGCGCTGAACCCCGACCCGATCGACGGCACCGTGATCCGGACGCTCGACAACCCGATCCACGCGACCGGCGGAATCACCATCCTGAAGGGCACGTTCGCCCCCGAAGGCGCCGTCGTGAAGACCGCAGGGTTCGACGCATCCGTCTTCGAAGGACCGGCGAAGGTGTTCGAGCGCGAGCGCGGCGCCATGGACGCGCTCACCAACGGCGAGATCTCCGCGGGAGATGTCATCGTCATCCGCTACGAGGGCCCCAAGGGCGGCCCGGGAATGCGCGAGATGCTCGCGATCACCGCCGCCATCAAGGGCGCGGGCCTCGGAAAAGATGTATTACTCTTGACGGACGGACGATTCTCAGGCGGCACAACCGGCCTGTGCATCGGCCACATAGCACCCGAAGCGGTCGACGCTGGTCCGATCGCCTTCGTGCGCGATGGTGATCTGATACGGGTCGATATCGCGGCTCGCACTCTCGACCTACTCGTCGACGAGGCTGAGCTTGTCTCCCGCCGCTCTGGCTGGGAGCCGCTTCCCCCGCGCTATACCCGTGGCGTCCTGGCCAAGTACTCCAAGCTCGTGCACTCCGCCGCGGAGGGCGCGGTCACTGGATAGACCGGGCCCTCAGCCCCCATCCTCCCTGCAATGAGGTCGATCACCATGTCATCCGACACCACCGCGGCCGTTCCACGGCCGCCTGTCCGCTCCTCTTCGGCGCCCATCATGACGGGTGCCGAAGCCGTCGTCCGTTCGCTCGACCTGCTCGGCGTCACCGACGTCTTCGGTCTGCCGGGCGGTGCGATCATGCCCGTCTACGACCCGCTCATGGATGACGACGCGGTGCGCCACATCCTCGTGCGCCACGAACAGGGCGCGGGTCACGCCGCCGAGGGCTACGCCGCCGCATCCGGTCGCATCGGTGTCGCGATCGCAACGTCCGGTCCCGGTGCCACGAACCTGGTGACGGCGATCGCCGACGCCTACATGGACTCGGTGCCGCTCGTCTGCATCACCGGCCAGGTCTTCTCGACCCTCATGGGAACGGATGCGTTCCAGGAGGCCGACATCGTCGGCATCACGATGCCGATCACGAAGCACTCCTTCCTGGTCAAGCGTCCCGAAGACATCCCGGGCGCGATCGCCGCGGCGTTCGAGATCGCCGGCACGGGGCGCCCCGGTCCCGTCCTTGTGGACATCACGAAGGACGCCCAGCAGGCGTCGTCGCCGTTCGTCTGGCCGCCGAAGATCGACCTGCCCGGATACCGTCCGGTCACGAAGGCGCACGGCAAGCAGATCCAGGCGGCAGCCCAGCTGCTCGCCGAGGCGAAGAAGCCCGTTCTGTACGTGGGCGGCGGAGTGATCCGCGCGCACGCGTCCGACGAGCTGAAGGTGCTCGCCGAGGCGACCGGCGCGCCCGTCGTCACGACCCTCATGGCGCGCGGTGCCTTCCCCGACTCGCACGCGCAGCACCTCGGCATGCCGGGTATGCACGGCACCGTCCCCGCCGTCCTCGCACTGCAGGAGTCCGATCTGCTGATCGCGCTCGGCGCCCGCTTCGATGACCGCGTGACCGGCAAGGCGGCGCTGTTCGCCCCGAATGCCAAGGTGGTGCACGTCGACATCGACCCGGCCGAGATCTCGAAGATCCGGTTCGCGGACGTGCCGATCGTCGGAGACGTGCGCGACGTGCTCGTCGACCTCGAAGCCGCCTTCCGCGGTGCCATCGACGGCGCCCAGCCCGACATCTCGGAGTGGTGGTCCTACCTCGACGGTCTCCGCGAGGAGTTCCCCCTCGGCTACGCGCCGACGACCGATGGGCTCCTCGCTCCGCAGCACGTCATCCAGCGCATCGGCGAACTGACCGGACCGGAGGCGATCTACGCCTCGGGAGTCGGCCAGCACCAGATGTGGGCGGCGCAGTTCATTAAGTACGAGCGCCCGAACTCGTGGCTGAACTCCGGCGGCGCCGGCACCATGGGGTACGCCGTTCCGGCCGCGATGGGCGCGAAGGTCGCCGAACCCGACCGCGTGGTCTGGGCGATCGACGGTGACGGCTGCTTCCAGATGACGAACCAGGAGCTCGCGACCTGCGTCATCAACGAGATCCCGATCAAGGTCGCGATCATCAACAACTCCTCGCTCGGCATGGTGCGCCAGTGGCAGACGCTGTTCTACGACGGTCGCCACTCGAACACCGACCTGAACACCGGACACGGCACCGCTCGCATCCCGGACTTCGTGAAGCTCGCCGAGGCGTACGGCTGCCTCGCCATCCGGGTCGAACGCGAAGACGAGATCGACGCGGCGATCGAGCTCGCGCTGGCGACCAACGATCGTCCGGTCATCATCGACTTCGTCGTCTCGGCGGACTCGATGGTCTGGCCGATGGTGCCGCAGGGCGTCAGCAACAGTTACGTCCAGTACGCCCGCGAACACGCGCCGACGTTCGATCAGGAGGCCTGAGATGACCAGTCACGTGCTGAGCCTCCTGGTCGAGGACAAGCCCGGTCTGCTGACCCGTGTCGCGGGGCTCTTCGCCCGGCGCGGCTTCAACATCGAGTCGCTCGCCGTGGGCGTCACCGAGGTGCCCGGTCTGTCCCGCATCACGGTCGTCGTCGACGTCGACGAACTTCCGCTCGAACAGGTGACCAAGCAGCTCAACAAGCTGATCAACGTCATCAAGATCGTGGAGCTCGACTTCTCCGCATCCGTCCAGCGCGAACACGTGCTGGTGAAGGTGAAGGCCGACAACTCGACCCGATCGAACGTGCTCGAGGTCGTGAACCTCTTCCGCGCCTCGGTCGTCGACTATGCCCCGGATGCGGTCGTCATCGAAGTCACGGGCGACAAGGGCAAGGTGGACGCACTCCTGCGTGCCCTCGAGCCCTTCGGCATCAAGGAGCTCGTGCAGTCGGGCCTGCTCGCGATGGGCCGCGGCGGCAAGAGCATCACCGAACGCGTGCTGCGCGGCTGATTCATTCCCGTCCACCGGATGCGGGTCGCACCGCTGATCCGCACCGGACAAACACACTCGGAAACGAAGGAAAGAGAAAGACGAACATGGCTGAGATCTTCTACGACCACGACGCCGACCTGTCGATCATCCAGAGCAAGAAGGTCGCGATCGTCGGCTACGGCTCGCAGGGTCACGCGCACGCGCAGAACCTTCGCGATTCGGGTGTCGAGGTCGCCATCGCGCTGAAGGACGGCTCGAAGTCCGCCGCGAAGGCGCAGGACGACGGGTTCCAGGTGCTGTCGGTCGCCGACGCCACCGAGTGGGCCGACGTCATCATGATCCTCGCGCCCGACCAGTACCAGCGTTCGATCTTCACTGACTCGATCAAGGACAAGCTGACCCCGGGCAAGGCCCTCGCGTTCGCGCACGGCTTCAACATCCGCTTCGGCTACATCGACGCTCCCGAAGGCGTCGACGTCATCCTCATCGCCCCGAAGGCTCCGGGCCACACCGTGCGTCGCGAGTTCGTCGCCGGCCGCGGCATCCCCGACATCATCGCCGTCGAGCGCGATGCGTCGGGCCAGGCCTGGGACCTCGCGAAGTCGTACGCGAAGGCGATCGGCGGAACCCGTGCCGGCGTCATCAAGACGACCTTCACCGAAGAGACCGAGACCGACCTGTTCGGCGAGCAGGCCGTCCTGTGCGGTGGCGTTTCACAGCTCGTCCAGTACGGCTTCGAGACCCTGACCGAGGCCGGCTACCAGCCGCAGATCGCCTACTTCGAGGTGCTGCACGAGCTGAAGCTCATCGTCGACCTCATGTGGGAGGGCGGCATCGCCAAGCAGCGCTGGTCGATCTCCGACACGGCAGAGTACGGCGACTACGTCTCGGGCCCGCGCGTCATCGACCCGCGCGTCAAGGAGAACATGCAGGCCGTGCTCGGCGACATCCAGTCGGGCGCGTTTGCGAAGCGCTTCATCGACGACCAGGACGCGGGAGCCCCCGAGTTCCTCGCCCTCCGCGAGAAGGCTGCCGGGCACCCGATCGAGGCCACCGGCAAGGAGCTGCGTTCGCTCTTCGCGTGGAAGCAGCAGGACGAGGACTACACCGAGGGTTCCGCCGCGCGCTGATCCCGGCCGCTCTTCCGCCGAGCCACCCCCTTCCGACCGACCGACCCCTTTCCGGGGCGGTCGGAAGGGGGTGGCTCGCGCAATGAGGGGTGGGTCGGGGCGGGGTTGCTCCGCGTACGCTGGGGGGCATGGCCCGACTTGACGATGACGCCCTGAGCTGGGGCGGCGACGACGACCCGACGCTCGACGTCGGTGTGCCCGCGACACCGCCGCCCACCGGACTCCCGAAGGGCTACACGGCGGTCGGACGGGGGAGTGAGGCCACCGTCTCGACCCCCGCGGGTGCGACTCCGGATGCGGACGCGACGCCCGGTACCGGCGCTGCCTCCGAACGCGCGGCCTCGGCAGGCGCGACCGCTGCAGGATCACCTGCCGTGTCCGCCGCTGCCGCCTCGCCCACCGCCGCAGCGCCGGCCGGCAACGCGACGCTCGTCTCGCTCGGTGTGCTCGGCGGGATCTACCTGCTGCTGGCGGTCGGCTGGTTCATCGGCGGCTCGCGTCTGCAGTTCGTCGCGCAGCTCTTCCTGGACTCCACGGGGTACGTCGTGACCTGGGGTCTCGCTGTGCTCGCGCCGGTGATCTGGTTCGGCACGGTCTTCTTCCTCACCCGGGGCGGGCGCACATGGGTCCGGATGCTGCTTCTCATCGTGGGCGCGATCGTGTTGCTGCCCTGGCCGTTCCTTCTCGTGGGAGTGGGTGCCTGATGGCGAACACGACGTCCGACGCTCCGACCCGCCGCTCGGCCTTGCCGGTGTGGCTCGTCGCGACCATCGCCGGCGGCTTCGGCCTGTTCTACGCCTGGGCGGTGTGGACGGCGGTGTCGTTCCTCGCTCAGCAGGCGTCGGGTGTCGAGGGGCTCACCGGCTACGGGTGGTTCGTTCTCGTGCTGCCGGTGCTGTTCCCGATCCTCGCGTTCGCGGGCGCCTTCGCGCTCGGGTGGCGACGGCGGGTTCTCCCGTTCGTGCTGGTGATGCTGACGGGCCTCGCGCTCGTCGCCGTCTTCTGGCTCGACGTGCTGGCGTACGCATCCGTCAACACCTCGCTGTACGGCGGCTGACGGGCGTCACACGGTCCGAACCCTCGGGTGCGGGCCGTTAAGCTGGCCTTTCCGCCGTGCCTCCCTGTGGCGTGCGGTGGCCCGATCCACACCCTTCGTCGCGCCTGCCGCGACGTCCCGCACGCCTAAGGACACCGCCGTGACCAAGCCCGTCGTCCTCATCGCCGAAGAGCTCTCTCCCGCCACGATCGACGCGCTCGGTCCGGACTTCGAGATCCGTCAGGTGGACGGAGCAGATCGCTCGGTGCTCCTGCCGGCTCTTGCCGATGCCAGCGCGGTGCTGATCCGCTCGGCGACCAAGATGGACGCCGAAGCCATCGCGGCGGCGCCCGCGTTGAAGGTCATCGCCCGTGCGGGTGTCGGCCTCGACAACGTCGACATCAAGTCGGCGACCACGGCCGGTGTCATGGTCGTGAACGCTCCGACGTCGAACATCGTGTCGGCGGCCGAGCTCACGATCGGGCACATCCTGAGCCTCGCGCGCCGTATCCCGGCCGCGCACGCCTCGCTCGCCGCCGGCGCGTGGAAGCGCAGCTCGTTCACCGGAACCGAGCTGTTCGAGAAGACGGTCGGCATCATCGGGCTCGGCCGCATCGGCGCGCTCATCGCCGCGCGTCTTCAGGCGTTCGACATGCGCGTCGTCGCCTACGACCCTTACGTCACGAGCGCCCGCGCGCAGCAGCTCGGCGTCGAGCTGCTGACGCTCGACGAACTTCTCGCCCAGAGCGACTTCATCAGCATCCACATGCCGAAGACGCCCGAGACGACCGGCATGATCAGCACCGAGCAGTTGCAGCGGATGAAGCCGACCGCGGTCATCGTGAACGTCGCCCGCGGCGGACTGATCGACGAAGAGGCCCTATACACCGCACTGACCACCGGTGAGATCGCCGGTGCCGGCCTCGACGTCTTCACGAGCGAGCCCCCGGCCCAGGGCGGCCCGGCGGCCAGGCTGCTCGACCTCCCGAACGTCGTCGTCACCCCGCACCTCGGCGCGTCGACCGAAGAGGCGCAGGAGAAGGCCGGTGTCTCGGTCGCGAAGTCGGTCAAGCTCGCTCTCGAGGGTGATCTGGTTCCGGATGCGGTTAACGTCGCCGGTGGTCTCATCGACCCGTTCGTGCGGCCCGGCATCGCGCTCGTCGAGATGCTCGGGCAGTTCTTCTCCGGGCTCGCCCAGGGTGCGCTCACGAACCTCGACATCGAGGTGCGCGGCGAGCTGGCTGGGTACGACGTCAGCGTCTACCGCCTCGCCGCGCTCAAGGGGATCCTCGCCAACATCGTCAGCGAGAGCGTCTCGTACGTGAACGCCCCGCTGTTCGCCGAGCAGCGCGGCATCGAGACCCGACTGATCGTCGAGGCGGACAGCCCGCTGTACCGCAACATCACGATCCTGCGCGGAACGCTCTCCGACGGTACGGTGCTCACCGTGTCGGGCACCCTCGCCGGCACCCGGATGGTGCCGAAGATCGTCGACGTGAACGGGTACGAGATCGAGGTGCCGATCGAACGCCACCACGTCGTGATGCGCTACGCGGATCGCCCCGGGATCGTGGCGATCTACGGGCGTCTGCTCGGTGACGCCAACATCAACATCGCGGGTCTGCAGGTCGCTCACCCGGATGCCACGGGCCGCGCGCTCTCGGTGCTGACGGTCGACTCGCCCGTGCCCGACGCGCTGCTCGACGAGATCGGGGCGGCCGTGGGCGCCGACCTGTTCCGGCAGATCGCCATCACGGAGTCCTGACCACGGCGCTCTGAGAGCGGCGCTCTGAGAGCGACGCGCGGCGGTCGTCGGCCGCCGGTCAGTCCTTGGTCGAGCGCTCGACCAAGGCGATGAGGGCCTCCATGGCGGGGCCCGTCGGGATGGGCCCGGTGAGGCCGCCGGTCTCGAGCGCGTTGTTGTAGTACAGCCCGTCGCTCACGAGCATCACCAGGTCGAGCGCGGTGTCGTCGGCCGTGTGCGGACGCAGAGCGTCCGCCCAGCGCCCCCGGATGGCGCGGAGCGCGGCTCCCGCGGCGGCGTGGCCGCTCTGCGCGAGCCGCGATGCGGCGATGAGTGCGCGGTCCAGCGGATCGTCCGACATGACCGAGGTGCGCACGAAGTACGCCACCGGTCCGTCCGGGGCCACCGACATCCGCTCGATGTCGTCTTGCGCGAGCGCGTCGAGGCGTTCGATGAGCCCTGCCTCGAGGGCGTCCTTCGAGCCGAAGTGGTAGAGCAGGCCGCCTTTGGAGACGCCCGCCGCGCGTGCGGTGGCCTCCATCGTGGCGGCACGTTCGCCCTCGTCGATGAGCAGCGCTTCGAACGCGTCGAGCACCAGTTCGCGGGCGCGGGGTGGTCTGCTCATGGATCCGATCGTAACGACGGGGGAGGGCGGATGTCTGTTACTATACCAGCTGGACGGTATACAAATGATGACTCTGACAGAAGAACTCGACCTCGCACAGGCCCACGGACGACGGGTCGGCTGGCGCGGCTGGACCGCGCTCGCGGTGCTGATGCTGCCCGTGCTGCTCGTATCGGTCGACAACACGGTGCTGAGCTTCGCCCTGCCCGAGATCGCGTTGCAACTGCAGCCGACGAGCGCACAGCAGCTCTGGATCATCGACGCGTATCCGCTCGTGCTCGCGGGGCTCCTCGTGACCATGGGTACGCTCGGCGACCGCTTCGGTCGGCGCCGGATGCTGCTCATCGGCGCGACCGGCTTCGCCACGGTCTCGGCCCTCGCCGCCTTCGCTCCGTCGGCGGAACTGTTGATCGCGGGTCGAGCCCTCATGGGTGTCTTCGGCGCCATGCTCATGCCGTCGACCCTGTCGCTGCTGCGGAGCATCTTCACCGACCGTGATCAGCGCCGACTGGCGATCGCCGTCTGGGCGTCCATGTTCTCCGCCGGCTCCGCGCTCGGTCCGATCGTCGGCGGATTGCTGCTCGAGCACTTCGCGTGGGGATCCGTCTTCCTTCTCGCGGTGCCGGTGCTCGTGCCGCTGCTGATCTTCGCGCCGCTTCTCGTGCCCGAGAGCCGCGATCCGAAGCCCGGCCGGATCGACCCGATCAGCATCGTGCTCTCGATGGCCACGATGGTGCCGATCGTCTACTCGATCAAGGAACTCGCCGTCCACGGCCCGACCCCGATCGTCGGCGTGCTGTTCGCCGCGGGCGTCGCGTTCGGTGTGGTCTTCGTGCGCCGGCAGCTGCGCGTCGCGAACCCGATGCTCGACATGCGTCTGTTCCAGCGCGGATCGTTCAGCGGCGCGCTCGCGGTCAACCTCCTGAGCATCATGGCGCTCGTCGGGTTCCTTTACTTCGTCGCGCAGCATCTGCAGCTGATCATCGGTCTGTCGCCCCTCCAGGCGGGCCTCGCGCTCGTGCCGGGACTCGCGGCGATGATCGTCGCGGGACTCGTGGTGGTTCCGATCTCGAAGCGCCTCTCGCCGCGGGTGGTCATCCCGGGGGCGCTGGTGTTCTCGTTCGCGGGGTACATCATCATCGCCCTCTCGACCGATCCGAACGCCGTGGGCGTCCTCGCCGCCGCATTCGTCTCTCTCGGCATCGGTATCGGCATGGCCGAGACCGTGTCGAACGAGCTGATCCTCTCGAGCGCCCCGCCCGCGAAGGCCGGCGCGGCCAGTGCAGTGTCGGAGACGGCGTACGAGGTCGGTGCGGTGCTCGGCACATCCGTGCTCGGCGGACTCCTGACGGCGCTCTACCGGTCGAACCTGCAGCTGCCGGCGGGCATGCCGGCGGATGCGGCGACCGCCGCCCGCGAGACCCTCGCGGGCGCGATGGCCGCGGCCGATCGGCTCGAGCCGGCGACGGGCGAGGCGCTGCGCAGCGCCGCGGCGCACGCCTTCGACACGGGAGTGGGCGCGACGTCGCTCATCGGTGCGGGTCTCGTGATCGTGGCGGCCGTCATCGCGGCCACTACGCTGGGACGAACCCGCTGAACTCCGCGCGGTGCGTCTGCGCGCCGGCGGCATCGTGATCAAGGAGTGCCATGTCGCGCGTCGTGAAGCTCGCCGTCATCCCCGGTGACGGCATCGGTCCGGAGGTCGTCGCCGAAGCCGAGAAGGTTCTCGACGCGGTGACCGCCGCATCCGACGTCTCCTTCGAGAAGACGCGCTTCTCGCTCGGTGTCGGGCGATACCTCGAGACCGGCGACACCCTGACGGACGAGGATCTCACCGCGATCGCGGGCCACGATGCGATCCTGCTCGGAGCGGTCGGCGGCGTGCCCGGCGATCCCCGACTGAAGAACGCGAACATCGAACGCGGACTCCTGCTGAAGCTGCGGTTCTCGCTCGATCACTACGTGAACCTGCGCCCGTCGAAGCTCTACGCGGGCGCCCCAGGGCCGCTCGCCGCGCCCGGCGAGATCGACTTCGTGGTCGTCCGCGAGGGCACCGAGGGCCCCTACGTCGGCAACGGCGGCGCGATCCGCGTCGGCACCCCGCACGAGATCGCGAACGAGACCTCGGTGAACACCGCCTTCGGCGTCGAGCGCGTCGTGCATTTCGCGTTCGCGCAGGCCGAGCGTCGGCGCAAGAAGCTGACCCTCGTGCACAAGACCAACGTGCTCGTGCACGCCGGTGGGATCTGGAAGCGCATCGTCGACGAGGTGGCCGCCGAGCACCCGGAGGTCGCCGTAGACTACCTGCACGTCGACGCGGCAACGATCTTCCTGGTCACGAACCCGGGCCGCTTCGACGTGATCGTCACCGACAACCTCTTCGGTGACATCCTGACCGACCTGGCTGGCGCCGTCACCGGTGGCATCGGCCTCGCCGCATCCGGCAACATCAACCCGGACGGCGCGTTCCCGTCGATGTTCGAGCCCGTGCACGGTTCGGCGCCCGACATCGCCGGCCAGCAGAAGGCCGATCCCACCGCCGCGATCCTGTCCGTCGCGCTGCTGCTCGATCACCTCGGGCTGCAGAGCGAGTCCGCTCGCGTCACCCGCGCCGTGGAAGATGACATCGCGACCCGCGGCGCCCACGCGCGCCCCACCGCAGAGATCGGCGGCGCGATCGCCCAGCGCGTCCAGGCGTAGCCTGGATCGCAGCATCCGTCGCCGCCCCCGACCACCGCGCACGTCGTGCGCAGATGAAGCGAGACACTCATGACTCTTCTCGATACCGATCCGGACGCCGGCCTTGCCCCTCTTTCGTTCCTGGTGCGTAAGAACCTGAACGCGAAGAGCGCGGCCGAGCGCGAGCAGATCCTGCAGAACCCGGGCTTCGGCACGCACTTCACCGACCACATGGTCGACGTCTGCTGGTCGGTCGGCGGCGGATGGCACCGCCCGCGCGTGCAGCCGTACGGTCCGATCTCGCTCGACCCCGCCGCCGCGGTGCTGCACTACGGCCAGGAGATCTTCGAGGGCATCAAGGCCTACCGGCACGCGGACGGTTCGGTGCACACGTTCCGACCCGACCAGAACGGACGACGTCTGCAGCGTTCGGCCCGCCGCCTCGCGCTGCCCGAACTGCCCGTGTCGTACTTCGTGCAGTCGATCCGCGAGCTCGTCGCGGTCGACGGCGCCTGGGTGCCGAGCGGCGCCGACCAGAGCCTGTACCTGCGACCGTTCATGTTCGCCAAGGAGGCGTTCCTCGGGGTGCGCCCGGCGAACAAGGTGAACTACTACGTGATCGCGAGCCCCGCCGGCGCCTACTTCACGGGCGGCGTGCAGCCCGTGTCGATCTGGCTGAGCGAGGACTACGCGCGCGCCGGCAAGGGGGGCACGGGCGCGGCCAAGACCGGCGGCAACTACGCCGCGAGCCTTTTGCCGCAGTCCGAGGCCTACGAGAACGAGTGCGACCAGGTCGTCTTCCTCGACCAGGAGGGCAACGTCGAAGAGCTCGGCGGAATGAACATCGTCTTCGTGAAGAAGGACGGCACGCTGGTCACCCCGCAGTCCGAGTCGATCCTCGAGGGCATCACCCGCGACTCGATCCTCCAGCTCGCCCGCGACCGCGGCCACAAGGTCGAGGGTCGTGACGTGTCGCTGGCCGAGTGGCGCGAGGGTGTGGCCTCCGGTGACATCGTCGAGGTGTTCGCATGCGGTACGGCCGCGGTCGTGACTCCGATCGGCGTGCTGAAGGGCAAAGGCTTCTTCGACGAGCAGCCCACCGGCTCGCTCGCCCTGTCGCTCCGCGAGGAACTCACCGACATCCAGTACGGCCGTCGCGAAGACACGCACGGCTGGCTGCTGCGCCTCGACGCCTGACCCCTCGCGCGGTGGTGCCCTCGGGCGGTGGCGTCTCCGCATCCATGTCCCACTATTTGCAGCCCATGTCCCACTATTTGTCGCTCTGACCCGCCCATAGCGGCAAAAAGTGGGACACAGAAGGCGACGGGGCACCGGATGTGGGACACAGAAGGCGAGGGGGCACCGGATGTGGGACACACCGGATGTGGCGCACCGAGCGCGGTGGGTATGGCGGCACCGAGAGCGGGAGTCCCGGAGATCGGCGTCCTGGGTAGGCTGAGCGGGTGAGAATCGCGCGCTTCAGTCACCAGGACGCCATCACCTACGGCATCGTCGACGGGAAAGAACTGGTCGTTCTGGCCGGTGACCCGATGTTCGTCGGGTACGAGACCACCGACGTTCGCGTCCCCATCTCCGACATCGCCCTGCTGGCGCCGGTCATTCCGCGTTCGAAGGTGGTCGCGGTCGGACGCAACTACCGCGCGCACGCGGCCGAGTTCGGTAACGACGTGCCGGCCGAGCCGATGCTGTTCTTCAAGCCCAACACCTCGGTCATCGGCCCGAACGACTCGATCGTGCGCCCGAAGCAGTCCGCGCGGGTCGAGTTCGAGGGCGAGCTCGCGGTCGTCATCGGCCGCATCGCGAAGAACGTGCCTGCCGAACGCGCGCACGAGTACGTCTTCGGCTACACCATCGCGAACGACGTCACCGCCCGAGACCTGCAGCGCTCCGACGGGCAGTGGGCGCGCGCGAAGGGCTTCGACACGTTCTGCCCGATCGGTCCGGCCATTGAAACCGAGTTCGATCCGTCCGGCGACGCGCGCGTCGTGACCCGGGTCAACGGCGACGTCCGCCAGGACGCCCCGCTCACCGACATGGTGCACTCCGTCGCCGACGTGATCGCTTACGCCTCGGCCGCCTTCACGCTGCTTCCGGGCGACGTCATCCTCACCGGGACGCCCGCGGGCGTCGGCGAGATCGTCGCGGGCGATGTCGTCGAGGTGGAGATCACCGGGCTCGGCATTCTGCGCAACACCGTCCGCGACGCGTGAGCGCGATGCCGGATGCGGCGCCATCCGGTTCTGAGATCGAAGGCGCCCAGCGGCGCACGGTCCGAGTCCTCGCGGCGGGGCAGGTGCTCGGCGGGGTCGCCTTCGGCGCGACCGTGTCGCTCGGCGCCCTGCTCGCGGCGGACCTCTCGGGTCAGGACGGACTGTCGGGGTTCGCGACCGCATCCGTCACCCTCGGCGCAGCCCTGGCCGCCATCCCGCTCGCCCGACTCGCGGGGCGCCGCGGTCGCCGCGTCGCGCTGACCCTCGGCAACGGCCTCGCGCTCGTCGGGATCGCGATCGTCGTTACGGCCGCCGCGGTCCGATCGTTCCCCCTGCTGCTGGTCGGGGTCGTCTTGATCGGCATGGGAAACGCCGGCAACCTGCAGTCCCGCTTCGCCGCGACCGATCTCGCGACCGACCGACGTCGCGCACGCGATCTGTCGGTCGTGGTGTGGGCGACGACCGTCGGCGGGGTCGCGGGACCGCTGCTGGTCGGTCCCGGCGAGGTCGTCGGGCAGGCGCTCGGCATGCCGCACCTGACCGGCTCGTATCTCTTCTCCTTCGTCGCACAGGTGCTCGCGCTCACGCTGTATCTGGTGGCACTGCGCCCCGACCCGCTGCTCTGGGCGCAGCGCATCGCGACCTCGGGAGCGGCGAGAGCAGGACGCATCAGCGATGTCGATCGCCCGCGCGCGGCGCGCTACGCGATCTTCGCGGTCGCCGGCAGTCACGTCGTGATGGCGTCGGTGATGGCGATGACGCCGGTGCACCTGTCGCACATGGTGCACGGCGGCGACGTCACGGTCGTCGTGGGGGTGACGATCGCGCTGCACGTCTTCGGCATGTACGGACTCTCGCCCGTGTTCGGATGGCTGGCCGACCGGATCGGCCGGCTCGCCGTGATCCTGGTCGGTCAGGCGGTGCTGGCCGCATCGCTCGTGGTCGCGGCGGTCTTCCCGCACTCGCAGGTCGGTGTCGCCGTAGCGCTTCTCCTGCTCGGGCTCGGCTGGAGCGCGGCGACGGTCGCGGGCGCGGCGCTTCTGACGGAGTCGACGCCCACTCTCCGGCGCCCGCGCCGGCAGGGACTCAGCGACACCGCGATGACCCTGAGCGCGGCGGCCGGTTCGGTGCTCGCCGGATGGGTGCTGACGAACATCGGCTACGACGGTCTTGCCCTCACGGCGCTCGTGTTGGTCGGGACGGTGACGGTGTGTTCTCCGCTCGGGCGCGTCAGCGGCCGAGTGCCCGTGCGGCGCGGGTGACGTCTTCCTCGTCATTGAAGATGTGGAAGGCGACCCGCGCCCGCCCGGCGCGACCGGATGCGACGATGCCGGCGGCGCGAAGATCCGCGAGCGACTGCCCGTCCGGGTCGTGCCAGGCGACGATGGTGCTGGGGCGTTCGGGGAGAGGCAGGTCGAGGCGGCGACGGAACTCATCGGCCATCCCGGTCGTGTAGCGGTGCAGAGCGTGGCGGTCGGCATCCGCGAACAGAGTCAGCGCGGGGGCCGCGCCGACGAAGGCCTGCCAGGCGGGGGAGACATCGAACCGGCGCGCGTCGCCGGCGAGATCGACGTCGGCGCCGTAACAGGACGACCAGGGGTCTTCGCCCGCGAACCATCCGGCCTGCACGGGGCGGAGCGTGCGCACGTACGCGTCGCTCAGAGTGAGGAAGGCGACCCCGCGCGGCGCGCACAGCCACTTGTACGAGTGGCAGACGAGCGCGTCGAACAGGGTGGCGTCGACAGGCAGCCATCCGATCGCCTGCGTCGCGTCGGCGAACGTGAGCGCACGGTGACGCCGCGCCGCGGCGATGATCGCGGCCGCATCCGCCACCTCTCCGGTCGCCGACTGCACGATCGAGAAGGCGACGAGTGTCGTCTCGGCATCGATCGCCTCGGCGAGGTGCGCGAGCGGCACGGTGCGGATGCGGATCCCTCGACCCGCGTGCACGAACGGGAGCACCACGGAGGAGAAGTCGCCCTCGGCGCACAGCACCTGCGCGCCGTCGGGAAGGTTGGCGGCGATCAGCGCCGCGAGCACCGACGTCTGCGATCCGATCGCGACCGCGCCGGGGGCCACACCGACCAGGCGGGCGAAGGCCGCACGACTCTCGACGACGGCGGCGTCGTACCGCGCCGGGTCGGCACCCGTGCGAGCACCCCGTTCCAGATCGGCCACGATCGCATCGTGCGTCGGCCGCATCCAGAGCCCCGAGGTGCAGGCCGAGAGGTAGCCGGCGCCGCCCGTGAACGCGCCGCGAAGCGGGGCGAGGACGGCGGGGAGGATCATGCGTCCAGCATCCCGGGCTGTCTCGCATTCGTCTACAACATGTGTGTGATCGAAAACATGCGCTGATGTTATGGTTTCGACGTGACGGATGACACCGACCTCGAACTCGCCGACCTCCGAGTCATCCGGGCCATCGCCGAGGCCGGGTCGATCACCGCGGCGGCCGCGGCGCTCGGCTACAGCCAGCCTGCCGTCAGCCAGCAGGTGCGTCGAGCGGAGTCGCGGCTCGGGCTCGCGGTCGTCGAGCGGGTCGGGCGATCGGTGCGACTGACCGACGCCGGGCGCGTCCTCGCGCGCCACGCTGCGGAAGTCGACCGCGCCCTGACGGCGGCGTCGGGGGAGCTCTCGGAGCTGCGCGGGCTGCAGTCGGGGCGGGTGCGTTTCGTCGCATTCCCCTCGGCATCGCCGACCATCGTGCCGCGCATCCTCGCCGATCTCGCGGAACGCTCGCCCGGGCTCACCGTGACCTACGTCGAGGCGGAGCCCCCGGAGGCGGTCGCCGCCGTCCGCGAGGGGAGAGCCGACATCGCGCTCACGTTCAGCTACCCGGGCGACCGCGACGATCCGCACGGGGCGAGCGCCCACGGGCTGGCGGTTCGCACCGTGGGCTCCGACGACCTGCTGGTGGTCGTACCCGCCGACCACCGCCTCGCCGCGCGCACGACCGTGGATCTGGCGGAGCTCGCCAAGGAGGACTGGATCGCCGGATGCCCGCGCTGCCGGGGGCATCTGCTCGAGTCCTGCGCGCGTGCCGGTTTCGAGCCCCGGATCGCGTTCGAGACCGACAACATCGTCGCGGTCGAGAGCATGGTCGCCCGCCGTACCGGCGTCGCGACCCTGCCGCGGTTGGCCGTCGAATCGTTCCCCGTCCTGCCGGGCGTTCGAGCGATCGCGCTTCCCGGTGAGGAACGCACGCTGCACGTCGTCACCGCGCACGACGCGGAGCGGGTACCGGCGCTCCGCGCGGGCCTCGCGGCCCTCACCCGAGCGATCGCGGCGATCGGCGACGACCGCGCGTACCGCAGCTGACGCCGCATCCGGCCGGCGCCGATCCCGCCGGGAGCGCCGACCCCGCGCGGGTAGGCTGGATGCCTATGGCTTCCGCACCAGATCCCCGCACCACCACCGCAACCGGCGCCGAAGTGCGCGTGCGGTTCTGCCCCTCGCCCACCGGCACGCCGCACGTCGGCCTGATCCGCACGGCACTGTTCAACTGGGCGTACGCCCGGCACAACGGCGGCAAGCTGATCTTCCGCATCGAAGACACGGATGCGGCCCGCGACAGCGAAGAGAGCTACCAGCAGCTGCTGGATGCCCTGCGCTGGCTCGAGATCGACTGGGACGAGGGCGTCGAGGTCGGCGGCCCGCACGCGCCCTACCGCCAGTCGGAGCGGCACGACCTCTACCGTGGCGTGCTCGAGAAGCTCGTCGCGGCGGGCGTCGTCTACGAGAGCTACTCGACCGCCGAAGAGATCGACGCCCGCAACGTCGCGAACGGTCGCGCGAAGCAGCTCGGCTACGACAACTACGACCGCGATCTCACCGACGAGCAGAAGGCCGCCTTCCGGGCCGAGGGACGCGAACCCGCCTGGCGCCTGCGTGTGCCGGACGAAGATCTCACCTACGTCGACCTCATCCGGGGCGAGGTCACTTTCCCCGCCGGGTCCTTCCCCGACTTCGTGATCGTGCGCGCCGGGGGAGTGCCGCTCTACACGTTCGTGAACCCGGTCGACGATGCGCTCATGGGTATCACCCACGTCATCCGCGGAGAAGACCTGATGCCCTCGACCGCGCGTCAGCTCTCGCTCTACCGCGCGCTCGTCGAGGCGGGGGTCACCGACTTCGTGCCGCGCTTCGGGCATATGCCGCTCGTGCTCGGCGAAGAGGGCAACAAGAAGCTCTCCAAACGCGACCCGAAGGCCGACCTCTTCCTGCAGCGCGAGAAGGGCTTCATCCACGAGGGCCTGCTCAACTACCTCTCGCTTCTCGGCTGGTCGCTGGCGCCCGACCGCGACGTGTTCTCACTCGACGAGATGGTCGCGGCGTTCGATATCGCGGACGTGAACCCGAACCCCGCTCGCTTCGATCAGAAGAAGGCGGAGTCGATCAACGGTGACCACATCCGGATGCTGTCGCCCGAAGACTTCGAGACGCGGATCCTGCCGTACCTGCGGGAGGCCGGTCTCATCGGCGACACTCCGACGGGGGAGCAGCAGGCGCTGATCACCGCATCCGCCCCGCTCGTGCAGGAGCGCGTGCAGTTGCTCGGCGAGGTGCCGGGGCTGCTCGGGTTCTTGTTCCGCGACGAGGTCGTCTATGACGAGGATGCGTTGAAGGGACTGCCCGCCAACGCCGGCGAGGTTCTCGTCGCATCGGTGGGCGCCCTCGAGCTCATTCCCGAGGCGGAGTTCGTCACCGAGCGCATCCAGGCGGACCTGCAGGAAACGCTCATCGCGGGTCTCGGCCTGAAGCCGCGCGTCGCGTACGGGCCGCTCCGCGTGGCCGCGAGCGGACGGCGCATCTCACCCCCGCTCTTCGAGTCCCTCGAGCTGCTCGGCAAGTCCGAGAGCATCCGTCGTCTCGGGGCTCTCGTGCAGCGCGTCGGCTGACCCGGGCGACGGGTCAGGGGTCCGAGGTCACGCGGGAGCCGACTCGGGCGTCGGCCCGTTCTGGATCAGGTGCAACTGCGATCCATCGGGGTCGACGAGGAACCCGGCGCGCTGCCCCCACGGCTGCGGGCGCACCGGAAGTAGGCGCGGGCGACCCGTCGATGCCTCGACGACCCCGGCCGCCGCGATCGCTCGATACAGCTCGTCGACGTCGTCGACGCGGATGCTGCACATGAAGGAGCTGTCCTCTGGTGCGAGATCGGGGAATCGGAAGAACTCCAGCTCGAGGGTTCCTCGGCGCAGCACCAGCCACTCATCGCTCCGGTGTGTGACGGTGAAGCCGAAGGCCCCGTAGAACGCGACCGTTGCGGCGAAGTCGCGGGAGGGCAGGTTCGGCACGGTGCGCTCGGTCATTCCGCGACCCTATCGACCCGTCCGGCCACCGCGCACGCTCCGGTGCGTGCACGCGTCACGAGGCGGGTCGATCCGCATCCACGGCGGCGCACGATGAGAGGGTCGCCGTGCCCGGGGCGTCGCTCACGACGGCGCAGTTCTCCTGCACCCACGCGCTGATCGCCTCGGTCGTCGACGACGACGACCCGCCGCCGAATCCTCCCGTCGCCGAACCGAGTACATAGACGACCTCGCCGGCCGCGACCATCTGCTGGAACTCCTCGAGCGTCGGCACGGAATCACTGCCGCCGAATCCGCCGATCGGGAGGACGGACTCACCTCCCGAATCGATGATGAGGGACGCTGCCGCCTGTGCGCCGAACGTCGCGACGAGGTAGCTCGCCCCGTCCTGATGTGCGACGAGGTAGTCGATGAGTTCGCCATCGGACCCCGCCTCGACGGAGGAGAAGGGAGTGCGGCCGGTCGTCGACGAGCCGCCGTCACGGGCCGACGAGCCGCCCCGCATGCCGCCGTTCGGCGCAGATCCGCCGGGGGCCGACCCGCCGGGGGCTCGGGCGCCGGAGCCTGCCCCGGGCGCGGCGCCGGGGCCGCTGCCGCCCGCACCGGGCGCGCCGCTGCCGGACCCGCCGCCGAATCCGCCGCTGCCGGCCCCGCCGCCCACGGACATGACCGCCACCCCGGCCGCCGTCGGGTTGATCGAACTCGGCGCGGCGATGGTCAGCGCCGACCACGCGGCCGGAGCGAACAGCATCCCGATCAGCACGAGCACGACCGTCGCGGTGCGCGCGACTCGGCGCCGATGCTCGACGACGAGCGCGACCAGGGCGACGACCGCGATGGCCGCCTGCACGCCGGCGAGGACCGGGGTGGGGTCGGTGTACATCGCGGCGACAGCGACGGCGGTGACCGCGGCGGTCGCGAGCAGCGCGAGTTGCGCCCACAGCACCCGCCGCGCGCGGGCGACGAAGAACGCCGTTCCCACGAGGAGAGCGACCGGAATCGCGAGCGCCGACGTGTAGAACTGGTGCATTCCCGCGACGACCGAGAACATGGCGGCGAAGGTAACGAACCACACGCCGAGGAAGACCACGAGAGCCGACCGGAAGCGCAGGACGGCCAGCACCACGATCGCGAGCAACGCCGCCGGCAGCAGCCAGGCGATCTGTCCGGCGAGCTGTTCGTTGACGAGCCGGAGGGCACCGGGGTCACCCGAGAAGGGCGGTGTGAACGATCGGTAGTCGGTGCTGTCGGCGGATGCCGTGAATCGTCCGAGGCCGTTGTATCCGAACACCATCTCCCACGGGTTGTTCGAGTTGGTGCCGCCCACGTAGGGGCGCGCGGATGCGGGAATCAGCCACACGATCGCGACCCAGGTCAGCGAGGCGACGAGGCTGAGCGCGCCGGCGACCGCGGTGTGCCAGATGCGCCGCCACCACGATTGGCGGGTGCACAGATACGCCGCGGCCAGGGCCGGCCACACCGCCCACGCTTCCAGCATGTAGGTCTGGAACGCGACGGCGATCAACAGCCCCGCGACGAGATACCAGCGAAGACTCGCCCGCTGGATCGCCCGGACCGACGCCCACGCGACGAGCGCGAGGGCGAGAACGAAGAACGACTGCGGCTGGTTGGAACGGGCGACGGCGACGAGGATCGGCGTGGTCGCGACGATCGCGCCGGCGAAGAGTCCCGCGCCCGTGCCGGCCAGGCGCCGCGCGGTGATCGCGGTGACGACCGCCGCCGCGCTGGCCGCCAACGCGTTCGGGACGATCACGATGGCGGGGGAGAAGCCGAAGGCGCGAACGAAGAGGGCCGGGATCCAGAACGACCCGGGGATCTTGTCGAGAGTGACCGTGCCCGCCGGATCGAAGGCGCCGAAGAAGAAGTTCGACCAGCTCTGGCTCATCGACAGCGCGATCGCGCCGTAGTACTCGCTCATCGAGCCGGATACGTTCCACGCCGTCAGCACGACGGCGATGCCCGACAGGGAGAGCAACCCGATCGGCCACGCGAGTCGCTTCGGATTCCGGATGGATACGGGCGGAGAGAGGGGGGTGTCCACGGTTGTCACCGCTGCACACTACGAAGCGCGTCGTTGCGTCTCGGATGCGGCGCCGATGAGTTCGCTCCACGTCGGGCCGGTTTGAACCATCGCCCGGGGTGGTCTAAGCTAGACACTCGGTGCTGCTTCTCGGAGTAGCCCTTGGGGTATGGTGTAATTGGCAACACGGAGGTTTCTGGTACCTTTGTTCTTGGTTCGAGTCCAGGTACCCCAGCAATGTAAAACCCCCGGTTTTCCGGGGGTTTTTGCGTACCCCGAACAGGGTTGAACTCACCGCCCGCGCCGCCTGAATAGAGCTGACCCCGTCGCTCGCTCCTTTGGGGCGGCGTTAGCTCGGCTAACTCCTCCAGAATCGACCGCCGTCGCTACTTTCCTGCCCGAAAGCGCGGAGTTGGAGGAGTTACGAGCGTCGGACGGCCCGCACCCGCCGAGCATCGGCAGGCGGAGGCAGATGACGACCGCGAAGGCGGATTCGAGGGAATCCTTCGCATCGTCGGGTCGCCACGCTCAAGTGCCGAAGGGCGCATCGCGGATTCGTCGGCCCGTGACCTACGGGTGAACGGCATGCGCACACTGGGCGCGGTCGGCGCGTCGAGGGTCCTCCCCTCGATACCGTTCAGTCGTGCGGGGGAGAAGAATGTTCACGGTGTCCGGAGCGCGAGAACGGACGGCGCGCCGGACGGCTCGCCTGGCGGTGTTCGTTGTCGTCAGCGCGGTTCTCGTGCTGGGTGCCGTTCCTGCGCAGGGGGCGAGCGGCGCATCCGTTTCCGGCTCCGGGTCCGTGTGGGCGCAGAGCGCAATGAGTGCGTGGGCCAGAGATGCTGCGGCGGACGAGGGGATGACTGTCTCCTACGCCGGAACCGGCTCCGTTGCGGGGCGCGAGGACTTCATGAGGGAGAACGTCGACTTCGCGGTCGGCGAGGTGCCCTTCCCTCGGTCCCCGGAGGGGAATTCCGGTGCTGCGCTGCCCGCTCGCGCCTACGCCTCTGTGCCTCTCCTCGGAGGTGGCACTGCCCTGGCCTACAACCTCACCATCGACGGCGCACGATTCGCCGATCTCCGATTGTCGGGCGCGGCCATAGCGGGGATTTTCAGCGGAGCGATCACGCGGTGGAACGACCCGCAGTTGCTCGCCGACAACCCGGGCATCGCCCTTCCTGACCTCGCCGTCGTTCCGGTCGTCCGGGCCGATGCCTCCGGTTCTTCCTCGCAGTTCACCGCGTGGATGGCGTCTGAGCATCCGAACATCTGGACGCAGGGGGAAACGTCGCTCTTTGTGCCGCCGACATCCGCGTTCCGTGCACAGAGCGGCTCGTTGGGGGTCGCCGGATACGTCTCGCAGAGCTACGGCAGGGGAGCCATCGCGTACGTCGAGGCATCGTACGCGGAGAGCTTGGGGCTGACGGTGGCAGCGGTGCGGAATGCGCACGGCGACTTCGTCGGTCCGGGCGCCGTCAACGTCACCGCGGCACTCGCGGGGGTCGACATCGACCCCGACTCGTCGTCCGCCGCCGAGACGCCGAACCTCGACGGCGTGTACCGCAGCGCCGATCCGATCGCATACCCGATCTCGGGTTACGCCGCGCTCATGGTGCCCACCGAGACCAGCACTCGCTTCACGGTGGCGAAGGGCGAGACGCTCGCCGCGTTCGCTCGCTACGCCCTGTGCGCCGGGCAGCAGCGCGTTGCGTCGCTCGGATACGCGCCGCTCCCGGCCGCTCTCGTCGCGGTCGGCATCGCGCAGGTGGCGCGGATCCCGGGCGCGGCGAAAGCCGGATCCGGATGCAGTGCACCCGCGGTCGATCCGACGGCGGGCGAGATCGGCATCGAGGCGCCGGTCGTGGACGGTCACGATGGCGCGCTCTCGCTCGCCGTTCCCGTCGGCGCCCGCGTGACCCTGATGCCCGAGACCCGGCACGACGGGATCCGGGTGTCCACCGGGGTACTGCCCGCGTTCGCTGTCGAGGATGCTCGCGTTCTCTCGCGGCCGGGATACACGGTCCAGGTCACCACCACGGACTTCATCGCCGACAGCGCCCGAATGCCAGCGAACGCGTTGACGTTCTCGCCCGTGAGGGTTCCGACGGACTCGACGGCGCGAGGGGTCGTTCTGGCGGAGCCTTTCGCCGCGGGCACCGGGGCGATGACGTTCGCATCGGCGGCGGAAGGAACCGGAGTCGGTCGGGCCGTTCTCAGTGCGCTCCTTCGACTCGAGGTCCCCGGTGACGTCCCCGCGGGTACCTACCGATCGACGACGACCCTCACCGTCGTCTCGCGGTAACCACCCGGCCCGGAGAAGTCGCGCGGACCGCGCGTCTCACGGCGCTCAGCGCAGCACGAGACGTGGTTCGACCAGCACGTGCGCGGTGCCGGCGGCCGCGACGCGGGGAGCGACGATCGTGCCGCTCGATCCCATCAGGAGCTGCAGGGCGCCGGAGGCGACGTCCTCCGGGCGTTGCTCGATGCTGGAGATGCCGAGCGCTTCGGCGGCAGGCGTGTTGTCGAACCCGATCACCGGTACGTCCCGGCCGGCGGCGACGAACGCCAGTTGCGCACCGATCGCGAGCGAGTCGCTGGCGCAGACGACGGCCCGCGTCACCTCTCCTGCCGCCACCGCCTCGCCGACGACGCGGCGCGCTTCGTCGACGGACTCCTCAGCGACCCAGCGCGGGCCCTCGCCGACGCCCGACAGGGCCTCGCGCCAGCCCCGCTCGCGATCATCGCCGGTGCCCGACCCGGACGGCCAACCCAAGAAGGCCACCGGCCCGTCGCCGATGCCGAGCGCATGGGTTGTCGCCGCGCGGGTTCCGGCCGCGCCATCCACGTCGACCCAGAGATGCGCCGGATCGGCGACATCATCCGCGCCCCATGGGCGGCCGAACGACACGAACGGCACGTCGTGCGCGGCAAGCCATCCGGTGCGCGGGTCTCCGCGGAACGTACCGGTGATGACGATCGCGTCGACCTCGCCCCGGTCGACCAGCTCGCCCATCCGTTCGATCTCGTCGTCCGCGTCCCGTGCGGCGTACAGCATCACTCGCATCCCGCGCTCGCCGGCATGTTCGGTGAGCGCGTGCACGAAGCGGTCGAGCACCACGCCCGAGACACCGCCGGCATACGGGTCGAGGTGGATGCCGATCGTCGAGCTCCGTCGGGTGCGCAGTTGCCGCGCGGCCGCGTGCGGACGGTAGTTCAGGGAGCGGATGGCGTCTTCGACGCGTTCGCGCGTTTTGGGTCGCACGATGTGCGGTGAGTTGAGCACGTTCGACACCGTTTGGCGAGATACGCCCGCCGCCAGAGCCACGTCTTCCACCGTCGGTGACTTCGACACGCAATGCCTCCTTCGGCCGTCATCGGATCAAATCGCCATCCTAAGCCGCGCGGGAACCTTGACACCGGAACGACGTCTGCTTAGCATCGCCGACAAGACTTGAACGATCAAATTCTGTTCGAATGATCGACGACGGCACCGTTGCCCGCACGATCGCACTCATCAAAGGAGAGAGAAATGGAACGGAACACGCGCGCGCTGCTCGGAGCGGGCACGCTATTCACGATCGGAGCGCTCGTCCTCACGGGCTGCGGCGGCTCCGGGTTCGACGACGCCGGCGAGACCGCGTCCGGTGGCAGCGGAGCACTGACGCTCCTGATCGGCTCGTCCGGCGACGCCGAGACCGCGGCCGTGGAAGCCGCCGTCGACGCCTGGTCGGCCGAGTCCGGCGTCGACGCGACCGTCCAGGTGGCGAACGACCTTCCGCAGCAGCTCTCCCAGGGGTTCGCGGCCGGTTCGCCGCCGGACCTGTTCTACCTCGCCCCGGAGGCGCTGGCCGGGTACGCGGGCAACGGGTCCCTGGCGTCCTACGGCGACCAGCTCGCGAACAAGGACGACTTCTATCCGTCGCTCGTCGACAACTTCAGCCTCGACGGCGACTTCTTCTGCGCGCCCAAGGACTTCTCGACGCTGGGCCTCATCATCAACACGGATCTCTGGGCGGCCGCCGGACTGACGGATGCCGACATCCCGACCGACTGGGATCAGCTTGCCGACGTCGCCGCGACGCTGACGACGGCCGACCACGTCGGGCTCGCGTTCGGCGCCGAGTACCAGCGGGTGGGCGCCTTCATGGCCCAGGCCGGGGGAGGACTCGTCGACGGAGACGGCGCGGTCATTGCGAACGGGTCGGAGAACCTCGAGGCGCTCGACTACGTGAAGACGCACCTGAACGACGGCAGCTTCGCCTTCGCCGCCGACGTGGGGGCGGGCTGGGGCGGCGAGGCGTTCGGAACCGGCAAGGCCGCGATGGTGATCGAGGGCAACTGGATCACCGGAGCCATGACCAACGACTACCCGGATGTCGCCTACACGGTCGCCGAGCTCCCGGCGGGTCCGGGCGGCAAGGGCACCCTGCAGTTCACGAACTGCTGGGGCATGGCGGCAGACAGCGGCAACCAGGAGTCCGCGCTCGCGCTCGTCGAGTACCTCACGGGCACGGATCAGCAGCTCGCGTTCTCGGAAGCGTTCGGACCGATGCCGTCGATCGAATCGGCGGCGGATGCATGGACGAGCGCGAACCCCGACCTCACTGCCTTCCTGAGCGGCGCCGAGTACGCGCAGTTCCCGCCCACGATGGCCGGTGCCGCGGACGTCATCAGCGACTTCAACGCGCAGCTCGAGACGCTCAAGACCGCGGACCCGCAGTCGATCCTCGATTCGGCGCAGTCGAACCTCGAGGCGATCGTCGAATAGGGCGTCTCGCTGTGACCGTTCTCGCCTCGCGGCCCCCCGCGCCGAAGCCCCCCACGCGGGACTTCGGCGCGGCGAGGCCGCCGCCGGCTGGCTCTTCACGCTCCCCGTGCTCGTCATCCTCGGTGTGTTCCTGCTCATCCCCGTGCTGATGGCGCTGTGGGTGAGCTTCTCCGATTGGAGTGGGCGCGGCAGCCCCCTCGCCTCGACAGTGGGGTTCGTCGGCCTCGACAACTACGCCGCGGTCACGACCGAGAGCGGGCTCGCCCGTCGCGACTTCGGCATCGCGCTCCGCAACAACGCCTGGTACGTGCTGCTGGTGGTACCGCTGCAGACGGCGCTGGCCCTGTTCCTGGCCGTGCTGGTCAACCGCGCGGTGCTGCGCGGGCGCGGGTTCTTCCGCACGGCCTTCTACTTTCCGTCGGTGACGAGTTCGGTCGCGATCACCGTTCTGTGGCTCTTCCTGTTCTCCACCTCCGGCGCCATCAACGAGGTGCTGTCCTGGCTCGGTATCAACGGGCCCAACTGGTTCAACGACCCGAGCGGGGTGCTTCACAACCTGCTCGGCGTGTTCGGGGTCACCACAGGTCCCGAGGTGCTGACCGGAAACGACTTCCTCGGGGTGAGCTGGTGGGACTGGGCGGCCGGCCCGTCGGTGGCCATGTCGGCGTTCATCCTGATGGCGATCTTCACCACATCCGGCACGTTCATGCTGCTGTTCATCGCGGGGCTGCAGAACATCGGAGCCGATGTCGAGGAGGCGGCGATGATGGACGGCGCGAACGCCTGGCAGCGCTTCTGGCGCGTGACTCTTCCGCAGCTCAAGCCGACGCTGTTCACCGTGCTGACGCTCGGCCTGATCGGCACCTGGCAGGTGTTCGACCAGATCTACACGGGCACCCAGGGCGGCCCCGCGAAGACGACGCTGACCCCCGCCTACCTCAGCTACGACTCCGCGTTCATCTCTCAGCAGTGGGGTCAGGGCGCGGCGATCGCCTTCGTGCTCTTCGTGATCATCGTGGCCTTCACGATCCTGCAGCGCTGGATCCTGCGGGATCGGCCCGTGTCGCGGCGTCGAGCCCGGCAGTACGAAGTGAAGGGCGGCCGATCATGAGCGGCATCACCCCCCTGCAGGCCGACGTGCTCGCGGAGCAGCGCGGCGCGGCGGCGGCGCCGGCTGCTCCGAAGAAGAGGCGCGTGGGGAGGCCCCGACGCGGGCTGGCGTGGCAGATCGCGCTCTATGCGCTCCTGCTCGCACTCGCGGCGATCTACATCGCCCCGTTCCTCGTGCAGCTGGCGACATCGGTGAAGACGGATGCGGACGCCGCCGCCGACCCGATGTCGCTCGTGCCGAACCCCCTGACGTGGGCGGCGTACGAGCGGCTGTTCCTGAACTCGGACTTCCCGGTCTGGTTCGCCAACTCGGCGGTGGTCACGGTGTTCGTCACGGCCGGGCGCGTGTTCTTCAACTCGCTGGCGGGGTACGCGCTCGCCCGGCTCCGCTTCCGCGGCCGTGGCGTCGTCTTCGCCGCGCTCGTCGCGGTCATGGCGGTGCCGACCGTGGTTCTGCTGATTCCGAAGTTCCTGGTGATCAACCAGCTCGGCATCTACGACTCGTATGCCGGCATGATCCTGCCGCTGTTGGTGGATGCGGCGGGCGTGTTCATCATGAAGAACTTCTTCGAGTCGATCCCGCCCTCGGTCGAGGAGCAGGCGCGGATCGACGGGGCCGGGTCGTTCCGGATCTTCTGGTCGGTCGTGCTGCCGATGGCGCGGCCCGCGCTGATCACGATCGTGATCCTCTCGTTCCAGGGATCGTGGAACGAGCTGAGCCACTTCGTGATCTCGACGCAGTCGCCCGAACTCACGACCTTGACCAAGGGGGTCGCATCGCTGGCGAGCGGACAGCTCAGCCAGGGCAGTCAGTTCCCCCTGAAGCTCGCCGCCGCCGCCATCATGACGATCCCCGTCGCCGTGATGTTCTTCATCTTCCAACGCCGAATCATGAACGCCAGCGAAGGGGCCGTCAAGGAATGACCGTCGAGACGACCGCGGCAGTATCCGCGCAGCAGCCGTTCCTGCACGACGCGCTCATCGCCCTGCGCGCGCCGACCCAGGTGTGGTCCGCGCGAACGGGAGACCTGGGCACAGCGCCGATCCACGGGGTCTACCACGGCGATGTGCGGCACGTGCGCCTGCTCGAATGCGCGTGCGAGGGCTCCGAGATCGAGTGGATCTCCGCCGCGGAGGAAGGGGCGAGCGACCTGCTGTTCGTCGGACTTCTGCGCGGACTCGACGGCGGCCAACCCGACCCGAGGGTGCGTCTCGAGCGTTCTCGACGAGTGGGCCCGGGCGCGCTGACCGAGACGTGGATGCTGCGTAACGGCCGGGACGTCGACGTGACCACCGAGCTCCGTCTCCGACTCGTCCCCGACTTCGCCTCGATGCACGACGTGAAAGCCGGGCAGCCCGGCGGTGGCGACGTGGACGTGCGCGTGGAGGGGGAGACGGCCGTGATCGTCTCCGGCCCGCAACGCAGCGTGCTGCGGGCACCGGAAGCCGAGATCGCGGTCGACGCGGACGGGATCCACGCGCGGTGGACGGTGACCGCGCCGGCGCGGAGTGCGCGCACCGTCACCTTCGCGCTCGCCCTGCACGACGACGAGATCGTCGTCGCCGCACCGACGGGGCCTTCGGCCGGCGGCCACGACGAGGCGATCGCGGAAGGCCGCGCGCTCGAGCCCCGACTCGGCGCCTGGCTTCGCCGCGCGCTCTCCGATCTCGATGCCCTGCGGCTCGTGATCCCCGGCCACCCCGCGGACGAGTTCTACGCCGCCGGCGCGCCCTGGTTCTTCACCCTGTTCGGGCGGGACTCGCTGTGGTCGGCACGCCTGGCCCTTCCGCGGGACGTCGGCATCGCCGCATCCACCCTCCGGGTCCTGGCCCGTCTGCAGGGGAGTATCGACGACGTCGACACGGCCCAGGAGCCGGGAAAGATCCTGCACGAGCTGCGGGCGACGGCGCTCGAGATACCGGGGGAGGGCGTCGTGCTCCCCCCGCTCTACTACGGGAGCGTGGACTCCACGCCGCTGTGGATCTGCCTGCTCGCGGACGCCTGGCGGGCCGGTATGCCGGAGCAGGAGGTGCGCGACCTGCTTCCCGCGCTGCATCGCGCGCTCGAGTGGATGCTGGTCTCGGGTGACAGCGACGGAGACGGCTTCCTCGACTACATCGATCGCTCGGGTCGCGGGCTCACCAATCAGGGGTGGAAGGACTCGGGCGACTCGATCCAGTGGCGCGACGGTCGCTTGGCCGAGGGGCCGATCGCCCTGTGCGAGGTCCAGGGATACGCGTACGAAGCGGCCGTCGCAGCCGCCGACATCCTCGAGGCTCTGGACGATCACGACGGTGGGCACGTTCCGGGAGACCTGCGCGAGTGGGCGGCGGCCCTCCGCGACCGATTCCGCCGGGCCTACTGGGTGAGCACGCCCGAGGGCCGCTACCCGGCCGTGGCGCTCGACCGCGACAAGCGCCCCGTCGACACGCTCACGAGCAACGTGGGCCACCTCATCGGCACCGGAATCCTCGACCCCGACGAAGAAGCGCACGTGGCCCGTCTTCTGCTCGGCGCGACGATGTCGAGCGGGTTCGGCATCCGGACCCTGTCGACGGATGCGGCCGGCTACTGGCCGCTCTCGTACCACGGCGGCAGCGTCTGGACCCATGACACCGCGATCGCCGCGCACGGCATGCTGCGCGCCGGGCTGGTCGAGGCCGCGGGATCCGTCGTGGGGGCGCTGCTCGACGCCGCAGAGGGATTCGACTATCGCGTGCCCGAGCTGCACGCGGGCGACCCGAAAGCGCAGACCGGCGCTCCGGTGCCCTACCCCGCGGCCTGTCGCCCCCAGGCTTGGTCGGCCGCCGCATCCGTCACCGCGCTGGCCGTTCTTCGCGCGGAGGCGTTGCGTCTGCGCGCGTAGAGTTCCGGGGTGACCGACATCGAGCTGGCCGCGATCCCCGGCGGCACCGTGACGCTCCACGACGCGCGGCGCCGCATCCGCCGGGACGTCGATCTCGAGCCGTTCGAGATCTCGGTGTACCCGATCACCCAGGATGCGTTCGGTGAACTGCTCGGCCTCGGCGGAACGCATCCGCGTCGCCCGGTCGTCGATGTGAGCTGGACGCGTGCGGTGCGATTCTGCAACGCGCTGTCGGAGTGGGAGGGGCTCGACCCGGCGTACACGTTCGACGGATCGGATGTGCGCTGGAGCGCGGATTCCGACGGTTTCCGCCTCCCCACCGAGGCAGAGTGGGAGTTCGCCTGCCGCGCGGGCTCGTCGGCTCCGCACTACGGCGCGCTTCCGGACGTGGCATGGACATCGCTCGACGGCGTCGGCGCACCGCAGAACGTCGGCGGCAAGATGCCGAACCTGAACGGCATGTTCGACACGCTCGGGAACGTCTGGGAGTGGTGCTGGGACCTTCTGGACCCGGCCCGCTACGGCGACTACCGCGTCTTCCGCGGCGGTGGGTTCGCCGACGACGCGTGGAGCGTGCGTGCCTCCGTCCGACGCGGCGGATCACCCGGTTCTTCCCAGGATGACGTCGGGTTCCGCGTCGCGCGCGGCGCGTCCGAGAACCCGGATGCCGCCCAGGGGTGGTCGCGGGCGGCAGACGACGAACGCGCCGCCTACGACGATCCGCTGCCGCCCGGCTGGACGCCGATCAGGCGCTGATCCGCCGGCCGGTCGATCGCCCGGCCGGTCAGTCGCGCATCGCGGTGCCGATGTAGGAGTACTTGACGAAGACCTCGGCGGCGATCCCCGCTTCATCGAGCACGCCCTGGATGGCGCTCAGCATGTAACCCGAGTCCCAGCCCATGTAGAGGAACGCGCCGTCGCCGAGCTCGTCCCACTGACCGTTCCACGCCTGGGCGTCGTAGACGGGCCCGCCGCGGCGGTCGCTGAAGGCGATGACCGCGCTGCGCGCGTCGGCCCACAGCCGTCTGAAGATGCGGTTGAAGAGTGCCGCGACGTCGTAGATCTCCCAGTGCTCGCCGCGGTACTCGACATACGACCACTCCCGCTGCCAGCCGGGCGGGAAGCCGCGGCGCTGCGTCGCGTCGAGGATCGGGGTGAGGTCGTCGTCATCGATCAGCACGTCGACCGGGCGCTCCCAGGTCGCGACGAACGTGTCGCTCAGGGTCACGGTGCGCTCGGCTATCGCGGCCGTTCCCCACGCATCCCGCGCGGCCAAGGCGCGCGTCAGCGGCACGTCGCTCTTCGCGTAGATCGCGCGCTTGTCGGGGAACGACGCATCGAGGATCCGTTCGGCCAGCGGATCCTCCAGAAGCGCGAGGTTGCCGAGCGTGCGCGCCAGGGCGCGGTGGCTGTTCTGCTCGTCATCTGAGTAGTCCGCCCACACCCGCGTGTCGTCGCCGCTCCAGCCGTCACCCGGCACGAGCGGGAAGACGTGCTCCACGCCGAACTCGGCGACCGAATCGACCCCCGAGATGCGGCCCAGGACGTACGCCGGATGCGGCAGGTCGGTGTATTTGAGCGCGGCCCGCACGCGCACATCGGACGGGGTGATGCGCCCGAACGCGCGCCCGAGTTCTTCGGCGCTCTCGCTGCGCGCCCGGCACAGCCGGGCCACGAGACGGTCGTTCGACAGGCCGACGATCGCTCGTCGCACCAGCAGCGACTGGATGCTCTCGAGCACGGCCACGAGTTCATCCCGATCGGTCTCTCCGCGCACCCATTCGCCGTACGCGCGCAGCACGAGCGGATACATGCTGCGCCCGAAGGTGTTCACGTAACCCAGGTGCCGGGCGACGTGTTCGTCGGGCGCATGCGCGGGTTCGAGGAGCACCCGATAGATCTCGGAGAACTGCTTCCACTCGGCCGCGTGGTGGGGGAGCGACGCCGGATCGAGCACCGGGAACTCGCGACGGAACGCCTCGTACACGCCCCGGGGGGCCGCCCCGGCGAGCTCTCGCCCCGTGCGCATCACGAGGTAGTGCCGCCAGAAGTCGGCGATCGACGAGCCGGTGTTCTGTTCGATCGGCACCCAGAATGCGTCTTCGACCGCCGTCTGTTCGGCGTGCGAGAGGCCCATCAGCACGTAGTTGTGAATGAGCTCGTGATCGCGGAGGGGTTCGCCGGTGGAGTTCAGGCTCTCGAAGATCTGCTGCGCGTTCGCGCCCGCGCCGAGCGCGATCGCGACGTGCTCCAGGCGCTGGAGTCCCCGCCAGATGCGCGGGGCCTCGTCGGCGCGGATCTGGCTGCGGAAGAATGCGTAGTTGTCGGCGAACCGCGACTCGGGCTCGTCGGCCCCGGGGGAGTGCCGGCCCCGCACGATGCTCTCGAAGACGCCGGCCCAAGCCCGGTGCGGGCGCAGCCGGGTGCGCTCGGGATCATCCGACCGCACGAGCACGCGCTGCGTCTCCGCCGCGAGCGCCGGGTCGCTGTGGGCGACGGTGTGCTGCAGCGCCGCGATCAGGAGCATGAGCGTCGTGATGCGCTGCTGGCCGTCGATCAGCACGAGCTCGCCCGCGTCCGCATCGCTGCCCCGGGACGACAGGATCGAGGCGAGGAAGTGCGTGTGCCCATCGCCGAGGTCGGCCACCGCGCGGATGTCGCCGAGGAGCTGCTCGCATGCGCCGATGTCCCAGCGATATTGGCGCTGGTAGACGGGGACGACGATCCGGGTGTCGGATGCGGACAGCCAGGCGATCGTGTTCACGGCCGTGGCATCGACGTTGGTGGCGCTGACCATGTTCCTCGTTCTCGTCCCTCGACGTGCACTCCGACGGGTGGTCGGAACCACCTGCATCCCACTCTATGTGGATGCCCTCCGAGGCCCGCGTCGCCCCTCGGCTCGGCGGAACACGGGAGGTAGGCTGCCCTTACCAGGGCCTGTAAAAACTTCGCTGGCCCCAGAAGAAAGGCGTGATCCGTCATGGGTTACATCAAGTCTGCCGCTCTCGAAGAGACCGGCTATGTCGTCCTCGACAGCTATAACCAGGAACTCGATCCCAAAGAGTGGCTCGACATCGAGTACAACGACTGGAAGTCCTCGGGCGACACCCGGTTCGCCCCGCTCGCCAGCGCCTTCGGCGACATCGAGTGCAACGGCTTCTGGAACCACAAGCCGCCGCGCACCGACAAGGACGGCGTCTGGATCGACTCGCAGGTCGCGAAGGCCCCGAACCTGGCCCGCCGCGCGCAGGAGCCGGGCGCGAACGTCGGCCGGTGCCGCGTGATCGAGCTGCAGCCGACGCCCTACGGCGAGACGCTGTACAACCTCCACCAGGACGACAACAACCGTCTGAACCCCGACGGCACCGGCTGGGTCGTGCGCGGGTTCTTCAACCTCACGAACGACACCGACAGCTTCTTCGTGCTCCGGGAGAACCGCACCGACCCGAAGGGCGAGGTTCGCATCGCTCTTCCGGCGGGTGCTCAGCTCATCATCGACACCCAGCGGCTGTGGCACGCCGCCACGCACCGCGGCACCGACCCGCGCTACTGCCTGATCACCTCCTGGACCAGCGGTCCGGAGCTCGACGCGTATATCGAGAAGTACAACGGCGTGCCGCACGCGCCGAACGTCGAGGTGCCGCAGGAGGAGCTCGAGGCGGGGTACGCCGAGCAGGCGCGGAAGGATGCGGCCCGTGCCGCGTACTACGCGGCCAAGGGGCAGGCCGAGGTTCGCGCGATGAGCGAAGCCTGATCCACAGACCATCAGCGATGGCCCCGGTCCGCCTGGACCGGGGCCATCGCTGTGTCCGGGACGTCAGCGGCGAGGATGCGCCGTCTTGGCGAGCGCCACGATGTACCGGCACTCCGACGGGCCGGCACTCTCGAACGCGCAGTGAGCGGGTTCGCCGAGCTGCAGACAGTCGCCGGACCGGAGCTCGTGAACGTCGGCGCCCTCCCGGAATCGCAGGGTTCCGGACATGACCCAGATCTGCTGAGTGATGTGCCGATACGCCTCGGCGGGATAGTCGACCGATGCCCCCGGGGGAAGGGTCACTTCGATGAGCTCGATCGCCGCGCCGGTGGACGGCGACAGTGCACGGCGGCTGTACCCGGACTCGGGATCCGTCCACACCGGTTGCTCGGCGGCGCGGCGCAGGCGGGTGCCGTCGGACTCGGCGCGGGCGATGAGTTCGGACAGCGTGAGACCGAGGCTGGCGGAAAGCCGGGCGAGCAGCGCCGCCGTCGGCTGCACATCGCCGCCTTCGATCCGCGCGATCATCGCGCGCGACACTCCGGACGACGTGGCGAGGCCCGAGATGGAGAGGCCCTGTTCGGACCGCGCGGAATGCACCGCACGGCCGAGCGCCGGTCCGAGATCGTCGGACGCTGCGGGAGTGTCACTATGTGCACGCATAGTGCCTATTATACGAACATGCATCACGAGGGAACCACCCGAACGGCACAGCCGAGCGACGCTGCGGAGTGCGCGGCGATCTACGCCCACTACGTCGAGAACACGGCGATCACCTTCGAGACCGAGGCTCCCACCGAGACGGAGATGGCCCGTCGTATCGCGCAGGCGCAGGACCGGCACGCGTGGTTGGTCTGGGAGATCGATGGATCGGTCGTCGGGTACGCCTACGCCGGACCATTCAAGGCCCGCGCCGCCTATCGCTGGAGTTGCGAGGTGAGCGTGTATGTCCGCCCCGACCATCGAGGCGCGGGCGGGGGGCGGGCGCTCTACGACGGGTTGCTGCGCGACCTTCGCGCGCGCGGATATCGACGGGCGGTCGCGGCGATCACACAGCCGAATCCGGCCAGCATGCGATTGCACGAGCGCTACGGGTTCGAGGGGGCCGGACTGCATCGCCGGATCGGGTGGAAGCACGGCGCCTGGCACGACGTGGCGTGGGCGGAGCTCGATCTGATGCCCGGTGCGGATCTGCGCACACCTCCGGCGGAGCTGAGCTGACGCGGGGAGGGCGACCGATCGACGGGACTCCCGTCGAGCATCCGCGATTCGGGTGAATTCTCGCGGTCCATATCTCTGTGCTTATGTTGATTTGTGTTGTAATCTGTGGGCATCAGGGAGGATGACCATGTACGCAACGGAGCGCCAAGACGAGATCGAGCGCATTTTGCAGCTCGAGGGACGACTCGTCGTCATCGACCTCGCGCAGCGTCTGGACGTCACCACCGAGACCGTTCGCCGTGACCTGGGCGTCCTCGAACAGCGCGGCGTGCTTCGCCGCGTGCACGGTGGCGCCGTCGGCGCCGACCGGTCGAGTACCCGTGAGATCTCACTCACCGAACGCATCCGTGAGCGGGGCGACGCGAAGGGATTGATCGCGGCGGCCGCCCTCGACGAGCTCGGCTCCGGCTTCGCCGGATCCGTCTTCCTCGACGCCGGGTCCACCGTCGGTGCGATCGCCGAACGACTGCCCGCCTACCTCGAAGCGACGCAGGGCACCGCGGATGCGGTCACCCACGCATACGCCCTCGCGCCGTCCCTGGCGGCATCCGACCGCGTCACCCTCACGCTCATCGGCGGTCGCATCCGCGGCGTGACCGGTGCGGCCGTCGGGGCGTCGACGACATCGATCGTCGCCGGCCTCCGCCCCGATGTCGCCTTCATCGGCACGAACGGCCTGTCGGCGGACTTCGGGCTCAGCACTCCCGACCCCGAAGAAGCGGCGGTGAAGCGCGCGATCGTCGCGGCGGCGCGCCGCATCGTGGTCGTCAGTGACTCGCGCAAGTTCGATACCGAACTGCTCGTCGGGTTCGCCCCCCTGTCTGCCATCGACACGCTCGTGACCGATGCAGAACCATCCGCCGAGCTCGCCGCGGCACTGGCCGAGGCGGGCGTGGAAGTGAGAGTCGCATGATCGTCACCGTCACCGCCAATCCCTCGCTCGATCGAGCGGTCACCCTCACCGAGCCGCTCCGCGTCGGCGAGGTGCAGGTCGCCGCGGGCGTGCGTGAAGACGCCGGCGGCAAGGGAATCAACGTCGCGCGCGTCGTCGCCGCGGCGAACGTCGCGACGCTCGCGGTTCTGCCGCTCGCCGACACGGATCCGTTCGCCACGGCACTCGCGGCGACGGGCGTTGCCGTGCACGCGGTGCCGATCTCGGGTCACGCGCGGTCGAACCTGACCGTGCTCGACCCCGACGGCACGACCACGAAGATCAACCTCCCGGGCCCGCACCTGGGCGGCGCCGAAGAGGCGGCCCTCCTCGAGAACGTCATCGCCGCCGCCGCGGGGGCCGACTGGCTGGTGCTCGCCGGATCCCTGCCGCCGGGCGCCGAGCCGGACCTGTACGTGCGCATCATCGCCGCCGTCCGCGGGGCCCACGGTGATGCGGCTCCCCGCATCGCCGTCGACACGTCGGGCCCCGCGTTGCACGCGGTCGTCGCTGACGCGTCGCCCGACCTGATCAAACCCAACGAGCACGAGCTCGCCGAGCTGACCGGTGCCGAGGCGGACCCTGACGATATCCCGGGCATCATCGAGCTCGCCGAGGGCCTCGTCAGAGGTCGCGTCGGTGCTGCCCTCGTCACCCTCGGCGCGGCCGGCGCCCTCCTCGTCACCGCAGACGGCGCATGGGTCGGAACCGCCCCTCGCATCACCGCGGTCAGCACAGTCGGTGCCGGCGACAGCTCGCTCGCGGGATATCTGCTCGCCGACGTCGCCGGTCTCTCTCCGGAGGACCGTCTTCGGGGCGGCATGCGTTACGGCGCGGCCGCCGCATCCCTTCCTGGAACCCAACCCCCGACGCCGGCGGATCTGCCCACCGCCGACATCCCCGTCCGGCGCTTCAGCCGCTGACAACCCGACCACTGGAGGTCATCGTGTCCGACACCATCATCCCGGAGCTCGTCAGCCTTGACGAGAACCTGGGGGCCGACAAAGCCGCGGTCATCCGCGCGCTCGCTGCGCGCGTCGTCGCCGCAGGCCGCGCGACCGACGCGGAAGCGCTTTTCGCCGACGCGTGGGCGCGTGAGGAGAAGGACGAGACCGGGCTTCCCGGCGGCATCGCCATCCCGCACGCGAAGAGCTCCGCGGTGACGCAGGCGTCGCTCGCCTTCGCTCGCCTGACGCCGGGAGTGGATTTCGGTGCGTCCGACGGTCCCGCCGACCTCGTCTTCCTGATCGCTGCCCCCGAGCACGCGGCCGAGGAGCACCTCGCGGTGCTCTCGAAGCTCGCCCGGAGCCTCATGCAGGATCCCTTCACGAGCGCGCTGCGTTCCGCGGCCGACGCGGATGCCGTCGTGCACATCGTGCGCGAGGCGATCGGTGAGGAAGCGTCCGCGCCGGCAGCCCCCGCCGCTGCGCCCGCTGCTGCGCCCGCCGCTGAGGCGTCGAGCGAGCTCCTGATCGACGGACGCCCCGCCCGGATCGTGGCCGTCACAGCATGCGCGACCGGCATCGCGCACACGTTCATGGCCGCCGACGCACTCACCGCCGCGGGCGTTGCCGAGGGCGTCGACCTGGTCGTCGAGCCGCAGGGCTCGAGCGGCTACAAGGCCCTCCCGCAGAGCGTCATCGACAACGCCGATGCGGTGATCTTCGCGACGGATGTGGACGTACGCGAGCAGCAGCGGTTCGCGGGCAAGCCCGTCATCCGCTCCGGCGTGAAGCGCGGCATCGAGCAGCCGGTCGCGATGATCACCGAAGCCGTCGCCGCCGCGCGGAACCCCCGCGCCGCGCGCGTCGCGGCAGCGACCGCGGATGCCGCATCCGACGCGCCGACGCAGTCGATCGGCTGGGGCGCGAAGATCCAGCGCATCCTGCTCACGGGTGTCAGCTACATGATCCCGTTCGTCGCCGGTGGCGGTCTGCTGATCGCACTCGGCTTCCTGCTGGGCGGCTTCAACGTCACCGAGAATGCGGCGACGGTCATCATTCAGAACTCGCTCTGGGATCTGCCCGCGGGCGGCATCGGCCAGTACCTTGGCTCGGTCGCGTTCATGATCGGTTCGACGTCGATGGGCTTCCTCGTCTCGGCTCTCGCCGGATACATCGCGTTCGCCATCGCCGACCGGCCCGGCATCGCGCCCGGCTTCGTCGCCGGTGCCGTGGCCGTGCTCATGAACGCCGGCTTCATCGGCGGCATCATCGGCGGTCTGCTCGCCGGATTCGTCGCCTGGTGGCTCGGACGCCTCAACCCGCCGCGCTGGCTGCGCGGGCTGATGCCGGTCGTGATCATTCCGCTCGTCGGGTCTATCGTCGCGTCGGGTCTAATGATCCTGTTCCTGGGCCGGCCGATCGCTGCGCTCATGGAGCTTCTGAACGACGGACTCACCAACCTCGCCGGCACCTCCGCGATCGTGCTCGTCGGCGTGATCCTGGGGCTCATGATGTGCTTCGATCTCGGCGGACCGATCAACAAGGTGGCATACGCCTTCGCGACCGCGGGACTCGCCAGCGCGTCGACCAGCGACATCCACGCCGTTCCGTTCCTCATCATGGGCGCCGTCATGGCCGCCGGGATGGTGCCGCCGCTCGCGATGGCGCTCGCCTCCACGGTGCTCGCGAAGAACCTCTTCACCCCCGTCGAGCGTGAGAACGGCAAGGCCGCCTGGCTGCTCGGTGCGTCGTTCATCAGCGAGGGTGCGATCCCCTTCGCGGCGGCAGACCCGCTGCGCGTCATCCCGGCGTCCATGGTCGGTGGCGCCGTCACCGGTGGGCTCGCGATGGCCCTCGGCGTCTCGTCGCTCGCCCCGCACGGCGGCATCTTCGTGCTCTTCGCCATCGACCCGTGGTGGGGCTTCCTCATCGCCGTCCTGGCTGGAACCGTGGTCTCCGCCTTCGCCGTCGTGGCACTGAAGAAGTGGGTCGGGCGTAAAGAACTGGCCGAGGCAGAAGCGGTACCCGTCGCCGCCTGAGACAATAAACCCAAAGACGGAAGGAAACAGTCATGGCAGAACGTCAGGCAACCATCGCGAGCAGCTCCGGATTGCACGCTCGCCCCGCGAAGCTCTTCGTGCAGGCGGTGCAGGAGAAGAAGCTCCCGGTGACGATCGCCGCCGCCGGCGGACCCGACCTGAACGCGGGCAGCATCCTTTCGCTCATCGGACTCGGTGCGGCCAAGGGCTCCGTCGTGACGCTGAAGGCCG
Source organism: Microbacterium sp. cx-55 (assembly GCF_021117345.1). Classification (NCBI taxonomy): domain Bacteria; kingdom Bacillati; phylum Actinomycetota; class Actinomycetes; order Micrococcales; family Microbacteriaceae; genus Microbacterium; species Microbacterium sp. cx-55. The sequence goes on along the minus strand of NZ_CP088261.1, from coordinate 1,922,663 downwards.
AGGGTGAGGGCGCCGAGAAGGTGCTCGACGAGCTCGTCGCTCTCCTCGAGACGGACCTCGACGCGCAGTAATTCGCGCAACGAACCAGAACGGCGGATGCCGCGGGCCCGAGTGGTCCGCGGCATCCGCCGTTTCGCGTGCGGTGTCTACAGCTCCGTGCTGTCGCCCGGCTCGAGAGCGATGAACTCGCCGCCGTTCTGCTCCACGGCCCAACGGAGCCGGCTGAGCCCCATGTCACGACCCGCGACCGACAGGGTCATGTCGTGCGTTCCGAAGACGCGGCGCGGCTTCACGGCGAGGACGAAGTCCATCGCGTCGCCGATCTTCAGCCACGGCGCACCCACGGGGGCCGCCAGCACCTCGACGGCGGCGCCCTTCGGCACGCTGTACGAGTCGCCCGGGTAGTAGAACCCATCGTCGACGAGAACGCCGACGTTGTCGATCACCGGGATGCTCTCGTGGATCACCGCGTGCTCGCCGCCGAAGAACTCGAGATGGAACGAGTCGATGTCGATGCTGTCGCCGGGGGAGACGACCGTGATCGGGTACCCCGGAGCCGCGTTCGCGAGACCCTGCGGCGCGACGATCGGGATGCCCGGGTTCGCCATCAGGATGCGGTCGAGGTGATCGCCGGTCCAGTGGTCGGGGTGCTCGTGGGTGATGACGACCCCCACGATGTTGTCGAGGGGCTCCAGGGAAGCGGTGAAGACCCCGGGATCGATGATGAGCTTGCGGCCCTGCTTCTCGAGAGTGAGGGCGGCGTGCTCGTGCTTGGTGATACGCATACGACGAGTCAACTCCCGGTCTGCGGATGCGGCAAGCGGCGCCGCGCGGATGCCGGCTCGATTTGTCGCGTGCCGAAATCCCGTGCATAATTGAACGGTTGCCAAAATGCGGCCCCATCGTATAGCGGCCTAGTACGCTGCCCTCTCACGGCGGTAACGCGGGTTCGAATCCCGCTGGGGTCACCAACACGATAAAACCCTCGACCGAACGGTCGGGGGTTTCGTCGTTGGTGGGATGAGTGTGTTCTCTCGCGAGCTCGCCGAGGCGAGGGCGAACAGCCCAGATGAGGGCAATTCGCCCCGGAAAGCCCTCGTCTCGCGCAGATGTCCTCGTCTCAGCGGACAGGCGACCCGGCGCCGGAGCGGCGCGCGCGCCATCCGAAGCGTGTGAGCACGCGGAATAGGATGGGAGGGGAGGAGGGGCATGTCGTCTCGGGCTGATCGCGCAGGGCGCGTCTTCCGCGGATCCATCGCGGCCCTCCTGGCGACCTTAGTCGCCACCGTCTCCCACTCCGCCGCGACCGCCCATCCGCCGTCGCTTCTCGGCATCGTCCTCGGACTTGGGATCGCGGCACCCCTCTGCGTCCTGCTCGCCGGACGCACCCACTCGTGGTGGCGTCTCAGCATTGCGGTCGGCGCAAGCCAGGCGATGTTCCACTCGCTCCTGGCACTGCAGCTCGGCGAGGGGATCGGCACGGCCTCGTCCGCATCGAGCCTTGCGCACGCGCACCACGTCTCGGGGTCTGCGGCCGGCGTGATCATCGACGGTGCCGCGACGAGCCACACCGCCGAATCACCTTGGATGTGGGTGGCTCACGCCATCGCTGCGGTGATCACCGTCCTCGCCCTCGGCCTGGGCGAACGCGCCGTCCGGCTGCTCGCAGCGCTCGTGTCGCGCGCGTTCCGCGCCCTCATCCCCGGGCGCGCGATGCACCCGGCGCCCGTGCTGCCGGTGGCACGCCGCGAGCCCGCGGTGCTGTTCGGTCTCGCTCTGCTTTCGGTGATGCGGCGGCGGGGGCCGCCGGTGACGGCGTAACGCCTCGTCACCCTCACCCTTTTCCGCACATCCGGCGCCTCGACGCGCCCGTGCGTACTCAGAAAGCAGCACAACATGTCATCGAAGAACACAGTTCGTCGCGCCCTCGTGGGCCTGACCGCCGGCGTCGCCCTCGCGATCGCGGTGCCACTCGTCGCATCCGCACACGTCACCGTCAACCCGAATCAGGCAGAGCCTGGCAGCTACTCCGCGGTCGTCTTCCGCGTGCCCAACGAGTCCGAGACCGCCTCCACGGTGAAGCTCGAAGTCACCCTTCCGACCGACACCCCGTTCACGAGCGTGCGCTACGAGCCGATCCCGGGATGGACGACCACGATCGTGCGGTCGACGCTGCCGGCGCCGGTGGAAGTCGCCGGAAACACGATCTCCGAGGCCGCGACGAGCATCATCTGGGAGGCGGAGCCGGGCGCCGGCATCGCGCAGGGCCAGTTCCAGAACATGACCGTCTCGCTCGGCCCGGTGCCCGATGTCGGCAGCATCCTGTTGCCCGCCGTGCAGACGTACGACGACGGCGAGGTCGCCGAGTGGACGGCGACGCCCGACGAGGTCGCCGCCGACGACACCCTGGACCCGGCACCCGTGCTCTACGTCAACGACGCCCCGCCGGCCGACGAGCACTCGGGCAGCCACGCCACCGACACGACCGACCACGACACGACCGTGACCGCGGCCGCCCCGGCGGACCCGCAGGCCGGGGTCTCGCTCGGACTCAGCATCGCCGCGCTCGTGATCGCGGCCCTCGCGGCCGTCCTCGCCGCGCTCGGCCTCGCGCGTCGTCCGCGCAAGGCATGACCGGGTCGCCGCGCATGACCTCCACCCGACCGAGATCCGGTCGCCGCGCGTTCGTCCGCACGGCCGTCGTCCTCGCGCTGACCATCGGTGCGGTCGCCCTGGGGTCCCAGGGTGCTTCGGCGCACGACAGTCTGACCGGCACGACGCCGGCCGCGGGGGAGACCGCGGCGAGCATCACCGAGGTCTCGCAGAGGTTCAGTGAGAACCTCATCGACGCCGGGGAAGGCAACTTCGCCGAAGTCACCGGACCCGACGGACTGCATTACGAGGCGGGATGTTCGGTGCTCAGCGGACCGACCATCACGACCCCGGTCGCCCTCGGGCCCGCCGGCACCTACCGTGTCGCGTGGCGCGCGGTGTCGTCCGACGGGCACCCCATCGCCGACGCGTACACGTTCGAGTACGCACCGCCCGCGGGCACCGAGGCGGCGACGGGTTCGCCCGAGACCGCCTGCGCCGCGGTCGCCGCGGAGGAGGGCACTGCGGAGGGCACTGCGGAGGGCACCGAGGAAGGCACTGTGACGACCCAGTCGGATCCGGATGCGGATGCCCTCACGACCTCCGCAGCGGCACCCGCCGCGGGGTCGAGCGCCGATGGGCTGGCCCTCGGGCTCGGCATCGGCGGCGTCGCCGTCGTCATCGTCGCCATCGCGGTCGTTGTGATCCTGCGGTCCCGCCGCAGCTGACCGTCGCCGCCGCGCCCCGCCGCATCCGCTATTCGTCGGATGCGGTGGGGCGTTCGCGTGTGCGCCGACGCGTGACGGCGCGCCGCACGCCCCAGACGATCGCTCCGACGAGTGCGACGAGCGCGATCCACGGGAGCAAGAATCCGAGCGCGACCACCGTGCCGTTCAGGGCGGCGATGAGGCCGTTCCAGCCCGCCGCGAATCCGTCGCCGAACCCGGCCGGGTCCGCCTTCGCGGGGGCACTCTCGGGCGTGAGCGACACCGTCACGCCCGACAGCGCGACGCGGTCTTCGAGCGAGGCGAGCTGCTGGGTGTCGGAGTCGAGCGCGGCCTGGCGTTCCGAGAGCGCGGTCTCGGCCGCGATCAGGTCGCCCACGGACCCCGCCTGAGACATGAGCTCGGTCAGTCGATCGACCGAGGCCTGCTGGGCTGCGATCCGCGCCCGCAGATCGACGGTCTGATCGGTGACGTCGGTGCGGTCGAGGGTCGACGAGGTGACCTCGCCCAGCCCGCCGATGCTCTCGATGACGGCGTCGAGACGTTCGGCCGGCACGCGCACGGTGACCTGGCTGCCCGACATCGGCAGTGAGACGTCCCCCTCCAGCGGCTGCGCGCCGCTCGACCCGACGCTCGCCGATTCGACGTATCCGCCCTCGGTCTGCGCCAGGTCGGTGATCTCGGCGATCGTCGATCTGACATCGGCGACGGTCATCTGCACCCACCCGGTCGCGACGACATCGCGTCCCGCGGTCGCATCGCCGACCGTGTCGCGCGCCGCATCCCCGGCCGCGCCGGTGACGGACTCCGGCGCGGTGCCGTCGACCATCTGACCCGGTTGTTCGAGCGCAACCTCGCCGGTGAGGGGCACCGCCGCACCCTCCACCGTCGACGATGATCCGCTGCTGCCGGACATGCTCGACGTCAGCCCCGGAGCGATCACTGCCGCCAGAGCCACGACCGCCACCGCGGCGGCCGCCCCGCCCCACACGCGAGGGCGCCACGTCTTCCGCGTCGCGCTGGGTGCGGCGGGCTGTGCGCTGCGGATGCTGTTCATCACCGTGGTCTCCATTCGATCGATCTGATCCGTCGTCGGCGGCTCCGGCAGCATCCGTTCGTCCTGTTCGTTCATGATGGGGTTCCCTCCTCGACGGTCCGCCGCAACCGGCCGCGGATACGGGAGAGACGGTTTCGGACGGCGCCGTGGCTGAGGCCGAGCGCCGCGGCCGCGGGGCCGTAGGCGTACCCCTCGGCGACGCAGAGCACGAAGATCTCCCGGTCGATGTCCGACAGGAGACCCACCTCGCGTGCGATGCGTTCGGCGAGTTCTGCGCTGACGACGTCCTGCTCCACGTCGACCGTGGCCGGCAGGTGCTCATCGGCCGGACCGACGACGTGCGCGCGTTCCCGACGACGCGCCCGCAGCCGATTCGCGCACGTGAAGCGGCAGATCGTCGCGAGCCAGGGGAGCGCGGACTCGCCCTCGAGCCGGAACCCGGTCAGCTTGCCCCACGCCGTGACGAAGGCGTCCTGAACGGCGTCCTCCGCATCCGTCCGGTCCTCCAGCAGCAGCACCGCAATGCGATACACCGCGTCCACGTGCCGGCGGTAGAGCTGGCGGAACGCTTCCGCCTCTCCGCCCTCCGCGCGCGCGATCAACTCCGCGTCCGTCGCCATGCCGTCCCCCTCGCCGATCCCGCCGGTCGATGTCTCTCACCCTCAGGTGTCCGGAGAATCCTGACCGTCTCACATGGATCCCGACAGAATCCGCCCCGCTTGTAGACTCGTGGCTTCCCCCGCATCCCACGGAAAGGCTCTCATGGGCTACGAAATCCCCGTGTGGTTCGAGATCACGGCGCTCGTCGCACTGGTGCTCGTGCTGCTGGCCGACCTTCTCATCATCCTGAAGAGGCCGCACATCCCCTCCATGAAGGAGGCCACACTGTGGGTCGCGTTCTACGTGTCCCTCGCGCTCGTGTTCGCCGTGATCCTCTTCGGGGTGACCGGCAGCGGCGACGCCGCGGGGGAGTTCGTCGCGGGCTGGCTCACCGAGTACAGCCTCTCGGTCGACAATCTGTTCGTCTTCGTCCTCCTGATGAGTCAGTTCGCGGTTCCGCGCAAATACCAGCAGGAAGTGCTGATGGTGGGCATCATCATCGCGCTCGTGCTGCGCGGCGGCTTCATCATGCTCGGCGCTGTGCTGATCGAGAACCTAAGCTGGATCTTCTACGTCTTCGGGGCGTTCCTCATCTTCACCGCCTGGCGTCAGGCGTTCCCCGGCAAAGAAGACCACGGCGCCGAGACCGAGACCGGACTCGTGCGGATCCTTCGCCGCTTCATCAACATCAGCGACTCCTACGACGGGTCGAAGCTGCGCACAACGGTCGGGGGCAAGCGCATCTGGACGCCGATGATCCTCGTGTTCATCGCGATCGGTTTCACCGACCTCGTCTTCGCCATCGACTCGATCCCGGCCATCTTCGGCATCACCCAGAGTCCGTTCATCGTCTTCACGGCCAACCTCTTCGCCCTGATGGGCCTGCGTCAGCTGTTCTTCCTGCTCGGCGGCCTGCTCGAAAAGCTCAAGTACCTGCACTACGGAATCGCGTTCATCCTCGCCTTCATCGGCGTGAAGCTCTTCTTCCACGCGTTGCACGAGAACGAGCTGCCCTTCATCAACGGCGGAGAGCACGTCGAGTGGGCCCCCGACATCTCGACGCTCGCGTCGCTCGCGGTGATCATCGCCGCAATGGCGGTCGCGACGATCGCGAGCCTCATCGCCGCGCGCGCAGACGAGAAGAGCACGACCGACGCGGATGCGGCGGCGAAGGTCGCCCAGGAGAAGGGCACTCCGCCGACCGTCGAGCAGCCGAACGACTGACCGCGCGCCGCTCGACTAGAACGAGCGGAGGTTCGCGCGGAGTCCGCCCTGGTCGTACTCGTCGCGGAGGATGCCGCGACGGCGGAGGATCGGCACGAGTTCGTCCAGCATCCGGTGCACGGTGACCGGATGCAGGTCGCCCCACAGGAGCACGCCGTCGTTGCCCCAGTCGCCGAGCTGCTCGATGCGATCGGCGAGTTCGCCGGCGGTGCCGACGAACCCCGAGCCGTCGCGGAGCCGGCCCAAGCGCGCCTGCGCGCCGAGGATCTCGCGGAGCGGGGTGTTCGGGGCGTGGTCGCCGATCAGGCGACGGATGCTGCCGTGCGAGACGTGGTCGGCGAACACGCGGAGGTCGAGCGGAGCGTCGAGATCGAGCGCGGTGAGGTCGGTCTCCAGGTCCGACGACTGGCGCCGCGCGATCGTGCGGAGCGTCTCCTCATCCGGATTCCGGGAGGCAGCCACCAGCCGATCGGCCTCTTCCGCCGAAGAAACGAGGACGGGTTGGATGGCGAACAGCACCGAGATGTCACTCGCCGAGCGTCCGCGGGCTTCGGCCGCTGCGTGGATCTTCGCGCGGTAGGCGCGGATGCTCTTCTCATCGAGCGGGGCGAGCGCGAGCTGCACATCGGAGTTCGCGCCCGCGAACCCGAGGCCGCGACCCGACCCGCCGGGGGAGACGATGATCGGATCACCCTCGTGGAACGGCACGGCGTTGAGCGGCCCGTCGAACGAGAAGTACTCGCCGCGGTGCGCGGTGGGCAGCATCCGTGATCCGTCGGCGTACCGTCCGCCCGCGACATCTTCGAGGAGCGCGCCGTCCCCCCAGCTGCGCCAGAGCGACCGGATGCCGCCGAGCCACTCCTCCGCGCGGTCGTACGCCGCGTCGTGACCGAGGGGCGGGGCGGTGCCGAAGTGCCGGGCGCTGCCGGTGTCGGTGACGACGTTCAGGCCCAAACGGTCACCGCTCAGGTGCTGCAGCGAGGCGAACTGACGTGCCGCCGTGTACGGAAGGTACGCCGCGGGATTCACGGTCGGGACCACGCCGAGGTGCTCCGTGGCGGCGAACATGTAGGGAGCGAGCAGGAGCGGATCGTGTTTGGGGCCCCCGAACGCGTGGCGCACCCGCAGGTCGATCGTGTCGGCGGAACCGAGAGACGGGGCGTCCTCGATGATCAGCAGGTCGAAGCCGGCCTGTTCCAGGGCGCGCGCGGACTCCTGGTACAGCCGGGGCTCGGTCCAGCGGTAATTCCAGTCGAGATACGGATGACCCCACCCGTGCGGGCCGAAGCCGCGGGCCAGGAACCAGCCGAAGTGCTGCGGGCGACTCACCCGAGCACCTCGACCACCCGTTCCCCGGAGCCCGCCTGCGCGGCCGCGGTGAGGGCGCGGCGGGCGTCGGAGAGGAGGTCGTCGATCTCCTCGATGCCGATCGACAGGCGGAGGGTGCCGGGATGAACGCCGAGGGCCACGCGATCGGCCTCGCTGTGCTGCGCGTGGCTCGTCGTTCCCGGATGCAGCACGAGGGAACGGACGTCGCCGAGGTGCGTCATGTGCGTGAACACGCGCACGGATTCCACGAATGCGCGCGCAGCGGGCTCGCCGCCGTGCAGCGTCACCGTGAACACCGACCCGAATCCGCGCGGCAGGTAGCGCGCCGCGAGGTCGTGATGCGGGTGCGAAGGCAGGCCCGCGTAGTCGACCGATGCCACCTCGGGCTGTTCCTCGAGCCACCGAGCGAGCGCGAGCGCGTTACCCGACTGCTCCCGAACGCGAAGGCTCAGGGTCTCGATGCCCTGGGCGACGAGGAACGCGTTGAGCGGCGACGGCGAGGGGCCGAGGCGGGGCGCCGTCGACTCCCGGATGTAGCCGATCCGGGCCGAGCCGCCGTGCCTCTCCCACACGCTCGGGCCACCGCTGCGGCTCGCCGCGACCAGATGCGGGAACAGGGCGCCCGCCCGTGCGGCGTCGAACCGGCCGTCGTCGATCACGACTCCGCCGAGCGCTGCACCGTGACCGGCGAGGAACTTGCTCGCCGAGTGCACGACGATCGCGGCGCCGTGCTCGATCGGGCGGAGGAGATAGGGGGTGGCGAAGGTGTTGTCGACGACGAGGGGGAGGGCGCGTTCGTCGGCCACCGCGGCGATCGCGGCGATGTCGAGGATGTCGTTCCGTGCGTTCGCGATGGATTCGGCGAAGTAGGCGCGGGTGTTCTCGCGGGTCGCTCGGCGCCACGCCTCCGGGTCGGAGACGTCGTCCACGAAGTCGACCGTGATCCCCAGGCGTGCGAAGTTGTCGAGCAGCAGGCCCCGCGTACCCTCGTACACGTGGGTGGAGCAGACCAGGTGGTCGCCGGCGGAGAGCAGGCCGAGAAGCGCCGTCGACACCGCAGCCTGGCCGCTCGCGACGAACACCGCATCCGCTCCGCCCTCGAGATCGGCGAGGCGCCGCTCGAGAGCGTCGATCGTGGGGTTGCCGGTGCGGGTGTACCCGAATCCCGCGCCCGTCTGGAAGTGGTGTGCCGCGTGATCGAAATCCTCGAAGCGGAATCCGGCCGTCAGGTAGATCGGCAGCGCGCGCGCCGCAGCGTCGTGCCAGTCCGTTCCGGAGTGCACCTGCCGGGTGCTGAAGCCGGTGGCGCGGTCGCTGGCGTCGGAATTCTCGGTCGTCATGGCGGTCCTGTCACGTTCGGGTGTTGCGCACCAGCGTCGCATGCCGCGCCGCTCGGCGCTCGCGTGCTGAAACAGAGCGACACCGGGGTGAGGGCCGGTGGAGAACGTCTCGGTGGTAGCCTGGGCGCGTGCGGATCGCCCGACTCCTCCTTAGCGGCCGCGACGAGTCCTAGCCCCAGGCCACTCTCGTCGCGGAGTTTTCTGCGGGCTTGATCCACCGTCATTCAGGAGACAGAGCAGTGAGCACACCCGAGCACTCCGCAGCGTCCGCGCCGCGCACCCTGGCCGAAAAGGTCTGGGACAACCACCTCGTCGTGAAGGGTGAGGACGGCCAGCCGGACCTCATCTACATCGACCTCCACCTCATCCACGAGGTGACCAGCCCGCAGGCGTTCGACGGCCTGCGCGCCGAGGATCGTCCGCTCCGTCGGGTGGATCTCACGATCGCGACCGAAGACCACAACACCCCGACACTCGAGATCCACAAGCCGATCGCCGACCCGACGAGCCGGCTGCAGATCGAGACCCTGCGTGCGAACGCGGCCGACTTCGGCGTCCGCATCCACTCCCTCGGCGATGCCGAACAGGGCATCGTGCACGTCGTCGGCCCGCAGCTGGGTCTGACCATGCCGGGCATCACGGTCGTGTGCGGCGACTCGCACACCTCGACCCACGGCGCGTTCGGCGCGATGGCCTTCGGTATCGGCACGAGCGAGGTCGAACACGTGATGGCGACGCAGACGTTGCCACTCACGCCCTTCAAGACCATGGCGATCACCGTCGAGGGCCAGCTGCGCCCGGGCGTCACCGCGAAAGACATCATCCTCGCCGTGATCGCGAAGATCGGCACCAACGGCGGTCAGGGCTACGTCCTCGAGTTCCGTGGCAGCGCCATCCGCGCCCTCTCCATGGAGGGGCGCATGACGATGTGCAACATGTCGATCGAAGCGGGCGCGCGCGCCGGCATGGTCGCCCCCGACGAGACGACGTTCGCCTACCTCGAGGGGCGCCCGCACGCTCCCCGAGGACAGGACTGGGACGACGCCGTCGCCTACTGGCGGACGCTCCCGAGCGACGAGGGCGCGGTCTACGACGCCGAGGTGTTCCTCGACGCCGATCTGCTCGAACCCTTCGTGACCTGGGGCACCAACCCCGGTCAGGGCGTGTCGCTCAACGACGTCGTGCCCACGCCGGGCGACTTCGCGGACGCGAACGACCGGGTCGCCGCGCAGCGCGCGCTGGACTACATGGACCTCGTGCCGGGCACCCCGCTGAAGGACGTGCCCGTGGATGCGGTCTTCATGGGCTCCTGCACGAACAGCCGCATCGAAGACCTGCGGGCCTTCGCGTCGATCGTGAAGGGCCGGAAGAAGGCGGATGGCGTGCGCGTCATGGTCGTTCCCGGCTCGGCGCGGGTGCGGTTGGAAGCCGAGGCCGAAGGGCTGCACACGGTCTTCCAGGAGTTCGGCGCCGAATGGCGGTTCGCCGGCTGCTCGATGTGTCTCGGGATGAATCCCGACCAGCTCGCGCCGGGGGAGCGGTGCGCTTCCACGTCGAACCGCAACTTCGAGGGACGTCAGGGCAAGGGCGGTCGCACCCATCTCGTCTCGCCGCTCGTCGCCGCGGCGACCGCCGTGCGGGGCACGCTCTCCAGCCCGAGCGACCTGGAACCCGCCACCGCGCCGGTGGCCGTCGGATCGGGGGTCTGACATGCAGGCATTCACCACGCACACCGGAATCGCCGCACCGCTCAAGCGGTCGGCGGTCGACACCGACCAGATCATTCCGGCGGTGTACCTGAAGCGCGTCACGAAGACGGGCTTCGAAGACGCCCTCTTCGCGAACTGGCGACAGGATCCGGACTTCCTGCTCAATCAGCCCACCTACGCGGCGTCATCGATCCTCGTGGCCGGCGCCGACTTCGGCACCGGTTCCAGCCGCGAACACGCGGTGTGGGCCCTGCGCGACTACGGCTTCCGCGTGGTCCTGAGCCCCAAGTTCGCCGACATCTTCCGCGGGAACGCGGGCAAGCAGGGTCTCGTCACCGGCGTCGTCACGGAGGCGGATGTCGAAGCCCTGTGGGCCGCGATCGAGGCGCAGCCGGGCGCGGAGATGACCGTCGACCTCGAGCGACGCGACGCGACGATCGGCGACCTCCGGGTCCCTTTCCAGATCGACGATTACACTAGGTGGCGGCTCTTGGAGGGTCTCGACGACATCGGGCTCACCCTCCGGAACGAAGACAAGATCGCCGCCTACGAAGCGCGACGCGAATCCTGGAAGCCGCGCACTTTACCGGTGCCGCCCCTTCCCGCACAGTGAGGCACCACATATGACACTGCTCGGCGACACCGCGACAACTGGCGGCCGGAAGGGCGAAGCGGGCGAGATTCTGGCGATCCGCGGCGGTCGACCGCTGCGGGGCACCGTGCAGGTGCTCGGTGCCAAGAACCTCGTGACGAAGGCGATGGTGGCGGCGCTGCTCGGCGAGAGCCCCAGCACGCTGCGCGACGTGCCCGAGATCAGCGACGTGGCCGTGGTCCGTTCGCTCCTCGAGGTGCACGGCGTGCGCGTCGACGAGACCGAGCGCGGCACGCTCGTGCTCGACCCGAGCGACGTCGAAAGTGCGCACTTCGAAGAGATCGATGCGCACGCCGGGGCGTCCCGCATCCCGATCCTGTTCTGCGGTCCGCTGCTGCACCGGCTGGGTCAGGCGTTCATCCCCGACCTCGGCGGATGCCGCATCGGCGACCGTCCGATCGACTTCCACCTCGATGCGCTCCGCAAGTTCGGTGCGGTCGTGGAGAAGCTTCCGAGTGGCATCCGACTGTCGGCGCCGCGCGGACTGCACGGCGCGAACATCCACCTGCCGTACCCGAGCGTCGGGGCGACAGAGCAGGTGCTGCTCACCGCGGTGCGTGCCGAGGGCATCACGGAGCTCCGAAACGCCGCGATCGAGCCCGAGATCATGGATCTCATCGCCGTCCTGCAGAAGATGGGCGCGATCATCTCCTACGAGCCGAACCGCGTCATTCTCATCGAGGGCGTGCCGCGGCTCGAGGGGTACGACCACCGGGCCATCTTCGACCGCAACGAGGCCGCGAGCTGGGCGAGCGCGGCGATCGCGACCGACGGCGAGATCTTCGTCGCGGGTGCCCGCCAGCAGGAGATGCTCACCTTCCTCAACGTGCTCCGCAAGATCGGCGCGGACTTCGACGTGCGCGAGGACGGCATCATGTTCCGCCGCGGCGGCGACCTCCGCGGCGTCATGGTGGAGACCGACGTGCACCCGGGCTTCATGACCGACTGGCAGCAGCCGCTCATCGTCGCCCTCACGCAGGCGAACGGACGCTCCGTCGTGCACGAGACGGTCTACGAGAACCGATTCGGCTTCACCGGTGCGCTCGTCAAGATGGGGGCCGACATCACGGTCTACCCGCACGGCCTGCAGGAGGGTCCGCGTCGCGTGCCCCGTCGTTCGCTCGAGCAGGCGGCGGTCATCACTGGCCCGACCCCGCTCCGCGCAGCCGACATCACGGTCCCCGACCTTCGCGGCGGGTACAGCCACGTGATCGCGGCGCTGACGGCCGAGGGCGAATCGACGGTCCGCAACATCGGCATCATCCGCCGCGGCTACGCCGACTTCCTCGACAAGCTCACCGCCCTCGGCGCCGATTTCGACGTCATCGGCTGATGGCCCCGGGCCCCACCCGACGTCGCCGGCTGTCGGCGGAGAAGACGCGTCCGAGCGTGTTCTGGCCGCTCGCGGCGATCGTCGTGCCGCTGGTCGGACTCATCGCGAAGATCGAGATCGAGGGCGCCGAGAACCTTCCCGAGGACGGCGCCTACGTGCTCGCGCCCAACCACTACAGCGAGATCGACCCGGTGATCGTGGCAGCTGCCGTGTGGCGTCTCGGTCGGGCCCCGCGCTTCATGGCCAAAGAGAGCCTGTTCCGGGTGCCCGTCCTCGGGGCGGCGCTCCGGGCGACGGGAATGATCCCGGTCGCGCGCGCCACGAGCGGCGCCGCCGCCAAGCAGGCCATCGAAACGGCGGAGAAGCTCGCGGCGCAGAAGGCGGGCGTCATCGTCTACCCGGAGGGTACGCTCACGCGTGACCCCGACATGTGGCCCATGCGGGGTAAGACGGGTGCGGCGCGGCTGGCTCTCGCCGGCGGGATGCCGCTCATCCCGATGGCGCACTGGGGCGCCGAACGTATCTATCCCCGCTACGGGAAGCTGAGCTTCTGGCCCCTCCGCAAGCGCGTTCGCGTCGTGATCGGGCCGGCTCTTGATCTCGACGGCTTCACCGACCGTGCGCAGCATCCGGCCGCGCAGCAGGAAGCCACCACCCTCGTGATGAACCACATCGCGGAGCTGCTGTCCGGGCTCCGCGGCCTGCCCGCGCCGGCGGAGCGGTGGAACCCGGGAGCGCACGGCCAGACCGAGACCGGTCGCCTCGGCCGGGACGGCGACGCGTGAGTCGTCGAACGGACGTGCGTCCGCCCCGGGTCGCGGTACTGGGTGCCGGCAGCTGGGGAACGACCTTCGGCAAGGTGCTCGCCGACGGCGGTGCGCAGGTCGAGATGTGGGCGCGGCGCCCTGAGCTCGCCAACGAGATCCACACCGGCAAGCGCAACACCCGCTACCTGCCGGGGATCAACCTTCCCCGGTCGATGACCGCCACCGCCGACCTCGCCGGCGCGATCGAAGGCGCGGAACAGATCTATCTGTCGATTCCGAGCCAGTCGCTGCGTGAGAACCTCACCGTGCTCCGGGCGCTGCTCGCCGACAGCGACGTTCCCGTCGTCTCGCTCATGAAGGGCGTCGAGAAGCGCACGGGGCTTCGGATGAGCCAGGTCATCGAGCAGGAGCTCCGGATCGACCCCGCACGCATCGCGGTGGCATCGGGTCCGAACCTCGCGCTCGAGATCGCCCAGGAGCAGCCGACCGCTGCGGTCATCTCGTCGATCAGCGCAGAGACCGCCGCGGCCGTTGCCCGGCGCGCCCGCAACCGCTACTTCCGCACGTTCGTGAACGACGACGTGATCGGCACCGAGTTCGGCGGGGTATTGAAGAACCTCATCGCGGTCGCGATCGGCATCGTCGATGGCGTGGGGTACGGCGAGAACACCAAGGCGTCGATCATCACGCGGGGGCTCGTCGAGATGACGGACTTCGCGGTGGCGCAGGGCGCGAAGCCCGAGACGCTGCAGGGGCTGGCCGGACTCGGCGACCTCATCGCCACCTGCCAATCGCCGCTCAGCCGCAACAACACGGCCGGGCGCCTGCTCGGCCAGGGGTACAAGTTCCAGGACGTCGTCACGCAGATGCAGCAGACGGCGGAGGGGTTGGCCTCGGTCGCCCCGATCCTTCAACTCGCCCGCGCGAGCGGCGTCGAGATGCCGATCGTCGAGCAGGTCAAGCGCGTGCTCGACGGCACGATGAACCCGCGCGAGATCGCGCCCCATCTGACAACAGACGACGACACCCCCCAAGGGGAGAGGACGCAGCATGGACAAGCCGGTGGTGGCGGTGCTCTTTGGCGGTCGATCCAGCGAGCATTCGATCAGCTCCGCCACGGCGGGCGGGGTGCTGCGGGCGATCGATCGTGATCGCTACCGGGTGATCCCGGTGGGCGTCACGCGCGATGGCGCGTTCGTGCTCGAAGACGACGACCCCGACAAGTTCGCGCTCGATCCCGAGCACCTTCCCGAGGTCGCCGACAACGGATCGCGCGTGCTGTGGCCGGAAGCGGCCGGAGCGCGGCGGATGCGGGTGCGGACGGCCGACGGCTCGGTCGAGGAACTCGGCGATGTCGACGTCGTGCTGCCGATCCTGCACGGCAGCCACGGCGAGGACGGCACGATCCAGGGCTTCTTCGACACGCTCGAGCTGCGCTACGCGGGCGCCGGAGTGATCGATTCGGCCATCTGCATGGACAAACACTTCATGAAGGTCGCGCTGCGCGGAGCGGGCGTTCCCGTGTCGCCGGGAATCACCGTGCGACGCGCGGATGCGGATGCCGCATCCGTCGTCGCCGCGATGGGCGATGCCGCTTTCCCGTGGTTCGTGAAGCCGGCGCGTGCGGGATCCAGTGTCGGCGTCTCGAAGGTGCACTCCGTCGACGAGCTGGATGAGGCGCTCCGCGTCGCCTTCGCGGAAGACGACAAGGTGCTCGTCGAGCAGGGGATCGTCGGCCGCGAGGTCGAAGTGGGCGTGCTCGAGGGCCGCGCGGGCGCCGAGAACCGCGCCTCGCTGCCCGGAGAGATCGTGCTCACCACACGCGAGTTCTATGACTTCGAGGGCAAGTACCTCGGCGGCGAGGGTGTCGACGTGGTCTGCCCCGCGGACCTGACGGATGCGGAGATCGATTCGCTGCAGCAGATGGCGCTCCGCGCGTTCGCCGCGGTCGACGGGCGGGGCCTCGCGCGGGTCGACTTCTTCCTGTCCGCTGACGGTCCCGTCGTCAACGAGTTGAACACCATGCCGGGCTTCACCCCGATCTCGATGTTCCCGAAGTGCTGGATCGCCTCCGGGATGACCTACCCGGAGCTCATCTCCGACCTGATCGAGACGGCGCTCGCCCGATAGCGGACGCGCCCGGTCACTCGGTGCCGGGGCGCTCCGTGCACTCGCCGGTCTTCGGGAGCTTCGCGACGAGGGTTCCGAGCGCGTTCAGCACGTCGGCGCTGGAGACCACGTCGTAGTCGAGGTACACCTCGACGGCCGGTGTGCGGCCGAAGCTGGTGAGGCGGTAGTTCGGGGCCTCGGTGTCGTCGATCAGCCAGTCGACACCGCCGGCCGTCTGGCACGGGAGGGTCGAGGGCCCTGGGGGCGTCACCCCGCAGGTCATGAGGATCGTGGTGGGGTTTCCCCACGCGCCGGTCGACTGCGCATCGGTCCACCGGCGGTCCTGCCCGGCGATCGAGGACGGCAGGTAGGCGGTCACCTCGGCGCAGAGCGGGTTGTTGGCGTCGCCGGCGGGCTCGAGCGCCACGGTCGACGAGCAGCCGCTGAGTGCGAGAGCGAGCGCGGCGAGGGCGAGGAGGGGGCGAAGACGCGGGCGTGGCACGTCTCCCAGGCTAACGTGGAGAGATGACCGCTCCCTCCGAAGACCCCACGGTCGGAGACCTCAGCGAGGGCCAGATCCTGCGCCGCATCCTGAGCCGTTTCGCACCGAGCACCGCCGAGATCGGTCCGGGCGACGATGCGGCCGTGATCGGGCTCGGCGGCGGCCGCGTGGTGGCCACCGTCGACACTCTCGTGCACGGCCCCGACTTTCGCCTCGCCTGGACGACGGGCTACGACCTGGGTTGGAAGTCCGCGGTGGTGAACCTCGCGGATGTCGCGGCGATGGGAGCGCGTCCGGTCGCGCTTCTCGTGGCGCTGGCCATGCCCGAGCACACCCGTATCTCGTTCGTCGAGGCGATCGCCGACGGCCTGCGTGCCGCCTGCGAGGCGCTCGCGCCGGGATGCGCGGTCGAGGGCGGCGACCTCACGATCTCCGACACGCTGACGGTGGCGGTCACCGCGCTTGGTGCATTGGACGGCCCGGCCCTGCGCCGGTCGGGGGCGCAGCCCGGCGACACGATCGCGCTGGCGGGTGCTGCGGGCGACGCGGCCCGCGGACTCCAGATCCTCTTCGACCGCTTCCGCGACAGCTCCGGCACCCCGGTGCGCGTGGACGACGTGGCCCTGACACCCGCGGAGCGCGACCTGGTCGCGGCGCAGCTGCGTCCGCATCCGCCGCTCGGCCGGGGACCCGAGGCTGCCCGCGCCGGGGCGACCGCGATGATGGACGTCTCGGACGGTCTGCTGCTGGACGCCACCCGGATGGCGGATGCCTCGGGCGTCACCCTCGCGATCGACAGCGCGGCCCTCGGGCCGGATGCGGCGTCGGCTCTGTCGGGCGGCGAAGACCACGCCCTCCTCGCGACGTTCCCACCGGGATCCGTGGCCGATGGCTTTCGGCCGATCGGCGTCGTGCGGGAGCGCGGCGAAGCCCCGGTTCTCGTCGACGGAGCCCACTACGCGGGGCGGACGGGCTGGGACCCCTACCGCGACTGGGATTCGTCGCGCGGCTGAGCCGCGTCATCCGGAGCGGCGTGCGGCTCGGCCCAGAAGACCGTCGTGTCGCCGTAGGTGCGGGCACGCACCGCGTCGAGGCCCGCCGCGTTCCAGTCCGGCTCGACCGAGCGCTTGCCGCGCTCGACGACGACCAGCGCGGTGGGGGAAAGTGAGGGCCTCAGGAGCGCAAGGGCGGCGGCGAGGTCGGCATCGGTCAGGTCGTACGGCGGATCGATGAAGACCAGGTCGAACGGGCCGACGGCGCGGGCGAGATACGCCGACACGGCCGCCCGGTGCACACGCGCGGTCACGTCGCCGCACGCACGCACGACGCGGTCGGCGTTCCGGGTGGCCACGGATGCGGCGGGGCCGCCCAGCTCGACGAGATCCGCCGTCGAGGCTCCGCGGCTGAGCGCCTCGAGCGCGAGGGCGCCGGAGCCGGCGTAGAGGTCGAGCACCCGGGCGTCGTCGATCGCGCCGGCGGAGTCGAGGGAGCCGAACATCGCTTCGCGCACCCGCTCGCTCGTGGGGCGCGTTCCCGATCCCGGCACGTCGAGGCGGATGCCGCCCGCGGCTCCAGCGATGATGCGCGTCACCGGAACAGCCTACCGACGCGCGTGCGCACCCCGGGGACGGCGCGGGCTGGCCGCTCAGAGGGGTGCGGCGGAGTCCGAGGTGGGCTCGTCGGACAGGCGCGGCTCGGTGCGGAGCTCGGGACGGAATCCCGCCTTGTCGGCGTAGAAGGCGCGGATGCGGTCCATGTCGCCCGCGACGTTACCGGTCATCTCGATCGTCGGGCCGAGGCCCGTCGACATGGTCGTGCGGTCGACGTACCCGAGCACGACCGGCATGCCCGTCTGTCGAGCGATGCGGTAGAAGCCGGACTTCCAGCCGGCGCCCGATCGGGTGCCTTCCGGCGTCACGACGAGGCCGAACACCTCACCGGTCTGGATGCGGGCGACGACGTCGTCGACGACGCGTGCCGGGTTGTTCCGGTCGACGGGGATGCCGCCGAGCGCGCGCATGATCGGCCCGCGCCATCCGCGGAACAGGCCGTTCTTCCCGAGCCAGCGCGCCGGGATGCCGAGTCGCCAGGCGATCGCGAGCATGAGGACGAAGTCCCAGTTCGAGGTGTGGGGCGCGCCGACCAGGATCGTCGGCCGGGTGGGAGCGGGTTCGGTGACGAGCTTCCAGCGACTGAACATCCAGAACAGGCGGGCGATGAGGCGGCGCATCGCCCCACCGTACGCGATGCCGCCCCAGCTCCTCCGCGCATGTCGGGGGCGCGTCCTAGACTTCAGGGATGCCGGTCACGCTCGACAGTCGCCTGGACGGCGTCCTGGGTGGGAAGACCGCATCCGCTCTGCAGCGATCGTTCCGGATGCACACCGTCGGCGACCTTCTCTCGCACTACCCGCGGCGCTACGCGAAACGTGGTGAGCTCACACCGATCGACTCGCTCGCCGTCGGCGAGCAGGTGACGATCGTCGCGCAGATCAAGAGCGTCTCCGAGCGCACGATGCAGAGTCGGCGCGGTTCGCTCCTCGAGGTCGTCATCACCGATGGTGTCGGCGATGTGAAGCTCACGTTCTTCAACCAGGCGTGGCGGATGAAAGATCTGAAGGTGGGCAGCCGAGGGATCTTCTCCGGCAAGGTGGGGGAGTACCGCGGGGGCAAGCAGTTCGCGCACCCCGACTACGAGCTGTTCGCGGGCGAAGACGAGGCGCTCATGAGCGCCCAGGCGTATGCGACGCAGCCGATCCCCATCTATCCCGCCACCTCGACGATCTCGAGCTGGCAGATGACGTCGTTCATCCGCACGGTGCTCGATCTGCTGGCGCCACTCGATGATCCGCTGCCGCTCGATCTCCGTCAGCGGCAGCAACTGCTCGGCTTCGGTGAGGCGCTCGAGCGCATGCACCGTCCCGACTTCGAAGACAGCATCGCCCCCGCGGTGCGCACGCTCCGATGGCATGAGGCCCTCGTGCTCCAGACCGCTCTTCTGCAGCAGCGCGAAGCTGTGCGCGCGCTGGCGGCGACGCCGCGCCCCCCGGGATCCCTCCTCGAGCGATTCGACGCCGCGCTCCCGTTCGAGCGCACGCCCGACCAGGTGGCGGTGGGCGAGGCGATCGCTGCCGACCTCGTCGGGGAGTGGCCGATGAACCGGCTCGTGCAGGGCGAGGTGGGTTCGGGAAAGACGCTGGTCGCGCTGCGTGCCATGCTGCAGGTCGCGCAGAGCGGTGGGCAGGCGGCGCTCATCGCCCCGACCGAGGTGCTCGCGGCGCAGCATCTGCGTTCGATCACCCGGATGCTGGGCCCCCAGCTCGCCCCCGAGGTGATGCCGACTCTGCTGACGGGTCAGATGGGCGCGGCCGATCGGCGCCGGGCGGCTCTCCGCGTCGCATCGGGGCAGTCGCTCATCGTCGTGGGCACGCACGCGCTCCTGAGCCCGAAGACATCGTTCGCCGATCTCGCCCTCGTCGTCGTCGACGAGCAGCACCGGTTCGGTGTCGAGCAGCGCGAGACGCTTCGCGCGAAGGGTACGAGTCCGCATGCGCTCGTCCTTACCGCGACGCCCATTCCGCGCACCGTCGCCATGACCGTGTTCGGTGATCTCGACGTCTCGACGATCCGCACGATGCCCGCCGGTCGCGCAGGTATCGAGACCTTCGTCGCGCCGTTGGCCGAGCGACCGGGATGGTTCGCACGGGTGTGGGAGCGCGCCGCCGAAGAGGTGCGGAAGGGGCATCAGGTGTTCGTCGTGGCCCCGGCGATCGACATCGATCCCTCGGGCGCCCCGGTCGACGACGACTCGTCCGATCCGCCCGACCCGGCGAACGCGCCCGACGACCTCGACACCCCAGAGAGCAGTCGCACCCGGTGGGGCGTGGTTCAGGCGGCTCAGCTCCTGGCGGAGCACCCGCTGTTCGCGGCGCTCCGGGTGACGACGCTGCACGGCAAGATGCCGGCCGAAGAGAAAGACGCGATCATGCGCGCGTTCTCGGCGGGTGACATCGATGTGCTCGTCGCGACGACCGTGATCGAGGTCGGCGTCGACGTTCCCAATGCGTCGACGATGGTGATCCTGGATGCGGACCGCTTCGGGGTGTCGCAACTCCACCAGTTGCGCGGACGCGTCGGTCGAGGTGACGTGCCGGGCCTCTGCCTACTCGTCACGGAAGCCCCCACCCGCACACCCGCGCGCTCGCGCGTGGAGGCGGTGGCCGCCACGCTCGACGGGTTCCAACTCGCCGAGGTTGATCTCGAACTCCGGGGCGAGGGCAACGTTCTGGGCGACGCCCAGTCGGGTGTCCGTTCGTCGCTCCGCCTGCTCCGGGTCGTCACGGATGCCGATCTCATCGCCATGGCCCGCGAGGAGGGCGAGCGTATTCTCGCCGATGACCCGGGGCTCGGCCGGCATCCGGGGCTCGCCGGGGCCATCGAGCGCCGACTCGACACGGTCGAGCGCGCCGCCCTCGCGAAGAACTGATCCGCAGAGTGGTCGCAGGGGGCGCCCGGTAGGCTGACCGCGTGAGCAATCGGATCGCTGTCGTCCCCGGTTCGTTCGACCCGCCGACCCACGGTCATCTGGACGTCATCCGGCGGGCGGCGAGTCTCTACGACCACGTGCACGTGCTCGTCGTGCACAACCCGGGCAAAGAGGCGATGCTGCCGATCGCCCAGCGCGTGGCGCTCCTGGAGCAGTCCATCGTCGACGACGGCATGGACGCGGGGCACCTGACGGTCGCCGCGTGGAGCATGGGCCTGCTCGTCGACTACGCGGTCGATGTGGGCGCGGGGGTACTGGTGAAGGGCATCCGATCCCAGGTGGACGTGGCCTACGAGACGCCGATGGCGATCGTCAACCGGCATCTCGCGGGCATCGAAACCGTGTTCCTCCTGCCCGACCCGTCGCACGCGCTCGTCTCGAGTTCGCTCGTGCGGCAGGTCGCGGGTCTCGGCGGCGATGTATCGCCGTACGTGCCGGCCGTTGTCGCGCGATTCCTTGACACCGGCGCCCGCGACATCTGAATCGCCGAGGCGGCGCACGTGCGGTGCCGCCCGCCGGAGCGACGGCCCGTTGCGGCGCCGCGCCAACTAGACTCGCGTGGTGAGAAACCAACGTCCCGGCCCGTTCAGCGTCAATGTGCGCGACATCGTCCGCCGACCCGGTGAGATGCGCGAAGTCGTTCGCGACGTCGCCCTCGCAGACAAGTGGGGCGAGGGTCTCGTCTCCGTCGCCGAGAAGGAGAGTGTCGACATCGACGCTCGCCTCGAATCGGTGCACGAGGGCATTCTGGTCTCCGGCACGGCGTCCGCGGAGGCGACCGGAATCTGCGGTCGATGCTTGATCGACATCGCCCTGCCGGTCGAAGTCGAGTTCCAGGAGCTTTTCGCGTATCCTGGAGAAGAAGCGGCTGATTTCGAAGTTCAAGACGACCACGTGGATCTTGAAAATCTGGTCAGGGATGCTATCGTCCTCTCGCTTCCGTTCCAGCCAGTGTGCCGGCCGGACTGCCCAGGTCTCGACCCCGAGACGGGTGAACGTCTGGCAGAGCACGCTGACACGGAGCCGCGCAAAGCCCTCGATCCTCGCTGGGCAGCGCTTGCGGACCTGGCCTCGGATCAGAACACCGAGCCGGGCGGGTCCGGACAGAGCACACAGACCTCGTAGGAAAGAGAAGACCATGGCAGGTAACCCCCCGAAGCGCAAAGTTTCGCGCTCGAACACCCGTTCGCGTCGCGCGCAGTGGAAGGCGACTCCCACCAAGCTCGTCAAGACCGTAGAGAACGGCAAGACGGTGTACAGCCGTCCGCACCAGGCGAAGGTCGTCACCGACTCGCAGGGCACCGAGCTGTTCCTGGAGTACAAGGGCCGCAAGGTCGCCGACGTCTGATCGGTACCACGTGACTGACGTCACTGCGGATGTGTCCGCACTTTCCGAGAAGCTCGGGGTCGATATCGATCCCGAGCTTCTCGCACTCGCTCTGACGCACCGCTCGTACGCATACGAGCACGGTCAGATCCCGCACAACGAGCGCCTCGAGTTCCTGGGCGACTCCGTGCTGGGTCAGGCCGTCACCGTGCGGCTGTACACCGCGCATCCCGAACTCGACGAGGGTGCCCTGGCGAAACGTCGCGCCAGCGTGGTCTCGACGGTGGCGCTCGCGGAGGTCGCCCGTTCCCTCGGGCTCGGTCGATTCATCCTCCTCGGGCGCGGTGAGCAGCTCACCGGGGGTGACGACAAAGACTCGATCCTGGCCGACACCACCGAGGCCATCATCGGCGCCACCTACCTGTCGAAGGGCCCGGATGCGGCGACCGCGCTCGTACTCCGACTCGTCGAGCCCCTGCTGGCCGATCCCGATCGCTACGGCGCTGCCGTGGATCCGAAGACGAGCCTGCAGGAACTCGCGGCGGCGCGCGGGTTCGCCGCGCCCGTGTACCGGGTCGAAGCGACCGGTCCCGACCACGCGCGCGTCTTCACGGCGACCGTGACGGTGGACTCGATCGTCGAACCGGGAACGGGCACCAGCAAGAAGCACGCCGAGATGGCGGCCGCGCTTCGTGCGTGGAACGTGCTCAGCGGCCGCGACTGAGCGATGCCCGAACTTCCCGAGGTCGAGGTCGTACGGGCGGGCTTGGAACCGGCCGTCAGCGGTGCGACGGTTCGCGCCGTCGATGTGCTCGACGAACGCGCGCTGACGCGGCATCTCGGTACGGGGGCGGAGTTCGAGGCTCGCCTGGTGGGCCGCCGCATCCGTTCCGCGGCGCGACGCGGCAAGTTCCTGTGGCTGCCGCTGGACGAGCACGGCGGGGTTGACGAGGCCCTCGTCGCCCACCTCGGCATGAGCGGGCAACTGCTCCTGCGTGCGCCCGGGGCGCCGCGGGAGCGGCACGAGCGGATCCGGCTGGAGGTCGAGCACCCGCACCACGGCGAGCTCAGTGTCGTGTTCGCCGACCAGCGCACGTTCGGGTCGCTCGCCATCGACGCCCTCGTCGCCACGCCCGATGGGCGACCGGGTGGGCGGGGGAGCGACCGCCCCGCCGTCCCGTCCCAGGTGCAGCACATCGCGCGTGATCCGCTCGACCCCGCGTTCTCGGATGCGGCCTTCCGTGCGGCGCTGGCGCGGAAGGCGTCGGCGGTCAAACGCGTGCTGCTCGATCAGACCGTGACGAGCGGAATCGGCAACATCTACGCCGACGAGGCACTCTGGGCGGCCCGCATCCACCCCGAGACTCCCGCTCTGGCGCTCTCGTCCCGCGCTGTCACGCGTGTGCTCGGTGAGGTGCGCGTCGTGCTCGAGAAGGCGCTCGCGGAGGGCGGAACCAGCTTCGACGCGCAGTACGTGAACGTGAACGGGCAGGCCGGGTACTTCGCCCACTCGCTCAACGCCTACGGCCGTACCGGACAGCCGTGCCCGCGCTGCGGTCGCCCGATCGTGCGCGTCGGATTCATGAACCGCTCGAGCCACTACTGTCCGCGGTGCCAGCGTCTCACCGCGGTCGCGGGCTGAGCCGCAGTCGCGGACGCGCGGGCGGATTCCGTCACTCGAGCACCTTCTTCCACGCTCCTTCGTATGTACGGGGAACGAACCCCAGCGCCTCGTTGATGTCGAGCATCGGCCGGTTCTCTTCGGCGTTGTAGGTGATGACGCGAGGTGACTCGGGCGCGATGTCGCGCCAGGCGAGGAGTCCCTCGGCCTTCACCAGCAGCCCGAGCCGGTGGCCACGGTGCGTCGACAGCACGAGGGTGTCCTCCTGGTTGGTGGCACGGGTCGGGTCCGCACCGATCACGAGTTCGTTGAACGCGCAGAGCTCCCCGGTTTCGATGTGCTGCGCGGCCGTCACCAGCATCCGTTGTCCGCCGTCGAGGTAGTGCGCGTCATGTTCGCGGAGGCGCGCGGCGTCCCAGGCTTCCTCGTCGGATTCGAGCCCCGCGGAGGGGGCGTCCGTCGACATGCGCGACTTCATCCATGCGAAGCCGTCGACGTACTCCTCCGGCGTGGGCAGCTCCCACTGCACCACGCGGTAATCGGATGCGGCCGCCCGCGCCCGTTCGGCGTGCGACTCGAGCGCGTCGCGTGACCCGAACAGGTCGTACACGCTCATGCGGACGACCTGTTCCAGGGTGTATCCGTGCCGGAGCAGGAAGCGCGCGGCGTGGTCACGGGGCACCGAACCGTATCCGGTCGGCGGAGCCAAGTGTTCGCCCTCGGCGGCGGTGTGCTCGACCCAGGTCTGGAGGATCGTGCGCCCCTCGTCGCGGGCTACCTGCTCGACGCGCGCGTGGGCGGCCGTACCGATGCCGCGCCCCCACGCTTCGCGCAGGAGTTCGATCAGCGCGTACGCCGTTCGCGACCCCGGCTCGAGCGGGACGTTGAGACCGACCCGCCCGACCGGACGTCCGTCGTCGAGCACGAGCCAGAGGTAGCGCCGCTCGCTCGCGCTCTCGTGGTAGAAGGGCAGGAGCTCGCCGGGCAGCGCGGCACTGTCATCGTGGCCCGAGATCTCCCGGTACACGCGATTGCGCACCTCGACGGTGCGGAGGAAGTCCTCCGCACCGTCGGCGTCGACGGATTCCGGTGCATGCACCGGGCGGATCTCGAGGGTGGACAGAGGGGACATGCGGGCACCTCCAGGTGCGGATGCGGCGGTGCCGCGGGTCATCGGATCGGTCGGTCGAACACGAAGTGCGCCAGAGCGCGGTCGTGTTCGGCGCGGGTGTCAGCGGCAAGCCGCATCCGCGCGTATACGTCGTCGGCAGCGCCGCGACGCTGGGAGCGGTGGCGGCCCCAGAGGAGCAGCCACATTCCGAGCCGCATGGCGGTGCGGTCGATGAGAGTCGTCCGTCCGAGCGGCATGGGCGGATGCGTCGCCTCGGCGGGTGCCGAGCTGACGACGCGGTCGTGCAGGGTGCTCATGATGGTCCTTCGTGGAAAAAGAGCAGGAAGTGGGGCGGGGCGCGATGCCGGGCATGCGCGACGGGCGGCACGCGAAGAAGCGAGGCGCGGATCGGCGGGGCGCCGAGAGACAGCGCGGAACCGAGGCGCACGAAGGCGACAGCGAGGCCCGGATGCGGGCAGAGTCGTCTCCTGCGCGGAGTTAGCCGGCGGTGTGCGTGCGGCTGTTCTGGAACGCCCCGAGACGGGTGCGGTTCCGGACGTCACCGAGGGCGGAGGTCATTCCGGCGGCGCGGCTGAACGGCGCTTCTGCGGGGGATGTGTGAATCATCATGATGACCTCCTTTTCGACATCGGTTACGGATTGGACAGTAGCGGGGCTGGGAGAACACTGTCAACATCCCGGGCGTGTCGCGGCGCGTCGCCGGCGGTCCGAGCGCGGGTCGGGGCGTGGCATCCGGCTGTCCTCGGCCCGCTCCGGTAGCGTGAACAGGATTCGACGTCGGAGGACAACCATGCACCTGAAGAGCCTGACGCTCAAAGGGTTCAAGTCGTTCGCGCAGCCGACGACGTTCGCTCTCGAACCGGGAGTGACGGCGATCGTCGGGCCGAACGGATCAGGTAAGTCGAATGTCGTCGATGCCCTCGCCTGGGTCATGGGCGAGCAGGGCGCCAAAACTCTCCGCGGCGGCAAGATGGAAGACGTCATCTTCGCGGGCACCTCGACCCGGGGGCCCTTGGGCCGCGCCGAAGTGCAACTGACGATCGACAACGCCGACGGCGCACTTCCGATCGAGTACGCCGAAGTCACCATCAGCCGAACCCTGTTCCGCAACGGCGCGAGCGAGTACGCGATCAACGGCCAGTCCTGTCGTCTGCTCGACGTGCAAGAGCTGCTCAGCGACTCGGGGCTCGGGCGCGAGATGCACGTCATCGTCGGGCAGGGGCGCCTGGACACCGTGCTGCAGGCGAGTCCGGAAGACCGGCGCGGGTTCATCGAGGAGGCCGCGGGAATCCTCAAGCACCGTCGCCGCAAGGAGAAGACGCTTCGCAAACTCGAGGCGATGGAAGCCAACCTGACGCGGCTGAGCGATCTGGCCGGTGAACTGCGCCGCCAGCTGAAGCCCCTGGGTCGACAGGCCGAAGTCGCGCGCGAGGCCGCGACGATCGCGGCCGTCGTGCGGGACGCGAAGGCACGTCTGCTGGCCGATGAACTGGTGGCGCTTCGAGCGGAACTCGCCGGCTACTCGCGCAACGAGCAGGAGCGGCGTGCCGAGCGCACCCTGCTGCAGGACCGCTCGGAGAATGTGCGCGCCCGCGTGGTGACTCTCGAGACCCAGGAGCGCTCCGCCGCCGTCGACGGGGCGCGCAGCGTCACGTTCGGTCTCGAGCGGGTGCAGGAGCGGTTGCGCGGGCTGTACACGCTGGCCGGCCAACGCCTCGCGCTCCTCGCCGACGGCGACGATGCGCTCGTGACCGCACCCACCGTGTCGCAGGCGGCGATCGACGAGGCCCGCGCGGAACTCGATGAGATCTCCGCGGGCGTCGGTGCGGCGCAGGATGCCGCGGTCGCCGCTGGACGCGACGTGACTCGCGCCCGCGCGGAACTGGACGCACTCGACGTCGACATCGCCGAGCAGAGCGCGCTGGTCTCGCAGCACGACATGCGGTTGACCGCCCTCCGCGGATCCGCGGACGCGGCGGAATCCGCCCTCGCGGCGGTTCGCGCGGCGGTCGAGCGACAGCAGAAGGCCCTCGACGCCGCCATCGCGCGCCGAGACGATGCCGCGCACGAGCTCGCCGGAGTGAACCCCGACCTCGTGCCGGAGGAGTCGTCGGCCGAGCATGCCGCGGCGTACGAGCAGGCGCAGCGCCGTGCGAGCGAAGCGGAGACGGATGTCGCCGGCATCCGCGAGCGACTGCACGCAGCCGAGCGGGAGCAGGACGCGCTGACGGCCCAGGTGGCGACCCTCGGCCGGGCGCTCGACGTGCGGACGGGAGCATCGGAGCTCATCGCGGGCGGAGGCTCCGGCATCCGGGGTCTCGTCGGGGATTCGGTCCAGGTGGCCTCGGGATACGAGGCCGCGATCGCGGCGGCCCTCGGGGCCGTCGCCGAGGGTGTGCTGGTCGACACGCGCGCCGACGCAGTGACCGCGGCGGGCACCGCGCGGTCGGGTGAGTACGGAGTCGTCGACATCGTCGTCGCAGAGACGTCCGCCGAGCCGCCCGTGCTGCCCGAAGCTCCGGGGATCGTCGCGGCACGCGATGTCGTCACGGCACCGGCGGGAGTGCTCGGGCTGCTATCGCGGGTGGTGATCGCGAGCGACCTGTCGACGGCGCTCGACCTGGTCGCAGAGCACGAGAGCGACCTGACGATCGTGACCAGCGCGGGTGAGGTCGTGACCCGGTTCACGGTTCGCGCCGGGACGGGCCAGGGCCGCTCTCGTCTGGAACTCGCCGCCGAGCGCGACACCGCCGCCGAACGACTCGCCGAGATCACGGTCATCGCCGACTCCCTCCGAGAAGCGCTGACCGACCGCTCCCAGGATCTGGCCGCCGCTCGTGCGCACACGAAATCGGCGCTCACGGACCTTCGCGAGCACGACGCGGCGCTCGCGGCGCACGCGGAGAAGGTCAATCGCGCGACGGTCCGGCACGAGGCCGCCGTCGCGGAGTGCGAACGGCTCACGGCGACGCTTCGTCAGGTCGAAGCAGCCGTGGCCGAGGCGGAGGATTCGGCCCGCGTCGCGCAGGACCGACTCAGGTCGGCGCAGGAGGCCCCGCGGCCGATGCTCGACGTCTCTGCCCGCGACGGGATGCTGGCCGCGCTGGAAGAGGCGCGCGACCGCGAGATGCGCTCCCGGCTCGACGTCGAGACGCTGCGCGAACGCATCCGTGCCGGTGAGGCCCGTGTGGTCGCTCTCGAACGGCAGCGCGAGCGCGAGCGGGCCGCCGCAGAAGAGGCCGCCCGTCGGGCGGTGCTCCGTCGTCGTCAGCGCGACATCGCCGCATCCGTCGCCGCGCAGCTCCCTGCGCTTCTCGACTCGGTCGATCGCTCGGTGGCGCAGGCACGCGTCGAGCTCGCGACCGCGGAGTCCGCCCGGACGGCGGTGACCGCCGAGCTCGCCGACGCGCGCCGGGAGGAGAGTGCGCTCCGAGAGCGGTTGAGCGGGCTGACCGAGAGCGTGCATGGGCTCGAGCTCCGCATCCACGAGAAGCGCCTGCACGTCACGTCGCTCCTCGAACGCGTCCAGAGCGAACTCGGCCTGAGCGAAGATATTCTCGTTTCGGAATACGGTCCGGATCAGGGGATCCCCGACGTGGCGGCGGACGAATCCGACGAACCTGAGACGCGTCCGTACGATCGCGCGGAGCAGAAACGTCGTCTGCAGGACGCGGAACGCACACTCGGACAGCTCGGCCGGGTGAACCCGCTCGCGCTCGAGGAGTTCGCCGCGCTCGAGCAGCGCCACACGTTCCTTACCGAGCAGCTGGCCGACCTCACCCAGACCCGCAGCGACCTGTTGACGATCATCGCCGACCTCGACGAGCGGATGCAGACGATCTTCGTGGCGGCGTTCGAGGACACGCGGGTGGCCTTCACCGAGGTGTTCCCCATCCTCTTCCCGGGCGGGACGGGCAGCATCGCGCTGACCAACCCGGACGATCCGCTGTACACCGGAATCGAGGTGTCGGTGCGTCCGGTCGGCAAGAAGGTCGAGCGGCTCTCGCTGCTCTCGGGTGGCGAGCGATCCCTGGCGGCGGTCGCGCTGCTGGTGGCGATCTTCAAAGCCCGGCCGAGTCCGTTCTACATCCTCGACGAGGTGGAGGCGGCGCTCGACGATGCCAACCTCGGGCGCCTGCTCAGCGTGTTCGAGCAGCTGCGCGAGTCGAGCCAGCTCATCGTCATCACGCATCAGAAGCGCACCATGGAGATCGCTGACGCGCTCTACGGCGTCTCGATGCGTCAGGACGGCGTCTCGGCGGTCGTCGGACAGCGCGTGCGTGAACGCGAGCGGGAAACCGCATGATCGCCGCCGCGTAGGCTGGGGGCATGGCCGAAAGATCGTGGTCGCTGGGGCGCGCCCTGCGGGGGATGTTCGTCAAGCCCGTCATCGACGAGAGCACGTGGGACGACCTGGAGACGGCGCTGTTGACGGCCGATTTCGGTCCCGACATCTCCGAGCGGCTCGTCGACGAGCTGCGTGCGAAGGTCGACCGTTACCGGACGACCGACCCGCGTGACCTGCAGCGGATGCTGAAGGAGACGCTCGAAGAGCATTTCGCGAAGTTCGACACCACGCTGCGGCTCACCGAACGCCCCGCCGTCGTTCTCGTCGTGGGCGTGAACGGCGTCGGCAAGACGACCACGATCGGCAAGTTCGCGCATTTCCTCCGCCGGTACGACCGGTCGGTTGTGGTGGGAGCGGCGGACACGTTCCGCGCGGCCGCCGTCGATCAGTTGGCGACCTGGGCGGAGCGGGGTGGGGCCACGATCGTCCGCCCGCAGCACGAGGGGCAGGATCCCGCATCCGTGGCGTACCAGACGGTGGAGCACGCGAAGGCGGCAGGGACGGAGATCGTGCTGATCGACACCGCTGGGCGGCTGCACACCAAGGGCGGCCTGATGGACGAACTCGGCAAGATCCGTCGCGTCGTGGAGAAGCAGGCTCCGATCAGCGAGGTGCTGCTGGTGCTCGACGCGACGACGGGTCAGAACGGGCTGTTGCAGGCGCAGGCCTTCCTCGAGCAAGCGGGTGTCACGGGCCTCGTGCTGACCAAGCTCGACGGGTCGGCCAAGGGCGGCTTCGTGCTGGCGGTGCAGGAACGCACGGGAATCCCGGTCAAGCTGCTCGGTCAGGGCGAGGGCATCGGTGACCTGACCGGCTTCACCCCGCACGTATTCGTCGACGCGCTCGTCGGCTGAACCGCCCTTCCCGCGGCGGCGCGCCGCGCGTCGGACTTCCTCCTCGACGGCCGTGCTGATTACATGGGGGGATGGCGATCGAGCACGACTTCTTCGGCCTCCTCGAGTCCGGGCCCGACGGATCCATCTTCTGGTCCGAGAACGTGGAGTTCGGCGACCAGTCGGTCACCGTGGATCTCACCGCGCCCGACCAGGAGGACGTCTCCCAGGGGGCGCTCGACGTCGCGGCGTCGCTCGTCTCGTCGCTCGAGAGTCTCGACATGCTGGCGCGGAACGCAATGATCACCGAACTCGACGACCGCACGAGCGAGGTGACCGAGTACATCCTGCAGCAGCAGGCTCGTTTCGGTGAGACCCTGCCCGACCTCCTCGTCGATCTCTCGGGAGACGTGCACGTGGACGTCATCCGGTCGTTGCAGTTCACGAGCATGACGATCCTCGCCGACGAACACGGCGGCTCCGATCCGTTCGCGGTGCTCGAATACGCGCTCGACGCCGACGAGACCGACGATGTGCTGCTGGTGAACCTCGACTCCGAAGGCAAGGTGCAGTCGGTCACGAGCGCCGACTGAGTCCTCTCAGAAGGTGCGCGCGGCCTGCACGAGTTCGCGCGTGAACGCTTCCCTCGGGCGGGCGAACACCTCTTCGGTCGGTCCGGTCTCGACGATTCTGCCGGCGCGCATCACGGCGACCCGGTCGCTGATCTTCCGGATGACCGCGAGATCGTGGGAGATGAACACGAGTCCCAGACCCGTCTGACGCTGCAGAGTCATCAGCAGCTCGAGGATGCCCGCCTGGGTCGTGACGTCGAGCGCCGAAACGGGTTCGTCGCACACCAGGAGATCGGGATCGGCGGCGAGCGCGCGAGCGATCGCGACGCGTTGACGCTGACCGCCGGAGAGCGTGGCGGGGCGGCGGCCGAGCAGCGAGGCATCGAGACCCACGCGCTCCAGGAGCGATTCCGGAGTGGCGGTGCCCTTCACTGCGGCGGTACGGAGGATCCGCCGGACGCTCCACCGCGGGTCGAAGGACGCGGCGGGGTCTTGCGGAATGAGCCGGATGCAGCGCGCGGTGCGCGAGATGACGCCCGCGTCGGGGGATTCCGCGCCGACGAGCAGGCGCGCGAGCGTGGATTTCCCCGACCCCGACTCTCCGACGATCCCGACCGTCTCTCCTGCGCGCACCCGCAACGCCACGTCGTCGACCGCGTCGATGCGGGACCCCTGTGCGGACCGGTAGCGGCGCACCAGCCCGGTCGCCGTCACGAGATCGTCCCCGGGAGCGGCGGAGAACGGCTTGGCGCCGCGCGGCGCCGCCGCGACGAGAGCGCGGGTCACGTCGTGTCGGGGGGCGGAGAGGACCTCCGCGGCGGGCCCGGTCTCCACGATGCGGCCGTGATCGATCACGGCGATCCGGTCGGCGATCGCCGCGACGGCGGCGAGGTCGTGGCTGATGAGCACCAGCGCCCGGCCCTCGTCGCGGAGACGTGCGAGGAGGGCGAGGATGCGGGCGGCGACGGTCGCGTCGAGCGCGGTGGTCGGCTCGTCCGCGACGACGAGTCGTGCGCCCCCGACGAGCGCCGACGCGATGAGGGCGCGCTGCCGCATCCCGCCGGAGAGCTCCTCCGAACGTACTTTGAGGTGATCCGCGGCGCGGGGGAGGCCCGCGTCGTCGAGGGCCGAGATCACCCGCAGGCGGCGGGCCGCTCGTCGGACGCCGCGGATCGCGAGCGTCTCACCGACCTCGGCCTCGGTCGTTCGCAGCGGATCGAGCGACTGCAGGGCATCCTGCAACACCAGGGACACCTCGACGCCGCGGACCGCGCGCCATCCCCGTTTCGAGAGCCGGCGCACGTCCTTCCCGCCGAGTTCGAAGCGGCGTACGGCGACACGCGTGCCGGGGTCGTCCTGCGTCAGACCGAGCAGCGTGCGGGCGAGGACCGACTTGCCCGCCCCGGATTCGCCCACGACCGCGAGGCACTCGCCGGCGGCGACCGCGAGGTCGATGCCGTGCAGCACCTCGCCCGATCCCGGGAGCGAGACGGTGAGTCCGTCGATGTGCAGCATCACGCACCTTCTCTCGCGGCGAGGCGCCGGCCGAGAACCGTCAGCGCGGTCGCCGTGACGACGATCGCCGCGCCCGGGAAGATCGTCATCCACCAGGCGGTCGAAATGTAGACGCGCCCGGCGTTGAGCATCGCGCCCCACTCCGGAGACGGCGGGAGCGCGCCGAAGCCGAGGAAGCTGAGCGCAGACACCCACACGATCGCCTGGCCGATGCCGAGGGTTGCGACACCGACGAGCGGCCAGAGCGCGTTGGGGGCGATGTGCCGGCGGAACATCTGCCACACCGGTGTTCCCTCCAGACGGGCGTAGGCGACGTAGTCGCTTCGCGCGACCCCACGGACGCGTGCGCGCAGGATGCGGGCGTAGCCCGGGGCGGTCGCCGCGCCGATGGCGAGGACGGCGGCATCCGATCCCGGGCCCATCACCGCCACAAGCAGCAGCGCCATGACGAGTGTCGGCAGCGCGAACAGCACCTCGATGATTCGCCCGAGCGCGGCGTCCAGCATCCGCGGACCGAGACCGGAGGCGAACCCCAGCACGAGACCCGCGCCGATGCCGATCGCCGTGGCGGCGAGTCCGATACCGACAGACGGCGCCGTGCCGTGAACGATGCGCGTGAAGATGTCGCGCCCGGACTCGTCCGTGCCGAACGGGTGCCCCCACGCGGGCGGCGAGAACGCGTCGGCGGGAGAGATCGCGAGCGGATCGCCCGGGGCGAACAGACTCGGCCAGATCGCCGCCAGGGCGATCATGAGCACAGCGATCGCGGCGATCAGACCCGCCGGGGCGAGTCCTGCCGTGACGCTCCGGACGCGGCCGGCGATCAGGCTCACGAGCCGACTGCCACATCGGCGGGCGTGGCCACGGCGCTGCGGCGGGTCCGGAGCCGTGGGTCCACGACGAGCTCGAGCGCATCGACCAGCACCATCACGACGACGTAGACGAGCGCGACGACGACGACCGCTCCGATGACGAGGGGCACGTCCCGCTGCATGGCGCCGTCGATGAGGAGGCGCCCGAGCCCGGGGCGCGCGAACAGGGTCTCCACGACCACGGCGCCGCTGAGAAGGCTGCCGTACGCCCAGCCGGACAGCGCCAGCGCGGGCAGGCTGGCGTGGCGGAGCGTGTGCCGGAGCAGCACCCGGGCCTCCGAGGCGCCGCGCGAACGCGCGGTGACCGCGAACGGCGCCGCATCCGCGTCGGCCAGCGAATCGCGCATGATCTGCGCAAGGAAACCGGCGATCGGCACGGCCAGCGTGATCACCGGGAGGATGAGCCCCGCGGGATCCGCACCGGAGCTCGTCGCGGGAAGGATGCCGAGGTTCGCGGCGAAGACGAGGATCAGCACCGCCCCCAACCAGAACTGGGGCATGACGGTCGCAACGACTTCCGCCCCGCGCACCAGGGCGGCGACGGAGCGTCCGATCCGGCCGCGTGCGGTGCGGGCGATCAGAGCGCCGGTGAGCGCGAGGACCCACGCGAGCACGAGCGCGAGCGAGGCCAGGAGCAGCGTCGACGGCAACTGCGCGCCGATCAGCTCCATGACCGGTTGGCGGCGCGCGTACGAGTCGCCCAGCTGGAGGGTGGCGGTGCGCCCGAGCAGCAGCGCGTACTGCCAGAGCAGCGGGGCATCCAGACCGTAGGTCTCCCGCGCGCGCGCCACCGCCTCCTCACCGGCCTGCGACCCGGGTCCGCCCAGGATCGCCTCGAGCGGGTCGCCGGAGGCGCGGAGGGCGAAGAACACCACCGTCGTCACCACCCACACCACCAGCACCGCCGAACCCAGGCGGGCAAGCATCCACCGCGCAACCCGCACGGGCGGGATCAGCCGTTCAGCTGCGCGTCGACGAACGTCGGCGTCGCGACCGTGCCGAGCGTGCGCACTCCGGTCACCCCGCGGGTGAGGAAGTGGTTCTGCTGGTCGTACAGGGGCAGGATCGCGTAGCTCTCCAGAATGATCTGCTGGGCCTGCGCGTAGAGGTCGGCGCGCTCCGCCGCATCCGACGCCGATGACGCGGCGTCCAGGAGCTGGTCGAGCGACGGGTCGGACAGCTGCGCGTGGTTCGCGAAGTATCCCGACGGTGCCGGGGTGATCCCGTCGGAGTCGTAGAGGATCCGCAGGACGTCCGGACCGACCTTCGTGTACGGCGCGCTGACCGCCTCGTACTCGTTGGCCGCGAGAGCCCCGTACCAGCTGGAGAGGTCCATCGGTGTGAGCACGACGTCGAACCCGACCCCCGCGGCGTTCGCCTGGATCTGCTCGAACAACGACTGCTCCGCGGCGACCGACTGGTTCGTGCTGACCGGGAAGCGCACGGTGAGGCGCTGTCCGTCCTTCGTGCGGACCCCGTCCGCATCCTTCGCGGTCCACCCCGCCTCGTCGAGGAGGGAAGCGGCCTTCGCGGCATCCGTCGTGAATAGATCCGGGTCGGAGATGCCGACCGGCTCCGTGCTGGCGAGGGCGGAGTACGAGCGGTCCACGGTGCCGAGGTACAGCGCGGCGATGCCCGGATCGGGATCGGCCGCGCGGATGAACGCCTCGCGGACGCGGATGTCATCGAACGGCGCCTGGCCCGCGTTCAGTTCGATGCGGTTCGACGAACCGGGTCGGGGTGCGTCGATGTGGGTGATGTCGTCGGAGTTCTCCGCGGCGACGATCGCGTCGGGCTGCGGGTTGTCGATGACGTCGACGTCGCCGGACTGGAGCGCGGCCCAGCGGGTCGCCGCATCCGGGATGAAACGCCATTCGATGGCGTCCAGATGGGCGGCGCCGTCGTTCTCCGTCTCCGAATCAGGGGTTGCGTAATCGTCGTTGCGGACGAGAGTGATCTGCTGCTGCGGAACCCACTCGTCGACGATGAACGGACCCGTGCCGATCGGGGCGGCACAGTTCTCGTTGGTGCCCCGGGCGAGGCCGGCCGGCGACTCGATCGCGGTCCACTGCTGGCTGAGGGATTCGAGGAGCGCCGAGTCGGGGGCCGAGAGATGGAAACGCGCGTGCGTGGCATCGACCGCCTCGACCGAGGCGACCTTCGCGACGGCGAGGTAGCCGGTCGACGAGCCCGTGTCGGGGTTCTGCAGGTGCTCGATGTTCGTCTTCACCGCGGCTGCGTCGAGCGGGGTGCCGTCGGTGAACGTCACGTCGCTCTTGAGGGTGAAGTCCCAGGTGAGTCCGTCGTCCGACACGGTCCAGTCCGTCGCCAGCCAGGGGGTGATCTCGCCGGTCGAGTTACGACCGACCAGCGGCTCGAGATACTGCGTCGAGATGAGGGCCTGCGGGTAGTTGCCGCCCACGTGCGGGTCGAGGCAAGTGGGCTCGGCGTCGCCGGTCGCGTAGACGAGCGTGCCCCCCTCGGCTGCGGAGGGCGTGCTGGCCGGGGCGGCGCACGCGGTCAGGGCGAGCGCGGTGGCGGCGCCGAGAGCGAGCAGGGAGAGGATGCGGCCGCGGGGCGCGGCGAGGACGCTGTGCATGGGTGTGCCTTCGCTGTGAGGTGCGGACCGCCGACTTTCCGGATGCAGTCCAATAAGTCGATCCTAGGCCGTTGCACGAGAGCCGAGGTCCGTATGCTGTGGGCATGCCCGCATCCGCTCGCTCCGGGCGCCCCCGTGCCTCGTCGCGTGAGACGATCGCCGAGGCAGCCGGCGAACTCTTCCTCGAACGCGGGTACGACGCGACATCCGTCGCCGACATCACCCAGCGGGCCGGGGTCGGGCGGTCGAGCTTCTTCAACTACTTCGGCTCGAAGGCCGACGTGCTCTGGTCCGGACTCGACGACCGGATCGGCCGAGCCGAGGAGGCGCTCGCCGAGGGTGCGGGTGTGCGTGCGGCGCTCGCCGAGATCGCCGACGACTTCGCCCCCGACTCGCTCGCCCTCGCGATCACCCACGCGCAGGTCATGGGACTCGGCAGTGAATGGGAGCGGGAACGCGCGGTCCGGCAGGCGCGCGTGCAGCGCGCCGTCGCCGTCCGATTCGTGCGGGAGGGCGCCGGTGATCTGCACGCGGAAGTCGCCGCCGCCGCCTACGCGGGAGCGGTGCTGGCCGCCGTCTGGACGTGGGCCGACCGTGCGGGAAGCGGCGCGTCGCTGCCGGATGTGCTCGGCCGCGCGCTGGACCTCGCGGCGCGAGCGGCGCCGTAGCCGTAGAATCGGGGAACCATGGCGACTTTCGGCACCCTCTCCGACCGGCTCACAGAGACCTTCCGCAACCTTCGCACGAAGGGCAAGCTCACCCCCGCGGATGTGGACGGCACCGTCCGCGAGATCCGGCGCGCACTGCTCGACGCGGACGTCGCGCTGGTCGTGGTGAAGGAGTTCACCGCGAAGGTGCGCGAGCGCGCCCTCGGCGATGAGGTCAACCGGGCCCTGAACCCCGCGCAGCAGGTCGTGCAGATCGTCAACGAGGAGCTCGTGACGATCCTCGGCGGCGAGCAGCGTCGCCTGCAGTTCGCGAAGAACCCGCCCACCGTGATCATGCTGGCCGGCCTCCAGGGCTCCGGTAAGACCACATTCGCGGGCAAGCTCGCGCGCCTGCTCGAAAAGGACGGCCACACCCCGCTCCTGATCGCCGCCGACCTCCAGCGGCCGAGCGCGGTGGATCAGCTGCGGGTCGTCGCCGAGCGTGCCGGCGCCACCATCTACGCGCCCGAGCCGGGCAACGGCGTCGGTGACCCGGTGAAGGTCGCTCGCGACGGCGTCGAGTACGCGAAGCGCCAGCAGCACGACATCGTCATCATCGACACGGCCGGTCGCCTCGGCGTCGACGCCGAGCTGATGAAGCAGGCCTCCGACATCCGTCGGGCCACATCGC
Source organism: Microbacterium sp. cx-55 (assembly GCF_021117345.1). Classification (NCBI taxonomy): domain Bacteria; kingdom Bacillati; phylum Actinomycetota; class Actinomycetes; order Micrococcales; family Microbacteriaceae; genus Microbacterium; species Microbacterium sp. cx-55. The sequence continues at coordinate 1,886,022 of NZ_CP088261.1, read as the reverse complement.
CCGACGAAGTGCTCTTCGTCATCGACGCGATGATCGGTCAGGATGCGGTGAACACCGCCACAGCCTTCCAGGAGGGCGTCGACTTCACCGGCGTCGTGCTGTCCAAGCTCGACGGCGACGCACGCGGTGGCGCGGCGCTCTCGGTCGCCTCGGTCACCGGCCGCCCCATCATCTACGCGTCCACGGGTGAGGGCCTCGACGATCTCGAGGCGTTCCATCCCGACCGCATGGCGAGCCGCATTCTCGACCTCGGCGACATCCTGACCCTCATCGAGCAGGCGCAGGGCGCGTTCGACGAGGCGGAGGCGATGAAGGTCGCCGAGAAGCTCGCGACCGAGCAGTTCACCCTCGAAGACTTCCTCGACCAGCTTCAGCAGATGAAGAAGATGGGTTCGATGAAGAAGATGCTCGGGATGCTCCCGGGGATGGGGCAGATGAAGCAGCAGCTCGACAACTTCGACGAGCGCGAGATCGACCGCACCGAGGCGATCATCCGATCGATGACGCCGGGGGAGCGACGCAACCCCAAGGTGCTGAACGGATCGCGGCGCATGCGCATCGCGAAGGGGTCGGGCATGACGGTCACCGACGTGAACCAGCTCGTGCAGCGCTTCGATCAGGCCGCGAAGATGATGAAGACCGTCGCCCGCGGCGGGGTACCCAACGTTCCGGGAATGGGCTCGATGGGCCGCCCGGGGGCCTCGAGCAAGCGAGGCAAGCAGCAGAAGGCGAAGGGCTCGCGGTCGGGTAACCCGGCGCGTCGCGCGGCAGAGAACGCGAACGCCCCGGTCGAGGCGGCCGCTCCCACGGGCTCCGGCTTCGGGCTCGGTGGAGCGCCGGCGACGGGGGCCCCGAGCGCCGCGGATCTCGCCGAACTGCAGAAGCTCCTCGGCAAGGGCTGAGGCTACCGGTCCTGCAGCACGTCTCGACGCGAGGGTCCGTTCCGGAACTCGCGGATGAGGTGCTGCACGACCGCGCGAAGATCGCCGTCGGCGGCATCGGCTACCGCGAGCTGGCGCTGGTAGCTCGCACCCTGCGCGACGATCGTGTCGAGGCCGGCGAGTTCTTCGCCGCACTTCAGCTCGTCGGCGATGTCGCGGATGTCGGCGAGTGTTTCGGCGAGGTGGTCGGAGACGAGCAGTTCGCGTCCGTCGGAGCCGACGATGAGCTCCGCGTCCATTCCGTAGCGGGCGGCGCGCCACTTGTTCTCCCGCACGAACCACGGCTGGAGTTCGACGAGGTCGTCTCCCGCATCCAGTCGTCGCGAGAACCATTCGACGAGCACCTGTGCGAACGCGGCGACCGCGGAGAGCTCGGGCAGAGTCGACATGCCGTCGCACGCGCGGATCTCGATGGTTCCCCACTTCGGTGCGGGCCGCACATCCCAGCGCACCTCGCTGGCGTCCTCCATGACGCCCGTTCGCACCATGTCGTCCAAGTACGCCTCATAGGCGGCCCAGTCGGTCAGCGGCCAGGGGAGCCCCGCGGTCGGCAGCTGCTGGAAGACGAGGGATCGGTTCGAGGCGTACCCGGTGCGTTCGCCGGCCCAGAAGGGACTGGACGCCGAGAGAGCCTGCAGATGCGGCAGGTAGACCGTGAGGGCGCGGATGATGGGCATGACCTTCCTCACGTCGTCGACTCCGACGTGCACGTGGATGCCCCAGATCATCATGTTGCGGCCCCACCACTGGGTGCGCTCGATGAGGGTGTGGTAGCGCGTCTTGTCGGTGACCTGCTGGTCGAACCACTGCGCGAACGGGTGGCTTCCCGCGCAGAGCAGCTCGATGCCGCGGGGATCGGTCACTTCGCGAACGGCGGCGATCGCGTCGGCGATGTCGTCGACGGCGGCTTCGACCGTGCCGCCGACACCGCTGGTCACTTCGACCGTGTTGGTCAGCAGCTCGCCGGTGATCGAGAAGCGTTCTCCGGCGACCTGATCGCCGATGGCGTCCAAGACTTCGGGTCCGCGGGGAACGAGGTCGCCGCTGGCGCCGTCGGCCAGCATGATCTCCCATTCGAGGCCGACAGAGGAGCGCGGGGAAGTCGCGAAAGGCACCGTCACGGGGGAAAGTCTGACATGTGAGCCGGTTCGGTTCGCAGCATGGCCCGTCATCTGGCAAAATAGGACGCTGGATCGTCGTCCGACCCTCTATCCGACCCGATCCGCCCCCTTCAGAGCTTCCGCCGGGTGTGCACCCCACTCTCCAGGCGCCCAGTTCAACCACCTTCCACACATTCAGGAGAATCGTGGCTGTCAAGATCCGTCTCAAGCGACTCGGCAAGATCCGTGCGCCGTACTACCGCATCGTCGTGGCCGACTCGCGCACCAAGCGCGATGGTCGTGTCATCGAGGAGATCGGCAAGTACCACCCCACCGAGCAGCCCTCGTTCATCGAGGTCGACTCCGACCGCGCGCAGTACTGGCTCGGCGTCGGCGCACAGCCGACCGAGCAGGTCCTCGCGCTGCTGAAGCTCACCGGTGACTGGGGCCGCTACCAGGGCGACGCCAACGCCGTCAGCACCGTCCAGGTCGCCGAGCCGAAGCAGCCGTTCTCGGTCGACGCGTCCAAGAAGTCGGTCGTCAAGCCGAAGGCCGAGAAGAAGGCCGACGCACCTGCCGAGGCGCCCGCCGCCGACGCTGAGAACACCGAGGCGTAATCATCGTGCTGTCCGCCGCGCTCGAGCACGTCGTCAAGGGGATCGTCGATCACCCGGACGCCGTGCGTATCGTCTCGTCCATGTCGCCTCGCGGTGACGTGCTCGAGGTGCACGTCCACCCCGATGATCGGGGTCGCGTGATCGGGCGCGGCGGTCGCACCGCCAAATCCCTCCGCACCGTGATCGGCGCCCTCGCCGACGGTGCGCGCGTCCGCGTCGACGTCGCCGACGACTGATGAGTTCCCCCCACACCGCCAAGACCCAGCTCCGCGTCGGCCGCCTCGTGAAGGCCCACGGACTCAAGGGTGCGATGAAGGTCGAGCTCTACACCGACGACCCCGACGGGCGTTTCACGCCGGGGGCCTCCTTCACGCTGCAGGTTCCCGACTCGTCGCCGTGGTTCGGAAAGAGCGTCACGGTGCGCGAGTTCAAATGGATGAACTCCCACGCGGTGCTCTTCCTCGATGGAGTCGAAGACCGCTCCGCCGCCGAGACTCTCGTTCGCGCGATCCTCTGGATCGATCAGGATGCCGAGACCGAGTCGGGCGAAGACGATGCCTGGTTCGATCACCAGCTGGTCGGACTCGCGGTGGTCCGCGACGGTCAGACCGTCGGCCGCGTGGCGCGTGTCGACCACATGCCCGCGCAGGATCTGCTCGTGATCACCGCTTCCGATGACCGCGAAGTGCTGGTGCCCTTCGTGAAGGCCATCGTCCCCGAGGTCGACGTCGCTGCGGGCCGCGTGATCGTGACCCCGCCGCCCGGGCTGTTCGAAGAGCTTCCCTCCGACGACACCGACGAGGATCCCGCCCCCGAGGAGCCCGAGTCCGCCGAGGACGCCGACACTGTCGAGGATCCGGCCCCGACCGACCCGAAGGACTGACGTGCGCATCGACGTCGTGACGATCTTCCCGGCGTTCTTCGACGTCCTCGAGGTCTCTCTCCTCGGCAAAGCGCGAGGCAACGGCATCCTGGATGTGCGCGTGCACGACCTGCGCGACTACACGAACGATCGTCATCGCAAGGTCGACGACACGCCGTTCGGAGGCGGCGCCGGGATGGTCATGAAGCCCGAGCCATGGGGTGACGTGCTCGATGCGATCGTCGCGGACGCGGACTCGACCCCGACGTTCGTGTTCCCGTCGCCCGCCGGTGAGCGGTTCGTCCAGCGCACCGCGCGGGAGTGGTCGACATCGGAACACCTGGTGTTCGGATGCGGTCGGTACGAGGGCATCGACGAGCGTGTGTTCACCTACGCGGCGACGCTCGGCCCGGTGAGGCTCGCGAGCCTCGGCGACTACGTGCTCAATGGCGGCGAGGTCGCGGCGATGGCGATGATCGAAGCGGTCGGGCGACTCGTGCCCGGCGTGGTCGGAAACCCGGAGAGCCTGGTGGAGGAATCACACGAGGACGGGCTCCTCGAGTACCCCTCGTACACGAAGCCCGCGTCCTGGCGGGGCCTCGACGCGCCCGACGTGCTGCTGAGCGGCCATCACGGCCGCGTCGCGCAGTGGCGTCGGGAGCAGCAGATCGAGCGCACGCGCGCGCGTCGCCCCGACCTGCTCGGCGAGTAGCCGAGCGCGGGTCAGTCGACGCCGAGGAAGGACCGGTCGGTCAGAACGATCGGACCGTCCGCCGTGACGGCCATGGTGTGCTCGGAGTGCGCTCCGCGCGATCCGTCGACGCTCCGGAGCGTCCAGCCGTCCGGGTCGGTGACGAGCTTGTCGGTCGTCGCGAGGAACCACGGCTCGAGGGCCATCACGAGGCCCGCGCGCAGCGGGTATCCGCGACCCGGTTTTCCGTCGTTCGCGATGTGCGGATCGCCGTGCATGACCCGACCGACGCCGTGGCCGCCGAAGTCCATGTTGATCGAGTACCCCTCGCCGTGGGCGACCTCGGCGATGGCGGCCGAGATGTCGCCGATGCGGTGCCCGACGATGGCCGCCTCGATGGCCGCATCCAGTGCCCGCTGCGTCGTCTCGATCAGCCGCAGGTCTTCATCGCGCGGTGTGCCGACGACGAACGATACGGCGGAGTCGGCGACCCAGCCACCGAGTGATGCCGCGAAGTCGAGGCTGACGAGGTCGCCGTCGCGCAGCGTGTAGTCGTGGGGGAGCCCGTGCAGCACTGCATCGTTGACCGAGGTGCAGAGCACCTTTCCGAAGGGACTCGCACCGAACGACGGGTGGTAGTCGATGTAGCAGGACTCGGCTCCGGCCCGTCGGATCATGTCGTGCGCGCGACGATCGATCGCGAGCAGGTTCGTTCCGACGGAGGTCTCGTCCCGGAGGGTCGCGAGAACCTCGGCGACGAAGCGGCCGACGGGCCGCATCTGCTCGATCTCGGCCGGGGTGCGCAGTTCGATCATGGTGCTCCTTGAATGTCTCGTCCATTCTCCCGGATGCGGAGCGAACGTGTCGCCCCGTTGGTCGGCGTCGCTGTGCGCTCCCGGTGAGTACGCCGGCGCTCCGCCCCCCGAGGCCTGCGGCGGCGTAGCATCGGGGCCATGTGGCTGAGGCGAGCGTTCTTCAATTGGCTGTTCCCGGCCGCGTTCGCGCTGCCGCTCTGGCTCTTCGTCGGATGGGGCGTCTTCAACGCCGGCGGGTGGGCGTTCCTCTGGGTGCTGTTCATCGCCATCCCCTCGGTCTTCCTCGGGCAGATCGCGCTCACGCTGATCACGCGCAGCCGACCGAGTGTGCGCGCCGCGCGTGCGGTGTCGTGGGGAGACGTCGCCGGGATCGGCGTGTGGCACGCGCTCACGATCGCCCTCGGGTTCTACGTCTCGGCGTGGTGGGCCCCGGTGATGGTGCTGACCGTCGTCTTCGGTGTCGTGCTGATCTGGTGGCAGCTGCGTCGGCTCTGGCGGGAGGCGGCGCCGAGCGCCATGCTCCTGCGTGCGGAGAACGGGGCCACCTACATCCCCGCGCCGGCCGAACAGCCACGTGCGCAGCGTGGTGCCCAGCCGCACGAGGTCATCGTCGTCGAAGAAACCGCGCACACCGAGCGCTGACGTTTTGCCGGGCGAGCCCGGACATGGCAGAATAGACGTTTGTGCCCTCACCGGTCTCTGCCTCAGGGGATACCGCCGGTCGCTCTGCGATCGGCACGGGCACCATCCACACTTCGTGAACACCCATTTTCGCAGCCGACCTGTGGCGGTTGCAGGAAGAGAACAACATGCAGATCCTCGACGTCGTCGATGCGGCATCGCTCCGCTCCGACATCCCCGTCTTCGCTCCCGGTGACACCGTCAAGGTGCACGTGAACATCACCGAGGGCACCCGCTCTCGTATCCAGGTCTTCCAGGGGGTCGTCATCGGCCGCCAGGGCGACGGTGTGCGCGAGACCTTCACGGTCCGCAAGATCAGCTTCCAGGTCGGCGTCGAGCGCGTCTTCCCGGTCCACTCCCCGGTCATCGACAAGATCGAGGTCGTCACCCGCGGTGACGTGCGTCGCGCGAAGCTCTACTACCTGCGTAACCTGCGCGGCAAGAAGGCCAAGATCAAGGAGAAGCGCGACAACTGATCGCGTCTGTGCGAAACCCCCGGTGCTCCGCGCCGGGGGTTTCGTCGTTTCGCGAGCGCGCCGAGGCGTCGTGCGGCTGCCGCCGAATCCGTGTGCGACCCTAGATACCGGCGTCTGCCGCCCCGCACCGAAGGACCTTCATGACCACCAGTGACAACAGGGCGCACGACGCGGCCCCCGAGGTTCCGATCCGGGACCGACGTCGGCGAGGGATGCTGACGTTCCTGCGTGACGTGGTGGTCATCATCATCATCGCGCTGCTCGTTTCATTCCTCGTCAAGACCTTCCTGGTGCGCTCGTTCTACATCCCCTCCGCGTCCATGGAGCACACGCTGATCGAGCAGGACCGCATCCTGGTCGACGAGCTCACCCCCCGCTTCGGCGGGTACGAGCGGGGCGACGTCGTGGTCTTCCGCGACCCGGGCGGCTGGCTCAGCCCTGAGATGGCCGCGCCGTCCCAGGGGCCCGTCGTGGACGCGATCGAGTGGGTGCTGTCGCTCGTCGGTCTCGCGGCCCCCGACAGCGACGATCATCTGATCAAGCGCATCATCGGGCTGCCCGGCGACCACGTCGTCTGCTGCAACGAACTCGGCCAACTCACCGTCAACGGCACCCCGATCGACGAGACGTCGTACACCCAGCTGCCGGAGCCCGGTGCACCGGCGTCGGGCGTGGACTTCGACATCACGGTGCCGGCGGGCTCGCTCTGGGTCATGGGGGACAATCGCTACCGCTCGCAGGACTCCCGCTTCAACCAGGATCAGCCCGGCAAGGGGTTCGTTCCGGTCGACAACGTCGTCGGGCGCGCGTTCATCATCACGTGGCCGTTCGACCGCTTCGGTCCGCTCGACTTCCACCACGAGGTCTTCGGCGCCGTTCCGGATGCCGAGGAGGACCCGCAACCGTGACGCCTCCGGTGCCGACGCTGCGCCTGGAACGTTCGCTGTGGGCCGAGGGCCGGATCGTCATCGCGTGCGACGAGGTCGGTCGCGGTGCGCTCGCGGGCCCGGTCGCGATCGGGGCGACGGTGATGGCTCCGCGCTCGGGGCGACCGCGGGTGCCGGAGGGGCTTCGCGACTCGAAGCTGATCCCGGAGCCGCGGCGGGCCGATGTCGCCGCGCGCGCAGGTGCGTGGGTGGACGCGTCGGCGCTCGGCTGGTCGACGTCGGCGGAGATCGACGAGGTCGGCATCATCCGGGCGCTCGGGCGGGCGGCGCACCGCGCGATCGACGTGCTCCGCGCCCAGGGCGTGCCGATCGCGGACGCGATCGTGATCCTCGACGGAAACCACGATTACATCACCCCGGCGGGCGCGCTCGAGTGCGCCGTGCGACCGGTCATCAAGGCCGACCGGGACTGTGCGAGCGCGGCGGCCGCATCCGTGCTCGCGAAGGTCGGTCGCGATGCCCTCATGGTGGATCTCCACGACGAGGCCCCCGTGTACGCCTGGCACCGGAACAAGGGATACGCGAGCGCCGTGCACCGGGCGGCGATCGCCGAGCACGGCATCTCCGCGCATCATCGGTCGTCCTGGGCGATCTCAGACGCGCCCGCGCTGTTCTGAGGAGTGGCCAGGGGTGCAGCCGCGCGATCTAGGATGGACTCACCATGGATGAGGACGCCTTCGAAGACTACGATCGCGAACTCGAACTCGCTCTCTACCGCGAGTATCGGGATGTCGTTTCGCAGTTCCAGTACGTGATCGAAACCGAACGGCGCTTCTACCTCGCCAACGAGGTGAACGTCGTCCGCCGCGACACGGAGCACGACTTCTACTTCGAGATCTCGATGAACGACGTGTGGGTGTGGGACATCTATCGCGCGGATCGGTTCGTCAAGGGCGTGCGGGTGCTGACGTTCAAGGACGTCAACGTCGAGGAGCTCTCGCGCCGGGACTTCCAACTTCCGGAAGAGCTGTCGCTCGACAACTGATCGACTGCCCCTCCCCAGGGACTGATCACGATCGATCCGTCCCCGAAGCGGGGGTGCGGGCCGCGCGGGCCGCCCGCTGATCGCGATGCTGTCGTCATGGCAGCGAAAGACACTCTCGGTCGGGACGGCGAAGACACCGCAGCGAACTATCTGCGTGACGCCGGGTACGACATCCTCGACCGCAACTGGCGGTGTCCGCTGGGCGAGGTCGACATCATCGCCCGCGACGGCGACGAGATCGTCGTCGTCGAGGTCAAGACGCGAACGACCGAGCGGTACGGGCATCCTCTCGAGGCGGTCGACATGCGCAAGAGATCCCGGCTATGGAAGTTGGCGGCCGCGTGGTGCCGTCAGCATCCGGACCTCGCACGGGGGCGCGGCGTGCGGGTGGATGCCGTCGCGATCGTGGGCGCGAGCGCGTCGGAGTTCCGCGTCGAGCACCTGCAGGATCTCCGATGAGCGTCGCGCGGACGTGGGCGGTCGCGCTCTCCGGACTCGACGGAGCACTCGTCGAGGTCGAGGCCGATCTGAGTGCGCAGACGCCGGAGTTCCGGATCATCGGACTCGGTGATCGTGCGCTCGGAGAAGCCGTGCAGCGCGTGCACAACGCCTGCGCCAACTCCGGGCTCCCGCTGCCGCGCCGTCGGATCACCGTGAACCTGTCGCCGGCGAGTCTGCCCAAGCAGGGGTCGTCCTTCGACCTGGCGATCGCCATCGCGGCGCTCGCGACGGACGGTGGCCTGGATCTGACCGCGGTGGAGTCGACGGTCCATCTCGGCGAGCTCGGTCTGGACGGGCGGATCCGCCCGGTCGCGGGGGTGCTTCCCGCGGTCATCGCCGCCGCGCGGGCCGGCCGCCGCCGGATCGTCGTTCCGGTGGCGAACCTCCCGGAGGCCGCCCTCGTCGACGACATCGAGGTCTTCGGTGCGACGAGCCTCGCCGAGGTCGCGTGTCGGTACGGCGCCGATGTGGAGGTGCCGGATGCCGAACCCGTTGCGCGACCGGTCGCCGCGCCGCCGGCCGGGCCAGACGCGCCCGACCTGGCCGACGTCATCGGGCAACGCGAGGCGGTCGACGCGCTCGTCGTGGCCGCGGCCGGCGGCCACCACATGCTGCTCAGCGGACCGCCCGGGGCCGGCAAGACGATGCTCGCCCAGCGGCTGCCGGGCATCCTGCCGCCGCTCGACGAGCGCGCCGCGCTGGCGGTCGCCTCCATCCGTTCCCTGTCGGGCGAGACCGTGACGACGCTGAGTCGAACGCCTCCGCTGGAGGCGCCGCACCACACCGCGAGCGTGGTGGCGCTGGTGGGAGGCGGGTCGCGGGTCATCCGTCCCGGGGCGATCGCCCGCGCGAGCGAGGGAGTCTTGTTCCTCGATGAGGCGGGCGAATTTCCCGCTTCGGTGCTCGATGCGCTCCGGCAGCCGCTCGAGCGCGGCGATATCGAGATCCACCGCTCCGGCACCGCCGTCCGCTATCCGGCGCGGTTCCAGCTGGTTCTCGCGACGAACCCGTGCCCGTGCGGAAACTACGGGGTGCGCGGGGCGGTCTGCGAGTGCGCGCCCTATGCGATCCGTCGCTACCTGAGTCGGCTGTCGGGGCCGCTGCTCGACCGCGTCGACATCGAACTTCCGCTGCGACGGGTCTCGACCGTCGCCGCTGACCCGATGGCGTCGCGGGTGACGAGCGCCGAGGCGCGCGAACGCGTCGCGGATGCGCGCTCGCGCGCGGCGGACCGACTTCGCCTCACGCCCTGGCGTCGCAACGTCGACGTGTCCGGCGCGTGGCTTCGAGACGGGCCGACCGCACCGGAACCCGCCATCCGTCGCCCGCTCGATGTCGCGCTGGAACGGGGTGCTCTCACGCTGCGCGGGTACGACCGTGTGCTCCGGCTCGCCTGGACGCTCGCCGACCTCGATCATCGACCCCGGCTCGAACCCCGTGACATCGGGAAGGCGCTGTACATGAAGAAAGGGATCGCCGCATGAGCGGGCCGATCGAGTGGGAGTCCGTCGCGGATGCGGTGGGTCCTCGCGGCGACGCCGAGGACGCGCGACGCGATCGCGCGGCACGCGTGTGGTGGAGCTGCATCATCGAGCCGGGAGACCGTGTCGGCGGCGCTCTCCTCCGGGCCCGGGGTGCGGCGGCCGCCGAGGAGATCGTCCGACACCGTCCGGATCCGCGTGATCTCGCGGTGATCGCCGGAGTTTCTCCCGCCGAAGCGCGGGCAGCTCTCGCACGGTGGCAGCCGCGGGTCGCCGCGAACGCGATGCCCGACGCGGTGGACCGGGCTCGTCGGAACCGCGTGCAGGTCATCGTGCCGGGGGATGCGTCGTGGCCCTCGCTCTTGCACGACCTGGGCGACCACGCGCCGCCGTGCCTCTGGGTGCGCGGCGATGCGGCGCGATTGGCGCTCGATGCTCCGTCGGTCGCGCTCGTCGGCGCGCGGGCGGCGACGTCTTACGGGGAGCACGTGGCGAACGAGCTCGCGGCGGGGGTTGCGCAGTCGGGTATCGCGGTCGTCTCCGGTGCGGCGTACGGCATCGATGGCGCGGCGCACCGTGCCGCGCTCGCGGTCGGCGGCGTGACGTTCGCCTACCTCGCGGGCGGATGCGATCGTCCCTATCCCGCCGGGCACACCGACCTCATCGAGCGTATCGCTGCATCCGGGGCCGTGATCAGCGAGGTCCCGTGCGGTGCGGCGCCGACCAAGTGGCGGTTCCTGCAGCGGAACCGTCTCATCGCCGCTGCATCCGACGCCACGATCGTGGTCGAGGCCGGCATCCGTAGCGGGTCGCTCAACACGGCGGGGCATGCGGCGGCGCTCGGGCGTCCGCTCGGCGCCGTGCCCGGGCCGGTGACCTCTGCCGCATCCGCGGGCACGCACCGGTTGCTGCGCGAGTTCGATGCCGTTTGCATCACCGGGCCACCCGACGCGCGAGAACTCGTCGGGTGGGAAGAGGCCAGCGCGCCGAGCCCGACGGATGCCGGCGGCGCAGACCGCACCCGCGTGCTCGATGCCCTGAGCGAGCGGACCGCCTGGCCGGTCGGTGACGTGGCGGCCCGCGCCGGCATGTCGGTGGGTGATGTCGAAGCGGTGCTTGGTTCTCTCCTGCTGGAGGGGCGCGTCGAGCCGTCGGGGAACGGATGGCGACGACGCGCCCGGTGACGGCGCACGCGGGGGAGCGGAGCTCGTGGGGACGAGCTGGGGGAGCGGGTTCGCGGGGGCGGACCCGGCGGGGCAATGCGAGCGGGGTCGGTCCACGGGGACGGAGCGGCCCCGCTCGTCGGGCAGAGGCGGACGTCCGCAGGAGCGGGTGCCCGCGAGAGGGGCCCGCAGGAGCGGATGCCTCCAGGAGCGGTCGCCGGAACTCCGGGGTGGCTCGCCGCGCGAAGGGACCTGACGAGGCATGCTGGCGGCATGGACCTTCGGACGGCGATCGAGCGATGGGCGTCATATCTGGCCGACGTGCGGCGCCTGTCGCCCGTGACGGTGCGCGCGTACCGCGCAGATCTCGCTGACCTGACGCGTGCCGTCGGACCGGGCGCCGACCTCGATCGCGTCGACCTCGAAGAGCTCCGACAGTGGCTCTGGGCCTCGACCACCCGCGGAGACAGCCGGGCGACCGTCGCGCGCCGGACGGCGTCCGCGCGGAACTTCTTCCGCTGGGCGCGCGAGAGCGGATTGATCGACGTCGACCCGAGTCTGCGCCTCGTCGGCCCCAAACGCGGGCGCACCCTGCCCGCCGTCGCCACGGCGCCCGCACTGTCGGACGTTCTCACGGCAGCGGCGGATGCGGCTGCCTCCGGTGACCCGGTCGCGCTCCGCGACCACGCCGTCCTCGAGCTGCTCTACGGTGCGGCGCTCCGGGTCTCCGAGCTCTGCGCCGTGCGGCTCGCCGACATCGACACCGACCGGGCGACGGTGCGCGTGACGGGAAAGGGCGGAAAGGACCGCGTCGTCCCGTTCGGGGTGCCGGCCCGGCGCGCGATCGACGCCTACGCCGTGCGCGGCCGGCCCGCCCTCGCCGCGCGCGCCCACACCGACCGCGCCGTGGAGCAGCTCTTCCTCGGCGTCCGCGGGGGTGCGCTCGGACCCCGGAGCGTCTACGACCTCGTCGCCCGTACCGTGGGCCCCGCCGTCGGCACGCGCGCGGTCGGGCCGCACGCCCTCCGCCACTCCGCGGCCACACATCTTCTCGATGGCGGCGCCGACCTTCGTGCCGTGCAGGAGATCCTTGGCCATGCGAGCCTCGGCACGACCCAGATCTACACGCACGTCTCCGGTGAACGTCTGATCTCCAGCTACCGTCTCGCCCATCCGCGGGCCTAGCGTGGATCCCATGCCCGTCGTCACGTATCGCCGCCGTCTCCTCGTTCCCGCTCTGCTCGTCGGCGCGGCGATCGCTCTGAGCGGATGCGGGATGACCTCGGGTGATCGGGCGACCGTGCTTCCCACCGACGGATCGCGGCAGACCGTCGCGCCGAGCCCATCGGTGAGCTCGCCGGCGCCCACCGGTGCTGCGACGACCGCAGCGCCCTCGCCATCCGCCCCCGCGACACCGGAGGGCGTCACGGACTGCGGCGGCGCCCCTGTCACCCTCGGCGGTGCGGACCTGGATCTCGTGCTCTCGGGGGACTGCCCGTCGGTCACGATCAGCGGCACGGACCTCGATATCGACACCACCGCTGCCACCGTTGGCGCACTGCAGCTCAGCGGCGACCGCAATGAGCTGGACGCCGCGGCCGCCGACAGCGTGACGGTCGGCGGGCAGGGGAACAACGTCGAGGCCGACAGCATCCGGGCTCTGACGATCAACGGCGACCGGAACGGGGCGAGCGTGCGCGGTGCGCTCGACGCCGTCACGGTCTCGGGGAACGACAACGTCGTCTCGGCCGCGCGGCTCGGAACCGTCGCCGACAACGGCCAGCGCAACAGCATCGCCGCGTCCTGAGCGGACCGTGCGCCGCCGGGCGTCTCAGCAGCAGGGCAGCAGTACCGCGCGCGGGACGTCGCCGAGAAGGAGCAGCGGGTTCACGTACTCCCCGTCCTGGCGCGCGCCGAGGTGCAGTTCTCCGGGTCGGGCGTGGCCGCCCGAGGCGAGGTCTCCGACGACCTCGCCCTGCGCGACGGAAGCCCCCGCCGTCAGCTCCGTCGTCACCGGTTCGAGGGTGGACACCAGTCCGCCGCCGTGATCGATCGTGAGAAGCGGCCGGTCCACGACCATCCCGGCGAAGACGACCGTGCCCGCGCCGGGCGCGCGGATCGACGTCGTGCCGACCAGGATATCGATGCCCCGATGGCCGGCCGCGTACGCATCCGCCGGTTGCTGGTAGGCGCGGCTCACGATGCCGGGGGCGGGCCAGACCCACTCCGCCACCGTCGCGGTGTCTTCGGGTACGGACCACACGGGCGGCGCCGAAGCGGATGAGCCTGCGGACGACGGGTCGGTGACAGATGCGGCGGCCGGAGCGCCGACCGCGGCGGCCACGGCGGCGGCCAGGATCACCGCGAGGGCGCACCGGCGAAGGGAGGAGGAGATCATCCTCGTACTCTCGGCCGAAGGGAGCGGCCAGCGGGGTCCAGAGGGTCGATATGTGGACGTCTCCGACCCTTCGGCGGTGGGGGAGGACAAGTGCTCGCGAAGGCCCCCGACTGATACACTGATGACGCACCCCGCTCGTCGGGGTGACTACGCGTGCCCAGAGCGGAGTGGATCCTCGGATCCCACCGCGGCACACCCACCCTTCGGTCACTCGCGAAAGCGACGTGCGGGTGCGTGCCGGGCACCAGGCTCGCCGACCATCCGGTCCGGTGACACAACCGCACAGAACAGGAGAACGGCCATGGCCGTCGTCACCATTCGCCAGCTGCTCGACAGCGGCGTCCACTTCGGACACCAGACCCGCCGGTGGAACCCGAAAGTCAAGCGCTTCATCCTCACCGAGCGCAGCGGCATCCACATCATCGACCTGCAGCAGTCCCTGTCGTACATCGACCAGGCGTACGAGTTCGTCAAGGAGACGGTCGCCCACGGCGGCACCATCCTCTTCGTCGGAACGAAGAAGCAGGCTCAGGAAGTCCTCGCCGAGCAGGCGACGCGCGTCGGCCAGCCCTACGTCAACCAGCGCTGGCTCGGTGGCCTCCTCACCAACTTCCAGACGGTCTCCAAGCGCCTCGCGCGCATGAAGGAGCTCGAGGAGCTCGACTACGAGAACCCGGCTGACAGCGGCTTCACCAAGAAGGAGCTCCTGCTGAAGAAGCGCGAGCTCGACAAGCTGCACAAGTCGCTCGGTGGTATCCGCAACCTCACCAAGACGCCCTCCGCGATCTGGGTCGTCGACGCGAAGCGCGAGCACCTCGCGATCAACGAGGCCAAGAAGCTCGGCATCCCGGTGATCGGCATCCTCGACACCAACGCCGACCCCGACGAGTTCCAGTACCCGATCCCCGGTAACGACGACGCGATCCGCTCCGTCGCGCTGCTGACGCGCATCGTCGCCGACGCTGCGGCCGAGGGTCTCATCCAGCGCCACCAGCCCGCCGGCGACGCCGAGCAGGCCGCTGAGCCGCTGGCCGAGTGGGAGCGCGCGCTGCTCGAGGGTGAGCCGGAGCAGTCCTCCGCCGAGACCGCCGCGGTCGCGGACGAGAAGATCGCGTCCGAGGACGCATCCGAGATCATCGCCGACGAGCAGGCCGCCGAGGGCGAAGCCGCGACCGAGTCCGCTGCGGACGAAGCCGGCGCCGAGGCTGCTGTCGCCGACGAGGCTGCAGCCAAGTAACCCCTGCGGGTCGTCAGACCCGTGACGATCGGCGCGGTCGGCTTCCGGCCGCGCCGATCGGCATCCACGAGAACTCCCCACACAGAAGGAGCCGCCACTCATGGCAAACTTCACCATCGCCGACATCAAGGCTCTCCGTGAGCAGCTCGGCACCGGAATGGTCGACACCAAGAAGGCTCTCGAAGAGGCTGACGGCAACGTCGAGAAGGCCATCGAGATCCTGCGTCTGAAGGGTGCGAAGGGCAACGCGAAGCGCGCTGACCGTTCCACCAGCGAAGGCCTCGTCGTCGCTCGCGAGTCCGCCGGCGCGGTCACGCTCGTCGAGCTCGCCTGCGAGACCGACTTCGTCGCGAAGAACGAGCGTTTCATCGCGCTGGCCGACAAGGTCGCGGATGCGGCCGCCGCTGCCGGCGCAGACTCCGTCGAGGCGGCCCTCGCGGCCGACGCCGGCGGACAGAGCGTCGACCAGCTGATCGCCGACGAAGCCGCCATCATCGGCGAGAAGGTGGAATTGCGTCGCGTGCGCACCCTCACCGGTGAGCACTTCGAGATCTACCTGCACAAGACCAGCAAGGACCTGCCCCCGCAGGTCGGCGTGGTCCTCGCCTACTCGGGCGATGACGCGGAGACGGCGCGCAGCATCGCGCAGCACATCTCGTTCGCCAACCCGACCTACCTCGCACGCACCGACGTGCCCGAGGCGGATGTCGACAAGGAGCGCGAGATCGTCACCGAGATCTCCCGCAACGAGGGCAAGCCCGAGGCAGCGCTCCCGAAGATCGTCGAGGGGCGCGTCAACGCGTTCTTCAAGCAGGTGTCGCTGCTCGACCAGGACTATGCGAAGGACAACAAGCTGTCCGTCGCGAAGGTCGCGCAGGACGCCGGGCTCACGCTCACTGATTTCGCCCGGTTCAAGGTCGGCGCGTAATCGACTCGAAAGGCCCGCATCGTCATCCGGTGCGGGCCTTTCGCATGCCGTAAGTTTTTCCCGACGAGAGGATCCCCCCATGGACGAAAAGACCGGACGCCGTCGCGTTCTGCTCAAGCTTTCGGGTGAAGCATTCGGAGGCGGTTCCCTCGGGGTCAACCCCGACGTGATCAGCCAGATGGCGCGCGAGATCGCTGCTGCCGTCGACCGCGTGGAGATCGCCGTGGTAGTGGGAGGCGGAAACTTCTTCCGCGGAGCCGAGCTCAGCCAGCGCGGCATGGACCGCGGCCGGGCAGACTACATGGGCATGCTGGGCACGGTGATGAACGCGCTCGCCCTCCAGGACTTCCTCGAGCAGGCCGGCGCGGCTACCCGCGTGCAGTCGGCCATCGCCATGACGCAGGTCGCGGAGCCCTACATCCCGCGCCGCGCGGAGCGTCACATGGAGAAGGGTCGCGTCGTGATCTTCGGGGCGGGCGCGGGGCTCCCGTACTTCTCGACCGACACCGTCGCAGCGCAGCGGGCGCTGGAGATCGGTGCCGACGAGGTGCTGGTCGCCAAGAACGGCGTCGACGGCGTCTACACGGCCGACCCCAAGAAGGACCCGACCGCGGTTCGACTCGACCGGATCACGTACGGCGATGCCCTCGTGCAGGGGTTGAAGGTCGTCGACTCGACCGCGTTCAGCCTGTGCATGGACAACGGCATCGACATGCGGGTGTTCGGGATGGAGCCGGCCGGCAACGTCACCCGTGCGCTCCTCGGTGAGCGCATCGGCACGCTCGTCACCGTCTGACGTTCCGCGGTGCGCGTGCCGCGCCGACTAGACTGAGAACTCTGCTGTACATGAGGGAGATACCGTGATCGCCGAAGTGATGACCGAGACCGCCGGTCGGATGGATCGTGCTGTGGAAGCGGCCAAAGAGGACTTCGCCACCGTTCGGACCGGACGCGCGAACCCCCAGCTCTTCCAGAAGATCAACGTCGAATACTACGGATCGCCGACGCCGCTGGCACAGCTCGCGTCGTTGAACACCCCCGAGGCGCGCACGATCATCGTCACGCCGTACGACAAGACCGCGCTCAAGGCCATCGAGCAGGCCATCCGCGACGTCCCGAACCTCGGTGTCAACCCGACCAATGATGGCAACATCGTGCGGGTGACGATGCCGGAGCTCACGGCGGATCGCCGCAAGGAGTATGTGAAGATCGTCCGCAGCAAGGGCGAGGACGCCAAGGTCCACGTACGCGGCATCCGGCGCAAGGCCAAGGACGACCTCGATGCGCTGAAGTCCGACATCGGCGAAGACGAGCTGGCGCGTGCGGAGAAGGAGCTCGACGCTCTGACCCGGGCGCACGTCGACGCGATCGATGAGGCGCTCAAGCGCAAAGAGGCCGAGCTGCTCGAGGTCTGATCGCTTCATGACCGATCCGCTCGGCGAATCCGCGCCGCCGCCCCAGAGCACCGACGGTGTCTCTGCTCCGGCGCGCCCGGGGGAGTCTGTCGATCCCGTCGCGCTGCCCTCGCAGATGCGTGCGGCACGGAACGAGTTCGAGCTCCAGGTCGCGCACGCGCGGGCGGAGTTCGAGGAGGCGAACGCCCGCATCAAGCAGCGCACGGGCCGCGATCTGATTCTGGCCATCCTGATCGGGCTCGGCATCGGCGTCGTGGTGGTGGCGTCTCTCATCTTCGACAAGTGGCCGTTCGTGATCTTCTGCATCGGCGTCGCCGTGCTCGGCGTGTTCGAGTTCACCCGGGCACTGCAGGCCGCAGGACGTCGCGTCGACATCGTCCCGCAACTCGCGGGCGGTGCGCTCGTGATGCTGTCGGCGGTCTTCCTCGAGCCCTGGGTGCACTGGGTCGCGGTCTTCGTTGCGGTGGCGCTCGTCATCGTCTGGCGGCTCGTCGGGCAGATGGCCGCGCGGGACGGGCGGGTGTACGCCGCGGTGATCGAGGACGTGCTGATCGGCGGATTCGTCCAGCTCTACGTTCCCTTCCTCGCGAGCCTGGCGCTCATCCTGCTTCGCCAGGACGGCGGGGAGTGGTGGGTGCTCGCGTTCCTCATCGTCGCAATCGCGGCCGACACCGGCGCCTACGTGACCGGGCTCACCCTCGGTCGTCACCCGATGGCGCCCAGGATCAGCCCGAAGAAGACGTGGGAGGGCTTCGCGGGCGCCGCGGTCGCCTCGGTGATCGCCGGCGGACTCCTCGCGTGGCTGATGCTCGGCCTGCCGTGGTGGACCGGCATCATCCTCGGTCTCGTGATCCTCGGGACCGCGACCGCCGGTGATCTCGGCGAGTCGATGGTCAAGCGCGACCTCGGCATCAAAGACATGAGCTCGTGGCTCCCCGGGCACGGCGGAGTCCTCGACCGGCTCGACTCGATCCTGCCGTCCGCGGTCGCCGGTCTCGCGCTCTACTACCTGCTCACTCCATTGGCGGTGTCATGACCGGGCCCGGGCAAGAGATCCTCACGACCGATGAGTCTGCGCCGACGGATGTGGAGCCCGTCCGGCACGCGTTCCCTCGCACCCGGCGACGTGAGAAGGGGTACGACGCCGCCGCGGTGGACGCGTTCCTCGATCGTGCCCGTGCCTCGTTCGAGTCGGACGGGACGGCCGACGACGCCGTCACGGCGGCATCCGTTCGAGATGTGTCGTTTCCGCTCGTGCGGGGCGGCTACGTCGTCACGGCCGTCGATGCGGCGCTCGGCCGCGTCGAGGATGCGTTCGCCGCACAGGAGCGTGCGCAGGCGCTGTCGCGGCTGGGCGCGCGTGCCTGGGTCGAGCAGCAGCGCGCCGATGCGCAGGTCATTCTGGACCGGCTGTCGCGTCCCCGCCGCGCCCGTTTCGAACGGGTCTCCGTCGCGCGATACGGATACCGCCTCGAAGAGGTCGACCTGGTGGCGGACAAGATCGCGGGCTACCTCGCGGACGGCACCGGCGTTTCCGTCGAACAGGTGCGATCCGTGGCGTTCCGGATGCAGCGCGGTGGCTACCGCGAAGCCCAGGTGGATTCCCTCCTCGACGCGGTCGTAGAGATCATGCTGGCTGTCGGTTGATCCGGATCCGGATGCGGATGGCGAACGCGCCGACTGCTCGGTAGGATCGGGGACACTGTGACTTCTGGCGATGAGATCCGTACCCCCGCATCCGCCGCCGTGACGCGCCGATCGGCTCGCACTGTGGCGCGTCCGGCACGCCCGGTACCGCGCGCGGCCGATGCCCGTTGGTCGCGTCGGCGCGGCGTGGTCGGGGTGTTCGCGGGACTCGCGGCGATGGGGTTCGCCGCCGCGTACCTCGGACCGGCCGGACTCGCCCTGGCCTCCGATCAGACGCCCGCCAGCACGACCGTCTACGCGGCCACCTACGGTGATGCGCAGTCTCTCGCCCTCGATGGCGAGACGGTCACGGTCGAGTTCGATCGCGGCGGGTACACGGCCTACGAGACGCCGAAGCCGACCCCCACCCCGACCCCCGAGCCCGCCGCCGTGAAGAAGGGCGGCGGGATCCCCGCACCGCTCCTGTACACGGGGGGCGGGTCGAGTGCGGAGTGGATGGCGGCCGCCGGTATCGCCGAGAGCGACTGGGGTTACGTCGACTACATCGTCGGCCGCGAGAGCGGCTGGAACCCGAACGCGACGAACCGGTCCTCCGGGGCGTGCGGTCTCGTGCAGGCGCTGCCGTGCAGCAAGGTACCGGGGAACGGCTACGACCCGGTCGACAACCTGCGCTGGGGGAACGGTTACGCGGTCGGTCGCTACGGCAGCTGGCAGAACGCGTTCGCGTTCTGGACCAGCAATCACTGGTGGTAGGCCTGCGCGAATGAGTCGTCCTCGCCGCCGTGCTCGGTCGCAGGCGCCGCGGAACGAGGACTCGTTCGACCGGTTGCTCGCGGGCTGGAAGCGTTCGGAGTTCCGCAGAGGGGCGGAATGGACCGTGCAACCGATCTCCGCGGCGCAGGCCGCGAAGGTCTACACGTGTCCCGGATGCGGCGGCCAGATCGCCGAAGGAACGGCCCATCTCGTGGTGTGGCGCGCGGACGGCGTACTCGGGGATGCCGCCGATCTTGCGGCCCGACGACACTGGCACACTCACTGCTGGAAGGTGCACTGACATGGAGATCCGCGGAGCCACCCTGCTACCCGCCCGTCGCGAAGACATCGAACTCCGGACCGCGGACGGACTGACGCTCGTCGGCGAGCTCGCCGTGCCCGCGCACCGCGACCCCGTCGCGACCCTGGTGACGCTGCATCCGCTCCCCACGCACGGCGGGTTCATGGATTCGCACATCCTGAGAAAAGCGGCGGCGCGATTGCCGGCGCTGGCCGACCTCGCGGTGCTCCGGTTCAACACCCGCGGCACCGTGTCTCCGCGGGGCACGAGCGAGGGAGCGTTCGACGGTGGGGCGCTCGAGCGTCACGACGTCGCCGCGGCCATGGCGTTCGTCCGCGCGCGCGGGCTCCCGCATCCGTGGATCGTGGGATGGTCCTTCGGAACGGAGCTCGCGCTGAAGTACGGCCGCGAGCACGACATCGACGGGGCGATCCTGTTGTCACCGCCCCTTCATCGCGCTACCCCCGACGAGGTCGCGGCCTGGGCCGGGGACGATCGTCGGCTCATCGCGTTGATCCCCGAGTTCGACGACTACCTGCGTCCGGCAGAGGCCGTCGAGCGGTTCTCGTCGGTGCCCGAGGCGACACTCATCCCCGTCGAGGGCGGCAAGCACCTCTGGGTGGGGGAGTCGCAGACCAGGCGCGTGCTCGACGAGATCGTCGGGGCCGTGAACCCCTCCGCCTCGCCGCTGCCGACCGAGTGGGACGGACCGCTCGGCTAACGCGCGTTCTGCCGGGGAACGATCACCTGGCGGTAGATGATCAGGATGCTGGCCGCGACCGGGATGGCCACCAGCGCGCCCAGAAGGCCGAGCAGGGAGCCGCCCGCGAGAGCGGCGATCACGACGACTGCTCCCGGCACGGATACCGCGCGGTTCATGATGCGCGGCGAGATCAGGTACGCCTCGAGCTGCATGTAGATCAGGTAGTAGATCGCGGCGACGAGCGCCGTCAGGGGGGATCCCAGGTCGGGGATCAGGCAGGCCAGCACGATGATCACCGCGCCGGTGAGGGTGCCGACGAGGGGGATGAGCGAGAAGAAGAACGCGACCACCGCGAGCACGGCCGGGAAGGGTGCCCCGATGATCGACAGGAACACGGCGCTCAGCACGCCGTTCGCTACGCCGAGTGCTCCCTGGCCCATGACGTAGTAGCCGACGGAGTCGGTGATCTGCTCGGACAGATCGATGAAGCGCGGGCGCTTGGAGGCGGGCACGAGGCTGTACACCGCGGACTTCAGGTTCGGGGTCGAGGCCGTGAAGTAGATGGTCAGGATGAGCACGATGAAGGCGCCCGTCAGCCCGCTGAAGAAGGCGATGCCGACGTTGATGACGCTTCCGGTGATGTCGCCCCAGTTCGAGAGCAACCAGTCCTGGAAATTCGCGATCGTGTCGTTGATCGACGACACCTGGATGGCCGGGAAGACCGAGTGCACCCATTCCTTGACGTCGTCGAGCGACGTGCTGTTCAGGAATGTCGTGATCGCATCGACCAGCTGACTCACCTGGCTGACGATGATCGGCACGATCATCCAGACGATGCCCGCGAAGATCGCCAGCACCCCGAGCACGGTGATCAGGACCGCGACCCAGCGCTTCAGCTTGCGTCGCTCGAGCCACGCCACGACGGGTTCGAGCCCGAGGGAGAGGAAGAGCGCCGTACCGACGTAGAGCAGGATCGTCGACAGCGTTTGCACGCTCATGATGAGTAGCAGGCCGAGCCCGACACCGAGCGTGCCGATGAACGCGACGCGGAAGGGGTTGTGCACCTTCACGGGAGACTCCTTTGGGGGCGGGACTACGCGGCAACTTTACGGCTCCGCGGGGTCTGGGCCGCACAATCACCCCTCTCGAAAAACACCCAGCCGCTCTCGGCTAGGCTGGAACGTCGGATCGAGCCGCCGTCATGGCGTCGGGAGGATGTTTCGTGCGTTTCGTCTGGGCTGTCGCCGCCTTCGTGGTCGCGGCCGTACTCATCGGTGCGGGCATTGCCCAGCGCACGGTCTTCCATGGTCCCTCCACGCAATCGGCGGAGATCGCGCTGACCGACGACTCCCCGTATACGGTGATCGACGGCGCGGTGCTGAATGCTCTGCCGGGCACCCAGACGCTGAAGGTCGAGGGCGACGACGGCGTCTTCGTGGCGTACGGGCGTACCGCCGACGTCTCCGCTTGGCTCGCCGACCAGAAGTACACGGCGGTCGCCGCCGGCGAGGAGAACTCGATCGTCTCCACGGTCGTCGAGCCGGAGCCCACGCCCTCCTCGACCACGACGCCCGACGCGGCGACGCCCGATGCCGCGACCGAGACGGATGCCGCCGCGGAGACGGATGCGGCGACGGACGGGTCCGCACCGGAGACCACCCCGACGCGGAGCCCCGTCGGTTCCGACCTCTGGCTGGCCGAGTACTCCGACCCCGCTGCGGTCGTCGCTCCGCTGCAACTGCCGCCGACGATGAGCGTGCTCGTCGCGTCCGACGGTACGAACGCGGCGCCCGCATCCATCAGCATCACCTGGGACGTGTCGCAGAGCACACCCTGGTCGGGTCCTCTCATCCTCCTCGGGATCATCGTGCTCGTCGGGGGCGTCGTGCTGTACGTGCTCGCCATCCGCCACGCCCGCAGGTCGCGCGGCCCCCGCCGCAAAGCACCCCCGCCGCTTCTGGAGACCCAGCCGATCGACGTGTCCATCGAAGCCGCCGAAAAGGGTGTCATCACCGCAGGCCCCACGACACGGCGGAGCGGTCGGCGCAAGGCCGTCATCGCGGTGCCCGCTCTCGTCGGCGCCGCGCTGCTGTTCACCGGGTGCTCCGCCGATGCCTGGCCGCAGTTTGCCCCCACACCTACGCCGAGTGCCACGGCTCCGATCGTCGACTCCGACGAACAGCAGGCGCCGGCCGTCACCGAAGGGCAGGCCCGGCAGATCCTGGCTCGGATCTCCGAGACGGTGGCCCAGGCGGATGAGGCGCGCGACGCGACCCTCGCCGGAACCCGGCTGACCGGCGCGGCCCTGGCCGAGCGGGCGACGAACTACACGCTGCGGGGGAGTATCGCGGACTACACCGCGCTGCCGGCGATCCCTTCGGAGCCGACGCAGATCATCCTCCCGCAGGCCTACGACGGCTGGCCCCGGACCGTCATGGCTGTCGTGCAGAACAACGCCTCGGATGCGACGACGTCGACCATCATGATGATGACCCAGGACGACGCCTGGTCGGAGTACAAGCTCTCGTACCTCGGAAACCTCGGTGGCTCGACGGAGATGCCCGATCTCGCGCCCGCCTACATCGGCGCAGCCCAGGTGCCGCCCGGATCGTCGTTCCTGCTGGTGGCACCCGACCAGCTGGCCTCGGCCTACGCGGATGTGTTGAGCAACGGCGACCAGAGCTCGTTCGCCGGACTCTTCGACGAGCAGTCCGACCTCTTCAGCGAGAGCGTCGCGGCCGACCGTCAGAAGCGCCTAGACGCCTTCAACACCACGGCCACCAACACGGGAACGCTCGAGTTCAGCTCAGCGGCGGGAGCCAACGCTCCGCTCGCCCTGGCCACGCTCGAAAGCGGCGCGATCGTCGCCGTCACGGTCACCGAGACCGACACGGTAAAGCCCGCGAACGAAGACGTCGTGATCAAGTTCGAGGGCAACCCGACCGTGCAGGCGCTGACCGGGGTCGCGGAGTCCAAGAGCGGCGTTTCGACCACATTCGCGGACCAGCTGTTCTTCTACGTGCCGGCGCAGAGCTCGACGGAGAAGATCCGGCTGCTCGGATACTCGTCCAACATCCTGGAAGCAAAGGTTCTCTGATGACCGATCCCACCCCCGGCGCGGTCCTCCGCGGCGCTGTCGACCTGTCCTCGCTCCGCAACCGCCCTCAGCCCCCGGCCGCGGGCGCGGGCGCGGGCCAGCCCGTGCCGGAAGCGTCCGCATCCGCCCTCGTGATGGACGTGACCGACGCGAGCTTCCCCCAGGTGCTCGAGCTGTCGCGGACGGTTCCGATCGTCGTCGACCTCTGGGCCGAGTGGTGCGGGCCGTGCAAGCAGCTGAGCCCGATCCTCGAGAAGGTCGTCATCGAGCTCGGCGGACGGGTCGTGCTCGCGAAGGTCGACGTCGACGCGAACCCGCAGCTCCAGCAAGCCTTCCGGGCGCAGTCGATTCCGATGGTCGTCGCGCTCGTCGCCGGGCAGCCGGTGCCGATGTTCACCGGCGCGGTGCCGGAGCAGCAGGTGCGCGAAGTGTTCGCCCAGCTGCTGCAGCTCGCCGCGCAGAACGGTGTGACGGGCACGGTCCCGGTCGGAGATCAGGACGCGGCGGATGGTGCGTCCGAGCCCGAGGAGCCGCCGGTGCCGCCGCTGCACGCGGAAGCGTACGACGCGATCGAGGCCGGCGACTACGTTCGCGCGGTCGACGCCTACGAGCGCGCGCTCGCGGAGAATCCCCGAGATGCGGACGCGCAGGCGGGTCTCGGACAGGTGCGGCTTCTGCAGCGGGTGCAGGGACTGAACCTGCAGGAAGCTCGGGCCGCCGCGGCGGCAGCGCCGCTCGACGTGGGCGCGCAGTTCGCCGTCGCCGACCTCGACGTCTCCGGCGGTCACGTGGAGGATGCCTTCGAGCGTCTCCTCGAACTCTTCGCGGCACTGCCGACGGACGAACGGGCGCCCGTTCGGGAACGGCTGCTGGAGCTCTTCGGGCTGATCGGCGACGCCGACCCGCGCGTCATCCGGGCCCGCGGCCGCCTCGCCTCGCTTCTGTTCTGAGGTTCAGCGGCCGCGGTGTGGGCGGTGCGGAGCGGTCAGGACTCGTGCCGCAGCCAGAGCGCGCCGAGCGGCGGCACGGAGACGCGCGCGCGGCCCTCGGCATCCGTCTGCACCGAGCCGAAGTTTCCGACGCCCGATCCGCCGTACTCGGACGCGTCCGAGTTGAGGATCTCGGCCCACGTGCCCGCGGCCGGCAGGTCGAGCGCGAAGTCCGTGAGGGGAACTCCGGAGAAGTTGCACACGATCGCGACCGTGTCGCCGGCACCGTCACGCCGGACGAACGCCGACACGTTCGGGTTCCAGACCGGACCGCCGATCCGATCGAACGCGCCGCCGTCGCTGTCCCGCGCCCACAGCGCGGGCTGAGCCCGGTAGGCCGCGTTCAACGCGGCGACGAAGTCCTGCAGCTGACGATGAGAAGGCTGGTCGAGCAGCCACCAGTCGAGCCCGCGTCCTTCCGACCACTCCGACATCTGGCCGAACTCCTGGCCCATGAATAGCAGCTGCTTGCCCGGGTGCCCCCACATGTAGCTGAGGAACAGGCGCATGCCGGCGAGCTTCTGCCAGTGGTCTCCCGGCATCCGCGTGAACAGGCTCCCCTTGCCGTGCACGACCTCGTCGTGACTGATCGGGAGCACGAAGTTCTCGGTGAACGCGTAGACGAACGAGAACGAGAGTTCACCCTCGTGATGCGAGCGGTACATCGGATCGCGGGCGATGTAGACGAGCGTGTCGTTCATCCATCCCATGTTCCATTTGAAACCGAAACCGAGTCCGCCGGCGCTCGTGGGCGCGGTGACGCCGGGGAAGCTCGTCGACTCCTCCGCGATCATCGCGACGCCCGGGAACGTCTTGTAGACCGTCGCGTTCGTCTCCTGGAGGAACCGGATGGCCTCGAGATTCTCGCGTCCGCCGTGAACGTTCGGTTCCCACTCACCGGCGTCACGGGAGTAGTCGAGGTACAGCATGGAGGCGACCGCATCCACACGCAGCCCGTCGACGTGGAACTCCTCGAACCAGTACAGCGCGTTCGCGACGAGGAAGTTCCGCACCTCGTTGCGTCCGTAGTCGAAGATCAGGGTGCCCCAGTCCCGGTGCTCGCCGCGGCGCGGGTCGGGGTGCTCATACAGCGGCTGACCGTCGAAGCGTGCCAGGGCGAAGGCGTCCTTGGGGAAATGCCCCGGCACCCAGTCCATGATGACCCCGATGCCGGCCGCGTGCAGGCGGTCGATGAGGTAGCGGAGGTCGTCGGGGCCGCCGAAGCGGCTCGTGGGGGCGTAGTAGCCCGACACCTGGTAGCCCCAGGACCCACCGAACGGATGCTCGGCCAGGGGCAGGAACTCGACGTGCGTGAACCCCTGCGCCGTGAGGTACTCCACGAGCGGGTCGGCCGCGTCACGGTAACCGAGGCCCGGACGCCACGACCCCAGGTGCAGCTCGTACACCGACATCGGCCGATCGACGGGCTGCGTGCGGGCGCGCTCGGCGATCCACTCGTCGTCCTGCCAGACGTACTCGGAGTCCGTGACGACGGATGCGGTCGCCGGCGGCACTTCGGCCAGGCGTGCCATCGGGTCCGCTTTCATGATCCAGCCGTCGTTCGCGGTGAGGATCTCGTACTTGTAGGCCGTTCCCGCGCCGATCCCCGGGAGGAAGATCTCCCATACGCCGCTGGACCCCATCGAACGCATCGCCTGCCCGCGGCCGTCCCACCCGTTGTGGTCGCCGACGACCCGCACGGCGCGAGCGTTGGGCGCCCATACGGCGAAGGACGTGCCGGCCGCGCCGCCGTGGCGGCGGACGTGCGATCCGAGGACCTCCCAGAGCTTCTCGTGGCGGCCCTCGCGGATGAGATGCAGGTCGAGTTCGCC
Source organism: Microbacterium sp. cx-55 (assembly GCF_021117345.1). NCBI lineage: Bacteria > Bacillati > Actinomycetota > Actinomycetes > Micrococcales > Microbacteriaceae > Microbacterium > Microbacterium sp. cx-55. Next base: position 1,859,462 of record NZ_CP088261.1, on the reverse strand, counting down.
CACTGTGGGGGTGAATCGGTACGGGTCATCGGCGACGTGCGCCGGGCCCTCGCGATAAGTCGAGACGAGCTGGTACGGCATGTACTCGCCCGCGACGGATCCTTCCCAGATGCCGGACTCCAGATGCGCGAGTGAGACCCGACGGCCGTCCCCGAAGACGGCCGTCACGCTCTCGGCGAGCGGTCGGCGGGCGCGAACCACCCATGAGTCGGCGCCTTCTCCGGCGTGCATGCCCAGGATGTCGTGCGGCGAGTGGTGCGTGCCTTCGGCGAGAGCCGCCAGGACGGTGGAATCTACGGAGCTCATGCGAGGCCCTTCACGTGCAGGATGTGGACGGGCTCGCTGAACGCGTCGAGACGGACGAAGTCGTGGTCGGTCCAGGTCCAGGTCGCACCGGTGATGAGGTCCTCGACGACGAACGGTGCGCCGGGCGCAACGCCCCACACGGTGGTGTCGAGGTGCACGGTCGTCTCGCGGGTAGAGTGCGGATCCACGTTCACGACGACCAGGATGGTGTCGGCGACGCCGTCGGCGGAGAGCGCCGCGTCGAGGTGCTTCGAGAACACCAGCACCGCGTCGTCGTCGCTCCAGTGCACAGACAGATTCCGCAGCTGGCGGAGCGCGGGGTGGGTGCGACGGATCTCGTTCAGGCGACGGAGGTACGGAGCGAGCGAGTCGCCGTTCGCCTCGGCGCCCGCCCAGTCCCGGATCTTGTACTCGTACTTCTCGTTGTCGATGTTCTCTTCGCTGCCCGGGCGCGCAACGTTCTCGAAGAGCTCGTACCCGGCGTACACGCCGTACGTCGGTGCGGCCGTGGCAGCGAGCGCGGCGCGGATCTTGTAGGCCGGGCGCCCGCCGTACTGCAGGTACTCGGTGAGGATGTCGGGGGTGTTCACGAAGAGATTCGGCCGCAGGAAGTCCGACGTGCCGAACGCGATCTCCGTGAAGAACTCCTCGAGTTCGGCCTTGGTGTTGCGCCATGTGAAGTAGCTGTAGCTCTGCTGGAACCCGACGCGCGCGAGTGCCTGCATGGGCGCGGGGCGGGTGAACGCCTCGGCGAGGAACACCGCATCCGGAGTCTCTGCTGTGACCGTCCGGATGAGCCACTCCCAGAACTGCAGCGGCTTGGTGTGCGGGTTGTCGACGCGGAAGATCCGCACGCCCTGGGCGATCCAGTGACGCACGACCCGCAGAACCTCGGCGCGGATCCCCTCGGGATCGTTGTCGAAGTTCACCGGGTAGATGTCCTGGTACTTCTTCGGGGGGTTCTCGGCGAACGCGATGGAGCCGTCCGGAAGCGTGGTGAACCACTCCGGGTGCGACGTCACCCACGGATGGTCCGGGGAGGCCTGCAGGGCGAGATCGAGCGCGACTTCGAGACCCTCGGACCGGGCGTCGGCGACGAAGGCACGGAAATCGTCGAGTGTGCCGAGGTCGGGGTGGACGGTGTCGTGGCCACCCTCGGCGGCGCCGATCGCCCAGGGCGACCCGGGGTCGTTCGGCCCGGCCGTGAGGGTGTTGTTCGGACCCTTCCGGTTCGTGCGACCGATCGGGTGGATCGGGGGGAGGTACAGCACGTCGAAGCCCATGGCTGCGACCTCGGGCAGACGAAGGCGCGCGGTCTGGAACGTGCCGCTCGTGATGGTTCCGTCGTCGGCGCGCACGGCGCCTTCCGAACGGGGGAAGAACTCGTACCAGGCCCCCACGCCGGCGCGTTCGCGCTCGACGAGCAGCTCGCGACGGTCCCCGATCGAGAACAGCGAAAACAGCGGACGGTCGCGGAAGAACCCGGCGATGACGTCGTCGCTGACGATCGCGAGCGCGGCGAGGTCGTCGAGCGCGGGGTCGCGGAGCTCGCGAGCGCGCTCGCGCAGGACGCGCCGCTCGGCGACCGGACGGTCCTTCTCGGCGAGGGCTCGTTCGAACAGGAGCGAACCCGTCTCGCGCATCAGAGCCGCATCCACGCCCGCGGCGATCTTCAGCGCGGCCGCGTGCCGCCAGGTGCCGTAGTCGTCGGCGAAGGACTCGAATCGGAACGACCATGTTCCCTGTTCGAGCAGCGCGACCTCGGTCGCCCAATGGTCGAGGCCGTTCTCCAGAGAGGTGAGCCGGTGCAGCGACTCCGTTCCGTCGGGCGAGGTGAGGCGCACCTGCACACCGATGCGGTCGTGGCCCTCGCGGAAAGCGGTGACGCGGAACGGCACGACCTCACCGGCGAAGGCGCTCGGCCGGAAGGACGGATCGAGAGCGGATGGGCGCGGATCGCTGAGCGGGATGCGCGGCACGGCGGTGTCGTGCGCTGCGCCGGGAACCGGAGCGGGTCGGACGGCGATGGCCGACGCGCTGCGCCAGGCCGGGAGCTTCGGGGTTCGGGTCTGTGTGGCCACGTGATGAACCTATCGCGCGGCCTCCGCGACGGCGGGCGACTTGACAGGCCGCGCCGCGTGTCCGAAAGCGTGTCCGAGAATGTGACCGGGCGTGCCGGGTGGCCCGGTGACTCAGATCGCGCGGAAAAGCCGCATCGAGGTAGGCCCTGTCGGCACGATGTCGCCGGGGGCGAAGACCGGTTCGTCGGGCGAAGGCGCATCCTCCGCGCTCGACCAGAGCGACACATAACCGCTCACGCCGTCGATCGTCGGAAGAGTGACGTCGACCGGTGTCTCGTTGCCGTGCACGATGAGCAGGATGCGGTTGAAGTCTTCGACTTCGGGTGTCGACGCGGCGACGTACTGCAACGTCCGGTGGGCGGGATTCGTCCACCGCTCGTCGGACATGGTGTGGCCGTTCTCGTCGAACCAGTGCATGACCGAGGCCGACGGCGTCGGTGCGTCCTCGCGGGCGAATCGGCTCGGCCGAAGCGCCGGATTCTCTCGGCGCACCTGGAGCAGGCGCTGCACGTGCGCGAACAGGTCGCGCTGCCAGGGCTCGTGCTGCCAGCTCAACCAGGTCAACGGCGAGTCATGGCAGTAGGCGTTGTTGTTGCCGCGCTGCGTGCGGCCGAACTCGTCTCCCGCGGTGATCATCGGGACGCCCGCCGACAGCAGCAGGGTACCGAGGAGGTTGCGCATGGCCTTCCGCCGGGTGGCGAGGATCCGAGCGTCGGATGTGGCGCCCTCCGTGCCGTGGTTGAACGAGCGGTTGGTGTCGGCTCCGTCCCGTCCCTGCTCACCGTTGCCGAGGTTGTGTTTGACGTCGTAGGACACCAGATCCCGCAGCGTGAACCCGTCGTGCGCCGTGACGAAGTTCACGCTCGCCAGAGGCCCGCGCGTCTCGCTGAAGGTCTGGGCGGACCCGGCGAGGCGGTGCGCGAGACCGCCGATCCCGACGGGTGCCGTGGACGCGCGACGGGCGTAGTCGACATCGGACAGCCAGAAGTTCCGCACCCGATCGCGGTAGCGATCGTTCCACTCGCTCCAGCCCTCGCCGAAGTTGCCCGTCTGCCAGCCGCCCATCCCGACGTCCCACGGCTCGGCGATCTTCTTCACCCCGGCCAGCGCCGGATCGTCGACGATGGCCCGCAGAAGCGGATGGTCCGGTGTGAAGGTGTGCTCGGCGTCGCGCCCGAGGGTGGCCGCGAGGTCGAAGCGGAACCCGTCGATCTGCACGTCGTTCGCCCAGTAGCGCAGCGAGTCGAGCACGAGCCGCGCGGCGGCATCGGTCGAGGTGTCGAGGGCGTTCCCGCATCCGGTCACGTCGATGTAAGAACCATCGGCGGTCTGGCGGTAGTACCCGCGGTTGTCGAGGCCGCGAAGGCTCGTCCGTGGTCCGCCGAGTCCCTCTTCGGCGGTGTGGTTGTAGACCACATCGAGAACGACCTCGAGGCCTGCCTCGTGCAGCAGTTTGACCATGCCCTTGACCTCGCGGAGGACGGCTTCCGGTCCCTCGCGGCGGGCGGCCTCGGTCGCGTAATCCGGGTGCGGGGTGAAGAAATTGAGGGTGTTGTACCCCCAGTAGTTGCTGAGCCCGAGCTGGAGCAGACGCGGTTCGGAGGCGAAGACGTGGATCGGCAGCAACTCGATCGTCGTGATGCCGAGGCTCAGGAAATGCTCGATCATCGCGGGGTGGGCGAGGCCGGCGTACGTGCCGTGGAGGGCGGTCGGAACTCCCGGATGCCGCTTCGACAGGCCCTTGACGTGTCCCTCGTAGAGCACGGTGCGATCGAGCGGGATGGCCGGCTTCTGCACGCCGCCCCAGTCGAAGTCGGAACGTACCGCGACGCTCCGCCAGTCACCGAAGCCGCCGCTCACGAGACCTCGCGAGTACGGCTCGATGAGCAGGGTGCCCGGGTTGAAGGCGTGGCCCCCGGTCTGCGGCCCGGTGGCCCGCACCGCGTACCGGGCGCCCGGATGCAGGAGCTCGGAGTCGACCTGCCAGACCCCGCGGGCCTGCCGCTCGAGCGGCACGCTCGCTGTCCGCCAGTCGAGATCGCCCTCGTCGAACGTCACGAGTTCGACCGAGTCGGCATCGCGGGACCAGACCCGGAGGGTGCCGCCGCCGTCGCCGAATCGGACTCCGAGATCGTCGAGAGCGGGGTCGAGGATCGTGTCGGCGGTGGGGGCGGCCGAGGTCGGGTTCGTGCTGACCATGCGGACTACCCTAGCTACGCTCCGAGTCCGGCTCGTTACGGGGACGGGCGCCGGCCGCGGGCCGGGCGATGCGCGGACGTGGGACAGTGGAGAGGTGCACGTGTACCTCGACCACGCCGCCTCGAGCCCGCTCCGGCCGGAGGCGCGAGAGGCGTGGCTCGCCGCGGCGGAGGCGGGGGGCAACGCGTCGTCGATCCACGGCAGCGGTCAGGCCGCCCGCCGCGTGCTTGAGGATGCGCGGGAGAGGCTGGCCGCGCTCCTGGACTGCGACCCGATCGAGGTGGTGTTCACGAGCGGCGGCACCGAGGCGGTGAATCTCGCCGTGAAGGGGCTGTGGGCCGCGCGCGCCGCCGGAACCTGTGCGGTCGTCCTGCCCGACGGAGAGCACCACGCGACCCTCGACTCCGTCGCGGAACTCGTGGGTGAGTGGGGCGCGGTGGTGCGTCCGGTCGCCCTCGAACCGACGGGCGCGATCTCGACCGCGAGGTTCGTCGAGGCGCTTCCCGGAGCCGCGCTCGCCACCGCCCTGGTGGCGAACAACGAAGTCGGGACGGTGTCGGATGCGGCCGCCCTCGCCGCCGCCGCATCCATCCACGGCGTCCCGCTGCACCTGGACGCGGTCGCCGCGTTCGGGCACGTGCCGGTGCGGTTCGCCGAGTGGCGAGCGGATGCGTCCGCCTCCGCCGGGCTCGTCGCGCTGAGCGTGTCGGCGCACAAGGTCGGCGGCCCCGTCGGCGTGGGGGCGCTGGTCGTGTCCCGCGCGGCCGCGCTTCGGGCGCAGCTGCACGGCGGCGGGCAGCAGCGCGGGCTGCGCCCGGGCACGCAGGACGTCGCAGGCGCGGCAGCATTCGCCGCCGCGGCCGAAGCCACCATCGCCGAGCTCGGAGCGGAACAAAGGCGACTCGGACGCCTCCGCGATCGGCTGGCCGCCGGCATCCTGTCGACCATCCCGGATGCGGAGGTGCTGGGCGACGCCGCGCGACGCGTGCCGGGCACTCTGCACGTTCTGTTCGACGGTGCCCGCGGGGAAACGATGCTCTTCCTTCTCGATCAGCGCGACATCTCGGTCTCGACCGGATCCGCCTGCCAGGCGGGGGTCCCGGAGCCCTCGCACGTGGTGCGGGCGCTCGGCCGTGACGACGAGGCGGCGCGCTCGGTGCTGCGGTTGAGCCTGGGCCGAACGACCACCGACGCCGACGTGGACGCCGCTCTCGCCGCGTTGCCGTGGGCGGTCGAGCGGGCGCGCGCGGCCGCCGGCGCCGCGGGCTCGATGCGCTCGTAGACTGTTCTGATGCGAATTCTTGCGGCGATGAGTGGCGGCGTCGACTCGGCCGTGGCCGCAGCCCGGGCGGTCGAGGCCGGCCACGAGGTCGTCGGCGTGCATCTCGCGCTGTCTCGCGCCGGGGGAACGCTCCGCACCGGAAGCCGCGGATGCTGCACGATCGAGGACGCGATGGACGCCCGTCGCGCGGCCGACCGCCTCGGCATCCCGTTCTACGTCTGGGACTTCTCGGAGCGCTTCCGCGACGACGTGATCGACGATTTCGTCGCCGAATACCGGGCGGGCCGGACGCCTAATCCGTGCATGCGCTGCAACGAGAAGATCAAGTTCGCGGCGCTCCTGGAACGCGCGATCGAGCTGGGCTTCGATGCGGTCTGCACGGGGCACTACGCGACGCTCGTCACGACGCCCGAGGGGCTCGAGCTGCACCGCGCGTCGGATCAGGCCAAGGATCAGTCCTATGTGCTGGGCGTGCTCACTGCGGAGCAGCTGGCGCACACGTATTTCCCGCTGGGCTCGACCCCGTCCAAGGCCCTCGTCCGGGCCGAGGCGGCTGAACGCGGTCTGACCGTCGCGCAGAAGCCCGACAGCCACGACATCTGCTTCATCCCCGACGGCGACACCCGCGGGTGGCTCGCCGAGCGCGTGGGCGCGGAGCAGGGGCAGATCCTGGACCGGTCGGGCGACGTGATCGGAACGCACGAGGGGGCCCACGCGTTCACCGTGGGGCAGCGGCGCGGGCTGTCGATCGGCGTCCCCGCGGCAGACGGCAAGCCGCGCTTCGTGCTCGAGGTGCGTCCCGTCTCCAACACTGTGGTCGTCGGCCCGAAGGAGGCGCTCGCGACCGCCGAGATCGCGGGGGAGCGCTCCTCCTGGGCGGGCCGACCGCCGGTCGCCGACGATTTCGACTGCGATGTGCAGATCCGCGCTCATGCCGACCCCGTGCCGGCGCGCGCCACCATCGTCGACGGCACCGTGACGGTGCGCCCGAGCGTGCCGTTCGATGGAGTGGCGCCCGGCCAGACCGCCGTGCTCTACGACGGCACGCGGGTGCTCGGTCAGTTCACGATCGACCGCACCGTTTCGGCCGTCCCGGTCGGCTGAGCCGCGCCCCGTCAACCTCCCGGGTGGTGTCGGGGGTCGTCTTTAGAATGACGGAGTGACGGATGCCGACGAATCCCTCGACCTGACGTTGACGCTCGACGAGGCCCGTGCCGAGTCCGGCGCGCTGACCGAGCGCATTCTGCGCGCGCGCGACACCTACTACGGCGCAGACGCGGAGATCGTCGACGACGCGACGTACGACGGGTGGATGCGCCGCCTCGAGGCGATCGAACGCGCGTTTCCCGAGGTGCAGGGTCAGGACTCGCCGACGCTCAGCGTGGGCGCCGCATCCACGACGATGTTCGCGCCCGTCGAGCACGCGGAGCGGATGCTGAGTCTCGACAACGTCTTCAGCGCCGAAGAGCTGCGCGAATGGTGCGCGAAGACGCAGGCGTCGGCCGGGCGGCCGGTGCGCTGGCTGACCGAGCTCAAGATCGACGGACTCGCCATCAACCTCCGCTACGAGAACGGTGTGCTGGTCTCGGCGGCGACCCGCGGCGACGGGCGAATCGGCGAGGACGTCACGGTGAACGCGCTCCGGGTGCGCGGCATCCCGCAGCGGCTCGCGGGCGACGGCCATCCCACCCGGGTCGAGGTGCGCGGCGAGGTCTTCATCCCGGTCGCCGAGTTCGAGCGCCTGAACGCGCTGCAGGCACGTCTGCGGGATCGCGTCGTGGGCGACGCACGAGCACGCCCGCGCACGTTCGACGAGGTCAAAGCGCGCCTCAGCGCCGAGCGCCGATTCGCGGCGTTCGCGAACCCGCGCAACGCCGCCAGCGGGGGGCTCCGCCAGCAGCTCGACAAGAAAGACGGTCTCGAACTCGAAGCGGGCGAAGCGCGCCTCGACTCGCTCCGCCTGTTCGTGCACGGCATCGGCGCGTGGGCCGATCCGCCCGTCGCGTCGCAGAGCGAGGTGTACGAGTTGCTCGCCCAGTGGGGCCTGCCGACGAGCCCGTACTCCCGGACGTTCGACGACATCGAGGGGGTGCTCGGCTTCGTCGCGAACTACGGCGAGCACCGGCACGACGTCGAGCACGAGATCGACGGGGTCGTCGTCAAGGTCGACGAGCTCGCCCTGCACGACGAACTCGGCGCGACGAGCCGCGCCCCGCGGTGGGCGATCGCCTACAAGTACCCGCCCGAGCAGGTGAACACCCGACTGCTCGACATCGTCGTGTCGGTCGGTCGCACGGGCCGCGCGACACCGTTCGCCGTGATGGAGCCCGCGCGTGTGGCCGGCTCCGTGGTCCGGCAGGCGACCCTCCACAACCAGGACGTCGTCAAGGCCAAGGGGGTGCTGATCGGCGACACCGTGGTCCTGCGCAAGGCCGGTGACGTGATTCCCGAGGTTCTGGGGCCGGTGGTCGAACTCCGGGACGGCACCGAACGCCCCTTCGTCATGCCCGAGTTCTGCCCCGAATGCGGCACCGCGCTCGCACCGGCCAAAGAGGGCGACATCGATCTGCGGTGCCCGAACTCACGATCCTGCCCCGCGCAGGTGCGCGGCCGTGTCGAACACATCGGGTCGCGCAGCGCCCTCGACGTCGAGGCGCTCGGCGAGGTCACCGCGGCCGCGCTCACCCAGGCGGGCGGAGAGGGACCGCCTCCGCTCGACGGCGAGGCGGGCCTGTTCGATCTGACGCTGGAGCAACTGGTCCCGATCGAGGTCATCGTTCGCGATGCTGAGACCGGAGCCCAGAAGGTCGACGAGCAGACCGGCGAGTTCATCCGGCGGGCGCCGTTCCAGCGCATCGAACGCACGTACCCGCCCGGCTGGGAAGACAAGAGCGCCGCGGAGCGCCGCGCCGCCGGCATCCGGAAAGACCATGTCGTGCGGCACCCGTCGGCGCAGGCGCTCACGCTGCTCGCCGAGCTCGAGAAGGCGAAGACGAAGGAGCTCTACCGCTTCCTCATCGCCCTCAGCATCCGTCACGTCGGTCCGACGGCGGCGCGGGCCCTCGCACAGTGGTTCGGATCGCTGGCGGCCATCCGTCGTGCCACGCGGGAAGAGCTGGCGGCCGTCGACGGGGTGGGCGGCATCATCGCCGACGCGCTGATCGATTGGTTCGACGTGGACTGGCACCGCGAGATCGTCGACCGGTGGGCGGCTTCGGGGGCGCAGCTGTTCACCCCGGGGCACCCCGGTCCGGGCGCGGCCGCCGCGGCGGGCGGGGTCCTGGAGGGAATCACGGTCGTCGCGACCGGAAGTCTCGAGGGGTATAGCCGTGAGGGCGCGCAGGAAGCGATCCTCGCGGCCGGCGGCAAGGCGGGTTCGAGCGTGTCGAAGAAGACGGACTTCGTCGCGGCGGGCCCCGGGGCCGGCTCCAAGCTCGGCAAAGCCGAGCAGCTCGGGGTGCGCATCATCGATGCGGCGCAGTTCCGCATCCTCGTCGAACAGGGGCCCGCGGCGCTCGACCCGTTGGCCGACGCCGACGGAGAGGACGGCGCCGAGACCGCTCCGGTCGACTGAGCGTCGTCGACGCGTCCGGCAGCGGGTGTCCGGCGCGGGGGAGTCCGGGGCTCGCGTGTCAGGCGCGTGGGTGTTCGGCGCTGGGGTGTCAGGCGCTCGGGTTGCCGAGCAGCTTCTCGCGCACCTGACGCCGGAGGACCTTGCCGATCAGGGACTTCGGAAGCTCCTCGACCACGGTGATGCGACGCGGAACCTTATAGGGGGTGAGGATCCCGCGGGCGAACTCGCGGATCGCCTCGGTATCGACCGCGGTTCCGGGGGCCACCACGATGGCGGCGACGACATCCTCTCCGGAGTGCTCGCTCGGCAGCCCGACGACGGCGACGTCCTCGACCTGCGGATGCTGTCGCAGAACGTTCTCGACTTCGGTCGGGGCGACGTTGAAGCCGCCCGTGATGATGAGTTCCTTGATGCGGTCGACGATCCGGACGAAGCCGTCCTCGTCGATCGTGACGATGTCGCCGGTGCGGAACCAGTCATCGACGAAGACCGCTTCGGTCTCCTCCGGCTTGCCGTAGTAGCCGGAGAACACCTGTGGGCCGCGCACCAGGAGTTCACCGCGCTCCCCGGGCGGCACGTCCTGGGACGGTTGGTCGGGATCGACGACCCGGCACTCCGTGCCGGGGAGGGGCAGGCCCACCGTGCCGGCGACGCGATTGTCGGCGACCGGATTCGCCATCAGGACGGGGGAGCACTCGCTGAGTCCGTATCCCTCGACGAGGAACCCGCCGGTCTCCGCCTCGAACGGCACGACGAGGTCGTGCGGCAGTGCCATGGCTCCGGAGATCGCGACCTCGGTGCCCGACAGCGAGACACCCTGGGCGACCGCTGCCTGCAGGAGCCGATCGGCGATCGGGGGAACCAACGGCAGGAACGTCGCAGGATGCTTCTTCGTCACCGCGAGCACCATGTCGGGATCGAACTTCGGAAACAGCACCAGCCGCGCGCCCATCGACATCGCGAACGTGAGGCAGAGCGTGAGGCCGTATGCGTGGAACATCGGCAGCACCGCGTAGACGACGCATCCGTTCCCGCGCACGATCTGCGGCACCCACGCCCGCGACTGCGCGGCGTTCGCCAGCAGGTTGCGGTGCGTGAGGGCGGCGCCCTTGGGGGTTCCCGTGGTGCCGCTCGTGTACTGGATGATCGCGAGATCGTCGGTCGCGGGCCGCGGGTGACGGGCGGAAAGCGGCTCCGCGCGGAGGAGCTCCTCCCACGACACGGCGCCCGACACCTTCTCGTACAGAGCCGCCCGCGACTCGCGGGCCTTCGAGATCGGCAATCGCAGCGCCGCGCGGGTCGCGAACGGCATCGCGCGGGTCACGTCGATCGAGACGAGAGAGCGCACCTGGAGGTCGGCGGGGAAGTCCTGCACCGTGCGAGCGACCTTGCTCCACACGATCGCGTGCTTCGCGCCGTGGTCTTCGAACTGCTTCCGCAGCTCGCGCGGCGTGTACAGCGGATTGTGCTCGACGACGACCGCGCCGAGACGCAGCACCGCGTAGAACGCGACGATGTGCTGGGGGCAGTTGGGCAGCACGAGGGCGACCGGGTCGCCGGCACCCACGCCCAGGGCGCGGAGCCCCGCGGCCGCGCGAGCGATCTGCGCGTCGAGTTCGCGATACGTCGTCACCCGTCCGAAGAACTGCAGGGCCGGGGCGTCGGGGTAGTCGCGGACGGAGGCGTCCACGATGTCCACGAGTGAACCGGTCACCGGGTCGAGATCCTCGGGAACCCCCGCGGCGTAGCTGTGCACCCACGGACGGGGCGGATGGAACGTCGTCACGGGCACAGCCTAGGCGAGCGTCTCCGCCCGGCGCGGGATGCCCGGCCGTGAGGACGCGGTGGGCGCCGCAACTAGACTCGGGGTGTGTCTGAATTCACCCCCGATCTCGTGCGCCAACTCGGCGTGCTCGCCCGGATCCAGCTGACCGACGAAGAGGCCGAGCGTCTCACCGGTGAGCTGGATGCCATCGTCGACAACATCGCCAAGGTCTCTCAGGTGGCGACCGCCGATGTTCCGGCGACGAGCCACCCGATTCCGTTGCAGAACGTCTATCGCCCCGACGTGGTCCGTGACACGCTCACGACGGCGCAGGCCCTGCAGAACGCTCCGGATGCGGACGGCAGCCGCTTCCGCGTCACCGCCATCCTCGGAGAAGAGCAATGAGCGCGGCCGAACTGATCACCCTCACCGCCGCGGACCTCGCGAGCAAGCTGGCCTCGGGCGAGGTGTCCAGCGTCGAGGCGACGCAGGCGCATCTCGACCGGATCGCCGCGGTCGACGGTGACGTGCACGCGTTCCTGCACGTATCGGACCACGCGCTGGAGGCCGCTGCCGACATCGATCGCCGTCGCGCGGCCGGCGAGCAGCTGAGCCCGATCGCGGGTGTTCCGCTCGCGATCAAGGACGTCCTGGTCACCACCGACATGCCGTCCACCAGCGGATCGAAGATCCTCGAGGGCTACATGTCGCCCTTCGACGCCACGGTCGTCGCCCGTTCGCGCGCGGCGGGGCTGATCCCGCTCGGCAAGACGAACATGGACGAGTTCGCGATGGGTTCCTCGACGGAGCATTCCGCGTACGGACCGACCCACAACCCGTGGGACCTCGACCGCATCCCGGGCGGATCCGGCGGTGGCTCCGCTGCCGCGGTCGCGGCTTTCGAAGCGCCGCTCGCCCTCGGCTCCGACACCGGCGGATCGATCCGTCAGCCGGCGCACGTGACGGGAACGGTCGGCGTCAAACCCACCTACGGCGCCGTGAGCCGGTACGGCGCGATCGCGCTCGCCTCGAGCCTTGACCAGATCGGGCCCGTCACGCGGACGGTGCTGGATGCCGGGCTCCTGCACGACGTCATCGGCGGCCACGACCGGAACGATTCCACCTCACTCACCGACGCATGGCCGTCGTTTGCGGATGCGGCGCGGGAAGGCGCCCGTGGCGACGTGCTCAAGGGGCTCCGGGTGGGTGTCGTGAAGGAGCTCGACGACGCCGGGTTCCAGCGCGGCGTGTCCGCGTCCTTCCGCGCGGCACTCGCGACGATGGAGGCGCAGGGCGCGGAGATCGTGGAGATCAGCGCGCCGCACTTCGAGTACGGCGTCGCGGCCTACTACCTGATCCTGCCGGCCGAGGCATCCAGCAACCTCGCGAAGTTCGACTCGGTCCGCTTCGGGCTGCGGGTCACCCCGCACGCGGGCGCGACGGTCGAAGAAGTGATGGCCGCGACTCGCGAGGCGGGTTTCGGCGACGAGGTGAAGCGCCGCATCATCCTCGGAACCTACGCTCTCTCCGCCGGGTACTACGACGCGTACTACGGGTCGGCGCAGAAGGTGCGAACGCTCATCCAGCGCGACTTCGCGGACGCGTTCGCATCGGTCGATGTGATCGCCACGCCGTCCGCTCCGACGACGGCATTCCGTCTCGGTGAGCAGCTGGATGACCCGCTGCAGATGTACTTGAACGACGTGACGACGATCCCCGCGAACCTCGCCGGGGTACCCGGGATCTCGATCCCGTCGGGTCTCGCGGAGGACGACGGGCTGCCGGTCGGCATCCAGTTCCTGGCACCCGCCCGTGAGGACGCCCGCCTCTATCAGGTGGGCGCCGCGCTCGAGGCGCTGCTGATCGATTCATGGGGCGGCCCGTTGCTGGCACGGGCGCCGAAGCTGGGAGGGACGCGCTGATGGCCAAGGCCGCGCTGATGGACTTCGACAAGGCGCTCGAACTGTACGAGCCCGTGCTCGGATTCGAAGTCCACGTCGAACTGAACACCGCGACGAAGATGTTCTCGTCCGCCCCGAACTCGTTCGGTCGCGAGCCGAACACCGACCTCGCGCCCGTCGACCTCGGGCTTCCCGGGTCGCTGCCGGTCGTGAACGAAGAGGCGGTGAAGTTCTCGATCAGCCTAGGTCTCGCACTCGGATGCTCGATCGCGCCGTCGAGCCGCTTCGCCCGGAAGAACTACTTCTACCCCGACCTCGGCAAGAACTACCAGATCTCGCAGTACGACGAGCCCATCGCCTTCGACGGCGAGGTCGTCGTCGAGCTCGCCGACGGCACCATGGTGACCGTGCCGATCGAGCGGGCGCACATGGAGGAAGACGCCGGCAAGCTGACGCACGTCGGTGGCGCGACCGGCCGCATCCAGGGCGCGGAGTACTCGCTCGTCGACTACAACCGCGCCGGGGTGCCGCTGGTCGAGATCGTCACGCGCCCCATCTTCGGTGCGGAGCACCGGGCGCCGGAGATCGCGAAGGCGTACGTGCAGACGATTCGCGACATCGTGCTGTCGCTCGGGATTTCCGACGCCAAGATGGAGCGGGGAAACCTTCGCTGCGATGCGAACGTGTCGCTGCGCCCGCGTGGACAGGAGAAGCTCGGCACCCGCACCGAGACGAAGAACGTCAACTCGATGCGCTCGGTCGAGCGTGCCGTGCGGTACGAGATCCAGCGGCAGGCGGCCATCCTCGCCGACGGCGGATCGATCACGCAGGAGACCCGGCACTGGCACGAGGACACCGGTCGCACGTCGCCCGGACGCCCCAAGTCGGATGCGGATGACTACCGTTACTTCCCCGAACCCGACTTGCTGCCGGTCGTGCCCGATCCGGCTCTCATCGAGAAGCTCCGCGCGGAGCTGCCGGAGCCGCCGGCCGCCCGTCGTCGTCGGCTGAAGGCGGACTGGGGTTTCACCGACCTCGAGTTCCAGGATGTCGCCAACGGTGGCCTGATCGCCGAGATCGAGGCGACCGTCGCGGCGGGTGCGTCGCCCGCCGCTGCTCGTAAGTGGTGGACGGGCGAGATCAGCCGGGTCGCCAATGCCCAGGACCGCGAGCCCTCCGGGCTGGTCTCGCCCGCGCACGTCGCCGCCCTGCAGGGGCTCGTCGACGCGGGAACGCTGACCGACAAGCTCGCCCGACAGGTGCTCGAGGGCGTCATCGCCGGCGAGGGCGCTCCGCAGGACGTCGTCGACGCACGCGGTCTGGCCGTCGTCTCGGACGATGGTCCGCTGATCGCCGCAATCGACGAGGCCCTGGCGGCGCAGCCCGATGTGCTGCAGAAGATCCGCGATGGCAAAGTTCAGGCTGCCGGCGCCATCATCGGAGCCGTGATGAAGGCGATGAAGGGCCAGGCCGACGCCGCGCGTGTTCGCGAACTGGTCCTGGAGCGCGCTACCGTCTGACCTCTCGGCCTCGCCCCACCGGATCCGATCCGGTGAGGCGAGGCCGATGTCGGTGGGGCGGGGGACAATCGGAACGTGGGACGCGGCGACGGATCAGGACGCATCGTGTCGCCGGATGATGCCGACGACACCGGAGCGGGCATCCTGCACGTCGACATGGACGCGTTCTATGCGGCCGTCGAAGTGCTCGACAACCCGGCCCTGGCGGGTAAGCCGATCATCATCGGTGCGCCCGAGGGGCGAAGCGTGGTCTCGAGTGCCTCGTACGAGGCGCGGAAGTTCGGCGTCCGTTCGGCCATGCCGGTCTCACAGGCATTGCGACTGTGTCCCACCGCGGTCGTCGTGCGACCGCACTTCGACCGGTACATCGAGTCGTCCCGCGCGGTGATGTCGATCTTCCACGAGATCACCCCCCTCGTAGAACCGTTGTCGATCGATGAAGCCTTCCTCGACGTGCGCGGTGCGCGCCGCCTGTGGGGGTCACCGGGAGTCATTGCGCGGATGTTGCGGGCGCAGGTGCGGGAGCGCACCGGGCTCACGTGCAGCATCGGTGCCGCCTCGACCAAGCACGTCGCGAAGATGGCATCGACCATGAGCAAGCCCGACGGCCTCCTGATCATCCCGGCCGACCGCACCATGGACTTCCTTCGTCCGCGTTCTGTCCGGGCGCTCTGGGGCGTGGGGCCGAAGTCCGCGGAATCTCTCGAGTCGCGGGGCATCCGCACGATCGGCGACGTGCTGGCCACACCGCGACCGATACTCGATCGCGCGCTGGGGGCGTCGATGGGCGAGCGCATCTGGCATCTCGCGCGCGGCGAAGACGCCCGCGAGATCCAAACTGAACGCATCGAGAAGAGCATCGGCCACGAGGAGACGTTCGAGGACGACGTCGACGACGACGCGGTCCTCGGAGCCGAGCTCCGCCGACTCGCTGACCGCGTGGGGGCGCGCCTGCGTGCGCACGGTGCCGAGGCGGCAACCGTCGCGCTCAAGGTGCGATTCGCGGATTTCCGCACGGTGAGCCGGTCGGTGACCCTGCCGGAGCCGACGGCCGTCGGTCAGCGCATCGGCGATGCGGCGCGCGAGCTCTTGAGCGCGTTGGAGCGACCGCTCCCCATCCGCCTGATCGGCGTCCGCGCAGAGAACCTCCGCAGCGCCACGGCGTCGGCCATGCTGTGGGACGACGACGCGGAATGGCGCCGGGTCGAAGAAGCGATGGACGGCGCGACGACCCGGTTCGGTCGCGGCGTCGTGACCCGCGCCGCGCTGCTCGGGCCACCGCGCGGAGGAACGACGCTGCCCTCGCATCCTCGGCCGCCCGCGCCGCACTCGGAGTGACGGCGAACGCATCCGTCAAGCACTGCATCCGTCAAGCACTGTGACATGGCGGCCGACGGCACTACCGTGGAGATATGTCCAACTTCGTACTCGACCTCGGCAAGCAGGCGACCTCCCTCGGCGTGACCGCCGTCTACGGGGAGCAGCAGGATGTCGACGGCATCCGCATCATCCCGGTGGCATTGACGTGGAGCGGGTTCGGCGGCGGCGCCGACGAGTCCGGTGCCTCCGGCGGTGGTGGGGGCGGCGCTGCGGTTCCGCTCGGCGCCTACATCCGTAAGGGCGACGACCTCCGCTTCGAACCCAACGTGGTTTCTCTGCTCGCGGTCGGGATCCCCTTCCTGTTCGTCGCGGGTCGCGCGCTCAGCCGTGTCATCCGCGCGCTCAAGAAGTAGTCGCGACCTCACGCCCGACGCGGCGGTCGACATCATCGTCACCGCCGCGTCCGCCGTGCGCGCGGTGCCCCGCATCCTGATCGATGGCCGCTCGGGGTCGGGCAAGACCACGCTCGCGCGCGCCATCGCGTCCCGGATGCCGGCCGTGCAGAGCGTCGGCCTCGACTCGATCTATCCCGGATGGGACGGTCTCCGCGAGGGCGCCGATCGTGCGTGCGTCGACATCCTCGAGCCGCACGCGGCAGGACAGCCCGGTCGCTGGCGCGAATGGGACTGGGTGATCTCGCAGTACGGCGCCGAACACGAGATCGACCCGACACGTCCGCTCCTGCTGGAGGGAGCGGGTCTTCTCACCGCACGGAGCGCGCGGTGGGCGGACGTGTGCGTCTGGGTCGACGCGCCGTCGACCGAGCGTCGCCGTCGGGCTCTGCAACGCGACGGTGCGACGTACGAGCCGCACTGGGATCGCTGGGCGCGGCAGGAGGACGTGCACCTCGCCGAGAACTCGCCGGAGTCCCGCGCCTCATTCCGCGTTGACGCCCGCACTTTTCAGACGTCAGAACCGGATGCTGCCCGTGTCAGCCCGTCGAGCCGATAGCCGAGCCACTCGTACACGCCGTAACGGGCATCACTTGGTTCGTGATCGTCTTCGGACTGGATGCCGAGCCGAGCGGCCAACACGAGCCGCACCGCCGCGAGGGTCCGCAGCCACGCGCCCGTGCGCTCTCGGTCGAGCCGGATGACGAACTCGGCGAGGGCGTCCTCCGGGCCGTCGTGCGCGAGATCATCGGCGTGCCCCGCCACCGACAGATCGGCGAGCACCATCGCGGCCTCGTCGGTTCGCCGCCGGAGGAGCTCGGGTTGGGTCGAGGACCGGAACTGGGCGGCGGCCGCGGGATCGTCGGGGTAGGCGGACGGTACGAGGCGCGCGATCGCCGGATCGGCGGCGGCATCCGGCGCATCCGACAGGAGATCGACGAACTGATCGACGAGACCGCGCAGATGCACGGCCTCGACGCGGGTGAGCTCGAGGACGACCGTCTCGGGTGGATCGATCACGCGCGCGGAGCCTTTCGAACGGTGGCCCAGAGGCCGTAGTCGTGCATCGCTGCGCGTGAAGTTCCATCTGCTCGCGCATTCCCTCCGCCACGACCGCGTGCCCATCGTGGTGGACGCCCTTCATGAGGCGGGTCGCCTCGGCCTCGGAGTAGCCGAAGTAGGTGCGGAAGACGTGCACCACGTAACTCATCAGGTTGACCGGGTCGTTCCAGACGACAGTCTGCCAGTCGGGGTCGAAACTGGGCGCGTCGAGCAGGTCGACGCCTTCGACCGTGTCGGGTGTGGCGAGCGGGGGAGTCATGCCCACCCCAGCTCGTGCAGTCGGTCATCGTCGATGCCGTAGAAGTGCGCGATCTCGTGCACGAGCGTCGTATGCACCTCATCGCGGAGTTCGTTCTCGTCTGCGCACACGGCGAGATGCGCCTCGCGGTAGACGACGATCCGATCGGGCAGCTCGCCCGAACCGTATCGTTCGCGCTCGGTCAGCGCCCACCCGTCGTACAAGCCGAGCAGGTCCGCGTCGACGTTTCGGTCCTCGACGACGAAGATCACGTTGTCCAGTCCGTTCACCATGTCGTCGGGAAGGCGGTCGAGCTCGTCCACGACGAGACGCTCGAACGCCTCGGCATCCATCTGCATTGTCACGGAGAAACGCTCACTGACCGCGAGGTTTCGCTATTGGGGTGAGTAACGGGGCTCGAACCCGCGACATCGGCCACCACAAGGCCGCGCTCTACCAACTGAGCTATACCCACCATGTCTCCCGCGCGAGCGGGCAACCCAAAGATTCTCTCATACTTGGGGAGCGAATGCGGACACGACCGACGCCGCGACCGCGCGTGCATCGTCGCTCGTGGGACCGGGCTCGGGCACGAAGACGGCCTCGCGGTAATAGGCGAGCTCACGGATGGATTCGCGGATGTCGGCGAGCGCCCGGTGGCCGCCATCCTTCGCCGGCGCGTTGAAGTACACGCGGGGATACCAGCGCCGAGAGAGTTCTTTGATGCTCGACACATCGACGTTCCGATAGTGCAGCCAGCGGTCGAGCCGGGGCATGTACCGGGAGAGGAATGCACGGTCGGTGCCGATCGTGTTGCCCGCGAGCGGAGCCTTGCCCTCGACCGGCGCGAAGCGCTGGATGTACTCGAGCGCCTGGAACTCGGCTTCGGCCACGCTCACGCCGTTCGGGATCTCGTCGAGGAGCCCCGAACTGCGGTGCATCTCGGTGACGAACTCGCCCATGTTCTCGAGCGCCGACGCGTCGGGCCGGATGACGAGCTGGAACCCTTCGTGCAACGGGTTCAGCTCGAAGTCGGTGACCACGATCGCGATTTCGACCAGCTGATCGACGTCGAGCTCGAGGCCCGTCATCTCGCAGTCGATCCAGACCAGCCTGTCTCCGTCGGTTCCGCTCATGCCTTCATCCTCCTCCGGGCCTCCGACATCCGCCGCAGGTCTTGTGTCCCCCCGGGGTGACTCGAACACCCGACCAAGAGATTAGAAGGCTCCTGCTCTATCCGCTGAGCTACGGGGGGTAGCGCCCTCAAGGGTATCGCGGTCGCTTCGCCGCGGTCGGCGGCCGGCCGGCGTCCGCGAACGCATGGCGAACAACGGCATCATGACGTGCACGAGCGGGCCGATGAGGAGTGCGAACGCGAGGGTGCCGATGCCGACGTTTCCGCCGAGTAACCAGCCGATGGTGAGCACGCTCAGCTCGACGGTGCCGCGCGCGAGCCAGACCGGCCAGCCCCACCGTGATCGGATGCCGGTCATCAACCCGTCTCGCGGGCCGGCGCCGAGTCGTGCGCCCAGGTAGATACCGCTCGCCACGGCGACGAGCACGATCCCGGCCAGGAGAACCAGCACGCGTAGCGCCGGGTTCGTCACAGGCGGCACGAGGGACAGGGTTGCTTGCATCGCGGTGCCCACGAGGAGGATGTTCGCGACCGTCCCGATGCCGGGGCGCTGTCGAAGCGGGATCCAGAGGAGGAGAACGAGGAGCCCGATGATATTGGTCAGCCAGCCGATGCCGATACCGGTGTGAAGCGAGATGCCCTGCGCGAAGACCGTCCACGGGTCGACGCCGAGGCCCGCTTCGATCGTGAGCGCGGCGCCCGCCCCGTAGAGCGGCAGGCCGAGGAGGAGGCGAAGGATGCGGCGGATCATCTGGCTATCTCAGCCCTCAATTGGACTGTAGGCAAGATGCCAATTGCCGTACAGTGGCCGCATGGACTCCCGAATCTCCGCACGCGCCCTCACGGTCCTGCTGGGCGGATGGCGCACCAGCGAGCCCGCCTACGAGGCGCTCGCGGACAGCATCCGACTCCTCGGGCTCGACAACCGCATCGCCCCGCGCACAGCGCTGCCGGCGGAACGGGAGCTCGCCGCGGCTCTCGGCGTGAGCCGCACCACCATCGCCGCCGCGTACCGGAGCCTTCGTGAATCCGGCGACATTCGAAGCATCCGCGGGTCCGGGAGCGTGACGGAGCCGCTCGGCCGCGCCGCGGTCGCCCGCACGGTCGTCGCCGACCCGCGAGCGATCGACCTGCAGCAGGCCAGTCCGCCCGCGTGGCCGGGGCTCGCCGGCGTCATCGCGGAAGCGGCCGGCTCCGTGACGACGTTGCTCACCGCACCGGGCTACGACGTGATCGGCAACGAGGCGCTGCGCGCGGTCATCGCCGAGCGGTACACGCGGTCGGGAATCCCGACGGATGCCGGCGAGATCATGATCACGAACGGTGCGCAGAGCGCTCTCCACCTTCTCGCGACGACCCTCGTCGTGCGGGGTGATCGGGTGCTCATCGAGAGTCCCACCTACCCGCACGCAGCCGAGTCGTTCCGGGCGGCGGGGGCTCGACTGGTGAGTGTGCCGGTCACGACCGGCGACGGGTGGGACCTCGACCGCGCCGAGCAGGCCTTCGAGCGCACGGCGCCGACGCTCGCCTACCTCATGCCCGACTTCCAGAATCCGACCGGGCGGTCGATGAACAACGCGGAGCGCGACGCGATGGAGCGGGCGGCCGCGCGCGCCGGCACGACCGTGATCGTGGACGAGACGACGGCCGACCTCGACATCGACCGCGCCGTGAAGCCTCGGGCTTTCGGGATGTCCGACGCGGGCGCGTCCGTCATCCGCGTAGGGTCCTTCGGCAAGACGGTGTGGGGCGGACTGCGGGTGGGCTGGATCCGGGCGAACGCGGATCTTCTGCGGCGGGTCATGGCCGCGCGCTTCGCGATCGAACTCGGAACTCCCGAGTGGGAGCAGCTGATCGCGCGCACGCTCGTGCCCCGCCTGCCCGAGATCATCGCGCAGCGAGCGCACGTGCTTCGCGAGGGGCGGGACGCGCTCGTCGACGCGCTGCACGAACGGCTGCCGGAGTGGAGCACCCCCACCGTCGACGGAGGGCTGTCGCTGTGGGTCGATCTGGGCGCGCCGCTTTCGGGTGCGCTCGTCATGGGGGTGCGCTCGGAAGGTGTGCTCCTGTCGGCCGGCCCACGGTTCTCCATCGACGGCGGATACGAGCGCAATCTTCGGGTGCCGTTCACCGTGGCGCCGGCGCGAATCGACGCGGCGGTGAACGCGCTCGCGGTGACCTGGCAGCGGATCCGCGCCGGTGCAGCCCCGGTCATGCTCGACCGGCTCGACGCGGTCGTCTGACGCGGTCGTCTGACGGGAGGCGCTCAGGAACCCCGGAGCGCCTCGAGCGCGTCATCCGCGCTCCAGAACTCGCCGATCCCGACGAAGGACCGCGAACTCCAGCGATATCGGAGCGCGCGGTAGCGGGCACCGCGCGGGCTCTCGTGCTCTTCGATCAGGCCCGTCGCGGCACCCTGCGCGTCGAGCACACGCCATCTGCCCCAGCCGAGCGGCACCAGTATCTCGGTGCGCATGCGCGTCGTGCCGGAGGATGACGGGACTGTGGAGATCGCGGACATGGATGGTCCTCTCGGTTCTGATCCGACGGTACGCAGGGCCTCCGACATCCGAACCCGCCGCCGCGCAGTGCTCCTCCCCAGCACCGCGATGCGCGCGTTTGTCCACGGAAGCGCGAATCGTCCCGGCGCCCGCCCGGCCTTCGCGCGACAGTGGACCCAGCTGCGGCGTCCGACGGGCACTCGGGCGCCGCAGCATCCGGGGAAGGCCCTCGGAGGAGAATGGGAGACGAACATGAGCGAGAAGATCACCATCGTCGGCAACATCGCCGCGGTCCCCGAGCGCCGCGACCTGCCGCGCGGGGGAGCAGTGACGAGTTTCCGCATCGCGGTCACGCATCGGCGGTACGACCAGACGGCCTCCGCGTGGGTCGATGACTACACGAATTGGTACACCGTCAGCGCGTTTCGGGCGCTCGGCGAGCACGCGTACGAGTCGCTGCACAAGGGCGACCGGGTGGTGGTCACCGGATGGTTCCGTCTGCGCGAGTGGGAGGCGGGCGGACGGAAAGGAGTCAGCGCCGAGATCGACGCCGACGCGCTCGGGCACGACCTGCTGTGGGGAACGAGCACGTTCGACCGGAAGCAGTCGAGTCGCCAAGAGGTGGCACCGACTCCGACGGCGTCGGAGGACGACGGCGCCGCTGCCGACTCCTGGGCGGCTCCGGGCACCGAGCGCGAGCTGGTCTCCACAGGGGAGACACCGTTCTGATGCTTAGACTGGCGCCGTGACTTCGACCCGTCTCGGCCGACTGCCCGCATCCCTCCTGATCATCGCTGCCGGGGCGGTCGCCCTCGCGGGGTGCACGGGCACGACCCCCGCGCCATCTCTGTCGCCGTCGCCGACGGTTGTCGTGAGCGATACGCCGAGCGCCACGCCCACCCCGACGGGGCCGGCGCTCGTGCCGGAGGGATCGGCCGACGACAACCTTCCGTATTTCGCAGAGCTCGTCGCTCAGGTGTGGAACGGGGGAGACCGCGTTTCCGGGCGCGCCTACGTCGACGCGCTGGTCGCCGCCGGTTTCGACAAGTCGGCGATGCAAGTGACGGCCGACCAGTCCACGGTGGGAAATCCGGCCGAGAGCATCCAGTTCTCCGTGCGGTGGGGGCAGGAATGCCTGATCGGACAGGTGGGCCCGGCGACCGGTAACCCCGTGTCGATCGTCGCCGAGGGCCTGCCGGACGGCGGATGCCTGCTGGGTCGCACGCGCACCATCGATTGGTGATGCTCGCGTCCTGATGTGCGCACCGCGTGATCACGAGCGCGCGCCTGATCACGCGCGATTAAGGCCCGTCGGATAGGCTGGTAACGACTTCCGCCGACCAGTAGCGCCGACCTCCCGCGCGGCGCGCTGCGTGCCTGAGCGGCCCTGTTCGACAAGCGAAGGTGATTTTCCCGCTATGGCTGAGTACATCTACCAGATGGTCCGTGCCCGCAAGGCAGTCGGCGAGAAGCTGATTCTCGACGACGTGGCGATGTCGTTCCTCCCCGGAGCGAAGATCGGCATGGTCGGGCCGAACGGTGCGGGTAAGTCGACGATCATCAAGATCATGGCGGGCCTGGACGCCCCCTCCAACGGCGAGGCGAAGCTCACGCCGGGCTTCACCGTCGGCATCCTGATGCAGGAACCCGTGCTCGACGAGTCCAAGACGGTGCTCGAGAACATCCAGGATGGCGTCGCGATCAAGCCGAAGCTCGACCGCTTCAACGAGATCTCCGCACTGATGGCGGATCCGGATGCGGACTTCGACGCGCTGCTGGCAGAGATGGGCGTGCTGCAGGAAGAGATCGACGCGGCCGACGGCTGGGATCTCGACTCCCAGCTCGAGCAGGCGATGGATGCGCTCCGTACGCCTCCGGGCGACGCGGCCATCGCTCCGCTCTCCGGTGGAGAGCGACGCCGGGTGGCGCTCGCGAAGCTTCTCCTCCAGAAGCCCGATCTGCTCCTCCTCGATGAGCCCACCAACCACCTCGACGCTGAAAGCGTGCAGTGGCTCGAGCAGCATCTGCAGTCGTACAAGGGCGCGGTCATCGCCATCACCCACGACCGGTACTTCCTCGACAACGTCGCGGAATGGATCGCCGAGGTCGACCGCGGGCGCCTCATCGGCTACGAGGGCAACTACTCGACCTACCTCGAGAAGAAGGCCGAGCGTCTCGACGTGCAGGGCAAGAAGGACGCCAAGCTCGCCCGTCGTCTGAAGGACGAACTGGAGTGGGTGCGTTCGAGCGCGAAGGGTCGCCAGACCAAGTCGAAGGCGCGACTCGCCCGCTACGAGGAGATGGCCGCCGAAGCCGAGCGCACGCGCAAGCTCGACTTCGAAGAGATCCAAATTCCGGCCGGTCCGCGACTGGGTAGCATCGTGATCGAGGCGAAGAAGCTGCAGAAGGGCTTCGACGGCCGGTCGCTCATGAGCGGCCTCAGCTTCAGCCTGCCGCCGAACGGCATCGTCGGTGTCATCGGCCCGAACGGTGTGGGAAAGACGACGCTCTTCAAGACGATCGTCGGACTCGAGCCGCTCGACGGCGGCGATCTGAAGATCGGCGAGACGGTCAAGATCAGCTACGTCGACCAGAGTCGCGCCAACATCGACCCGAACAAGACGCTGTGGGAGGTCGTCTCCGACGGCCTCGACATCATCACGGTCGGCAAGACCGAGATCCCCTCGCGGGCCTACGTGTCCAAGTTCGGCTTCAAAGGACCCGACCAGCAGAAGAAGGCGGGCGTCCTCTCCGGCGGTGAGCGCAACCGTCTGAACCTCGCGCTCACTCTGAAAGAGGGCGGCAACCTGCTCCTCCTCGACGAGCCGACGAACGACCTGGACGTGGAGACGCTCGGCTCGCTCGAGAACGCGCTCCTCGAGTTCCCGGGCTGCGCCGTGGTCATCACGCACGACCGGTGGTTCCTCGACCGCATCGCGACCCACATCCTCGCCTACGAGGGAACGGATGCGGAGCCCGACAAGTGGTACTGGTTCGAGGGTAACTTCGACGCCTACGAAGAGAACAAGATCGAGCGCCTCGGACCGGATGCGGCGAACCCGCACCGCTCCACTCACCGCAAGCTCACGCGTGACTGACGCGTCGCCGGTCGGCGGCGCGGCGCGCCTGCACATCCCGATCCACCTGCGGTGGGGTGATCTCGACGCGTTCAATCACGTCAACAACACGTCGATGCTCAAGCTGCTCGAAGAAGCGCGCGTGCGCGCGTTCTGGAAGCCGCCCGTCGGCGAGCCCGCCGCGCCCACCGCGATCGTTCCGACCGGCGAAGGAACACTGACGCTCGTCGCTCGTCAGGAGATCGAGTATCTGCATCCGGTACCGTACCAGCGCGCACCGCTCGACGTGCAGATGTGGTTCGGGAAGCTCGGCGGATCGAGCATCGAGGTCTGCTACGAGGTGTATAGCCCCGAGGGCGCGCCCCAGACGCTTTACGCGCGTTCTTCTGCCGTTATCGTGCTGGCGGATGCCGAGAATGGGCGCCCGGTGCGCATGACGCCGGAGATGCGTCAGGCGTGGGAACCGTTCGTCGGCGCGCCCCTGACCTTCGGTCGCCGGCGCTGACGCCGGAGCGCGTGCTCAGCCCTCGGCCCGCGCGCGCTCCTCGAGAATCTCCTTCGGCGCGCGCACCATGACCTCCTGCGCAACGCTCGCGACGAGGTCGCCGTCGCGCGTGTAGATGCGTCCCGTGGCCAGGCCGCGCCCGCCGCGGGACGTGGGGGACTCCTGCACGTAGAGCAGCCAGTCGTCGACCCGGACGGGACGATGCCACCACATGGCGTGATCGAGGCTCGCCACGGTGCCACCCGGCGTCATCCAGGTCAGGCCGTGCGCACGGAGGATCGACTCCTGGATCGTCATGTCGGACAGGTACGCGAGTGCCGCGCGGTGGAGCAGTGGGTCATCCGGCATCTCGCGGCGCGATCGCACCCATACCGCCTGGCGCGGCTGCGGAGCGACGGGATCTGCGCCGTAGAGCGATCCGTCGACGTGTCGCACCTCGATCGGAAGGTCGCCGAACCGCCGCCGTGACATCGGGTGCACGCCGGTTCCCTCGGGGGAGGAGATCTCATCGGGGCCGGGGACGTCGGGCGCGGGGATCACGTGCTCGAGTCCGTCGTCCTCCGTCTGGAACGACGCGATCATCGAGAAGATCGGCACGCCCTCCTGGAATGCCTGCGTGCGACGGGCGCTGAACGATCGACCATCGCGAAGCCGGTCGACCGAGAACGTGATGCCTTTCGACGAGTCGCCCGCGCGGAGGAAGTACCCGTGCATCGAATGGATCGGGCGGTCCGCATCCATCGTTCGAGACGCGGCGACGACGGCCTGCGCGAGCACCTGGCCGCCGTAGACGCGGCCGTAGGGCATCGGGAGTGAGATGCCGGTGAAGATGTCTTCCGTGGTGCGAGCCTCCGTCGAGGCCAGAGAGAGGACCTCCAGGAGCGATTCGACCGGATCGCCCTCGGTCGAGGTGCCGCCTTGGAGGGGGTCTGATCCGAGTGTCGTCACGCTGTCTACCTCCGTCGTCGTGTGCGCTTGATAGTTTAGATCGGATGTCTTCTCGCCTTCGGTTCCCGGATGCCGCCGCGGCCGCCGACGCCCTGACCTTCGCCGGTCGCGTCGCGATCGTCGACCCCGATGCGAGCGTGCGCCTGGTCGCCGCCTCCGGCGTGCTCGCGATGACCGCGGGCGTCCTCGCGCCGCGGAGTCTGCTGGAGTCGATGCCGACCGTCCTCGCGATGCGGGTGCTCCCGGTCGATGCCGAACTAGAGTGCGACCTGACGGTGACGGCCACGGGACTCACCGCCGACGTCGCGGAAAACCAGGTCACTTTGCCGGAGACATCGGTTCGGGCTGCCTGGGCCGGCGTGTCGCCGCCGCGGTCGGGTTGGGAGCGCGCGGCGCCGCTGACCTCAGCGGTGCTGGCGACGCGCGCGCAGTGGGGAATGGCGGCCGTCGCGCACGAACTTCCGACCGACCCGGGCGAGGACGTCGTCCGAACGGTTCGAGCGCGCATCTGGGGCGAGAACGACCCGGAGTTGAACGGCATCGTTCGCGGCGCGGCGTTCGCGGCCGTCTCGATGGGGTTCGTGCTCGGCGACGAGACGATCGAGGTTCTCCGGGCGCCGGGTTGGACCCGCCTCACGCTGCAGCGCGGTCACGTGCTGATCCGTGAGCCGCGCCGGAGCGGCCTCACGGCCGTTCGCGCGACCGGGCGCTGACCCCGCCGACTACACCGCGCGCACCGCCGCACGGCCTGCTGTTCGCCCCGAGAACAGGCATCCGCCGAGGAATGTGCCCTCGAGTGCGCGGTAGCCGTGCATCCCGCCGCCGCCGAACCCGCTCGCTTCGCCGGCCGCGTACAGCCCGGGAATAGGGGTGCCGTCGGGTCGGAGCGCGCGGGCGTCGAGATCGGTCTGGATCCCGCCCAGGGACTTTCGGGTGAGGACGTGGAGCTTGACCGCGATGAGCGGGCCGGCGGCCGGATCGAGGATGCGGTGCGGTGCGGCCGTGCGGATCAGGCGATCGCCCCGGAAGGCGCGAGCGGAGCGGAGCATCGCGATCTGGGCGTCCTTCGTGAACGGGTTGGCGATCTCCCGGTCCCGTGATTCGATCTCGTACCGCGCGCGCTCGAGATCGAGCGCGTCACCACCGGGCAGCTCGCTCATCCCCGCGAGCAGATCGTCGAGGGAGTCCCGGACGACGAAGTCGGCACCGTGATCGAGGAATGCCTGCACCGGTGCGGACGCCCCGCGACCAAGCCGCGATCTGAGGAGCAGACGCACATCCTTGCCGGTCAGATCGGGATTCTGCTCGCTGCCGGAGAGCGTGAATTCCTTCTCGACGATGCGCTGCGAGAGCACGAACCAGGAATGGTCATGACCGGTCGCTCGGAGGTGCGCGAGGGTGCCGAGCGTGTCGAAGCCGGGGAACAGAGGAACGGGGAGTCGCGTGCCGCTCGCGTCGAGCCACACCGATGACGGTCCGGGCAGGATGCGGATCCCATGCGCGGGCCAGACCGGATCGACGTTCTGAATGCCCTCGACGTAGTGCCACATCCGATCGCCGTTGATGAGTCGGGCGCCCGTGCGCTCCGCGGTGCTCAGCATGGCGCCGTCCACGTAGGCGGGCACGCCGGTGATCATGGTCTCCGGCGCCGTGCCGAGACGTGCGGGCCAGTTGCGCCGCACGAGGTCGTGATTTCCGCCGATGCCGCCCGAGGAGACGATGGTCGCCCCCGCGCGGACCTCGAAATCGGAGGTGACGGCGGCGTCTGCGGCCACGCCGCGCGGCGCACCGGTGGGTTCGCGGATGTCGCCGGTCACGCCGACGACAACGCCGTTCCGGGCGACCAACTCCGTGACGCGGTGGCGGGGGAGCACCGTGATCCGCCCGCTCCGCTCACCGGCCTCGACCTCTCGCTGGAACGGGGCGACGATGCCGGGACCGGTGCCCCAGGTGATGTGGAACCGGGGAACGGAGTTTCCGGGGCCGGTCGCCGTGTACCCGCCGCGCTCCGCCCAACCGACCACGGGGAAGAACCCGACGCCCTTCTGCCGCAGCCACGATCGCTTCTCCTCGTGCGCGAACGCGAGATACGCATCCGCCCAGCGCCGCGGCCACTCGTCTTCGGGTCGGTCGAAACCGGCGGTCGCGAACCAGTCCTGACGCGCCAGCTCGATCGAGTCACGCACCCCCATCCGGCGCTGTTCGGGGGAATCGATGAAGAACAGTCCACCGAACGACCACCACGCCTGTCCGCCGAAGTCCGCGCGATCCTGCTGATCGACGATGATGACGCGCCGTCCGGCGGCCGCGGCCTCCGCTGCCGCCACGAGACCGGAGAGGCCCCATCCGATCACCAGGACGTCGGTTTCGTGGGTCGTGGCGGGCACGGCTACTCCTTCGTGAGCTCGTTTCCGGTCGGGGCGGCGATCCCGTGCTCCGGGCGACCGCCCGTCGAGGGACCGATTCCGCTCGGCTCGAAGGTATTCACCATCGCATGCGCCGCGCGCGTGAGGTAGTCCCAGAGCGTCGCCTCGAGGATCGGGGGGAGAGCGACGGCGTCCACCGCGCGTCTCATGTGCGCGAGCCAGCGGTCGCGGGCGTCGGGATTCACGTGGAACCCGGCGTGCCGCAGGCGGAGGCGCGGATGGCCCCGTTCGTCGCTGTAGGTCGTGGGACCGCCCCAGTACTGCTCGAGGAAGAGCAGCATCCGCTCACGGGCCGGGCCGAGGTCCGCATCCGGGTACATCGGGCGCAGCACGGGATCGTCGGCGACCCCCTCGTAGAACACGTCGACGAATCGCTCGAAGAACGCGCGGCCGCCGACCTGGTCGTAGAAGCTGATCGGGGTATCGGTCATGCGTCCGTCTCCTTGCCGGGAGAGGCCTCCGGAGGCGTCGACCCGTTGTCATCTTTCGCCGCGGCGCCGCGCCCGGTGCGCTTCGGCTTCCAGACGGGCCGTACCGGTGCGGCGATCGGAGTCGGCCGGGTACGCGGGGGATTCGCGCCGCGCACGCTCTGGGCCCCCTCGAAACCGGTCAAGGTGATGGAGTTCAGCTGCGGGAGGCGCACGTCCATCGCATCCATCGCGCGCTTGAGCCGCACGCGCAGTTCGCGTGCGACGTCGTCCTTTGCGTTCGACCGGGTCTTCTGCACGAGGCGGATGACGAGGGCATCGCCCGACACCGATTCGAGGCCCCAGATCTCCGGCTGCTCGATGACGCGGGTACGCCACTTCGGATCCTTGGCGAGGCCGCGGGCGGCGTCGAGCATGGCTTTCTCGACCGCGTCGAGGTCGGCGTCGGCCGGCACGGCGAGGTCGATGATCACGCGCGACCACCCCTGGGACATGTTCCCGATCCGGGTGATCTCACCGTTGCGGACGTACCAGAGCGTGCCGTTCACGTCGCGGACGTGCGTCACGCGGACGCTCACGTATTCGACGACACCGGTCGCAAGCCCCAGGTCGACGACGTCGCCGATGCCGACCTGGTCTTCGGCCACGATGAAGATGCCGTTCAGCACGTCCTTCACAATGTTCTGGGCGCCGAAGCCGAGCCCCGCGCCGATCGCCGCGGTCAGCAGGGCGAAGGAACTGAGGATGTCGGGTGCGACGACATTCACGATGAGGATGACGGCGACGATGACGACGGTCACCCCGGCGATGTTCTGGAGGATCGACCCGAGCGTCCGCGTGCGCTGCACGAGGCGGACGGCGGCGAGAGGCGAGCGGTCGAGAGCTTGCGTGTCGTCGACGCGGGCCTTCGTCTTCGCTCCGGAGACGATTCGCTCGACGACCCGATGGATCACCGCTTTCAGGATCAGGCCGATGACGAGGGCGACGGCGATGATCAGCAGGATTTGCAGGAGTGTGAACCCGATGCCTGCGAAGAATCCACCGATGGCTGCCCAGGTCTCCGGGGCCGTGATGTCGATATCCATTGTCTCGATGTTACCGAGCGCCCCGATGCCCTCCCTGGGTGCGGGAAGGAAATACTCCCCGCCGAGATACGTTCCGACGGACGACTCAACGCCGGTGCGCGATGAGAACGACCAGCGCGGAGATCACGTCGTCGGGCGTCGTGCGCCACATCTGCGGCGAAAGGTGACCGCTGGCGCCCATACTTGCGATGCCGTGCGCGCTGGTGAGCAGAAGGGCGCCGTAGAGATGGGCCTGTTCGGCGCCCACGACACCGCCGACGATTCGGAGGAACTCCGCCTGTGCGCGCCCGGCGGCGTCGATGGCGATCTCCGGGTTCTGTGCCGGCAGCGTGAACATCATTCGATAGACCTCGGGTTCGTCGCGCGCGACCGTGGTGAGCGTCTCCAGCGCAGCACGCAGCACGGCGGTCCCGTCATCCGACGCGCTGCGCGGCAGTCGACTCAGCTGCGCGGCGATCCGATCCCAGCTCTCCGCGCCCACGGCGGCGAGCAGGCTCTCCTTGTCGGCGAAATGCCGGTATGGCGCGCCGCGCGACACCTGGGCGCGCGCTCCGACCTCTCGGAGGGTCACTTTCGGGAGACCGCCCTCATTGAGGAGCTCACGGGCGGCATCGAGGAGGGATCGGCGCGTGGACGCGGCCGATTCGAGACGACTGACCATACTCCCATCCTACAGTTGACAACGTCACCTGAAGTGATACGGTTCTGAGATGACAACGTCACCTGAAAAGTCCGAACTCATCCTCGTCACGGGCGCGTCGACGGGGATGGGCGCCGCCACGGCCCGCGAACTCGCCGCGCGGGGCTATTACGTCCTGGCCGGCGTCCGGCGAGAGATCGATGGTCGGAGCCTGGAGTCGTCGCGCATCCGTCCAGTCATCCTCGACGTCACCGAACCCGAGCAGATCGCGGATCTGGCCGCCCTCATCGACACCGACGGACGCCCGCTCCGCGCGGTCGTCAACAACGCCGGTATCGCGGTGAATGCTCCCGTCGAGGTGCTTCCGATGCAGGAGTGGCGCCGGCAGTTCGACGTCAACTTCTTCGGACACATCGAGGTCACGAAGGCGATGATCCCGGCTCTCTTGAAAAGCCACGGTCGGGTCGTGATGATCAGCTCGCTCGGCGGCCGCCTGGCGCAGCCCACCTACGGTGCCTACTCGGGATCGAAGTATGCGCTCGAAGGCGTCAGCGACGCTCTTCGCCGCGAACTCGCCCCCCACGGAGTGACGGTGGTCATCGTCGAACCCGGCGCTGTGCGCACCGAGATGGTGGGGCGCGGCGGAATCACGCTGAAGAAGGTCGCCGCCGACATGACCGACGAACAAGAACGACGCTACGGCGGCCTGATGCAGGCGATCCTCGCCCAGTCCGAGGGGTTCCTGCGTGATGGTGTGGATGCCTCCCATGCCGCCGAGACCATCGCTACCGCCGCGACGGTCTCCCGCCCCAGAACCCGCTACACGATCGGCCGTGACGCCGCGCTCCTCACCCGTCTCGCCCGCATCCTGCCCGATCGTCTTCTCGATCGCGTGCTCGCCGCGGCGCTGCGTCCGCTTTTCCCGAGGTCCCGCTGACCTCCGGCGGCAGACGCCGAGGATGTTGCCTTGCCGCCGGTCACCCCCATCCCTCTCCGTAGAAAGCAGAACCTCATGCCCTCTCTCCTCAACGCCGTTGTCCTCGTCACCGGAGCGAACGGGGGCATCGGCACGCAGTTCGTCGATGCCGCGCTCGCTCGCGGCGCCGCCAAGGTGTACGCGTCGGCGCGCACACCTCGACAGTGGGATGATCCGCGCGTCGTGCCGCTCCCGCTCGACGTCACCGACGCCGAATCGATCGCGGCGGCGGTCGCTGCGGCCAGCGACGTCTCGGTGGTCATCAACAACGCCGGAGGACTTCCGCCCACCGCGAGTCTGCTCGACATCACCGAGGATCAGCTGCGTCAGAACATGGAGATCAACTTCTTCGCGCCCGTTCTGATGGCGCGCGCCTTCACGCCCCTCCTCGCGTCGGCGAACAACGCGGTGCTCATCGACATCCATTCGGTCGCGAGCTGGTATGCCGGTGCAGGCATCTACAGTGCGTCGAAAGCCGCCATCTGGTCGGCGACGAATTCGCTTCGCCTGGAGCTCGCTCCGCTCGGCATCCACGTGACCGGTGTGCACATGGGGTACGTCGACACGGCGATGGCGGCGCACACCGACGACGCGAAGATGGCGCCCGTCGACCTGGTGACAGCCGTGCTGGACGCCGTCGAGAACGACGAGTTCGAGGTCGTCGCGGATGCCCTCAGCGCACAGGTGAAGGCCGGCCTCGCCGCGCCCATCGAAGCGCTGTACCCCGAACTTTTTGCCGCGGACGGCGGACGCTGAAGACGGGGCGGGGCCGTCGTGCCGGTGATGCACGGCGGCCCCGCGGGGCCTACGCGTCGCGGCTGCGCAGAATCACTCCGCCGAGCCCGAGGCCGACGACCGCCCATGCGAGGAGGGTGAGCGCTGCGGCCCAGGGCTCGAGCGCACCGTTACCGCCCGCGGACATCAGCGCCTGGCCGGCGGACGTCGGTAGGTACTTCGCGACATCCTGGATCCACTCCCAGCCGGGCGATGCGGGGAAGAAGGCCGGCAGGAGCGGGAGGACGAAGACGATCCCGACTCCCATCGCGATCGCCCCCGGACCGTTCCGCAGGATGTAGCCCGCAGCGACGCCGATGACGGAGATGACCGCCAGCATGAAGGCACCCGCAGCAAACCGCGGCAGCCACGAGCCGACGTCGGCGACGTCGATACCCGCGCCGGCGCCGGCGACGATCGGAGCGGTGGCGACCGCCGCGATCAGGAAGATCGCCAGGGTCGACACGAAGACGAACGCCGCGATGACCGTCGCTTTGGCCAGTAGCGAGCCGATCCGGCCCGGTGCGGCGGTGAGCGTCGAGCGCATCATGCCGGTCGAATACTCGCCGGTCACCTGGATGCTGCCGATGATGACCGCCAGGAGCACGGTGAAGCTCGTCGGTGCCAGAACGACCTGCAGAGCCAGCTCCGCATTTCCGGCCGGGGCTCCGGGGAACCCGGTGAGCGCGAAGGCGATCAGCAGCGACATCCCGACCGAGAGCACGGCGACGATTCCGATCGACCACCAGGGCGAGCGAAGAGTGACGAGCTTGATCAGTTCGCTCCGCACGACGCGGAGGAAGCTCAGACGATAAGGGGACTCGGCGACGCCAGTCTGCGGTGTGGTGGCGGTGGTCATGACAGCTCCTTGGACTTGTACTCGACCGCTTCGCCGGTCAGGGCGAGGTAGGCCTCCTCGAGAGAACCGGACTGGGGGGTCAGCTCGTGGATCGGCAGGCCGAGCCGTGCGGCGGTGTCGCCGATCTGCTCGGCGCTCACTCCTGTCACGTCGGCGAGGCCCGGGTCGATCCGGGTGATATCGATGTCGTCGCTGCTCAGCGCAGCGGCCAGCTCGTCGAGGCGAGGGGTACGCACGCGCACGGCGGATCTCGTCCAATCGCGCACGAGGTCGCCGACGGGGGCGTCCGCGAGGACCTTCCCGCGCCCGAGCACGATGATGTGATCGGCGGTGATCGCCATCTCGCTCATGAGATGGCTGGAAAGCAGCACGGTGCGTCCCTCGGCGGCGAGATACCGCACGAACTCCCGCACCCAGCGCACACCCTCGGGGTCGAGACCGTTCACGGGCTCATCGAGGATCAGCGTTCGCGGATCGCCGAGGAGCGCTGCGGCTATTCCGAGGCGCTGCCCCATCCCGAGCGAGAACCCGCCGGCACGCTTGCGGGCGACGGACTCGAGCCCGGTGAGGGCGATGACCTCGTCGACCCGCGACACGGGGATGCCGTGCGTCGCCGCCAGCGCACGCAGGTGGTTCCGCGCCGATCGGCCGGTGTGCACGGCTTTCGCATCGAGGAGCACGCCCACCTCCGTGAGCGGCGAACGCATCTGCCGATAGTCGCGGCCGTCGACCGTGACGCGTCCCCGCGTCGGGTTGTCGAGGCCGACGATCATGCGCATCGTCGTGGACTTTCCGGCACCGTTCGGGCCGAGGAAGCCGGTCACCCGGCCGGGGTGCACCGTGAAGGTGACGTCGGAGACGGCATGCTTTGCGCCGAAGTCCTTGCTGAGGTTCTCTGCAACGATCATGCATCCCACGCTACGGCGCGTGCCTCGTCCGTGCCTCCGCCGGAAGTAGCGGATCCGCCGCGCCGTGTCATCCCCGAGGAGGAGACGACGGATGCCCCGCTCCGCGAGGGAACGGGGCATCCGGTGCGGCCTGACGACTACTGCGCGTCGCGCTCCTGCACCGCGAGGGCGCGCTCGACGCCGGCGAGGTTCTCCGCGACCAGGCGGCGAAGTGCGGCCGGCGCGTCGGAGTTCGACGTGAGCCACGACCGCGTCGCATCGCGCAGCGCGATGTTCGCCAGCGGGGCCGGGTACAGTCCGACGATCAGGTAGCTCGCGATCTGGTACGACCGGTCCGCCCAGATCGGCAGCAGCATGTCGAAGTACGAGGCGACGAACGGCTCGAGGTACTTGACCGTGGCCGGGTGCACGAAGCCCGCAGCGGTGGAGCGGACGACGGTGTTCGGCAGATCCGTGTTCTCCACGAGCGAGCGCCACGCCGCCTGCTTCGCGTCGGCACTCGGGAGCGCGGCCTTCGCCTGCGCGGCGAACTCCCCGCCCTTGGCGGTGTTGTCTGCGGCGAGGGCTTCGTCGATGTCGCCCGCGGTGACGACGCCGCCGGCGGCGAGCGAGACGAGCAGCGCCCACGACAGGTCTGCGTCGATCTCGAGCCCCTCGAGCACGATCTCGCCCGAGCGGAGGGCTCGCACGATCTCGACCTGCTCCGGGGTCGCCGCAGCGGAGGCGAACGCCGTCACGAACTGCAACTGGCTGTCGCTGCCGGCCGTGGCGTCTTGCGCGAGCGCCCACAGGCGGTCTGCGACCGTGATGCGGCTCTGCGTGCGCAGTTCGGGAGCAACGTACGAGTTCGCGGCGAGCTGCAGCTGTCCGAGTGTGGTCCGAACCGTCGTCGACTCGGTCTCCGAACCGATGTTGCCCAGCACGAGATCGATGTACGCGGATGCGGACGACTCGGCGTCGCGTGTCTGATCCCACGCCGCTCCCCACACGAGCGACCGCGCCAGCGGGTCCTCGATCTTGGCGAGGTGGGCGACCGCGGTCTCGAGCGACCGGTCGTCCAGGCGGATCTTGGCGTAGGCCAGATCATCGTCGTTCAGAAGGATGAGGTCGGGACGACGGTGCCCGATGAGCTCCGCGACATCGGTACGGTCACCGTCGACATCGAGCTCGAGGTTGTGCACGCGCACGAGCCGGTCACCCTGCAGGTCGTAGAACCCGACGCCGAGGCGGTGGGGACGGATCGTGGGGTAGTCGGCGGGCGCGGTCTGGATGATCGAGAACCGCGTGATCGTGCCGTCGACGGACTCCTCCACGGCGGGCGTCAGCGTGTTCACGCCCGCGGTCTCGAGCCACTTCTTCGACCACTCGGTCAGCTCGCGACCGCTGGTCTGTTCGAGCTCGACGAGCAGGTCGCCGAGCTCGGTGTTGCCCCACGAGTGCTTCTGGAAGTAGGCGGAGACGCCCGCGAAGAATTCTTCGATGCCCACCCACGCGGCGAGCTGCTTGAGCACCGAGCCGCCCTTGGCGTAGGTGATGCCGTCGAAGTTCACCTGAACGTCTTCGAGGTCGTTGATCTCGGCGACGACCGGATGGGTCGAGGGCAACTGGTCCTGGCGGTAGGCCCAGCTCTTCTCCATCGCGTTGAACGTGGTCCACGCCTCGGTCCACTCCGTCGCCTCGGCGGTGGCGATGGTGGACGCCCATTCCGCGAAGGACTCGTTGAGCCACAGGCCGTCCCACCACTTCATGGTGACCAGGTCACCGAACCACATGTGCGCCAGCTCGTGCAGGATCGTGACGACGCGGCGCTCCTTGACCGCATCCGTCACCTTGCTGCGGAACACATAGGTCTCCGTGAAGGTCACCGCGCCCGCGTTCTCCATCGCGCCGGCGTTGAACTCGGGCACGAAGAGCTGGTCGTACTTCGCGAACGGGTACGGCACCCCGAACTTCTCTTCGTAGTACGCGAA
Organism: Microbacterium sp. cx-55; assembly: GCF_021117345.1. NCBI lineage: Bacteria > Bacillati > Actinomycetota > Actinomycetes > Micrococcales > Microbacteriaceae > Microbacterium > Microbacterium sp. cx-55. The sequence goes on along the minus strand of NZ_CP088261.1, from coordinate 1,823,530 downwards.
GCCCTGCCGGGTCTTCTCGAACACGTAGTCGGCGTCGAGGTGCTGCCACAGGCTCTTGCGTGCGTACACGCCGAGCGGGATGACCCGGCCCGAGGCGCTGGTGAGTTCGGAGAACGTGGACTCGTAGGGCCCTGCCACGAGGGCGGTGATGTACGACGAGACGCGCGGGGTCGGCTCGAAGGTCCACGTCGCGACGCCCTCGCCGGCGGGCACGGGGTCGGGGGTGGGGGAGTTCGAGACGACCTTCCACGCGTCGGGCGCGGTGATCGTGAACTGGAACTCCGCCTTGAGGTCGGGCTGCTCGAACACCGCGAAGACGCGGCGCGAATCGGGTACCTCGAACTGCGAGTAGAGGTAGACCTCGCCGTCCACCGGGTCGACGAAGCGATGCAGTCCCTCGCCCGTGTTGGTGTACAGGCAGTCGGCGTCGACGACGAGGACGTTCTCGGCAGCCAGACCGTCGAGTGCGACACGCGAGTCGGCGAAGGCGGCGACGTCCACGTCGCTGCCGTTCAGGGTGATCGCGTGAACCTCGCGCGCGATCAGGTCGATGAAGGTCGATGCGCCCTCGGTCGCCGTGAAGCGCACGGTGGTGGTGGACCGGAAGACCTCCGGACCTGTCGTCAGGTCGAGGACGACCTGGTAGGACTGCGTATCGACGACAGCGCGGCGCTCTTGCGCCTCGATGCGGGTGAGGTTCTCTCCAGGCACTGCGTTGCTCCCGTGGGTTCTGGGGTCATGGATGCCGAGGGCGCGCGGCTGGCGACGACGACGACGCCTCCAGCCTACGGTCGGCGGGCGACATCGGTCGTCTTCGCGGCGCCGCATCACCGGATACCACGTCTCGACGTGCGGAGCGGACCGGTCCACCTCCTCCGAATCCGGATGCAGAATAGACGCGTGAGCTCTCTTGAAGCGAGTGAATCCCTGTCGGCCCGAGCGCCCGAGGGCGTCCCGTTCGCTTCGGCGCAGGCGGTGACCGGGCCCCCTCACGTGGAGGAACCCACCGACTACGACGGCATCCTGCTCGCGGGATTCGGCGGGCCGGAAGGTCAGGATGACGTCATCCCGTTCCTCCGTAACGTCACGCGCGGCCGCGGCATCCCCGACGAACGTCTCGAAGAAGTTGCCCACCATTACCGGCACTTCGGTGGCGTGAGTCCGATCAACGCGCAGAACGCCGCGCTGAAGGCGGCGCTCGAAGCGGAGCTCGCGTCACGGGGCCTCGATCTGCCCGTCTTCTGGGGCAATCGCAACTGGGCTCCCTACCTCGAGGATGCGGTCCGCGAGGCGGCGGATGCCGGAGCGAAGACCCTTCTCGGACTCGCCACGAGCGCCTACAGCTCGTTCTCCAGCTGCCGCCAGTACCGGGAGGACTACGCCCGCGTGCTGACCGAGACCGGGCTTGCGGGCACGATCACGATCGACAAAGTGCGGCAGTTCTTCGATCACCCCGGTTTCGTGGCGCCGTTCATCGCCGGTGTGCGTGATGCGGTGGCGGGATTCCTCGCGGAGGGCGTGCCGGCGGACCGCATCCGGGTGCTCTTCTCCACCCACAGCATCCCGCTGGCCGACGCGCAGCGTTCGGGTCCCCGCGACATCGATTTCGGTCCCGGCGGCGCCTATGCCGCGCAGCACGAAGCCGTGGCCGAGATCGTGATGAGCGAGATCGCCGAGGCGATCCCGGAGGCGACCGGCATCGGTTGGGAGCTCGTCTACCAGTCCCGCTCCGGCCCGCCGACGCAGCCGTGGCTCGAACCCGACGTGTGCGATGTGATCGGCGAACTGCCGGGGCGCGACATCGACGCCGTCGCGATCGTGCCACTCGGCTTCGTCAGCGACCACATGGAGGTGCTCTGGGACCTCGACACCGAGGCGATGGAAGCGGCCGAGGAAGCCGGCATCCGTGCCGTCCGCACGCCGACGCCCGGTATCGACCCGGCGTACGTGTCGGGACTCGTCGACCTCATCGAGGAGCGTCTGCGCGGCGACGCCGCATCCGACCGACCGCACCGCACCTCTCTCGGTCCGTGGTTCGACGTGTGCCGCCCCGGATGCTGCGAGAACGTGCGCGCCGGATTCAAGCCGGCTGCGGCCGGGATCGCGCCCTGAGTGATCTCTAGGATGAGCTTCATGCGCATCCACATCGCGACCGATCACGCCGGCCTGGAGTTCTCCACTCAGCTGCAGCATCACCTGGCCGAACAGGGCCATGACGTCGTCGATCACGGGCCCCTCGAGTACGACGCGGTCGACGACTACCCGGCGTTCTGCATCCGTGCGGCACAGGCCGTCGTCCGCGACCAGGCGGCCGGCATCCCCACTCTCGGGATCGTGTTCGGCGGCTCGGGCAACGGTGAGCAGATCGCGGCGAACAAGGTCGTTGGTATCCGCGCCGCGCTCGTGTGGAACATCGCCACGGCAGAGCTCGCTCGTGAACACAACGACGCGAACGTCATCGCGATCGGTGCACGACAGCACACGTTCGACGAAGCATCGTCCTTCATCGACCGCTTCATCGCCACGCCGTTCTCGGGCGAAGAGCGTCACGTGCGCCGGATCGCGCAGATCGCCGCGTTCGAGCAGGACGGTTCGCTGCTGCCCGATCCGCGGGCGGGGCTCGAGGCCGGCCCGAGCGTGCTCGCGGCGGATTCGAGCAGCTTCGATCCGGAAGCGGGCTGATGCCCGAGGGGCATTCCGTCCACCGCATCGCTCGCCAGTTCGACCGCAACATCGTCGGCCACCGAGTATCGGCGGCCAGCCCGCAGGGGCGGTTCGCGGAGGGCGCCGCGATGCTCGATGGGCGCGAGGCGATGCGTGTTCGCGCCGTCGGCAAGCAGATGTTCCTCGAGTTCGAAGGCGATACCTGGCTGCGGGTGCACCTTGGCATGTACGGCGCATGGGACTTCTCGGGCGAGATCCTCGTCGACCCGACGATCGCCTCGGCGAACGGACGTATGGGGCAGACGAACCAGCGGGGCACGGCCCCCGGCGACGCGGTGCTCGATGCGGCGGGGGAGAATTCGCTCAGCTCCATCGGCGCGCCGCGAAAGGCCCGCGTGCACGTGCGGATGTCGGAGCAGACGACCGGTCTGCCCGAGTCCGACGTCGAGTGGCCTCCTCCCGTCGTCGGTCAGGTGCGGCTGCGCCTGCTGACGGAGGCGACCTGCGCGGACCTGCGCGGCCCGACCGCGTGCGCGATCCAGAGCCCGGAAGAAGTGCAGGCGGCGATCGCGAAGCTCGGGCCGGACCCTCTCGTCGATGATGCCGACGAGGGGGAGGAGCGCTTCGTCTCCGTGGTGCGCCGCAAGCCGACCCCGATCGGGCTCCTGCTGATGGATCAGTCGGTCGTGAGCGGGATCGGCAACGTCTACCGCGCCGAGCTGCTGTTCCGTGCGCGACTGAACCCGCACACGCCGGGGAGAGAGGTGCCCGAGCAGGCGGTGCGGGAGGTGTGGCGTGATTGGGTGCGCCTGCTCGCCATCGGGGTCGAGACCGGTCAGATGATGACGATGGACGACCTGGATCCAGACCAATGGCGTGCGGCGATGGCACGCCGCGACGATCGGCACTGGGTATATCACCGCGCCGGGCTGCCGTGTCGTGTGTGCGGCACCGCGATCCTGCTCGAGGAGATGGCAGCCCGGAAGTTGTACTGGTGCCCCTCCTGCCAGCGCTGAACGCACCGATCGTTTTCGACGTGAGGAAGAAATGAGACAGAACCCGAGCTTCGCGATGACGGACGTGGCCGAGATCCGCCGCCTGATCGCGCGCAATCCGTGGGTCACGCTCGTGAGTCAGACGGACACCGGTCTGGTCGCCTCGCATTACGCCGTGCTTCTCGACGAAGACCGCGACGACCTGACGATCGTCGGGCACGTCGGCAAACCGGATGACCTGATCCACGGGCTGGGGGAGCGGGAGCTGCTCATCGTCGTGCAGGGACCGCACGGGTACATCTCGCCCGGCTGGTACGACGACGCGCCCGCCGTTCCGACGTGGAACTTCATCTCCGCGCACCTGAGCGGCGTGCCGGAGGTGTTGTCGACCGAGGAGAATCTGGCCGTGCTCGACCGGCTGGTCGATCACTTCGAAGGCGGGATGCCGGAACCGCGTCGGTTGTGGGAGCGCCCGAACGACGACGCGTTCGTGCGGCGCCTCGAGAAGGGGACGGTGGGCTTCCGCTTGACCCCGACCCGCGTCGTCGCGAAGCGGAAACTCAGCCAGAACCGCCCCGCAGAGACCGTCGAGCACATCGTCGACATGCTGCGGGAGGGCGGCCCGCATCCGAATCCCGCACTCGCGGACGAGATGGCCCGCGCCCACGCGGCGCGTCCACCGCGGTGAGCGGCCGCACGTTCGACGCGGTCCGGGGTGCGCGGATCGTCGGTCCGGGCGCAGAGTTGTTGCCGGATGCGGGGCTCCACGATCTCCTGCTGGCGGACGGCCGCATCGCCGACATCGCGCCCACGGGCGCGCTGCGCCTGCCCGGCGACGTGCTCGAGGCGGAGGGGGCCTTCCTCGTGCCCGGGCTGTGGGACCACCACGTGCACGCCACCCAGTACGCCCTCGCCGTGCGGCGCGTACCGCTGGATGCGATGGGATCGGCGGCGGAGGCGGCTCGGCGGATGGCCGACGCGCCGATCCTCGCCGACGGGCGCCGCATCGGCGTGGGCATGCGCGACGCGTTCTGGCCGGATGCGCCGAGCCTCGAGCTCCTGGACGCTGCCACCGGCGACGTCCCCACGTACCTCATCAACGCAGACCTGCACAGTGTGTGGGTCAACAGCGCGGCGCTCGCCCGCGAGGGATTCGACACCCCGGACGGCGTCCTCCGAGAAGGCCCCGCGTTCGAAGTGGGGCTGCGCATGAATCTCGGCGATCCACTCTCCGCCGATGCCGCGGTGCTCGCGATGGCAGCGGATGCGGCCCGCCGCGGGGTCGTCGGGATCGTCGATCTCGACCTGATGTGGAACGCGGAGTCCTGGTCGCGCCGCGCGGCGGCCGGGTTCGACGGGCTCCGCGTCGAGTTCGGAATCTACCCGAACGACCTCGAGCGTGCCATCGCCGCTGGTCTGCGCACCGGTGATGTGCTTGCCGGCGCCCCGCAGGACCTCATCCGTGTCGGGCCGATGAAGGTCATCACCGACGGCTCGCTCGGCACGCGGACGGCCGCCTGCTCCCATCCCTACGGCGACGACCCGGCGGACCGGGGAGTGCTGGCCGTGCCGCCGGAGGAGCTCCTGGCGCTCATGATGACGGCGACGGGAGCCGGGTTCGCCTCGGCGATCCATGCCATCGGCGACGAGGCGAATCGCTTCGCGCTCGATGCGTTCGCCGCGACCGGCGCGTGGGGCACCATCGAACACGCCCAGCTGGTGGCGCGGAGCGATATCCCGCGTTTCGCCCGGCTGGGCGTGGGCGCGAGCGTCCAGCCCGCTCACGCCATCGACGATCGTGACCTCACCGACACGATCTGGGCGGACCAGACCGCGACGGCGTACCCGCTCCGGTCCTTCATCGACGCGGGTGCCAACGTGCTGCTCGGATCGGATGCACCGGTCGCACCGCTCGATCCGTGGGTCAGCATGGCGGCGGCCGTGTTCCGCACGCGCGACGGCCGCGAGCCGTGGCGCGCGGAGGAGACGCTGCCGCTCGAGACGGCGCTGGCGGCATCCACGCACCGCGGGTCTCTGCATCCGTCGTCCATCGAGGTCGGCGGGCGCGCAGATCTCGTGCTCTGCGCCGAAGATCCTCGACGGGCGGACGAACCGGGGCTCCGCTCCATGGAGGTGCGTGCAACGCTCCTCAGCGGCCGCGCCACCCACCTCGCCTGAGCGCCCCCGGACGCGAGAAAGCCCCGCCGATCGACAACATCGGCGGGGCTTTCTGCACGAGTGCTACTCGGCGAGGTGCGCGGAGAGGAACCAGCGGTCCTTCTCGAGGCCCGCGCGGATCGCGATGACGATGTCCTGGCTCGTGAGGTCGATCTCGTCCAGTCCGTCGATCGCGGTCTGCACGTCGACGATCACGCCGTCGATGTCGGCCACGATGTGGCGGATCATGTCGTCCCATTGCGTGAAGCCGGCCGGGACGGTCGAGGGAAGGGTCTTCTCGGCCACCGTGCTGAGGCGTGCGTCGACCGGCAGGCCGAGGGCGACGATGCGCTCCGCGGCGAGATCGGCATACTCCTGCGCGTGGTCGACGACCGTGTCCAGAAGTTCGTGGATCGCGATGAAGTTGGCGCCGCGAACGTTCCAGTGGGCCTGCTTACCGTTGACGGCGAGGGCCTGGAGTCCGAGGGTGACGGGGGTCAGGAACTGAGCTGCACCCGCCGCGACCGTGGGGTCCGCAGCGGTTGCGGGAATGGTCTGATGCTTCGACATTGTGGTGCCTCCATGTTCTGCAGTCTCAACTGCTGTTTCCAACGCTAGTGAGGCTGCAAAATTCCGCAAGCAAGATGAGGCTGCGCTTATCTCATCCGCCGGTGACGCGTGAGGAGCTGCGGCCGGACTTATCCGAACGCGTCGCGCCCGGGCAATTCGAGATCGAGCGGCTACCGTCGAGGGGTGGCAGCGACTGAACACGATTCGACGTCCCCGCGATCCGGTGCACCGGCCGCCGGCGGAGCAGGGCCTCGGCGTGATCGGTCGCCCGAGCACGCGGAGCCGTCGCGATTCCTTCCCCACGTGCAGGGATTGCGCGCGATCGCCGTCCTGCTCGTCGTGCTCTACCATTTCTGGCCCGGACGCCTGCCCGGCGGGTACGCCGGTGTCGACGTGTTCTTCGTCATCTCTGGTTTTCTCATCACCGGCCACTTGATGCGCGAACTCACGGCAACCGGCACGGTACGTCTCGGCCAGTTCTGGGCTCGTCGCGCGCGCCGTCTGCTGCCGGCCTCCCTTCTCGTGCTGCTCTTCTGCGCGATCGTCGCCGCCTCGCCCTACCTGATGCCGGTGTCGGGCTTGCAGCGCGAGATCAGCGAGATCATCGCGTCGACCTTCTACGTCGAGAACTGGTACCTGGCGTTCACGTCGGCCGACTACCTGAACCACGCGGGCGACCCGTCGATGGTGCAGCACTACTGGTCGCTGTCGCTCGAAGAGCAGTTCTACGTGCTGTGGCCGCTGCTGATGCTGCTCGCCGCGTGGATCGGGACGAAGTTCTTCTCGGGGCGTCGCCGTACGGCGATCCTCGTGACCCTCGCCGTCGTGAGTGCCGCGTCGCTCCTGTTCTCGATCGTCTTCACGCTGACCAACCCGGCGCCCGCGTACTTCGTCACCTTCACCCGGATGTGGGAGTTCGGTCTCGGCGCGATGATCGCGTTGGTGCCGGCGCTCCGAATCCGTCACGCCCTGGGAAGCTTCGTGCTCGGCTGGGCGGGGATCATCGCGCTCGTCTATACGGCTTTCAGATTCGATGGCACGACGACATTCCCCGGGTACGCGGCGCTCCTTCCGGCGCTCGGGGCAGCCGCGGTGATCGCCGCGTCCAACGCGGAACGGTGGTGGTATCCGACGCGGATCCTGTCGGTCGCGCCGATGCGATTCACCGGAGACATCTCTTACTCCCTCTACCTCTGGCACTGGCCGCTGATCATCATCGCGCCGTCCGTGCCCTTCTGGGGCCTGTCGATCTACCACCGTGTCGCGCTGCTGGCGATCTGTTTCGTGCTCGCCTGGCTGACCAAGAGGTTCGTCGAGGATCCAGCCCGCGGCTGGCGGGTGCTGACTCTCCGCCCCGCAAAGGTGACGCTCTGGGCGTCACTGGCTGCGATGCTGCTCGTCGCGGGTACGGCGGGAGGGGCGTGGGCTCTCAACGCCCCCGCCTACCAGCAGGGTGTGCAGCAGCTCGCCGAGCTGCGCGACAATCCCCCGGAGTGCTTCGGCGCCGCATCCGTTCTCGATGAGGACTGCGCGGACGCGGCGCCCTCCGACACGATCCTGCCGAGTCCAGGTTTTGCCGGCGTCGACAAGCCGTCCGACGAACAATGCTTCGTGCAGCTGAACGACGCCCGGCCGGTGTCGTGCGAGTTCGGGTCGGACGCGCCCGACGCGCCCACCGTGGCGCTCATCGGCGACAGTCACGCCTTCCAGTTGCTGTCGACGTTCCAGCGGATCGCCGACGACAACGGCTGGCGGTTGGTGACCTACTTCAAGGGCGCGTGCCCGTGGAATGACACCCCGCTCTCGACGGGCGGTGCGTTCGGCGATGCGTGCACCCAGTGGCGCGGCGACGTCGCGGCAGACCTCCAGGCCGACCCGCCGGACGTCGTCTTCACGTCGGCGCTCGCGACCACGCCGTACTCGGCGGCGGGCTACGACTCGTCGTACGACGCCGCGGTGGCGGGGTACCGGGCCGCGTGGTCGACGATGACGGATGCGGGCGTGCCCGTCGTGACCGTCGTCGACAACCCGGTGTGGGAGACCGATCCGAACAAGTGCCTTCGGACGAGGGATGCGGCTTCCTGCGAGGGTGCGCGAAGCGACGTGCTCGTGGCGAACGATCCGCTTCGGGGGGCGGCCGAGGGGCAGCAGGACGTGACCCTTCTCGATTTCACGTCGGTCTACTGCGACGACACGACCTGCTTCCCCGTCGTCGGCGGTGCCGGCGTCTACCGCGACCAGGACCACTTGACGGTGACATTCGTCGACTCTCTGGCACCGCAGTACACGGCGGCGCTGAAGTCCGCGCTGGCGGCCGCCGGCTGAGGATGCCGCGTCGGTAGGGTCGGGTCATGACCGTCTCCTCCGATGCCTCCATCCTCGCTCTCGGCGATTCACGCCCCACGATCGATCCGACGGCGTTCGTCGCCGCCGGTGCGCGCGTGATCGGCGCGGTCGCCCTGGGGGAGCACGCGAGCGTCTGGTACAACGCGGTGCTTCGCGCGGACGGCGACTCGATCACGATCGGCGCCCGGAGCAACCTGCAGGACAACGTCAGCGTGCACGTCGATCGCGGCTCACCCGTGGTGCTCGGTGTCGACGTGTCGGTCGGGCACAACGCCGTCGTGCACGGCTGCACGATCGGCGACGGTTCGCTGATCGGGATGGGAGCCGTGGTGCTCAACGGTGCGCAGATCGGTGCCGGATGCCTCGTGGCCGGGGGAGCGGTCGTGCTCGAGAACGCGGTGATCCCGGACGGTTCGCTCGTCGCCGGGGTACCTGCGAAGGTACGCCGCGCGCTGACGGATGAGGAACGTGCCGGTCTGGTCAGCAACGCAGCCCGGTACCTCGAGCACATCGAGCGCCACTCGGAATCCTCGTCGCGCTGACGGGCGGGGTGCCCGGATCAAGAAGTGGAGGGGCTGACGAGAATCGAACTCGCATCATCTGTTTGGAAGACAGAGGCTTTACCACTAAGCTACAGCCCCATATTCCGGCGGAAAGTGCCGGAATATGCGCAGCAATCACTCGCTGCATCCGCAAGTGTAGCCGACATCAATGGCCTGCCCGCACGCGGACACCGGCGTTCGTCCCGACGCGCGGAGCAGGTCGGCTAGACTAACGGGGGCCGATTTCGGTGCACGTTCGCGTGCCCGCCGCCCGGGGCGTAGCTCAGCTTGGTAGAGCGCCCGCTTTGGGAGCGGGAAGTCGCAGGTTCAAATCCTGTCGCCCCGACGTATCGGACCCCCGAAGACCCCACAACCTTCAGCCACCGCGCGCTGTCGCGGGAACCAGAGGAGAACAACAGGCATGGTCACCAGCACCGTCGAGCAGCTGAGCCCCACCCGGGTGAAGCTCCACATCACGGTCTCGCCCGAAGAGCTCAAGCCGAGCATCGATCACGCGTATGAGCACATCGCTCAGGACGTGCAGATCCCCGGCTTCCGCAAGGGCAAGGTCCCCGCACCCATCATCGATCAGCGCATGGGTCGCGGTGCCGTCATCGAGCACGCGGTCAACGAGGGCCTCGACGGCTTCTTCCGTGCGGCCGTCGCCGATAACGAGATCCGCGTTCTCGGTCGTCCCGAGGCCGAGGTCGTCGAGCTCCCCGAGCTCTCCGACTTCTCGGGCGACCTCAAGGTCACGGTCGAGGTCGACGTGCGCCCCGAGTTCGAGCTGCCGGCGTACGAGGGCCTGACCGTCACGGTCGACGCCGTCGAAACCGACGAAGCCGCGATCGACGCGGAGCTCGACAGCCTCCGCGCGCGCTTCGGCACGCTCATCACCGTCGACCGCCCCGCCGCGACCGGCGACTTCGTGGAGCTGAACCTCGTCGCGACGATCGACGGCGCCGAGATCGACCGCGCCGAGGGCGTGTCGTACGAACTCGGTTCCGGCGAGCTGCTCGAGGGAATCGATGAGGCCATCGAGTCGCTCACGGCCGGCGAAGACACCACGTTCCGCTCGAAGCTCGTCGGCGGCGACCACGCCGGTGAAGAGGCCGAGGTCGCTGTCAGCGTCACCGCCGTCAAGGAGCGCGAGCTTCCCGAGGCCGACGACGACTTCGCGCAGATGGCCAGCGAGTTCGACACGATCGCCGAGCTCCGCGAGAGCCTGTCTGAGCGGGTTGCGCAGCAGTCCACGTTCAGCCAGGGTGCCGCCGCGCGCGACAAGCTCATCGAGCTGCTGCTCGAGCAGTCCGAGATCCCCGTCCCGCCGAAGCTCATCGAGGACGAGGTGCACCAGCACCTCGAGGGCGAAGGCCGCCTCGAAGACGACGTGCACCGCGCCGAGGTCACCGAGGCCAGCGAGAAGCAGTTCCGCACGCAGGTGCTGCTCGACGCGATCGCCGAGAAGTCCGACGTGCAGGTCTCGCAGGAAGAGCTCACGCAGTACCTCATCCAGTCGGCCGCGCAGTACGGCATGGCTCCGCAGGAGTTCGTGAACGCTCTGCAGCAGGGCAACCAGCTGCCCGCCATGATCGGTGAGGTCGCCCGCAACAAGGCCCTCGCCCTGGCGCTGGGCAAGGTCACCGTCGTCGACGCGAACGGCAAGGCCGTCGACCTCACCGGCTTCGTCGCCGTCGAGGAAGAGCCCGCTGTCGAGGCCGACGAGACGGACGAGGTCGCCGAGGCGGATTCCGCTCCGGTCGATGAGGCTCCCGCGAAGAAGGCTCCCGCGAAGAAGGCTCCTGCCAAGAAGCCCGCCGCAGCGAAGCCGACCGGCGAGGTCGCCGAGGAGGCCGCCGAGAAGAAGCCGGCCGCCAAGAAGGCACCGGCGAAGAAGGCTCCCGCGAAGAAGGCTCCGGCCGTGAAGGCCGATTCCGAGTAATCGGATACCGAAGGAAGAGGGCGGATGCATCAGCATCCGCCCTCTTCTGTTCATTCGCCGAAGGAGGCATCGATGGATTCGACAGACGAGTGGGATGAGCGCGTCGCGGCGATATGGGCGGATGCGGCCCTCACCGACGACGAGCGCATCGACGTGATCGAGCGGATCGCCCGAGAACGCCCGGCCGACGACGCGCGCGCCCTGTTCGAACGCGCGGGCAGTTACGACTCGGCCGGCCGTGAGACCGAGGCCGAGCCGCTCTACCGGGCGGCCCTGGCGGCGGGACTCGACGACGCGCACCGGCCGCAGGCCGTGATCCAACTTGCCAGCACGATCCGCAACCTCGGCCAGGTGGAGGAGAGTCTGGAGCTCTTGCGCGCCGAGTACGAGCGCCGCGACCGCGACGGGATGCGGGACGCCGCGGCCGCGTTCTACGCCCTGGCGTTGAGTTCGGCAGGGCACGACCGCCTGGCGCTCTCGATCGCCCTCGATGCACTCGCTCCGCACCTGCCCCGCTACACGCGATCCGTGACCGGATACGCCGCCGAGCTCCTGCATGCGCCGCGACGTATGCCGACGGCGAACATCGGCGAGGGTCTCTGAACGCGCCGGTAGATTCGACATCACTACCACCGAAACAGGAGTGAACATGGCCGATCCCCTTGTCGCGACGAGCGTCTTCGACAGGCTGCTGAAGGACCGCATCATCTGGCTCGGGTCAGAGGTGCGTGACGAGAATGCCAACGAGATCTGCGCGAAGATCCTGCTGCTCGCAGCCGAGGACTCCGAAAAGGACATCTATCTCTACGTCAACTCTCCCGGTGGCTCGATCACCGCGGGAATGGCGATCTACGACACGATGCAGTTCGTGCCGAACGACATCGTGACCGTCGGCATCGGTATGGCGGCCTCCATGGGGCAGCTGCTGCTCACCGCCGGCACGAAGGGCAAGCGCTACATCACGCCCAACGCGCGCGTTCTGCTGCACCAGCCGCACGGCGGCTTCGGCGGCACCTCGAGCGACATCCAGACGCAGGCGCAGCTCATCGTCTCGATGAAGAACCGTCTCGCCGAGATCACCGCATCCCAGACGGGCAAGACCGTCGAGCAGGTCAACGAAGACGGTGACCGCGACCGCTGGTTCACCGCGGACGAGGCCCTCGAGTACGGCTTCGTCGACCACATCCGCGACTCCGCAGCCGACGTCATCGGCGGCGGCGGCACCGCCAACTAGGCACCCGAAGGCGAAAGAGAGAACGCGAATGAACACCCCTACCTTCGGTATCCCGCAGGGCCTGCAGATGCCTTCCAGCCGGTACGTGCTGCCGCAGTTCGAAGAGCGCACGGCCTACGGCTACAAGCGCCAGGACCCGTACAACAAGCTCTTCGAGGATCGCGTCATCTTCCTCGGCGTGCAGGTCGATGATGCGTCCGCGGACGACGTCATGGCGCAGTTGCTTGTGCTCGAGTCCCAGGACCCCGACCGCGACATCATCATGTACATCAACTCGCCCGGTGGCTCGTTCACCGCGATGACGGCGATCTACGACACCATGCAGTACGTGTCGCCGCAGATCCAGACCGTCGTGCTCGGCCAGGCGGCGTCCGCGGCATCCGTGCTGCTCGCCGCCGGGGCACCCGGAAAGCGTCTCGCGCTGCCGAACGCCCGCATCCTGATCCACCAGCCCGCGATGGGCGAGGCGGGTCATGGTCAGGCATCCGACATCGAGATCCAGGCGGCAGAGATCCTCCGCATGCGTACCTGGCTGGAAGAGACGCTGTCGAAGCACTCGAACAAGACCCCCGAAGAGGTCAACCGAGACATCGACCGTGACAAGATCCTGTCGGCGGCGGATGCGGTCACGTACGGCCTGGTCGACCAGGTACTGACGACCCGCAAGCGCACGCCCGCGGCGCTCACCGCCTGAGCGACGCTCATCACGACGCCCCGACCGTTCCCCGGCCGGGGCGTCGTGTTTTACGCGGCGCGACGCGACGAACCCCCAATACGCACCGTTGTCGGGGGCAGAGGTTAGGCTCGGATGACGACGGACTCGTCCGGGGGGAAGAGAGGCATCATGGCACGCATCGGTGAAAGCGCCGACCTGTTCAAGTGTTCTTTCTGCGGAAAGAGCCAGAAGCAGGTGCAACAGCTGATCGCGGGCCCCGGGGTCTACATCTGCGATGAGTGCGTCGAGCTGTGCAACGAGATCATCGAAGAGCGCATGGCGGAGCAGACGTCGGGCGAGGTCACCGAGTTCGACCTGCCGAAGCCCCGTGAGATCTTCTCGTTCCTCGAGGACTACGTGGTCGGCCAGGAGCAGGCGAAGCGCGCGCTCTCAGTCGCCGTGTACAACCACTACAAGCGCGTCCGCGCACAGACCACGATCACCTCTGCCGAGCAGCGTGCGGAGGAGATCGAGATCTCCAAGAGCAACATCCTCATGCTGGGCCCGACCGGCTGCGGTAAGACCTACCTCGCGCAGACGCTCGCGAAGCGCCTGAACGTGCCCTTCGCCGTCGCCGACGCCACGGCCCTGACCGAAGCGGGCTACGTCGGCGAAGACGTCGAGAACATCCTGCTGAAGCTCCTCCAAGCGGCCGACTTCGACACCAAGCGCGCCGAGACGGGCATTATCTACATCGACGAGGTCGACAAGATCGCCCGCAAGGCCGAGAACCCGTCGATCACGCGCGACGTATCCGGCGAGGGCGTGCAGCAGGCGCTGCTGAAGATCCTCGAGGGCACGGTCGCGTCCGTCCCGCCGCAAGGCGGGCGCAAGCACCCGCACCAGGAGTTCATTCAGATCGACACGACGAACGTGCTGTTCATCGTGGCTGGCGCCTTCGCGGGGCTGGAAGAGATCATCTCCTCGCGGGTCGGCAAGCACGGTGTCGGCTTCGGCGCACCCCTGCAGCGCAAAGACGATGCGCCCGATCTTTTCTCCGAAGTGCTTCCCGAAGATCTGCACAAGTTCGGCCTGATCCCCGAGTTCATCGGGCGCCTCCCCGTGATCGCTGCGGTCTCACCGCTCGATCAGAAGGCGCTGATGGAGATCCTCACCACGCCGAAGAACGCACTGGTCAAGCAGTACCAGCGCATGTTCGAACTCGACGACGTCGAACTCGACTTCGAGAAAGACGCGTTGGAGGCCATCGCCGATCTCGCCGTGCTGCGAAAGACCGGCGCCCGTGGTCTTCGCGCCATCCTCGAAGAAGTCCTCGGCCCGATCATGTTCGAGATCCCGTCGAGCGAAGACGTCGCCAAGGTCGTCGTGACCCGCGCCGCCGTCGAGGATGGCGCGGCTCCGACTCTGGTCCTGCGGCAGAAGCGCAAGTCCGCCTGAACTCCGCCTCGCACGCGCTGAGGTCGCTTTCGACGAGATTCGACTCGCGTGAGGCCGGTAAAGGCGCCTGGGCGACGTCCAAAAGTCTTGGAGGCGCGGTGGAGTGGCTGGCGGAAGGCACCGCACTGAGGTGCATGACCGCCTCGCGGGCTTAGGACTGCAGGCCGCGCCTGCGCAGCAACGGCTCGATGTCGGCATCGCGGCCGCGGAAGTCACGATAGGCCTCGAGGGGATCCTTCGAGCCCCCCACGCCGAGAAGCCGCGCGCGGAACCGATCGCCGTTCGCGCGGGTGAGTCCGCCGTTCTCGCGGAACCACTCGACGGTGTCGGCGTCGAGAACCTCGCTCCAGATGTACGAGTAGTACCCGGCGCTGTACCCGCCCGAGAAGATGTGCGCGAAGTAGGTCGACGAGTATCGGGTGGGAACGGCGGGATCATCCAGCCCGATGTCCGAGAGCGCTGCCGCCTCGAAGGCGAGCACGTCGATGTCCGCCGATGCGGCGTCGGTGTCGAGGGAATGCCAGGCCTGGTCGAGCCAGGACGCCGCCAGGTATTCGCTCGTGGCGAAGCCCTGATTGAACGCTTCGGATGCCGCGAGCTTCTCCACGACGGTCGGATCGAGCGGCTCATCCGTGTCGAGGTGACGTGCGTAGCGGGTGAGGATCTCCGGCCACATGATCCACATCTCGTTCACCTGGCTCGGGAACTCCACGAAATCGCGGAACACCGCGGTGCCGGCGAAGTGCGGGTACGTGACGCGGGCGAAAAGGCCGTGCAGCGCGTGTCCGAACTCGTGGAACAGGGTGGTGACCTCGTCCAATGTGAGAAGCGTCGGCAGGCCGTCGCCCGGACGCGACACGTTGAGGTTGTTCACGACAACGGGGAGCGTTCCGCGCAGCTCGGACTGCGTGACGAGGGAGTTCATCCAGGCGCCACCGCGCTTCGAGTCGCGGGTGTAGAGATCGAGGATGAACAGCCCCACGGGCGCGCCATCCGCCTCGGCGACTTCGAAGACCCGGGCTCCGGCGTGATACGCGTGCAGATCGGGCCGTTCGGTGATCGTGACCCCGTAGAGCTCGGTCGCCGCGCGAAAAACGCCGTCCTGCAGCACGCGTTCCGCCTCGAACCACGGACGCAGTGCGGCGCGGTCGAGATCGTACTCGGCGGCGCGCACCTTCTCCGTGTAGAACGCCCAGTCGTGCGCGGCGAGCGCGAAAGACGCGGGCTCTGAGTCGATCATCGCCTGACGCGCATCTCGCTCCTGGCGCGCGTTGCGGGCCGCCGGCGCGGCCAGCCGGCGGAGCAGGTCGTGCACGGCTTCGGGGGATCCCGCCGTCTCATCCGATGTGATGTACGCAGCATGTGAGGAGTAGCCGAGGAGCGCGGCGCGTTCGGCGCGCGTCCGCACGATGTCTCGCAGGACGTCGCGGTTGTCGTTCCCGTTGCCGCGCCGCCCGCGCGACTGCGACGCGGTCATGATCCGTGCACGGCTCTCGCGTCGGGTCAGCGACGCCAGGTACGGATGCCCGGTGTAGAGCGGCAGAGTGACGAGGTAGCGTCCGGTCAGCCCGCGGTCGGAAGCGGCCTGTGCGGCGGCGGACAGTTCGCCGGCGGTGAGGCCCTCGAGCTCGCTCGCGGAGGCGAACTCCACAGCCAGGTCGTTCGTGTCGGCGAGCAGATTCTTCTCGAACGTCGTGGTGAGGGTCGAGAGCTTCTGGTTCAGCGCGGTGAGCCGTGCCTTCTCGTCGGCACTCAACCCCGCCCCGGCGTGGGTCATCTCCCGGAATCGTCGCTCGACGAGGTAGCGCTGCTCGGCGTCGAGCGGAAGGTCATCGAGCTGCGCGTGCACGGCCGCGACGCGTGCGAAGAGGCGAGCGTCGAGGGTGACCGCGTCCTGATGCGCAGACATCAGCGGCGCCAGCTCTTCCTCGACGGCCTGGATCTCCGCCGTCGCATCGGCGGAGGACACCGTGTAGAAGGTGCGGGACACCCGATCCAGCACCTCGCCGCTGCGTTCGATCGCCTCCAGCGTGTTGGCGAACGTCGGGGCGGCCGCGTCCGTCGCGATCGCCTCGATCTCCGCGCGGTGGGCGGCGAAGGCGGTCTCGAACGCCGGCAGGTAGTGGGCGGGGTCGATTCTGCGGTAATCCGGAAGCCCGAACTCCCCGGTCGTCTCTGTCAACAGGGGGTTCGCCGCATCCGTCGCCATAGGCCCAGAGTAGTGCGGCGACGGATGCGGGTCAGCCGAACTCGTCCTCGGGATCGTGACGGACGACAGCCTGGCCGTCGGCGTCGAGGGAGACGATGACGCCCGAATCGAGTTCGGCGATCGGGCGCCCCTCGAGCCACGTCAGAGTCCACCGCGGGGTGGGCTGGTGATCGATCTGGTCGTTCGAGAGCAGGCGCTCGACGGCCGCGATCTGTGCCCGCAGCGCGTCGGGCACCGCCGTGGGCGGGGTGGCGAACGCATCCCAGCGTGTTCCGAGTTGCATGTCAGTCCTCCTGAGGGGCGAAGTCGACCTCGTGGACGACGATGGCGTCGGCGTCCGCGAAGGTGAGGTCTTCGATACGACCGACGGCCTTCAGATCGCCCACCGCCGAGTCGAGTGCCGCGTGCAGCGCGGCCGGGGCGCCCAGGACGAGGCGAGCCACCGGAGTCTTCTGCGAAGCCTTCGCCTCCGTCTTCGCGCGACGGATGCCGATGAGGGCCTGGCTGACCGCGCTCAGGACCTCCGGGTCACCCTCGATACCGAGGGCGTCGGGCCACGCGGCGCCGTGCACGGAGTCGTCGTGGAACCACGACCACGCCTCCTCGGTGGCGAACGAGAGCACCGGCGCGAAGAGGCGGAGCAGCGTCTCGAGGGCGATGCGCAGGGCGAGCGCGGCAGACGCCTGGCCGCTGTCGGCCTGGTTGTACGCACGCTCCTTGACGAGTTCGAGGTAGTCGTCGCAGAACGTCCAGAAGAACGCCTCGGTGATCTCGAGCGCACGGGCGTGGTCGTACTGCTCGTATGCGCGAGTCGCGTCTCGGATGACGCCGTCCAGGGTCGCGAGCATCGCCGCATCGAGTGCGTGCGTGATCTGCGCGCCATCCGGCACGGGGAACGACAGAACGAACTTCGCCGCGTTCAGCACCTTGATCGCGAGGCGACGACCGATCTTGATCTGCGTCGGGTTCTGCGGATCGAAGGCCGCGTCGGTGCCGAGACGGCTGGAAGCCGCCCAGTAGCGCACGGCGTCCGAACCGTGCTGGTCGAGGATCGACGCGGGGGTGACGACGTTGCCCTTCGACTTCGACATCTTCTTGCGGTCGGGGTCCACGATGAAGCCGGAGATCGCCGCATCCGTCCATGGTGACCGGTCGTCTTCGAGGGCGCTCCGCAGCAGCGTCGAGAACAGCCAGGTGCGGATGATGTCCTGGCCCTGCGGACGCAGGTCGAACGGCGCGACGAGATTCCAGAGCTCGTCGTCGCGCTGCCACCCGCCCGCGAGCTGCGGGGTCAGCGACGAGGTCGCCCAGGTGTCGAAGATGTCGCGCTCGGCATCGAAACCGCCCGGCACGCCGCGCTGCTCTTCGCTGAATCCCGGGGGTACATCGCTCGTCGGATCGACGGGGAGGGCGCCGAGCTCGGGGGTGAGAACGCGACCGTAGTCCCGCTCGCCGTTCTCGTCGAGGGCGTACCAGATGGGGATCGGCACCCCGAAGAACCGCTGACGGGAGACGAGCCAGTCGCCGGTCAGCCCGTTCGTCCAGTTCTCGAAGCGGACCCGCATGAAGTCGGGGTGCCAGTCGATCTGCTGCCCGAGCGAGATGAGCTTCTCGCGCAGCGCCCCGTCGCGCGCCCCGTTGCGGAGGTACCACTGACGGGTCGACACGATCTCCAGCGGACGGTCGCCCTTCTCGAAGAACTTCACGGCGTGCGTGAACGGCTTCGAGACCTCGAGAAGTTCGCCCGAGGCCTGCAGCAGGTCGACGACGGCCTTCTTGGCGCTGAAGACGGTCTTGCCCGCCAGCTCCGCGTACGCGGAGCGCGCTGCATCCGTCACGATGACGTCGGGGGCGTCGGCGAGAATGCGGCCGTCCTTGCCGATGATCGTGCGGTTCGGCAAGTCGAGCTCGCGCCACCAGATGATGTCGGTGACGTCACCGAACGTGCAGACCATGGCGATTCCCGACCCCTTGTCGGGCTGGGCGAGCGGGTGCGCGAGAACCGGCACCTCCACATCGAAGAGCGGGGTGCGCACGGTCGAGCCGAACAGCGGCTGATAGCGCTCGTCGTCGGGGTGCGCCACGAGCGCGACGCACGCGGCGAGGAGTTCGGGCCGGGTGGTTTCGATCAGCACGTCACCCGAGTCATCGCTCCGGTGGAACGCGAGCCGGTGGTACGCACTGGGCTGGTCGCGGTCCTCGAGCTCGGCCTGCGCGATCGCGGAACGGAAGTCGATGTCCCACAGTGTCGGAGCGAGCGCCTGGTAGGCCTCGCCGCGCTCGAGGTTGCGGAGGAACGCGAGCTGGCTGACCCGGATGGTGTCGTCCGAGATGGTGCGGTACGTCTGCGTCCAGTCGACGCTGAGTCCGAGCTTGCGGAAGAGCTCTTCGAACTGCTTCTCGTCTTCCGCAGTCAGGCGCTCGCAGAGGTCGATGAAGTTCCGTCGGCTGATCGGGATCTGGTCGGCCGCGCGCGTGGACTTGTTGTCGCCGCCCTCGAACGGAGGGGTGAAGTCCGGGTCGAACGGCAGCGACGGGTCGCAGCGCACGCCGTAGTAGTTCTGTACGCGGCGCTCGGTCGGCAGGCCGTTGTCATCCCACCCCATCGGGTAGAACACGGTCTTGCCCCGCATCCGCTCGAACCGCGCGGTGAGGTCGGTGTGCGTGAACGAGAAGACGTGCCCGATGTGCAGCGAGCCGGAGGCGGTCGGCGGGGGAGTGTCGACGGAGAACACGCCGCCGCGGCCGGAGGCCTGGGCCGCATCCCGATCGAAGAGGTAGGTGCCGCGTTCGGCCCAGCGGGCGTCCCACTTCGCTTCGAGCCCTTCGAGGGCGGGCTTGTCGGGAATCGCGGTCATGGGAATCTCCTCGATATGTGCGGCACTGTGTGAGCGTGCCTGAGTGTGGATGCCCCCTCAGTCTACGGGAGCCCGCGCCGCCGGAACCGAGCGGCGGGAGTGGCGGCAGGTGGGGGTGTCGGGGCTGTGTGTTGCTCGGGACGCAGGCGCGGTGAGCGACTTTGCCTCCCCAGGGCGATGAATGCGCCAGGCGCTGCACAGAGTCGCTGTTCGAGCCTCGTTCCTGGCGCTCGATCGGGACGATGGAGCGATGGATGCAGCGGCGAAACGGATGCGGGCGCTCGACGCCGTCCGCGCGGCGGGCGGCGTGGCCCGAGCGAGAGAGCTCGTCGCCGCCGGGCACACCCAGCGGACGCTCCGATCGCTCGTCGAGGACGGGATGCTCGTGCGCATCCGCCGCGTGTGGATCGCTCTTCCGGATGCCGACCCGCTCGCGGTGGCCGCAGCGCGGGAGGGCGTCGTGCTCTCCTGCGTCACGGCGGCACGCCGTCACGGACTGTGGGTGCTCGGAGACGGTCCGGCGCACGTCGCTGCGCCGCCGCACGGGGCGAGCGTGCGTGTCGCCCCCGGCGCCGTCGTGCACTGGGCGGAGCCCCTCGTCGTGCGTCGGCCCGGCACGCTGGTCGACGAGGTGGAGAACACGCTGGCCCTGGTGATCGCGTGCCGGCCGGAAGAAGAGGCCAGGGCGATCGTCGAGTCGGCGCTGCGTCAGCACGTGGTCGAGCGGGAGGCGCTGCTTCGCCTCCCGCTGACGCAGGCGGCACGATCGCTGATCACGGCCGCATCGCCCTGGTCGGACTCGGGGTTGGAGACGTTCTTCATTCCGCGGCTCAGATGGATGCGGCTGCAGATCACACCGCAGGCCTGGATCGCGGGCCACCGGGTCGACTTCCTGATCGGTGAGCGTCTGGTGGTGCAGATCGACGGCGGGCACCACGTGGGCGCGCAACGCGAGGCGGACATCGCCCACGATGCGGCGTTGATGCTGCTCGGCTACTGCGTGATCCGCATCGGGTACGCGCAGGTCGTGCACGGGTGGCCGGAGGTTCAGGGCCGCATCATGCGCGCCGTCGCCCAGGGCCTGCACCTCGCACGGTGAGTGGTTGCCGCATCCGTGGTCCTGGTTCGAGGCGCGTCGCCGGATTCGGAGATGTCGCGAGATTCGGAGGCTACGCGGTCGGGTTCTCCGAATGTCGTCGCATCTCCGAATCCCGTGACGCTTGCCACTCGTCTCGGGAGAGGGCGAAACCGAAGTGCGGCATGTCGACGCCGCGGTAGCGCGTGACGAACCGGCGGCGTACCCGCATCCCGAGCCGGATCGCCACGTTCATCGAGGCGAGGTTCGTGTCGCGGACCTTCGCCCAGACGTGCTCGACGGGAAGCGTGGTGAAGGCCCAATCCACGCTGGCGGATGCGGCCTCGACGGCGAATCCGCGGTGCCACCTGTCGCGACGGAACAGGTATCCGACCTCGACGATCTCGTCGTCTTCGAGCGTCTGGCGGGTGATGCCCGTTTGACCGATGACGTCCCCGGTGGCCCGTTCGACGACGGCCCACAGCCCGAAGCCGTCTGCGCGATAGCGATCCTGTTGTCGTCGCAACCAATCGAGGGTCTCGGCCTCGCTGAACGCGCCCTCGTACGCCGCCATGGTCTCGCCATCGCCGAGGATGGCGCGAAGGGCGGGCAGATCGCCGTCGTCGAGCGCGCGGAGCGTGAGTCGTGCGGTGTCCGGCAGCATCCGTCGATTCTGTCGGACACCGTGCGGTCCTGGTTCGGGGCGCGTCACCGGATTCGGAGATGTCGCGAGATTCGGAGGCTTCGGGGTCGGGCTATCCGAATCTCGTCGCATCTCCGAATCCCGCGACGCCCGCCACGCGGCACGGGACAGGGGAAGGACCGTGCGGACGGCCCGTCGAGCGTGCGCCACGGCCCGAAACGGAGGAGCGGATGCGGCCGCCACGACGATCTCCCGGGCAGGCCCCTGAGCGGGTAAGATCGGGGCACACGCGTTGATCCGGCCATCACCGGGGAGCACTCGGAAGAACAGCGTTCGCGCCCAGTAGAACCGAGCGGGGCAGGCCCGTCATCGCCGCAGTGAGAGTGGTCGGTTGTTCTCCGCGAGGAGCGCATCCCGGCAATGCAGGGTGGTACCGCGGTCTCTTCGAGGTCGTCCCCGCAGGCCGCATTCGACCCCCTGCGAGATGACGATGACATACCCCCGCACTTCCGCCTTCGGTCCCGCCGCCGCGCCCACCGAACCGGCGGCGCCCGTGACGCCGAGCCCGCGCTTTCCGGAGATCGAACAGAACGTCCTCGAGTTCTGGCGCGATGACGACACGTTCCGCGCGTCGATCGCGCAGCGCGAGGGCGCGCCCGAGTGGGTGTTCTACGACGGCCCGCCGTTCGCGAACGGCCTGCCGCACTACGGGCACCTGCTGACCGGATACGCGAAGGACCTCTTCCCCCGTTTCCAGACCATGCGCGGCAAGAAGGTCGACCGCGTCTTCGGCTGGGACACCCACGGTCTCCCGGCCGAACTCGAGGCGATGAAGCAGCTCGGCATCACCGAGAAGGACGAGATCGAGCGGATGGGGGTCGCGACCTTCAACAGCAAGGCGCGTGAATCCGTGCTCGCGTACACCCAGGAGTGGGAGAACTACGTCACCCGGCAGGCCCGCTGGGTGGACTTCGAGCGCGGCTACAAGACGCTCGACACCGGCTATATGGAGTCGGTGCTGTGGGCGTTCAAGACCCTCTGGGACAAGGGCCTCGCGTACGAGGGCTACCGCGTGCTCCCGTACTGCTGGCGTGACGAGACCCCGTTGTCGAGCCACGAGCTGCGGATGGACGACGACGTCTACAAGATGCGTCAGGACCCGTCCGTGACCGTCACGTTCCCGCTCGTGGGGGCGAAGGCGGAAGCGCTCGGACTCACCGGTGTGCGCGCACTCGCGTGGACGACGACGCCGTGGACGCTGCCGACGAACCTCGCGCTCGCGGTCGGTCCCGGCATCCGCTACGTCGTCCTGCCGGCGGGGCCCGCGGGCGCGGCGGATCTGCATCACACCCCCGAGGGCGCTCCCGACGATGTCGTGGAGTCCGCGGCGCATCGGTACCTTCTCGCGGAGGACCTGCTCGGCGGTTACGTCAAGGACCTCGGCTACGAGTCGCTGGATGCGGCGCGCGAGGCGGTGCAGCAGTCGCTCACCGGAGCCGAACTCGCGGGCGTCGCCTACGACCGGCTCTTCGACTACTACGCCGACGCGGAGGCCTGGGGGACCGCGGATGCGTGGCACATCCTCGCCGATGAATACGTCACGACGACCGACGGAACCGGCATCGTCCATCAGGCCCCGGCGTACGGTGAGGACGACAAGCGACTCGCGGACGCGGCCGGGCTCCCGACCATCGTCAGCCTCGACGACGGCGGCCGCTTCCTGCCGCAGGTGACCGACGTGGCGGGCGAGCTCTGGATGGACGCGAATCGTCCGATCATCCGCCTGCTCCGTCAGGGTGGGCGGCTTCTCCGCGAGGCCAGCTACGAGCACTCCTACCCGCATTGCTGGCGCTGCCGGAACCCTCTCATCTACAAGGCTGTCTCGAGCTGGTTCGTGCGCGTCACGGACGTCAAGGGTCGCCTCATCGATCTCAACGAGCAGATCACCTGGGCGCCGGAGAACGTGAAGCACGGTCAGTTCGGCAAATGGGTCGAGGGCGCCCGCGACTGGTCGATCAGCCGCAACCGCTACTGGGGTTCGCCGATCCCGGTGTGGAAGAGCGACGACCCCGCGTACCCGCGCGTCGACGTCTACGGTTCTCTCGAGGATCTGGAGCGCGATTTCGGTCGGCTTCCGCTCGACCCCGAGGGCAACGTCGATCTGCACCGGCCCTACATCGACGACCTGACGCGCCCGAACCCGGACGACCCGACCGGCGCGTCCACGATGCGACGCATCGAGGACGTCTTCGATGTCTGGTTCGATTCCGGCTCCATGCCGTATGCGCAGGTGCACTATCCGTTCGAGAACCGCGAGTGGTTCGACTCGCACTCGCCCGCGGACTTCATCGTCGAGTACATCGGCCAGACGCGCGGATGGTTCTACGTCATGCACGTGCTCTCCGGCGCGCTGTTCGACCGCCCCGCGTTCACGGGCGTATCGTGCCACGGCATCGTTCTCGGCAGCGACGGTCAGAAGATGTCGAAGTCGCTGCGGAACTACCCCGACGTGAGCGAGGTCTTCGACCGCGACGGCTCCGACGCCATGCGCTGGTTCCTGATGTCGAGCTCGGTGCTGCGCGGCGGAAACCTCGTCGTCACCGAGGAAGGCATCCGGGCGGGCGTGCGGGAGTTCATGCTGCCGCTGTGGAACACGTGGTACTTCTTCGCGACCTACGCCAATGCCGCCCGGGGCGCTGGGGGCGCGGGCTACGAGGCGCAGTGGCGCACCGATTCGACGGATGTGCTCGACCGCTACATCCTGACCCTCACCGGAGAGCTGGTGCGCGGTGTCGCCGCCGACCTGGAGGCTCTCGATTCGACGAGTGCCGCCGCCAAGCTCCGTGGTTTCGCGGAGGTGCTCACGAACTGGTACATCCGCCGTTCGCGCGACCGTTTCTGGCAGGGGGTGTCCGACGACCCGCGGAACACCGAGGCCTTCGACACGCTCTACACGGTGCTCGAGACCGTCACCCGCGTCGCGGCGCCCCTGCTGCCGCTCGTGGCCGAGCGCGTCTGGCAGGGACTCACCGGCGGGCGGAGCGTGCACCTCGAGGATTGGCCGGATGCATCCGCATTCCCGGAGGCGACGGTCATCCGCTCCGCGATGGATGCGGTGCGCGAGGTGTCGTCGGTGGCGAACGCCCTCCGCAAGCGCGAGGGCAAGCGGGTGCGCCTGCCGCTGCCGCTGCTGACGGTCGTGGTGCCGGATGCGGACGCCCTCGCGCAGTTCGACGACATCCTCCGCGAGGAGCTGAACGTGAAGGCCGTCGAACTCGTGGCTCTCCGCCCCGAGACGGCGACCGAGTACGGCATCACCCATCGCCTCACCGTCAACGCGCGCGCCGCCGGCCCTCGCCTCGGTAAGCAGGTGCAGCAGGTGATCAAGGCCGCGCGCAGCGGTGACTGGACGGAGATCGACGGTCGCGTCGTCGCCGGCGGCATCGAACTGGAGCCGGCCGAGTACGAGCTCGCCCTCGAGACCAGCGGCCGCCCGGAGGGCGAAGCGTTGTCGGTGCTCGCGACGGGGGGCTTCGTGCTCCTCGATACGCGGACGACGCCCGAACTCGAGGCCGAAGGGCTCGCGCGCGACGTGGTTCGCGCCGTGCAGGACACCCGGAAGGCCGCGGGCTTCGACGTCAGCGATCGCATCGCGCTTTCGCTCGTCTTCGCGGACGCGGCCGACGCGTCCGCGGTCGTGTCCGCGTTCGACGTGGCCGACATCGCCGGTGAGACGCTGGCGCGCAGTGCGACCGTGAATGGCGCCGTGGTGGCCGGCAGCACCTTCGACGCCGCATCCGCCGCGGAGTTCTCCGCCGACTTCGCCGGAGGCGCCTTCGCGAATGGCGGAGCGTTCACGGTGGGAGTCACCCGCATCGGAGGAGAAGCAGAATGAGCGGCAACGATCAGAAGCGGGCGGATGCGGTCTACACGCAGCTGCTGGCCCGGCAGGGCGAGCAGTGGGTTCAGCCGCGGATCGAGCGCACTCGGCGCGTGCTGGAGCTGCTCGATGATCCGCAGCGCACGTATCGCGTCGTGCACGTGACGGGAACCAACGGCAAGACGTCGACGAGTCGAATCGTCGAGAGCCTGTTGCGCGCGCACGGACTGCGCACCGGGCTGTTCACGAGCCCGCACCTCACCCGGTTCACCGAGCGCATCATGATCGACGGCGAGCCGATCGCGGATGCGGCGGTGGCCGACGCGTGGGACGAGATCGCCCCCTTCGTGGCGCTGGTCGACGCGCAGTTGGCCGCGGAGGACGACGCCCCCCTGACGTTCTTCGAGCTTCTGACGGTGCTGGCGTTCGTCGCCTTCTCCGACGCGCCCGTCGATGTCGCGGTCATCGAGGTCGGGATGGGCGGTACCTGGGACTCGACGAACACGGCGGACGGTGACGTCGCCGTGATCGCGCCGATCGGTCTCGACCATGCGGATCGGCTCGGAAACACGATCGCGGAGATCGCGACCGTCAAGGCCGGAATCATCAAGCCGGATGCCGCGGTCGTGTCGGCGGCGCAGACTCCCGAGGCCGAGGCCGTGCTCCGCGCTCAGGCCCAGCGGGTCGGCGCGACGATCGCCTTCGAGGGCCAGGACTTCGCTCTGGTCGCCGACCGCCTGGCGGTCGGCGGGCAGCTGCTCGACGTGCGGGGTCTCGCCGGCGAGTACGACGAGCTGTACCTGCCGCTCTACGGCGTGCACCAGGGCCGGAATGCGGTGCTGGCGATCGCCGCGGTGGAGTCGCTGATCGGCGGCGCAGCGCAGCGTCTGGTTGCCGACGTGCTGACCGACGGATTCGCGCAGGCCACGTCGCCGGGACGCCTGCAACTCGTCGGCATCCAACCGACCGTCGTCGTCGACGCCGCGCACAACCCGCACGGCGCCGCCGCCCTCGTGGAGGCGCTGCGCAGCTCCTTCGATTTCGACGAGTGGGGCGTGGTGCTCGGCATTCTGGGTGACAAGGATGCGGCCGGTATCGTGGCTCAGCTGCAGCCGATCGCCGCGCATGTCTTCGCGACCGCGCCCGAATCGGAGCGCGCCGAGGAGGCCGATACCATCGCGGATCTCGCAGAAGAGGCGGGCTTGAGGGTCACCGTGCACGACGATCTTCCGGCGGCGGCGGAAGCCGCCCGGGAGTGGGCGGCTGCAGCCGATCGCCGCGCGGTCATCGTCGCAGGATCCGTCGTCCTCGCGGGTGAGGCGCTCGCCCTCGCCGAGGCGGAGTCGTGGAAGGACGGGTGGACGGCGTGAGCGCCGGCACCGACCCGGCGGGCCGCGTGCCACGGCAGCGCCGCGCGCGCGGTGCCCAGGAGTCCCTCGCCCAGATCGTGCTCGTCTTCGAATCGGTCATCGTCTTCCTCGCGGGTCTGACCGTCTACGGGCTAGAGGTGCTCCCGGCGGGAATCGAGCCCTGGTGGGGGATCGTCGCGGGTTCGGTGTTCGCCGTGCTGATGGTCGCCGCGAGCGGAGTCGTGCGCTGGCGCTGGGGGATCGTCGTCGGCTGGATCATGCAGGTGGTGCTGGCACTGGCCGCGTTCCTCGTGCCGGCCATTCTTATCGTGGCGTTCATTTTCGGCGGCATGTGGGCGTATGCGACGATCAAGGGAGCGGCACTCGATCGACGCAACGCCCGACTCGCCGCTGACCCCACCCTCGCGAACGGAGACTGACCGATCATGGCCACCGAAGAAACACTCGTTCTCGTCAAGCCCGACGGTGTCGCACGCGGATTGACCGGCGCGATCCTCGCCCGCATCGAAGCCAAGGGTTACGCCCTCGTCGACATCCGCCTCGTCGAGCCCGATCGCGCTCGTTTCGAACAGCACTACGAAGAGCACGAGGGTAAGCCGTTCTACGAGCCTCTCGTGGAGTTCATGATGTCGGGCCCGTCGGTCGCCATCCGCCTCGCGGGCAACCGCGTGATCGAGGGCTTCCGCTCCCTCGCCGGCACGACCGACCCGACGTCGGCCGCGCCCGGCACGATCCGCGGCGATTTCGGTCGCGACTGGGGTCTGAAGGTGCAGCAGAACCTCGTACACGGCAGCGACAGCCCCGAGTCGGCCGCGCGCGAACTCGGCATCTGGTTCGACTGACCTCGCACCTGCACGACGCTCACGGACAGAGCGAAGGCCCGCCCTCGGACTCGAGGGCGGGCTTTTCTTTCTGCAGTGGTCCAGTGCGGGTGCGGCCGCTCGTCACTTCTCGGAGGCCGTGAAGACGCTGTGGTCGACAACCTCCCCGGTGAACAGATCGATGGAAGGCGGGGGAGTGCCGTACTGCTGGGCGTACTGCTGCTCCCACGCCCGCACCGAGTCCGTGTAGAGACCGTTGTCGTGCGCGGCCGGGCCATGCGACCCCGAGGGGTCCGGAAGAACGACTCGGTGGATGTTGGGGGGAACGTCGCCGACCACGTTGCCATCGAGCATGGGAACGACATCTGTGGCGTGTTGGAACGCGTACACCGGGATGTCGGGCGGAACGTTGAACGTGTCGATGGGGGAGCCGTTGGTCACGACGCCGATGGTGTTGTAGGGGAAGGATCCGTCGGCGGCGAGGTTCGCGGCCATGATCCCGCCCTGGCTGAATCCGGTGAGCACGACGTCTCCGCCCGCCGGAACCCCGGCGTCGCTCATCGCCTGCAGGACGGCGCGCTCGTAGGCCGTGCGCAGCAGGGGGTTGTCCATCAGGAGCGCGAGGTTCGAGTCGCGGTCGTTCATGGCTCCGGTATCTCCCTGCATTTCCCAGTCCTGCGTCGAGGGGAGAGAGACCACCCAGTGCTCGGAGCCGTCCGGCCCGATCACCTTCTTGATGTCGATGACGGTCGCGTCCGCGCCGCCCATCGAGTCGGTCGTTCCGTTCACTCCGACGAGGTCGGACAGTGACGTCAGCTCGGTCACGTCTTGGGAGTCGAGCCACGCGTCCCGCTGCTTGTCGGTGAGCTTCGCCGGGTCGACCTCTTCGACATCCGCGTCGCTCTGCAGGAAGTTCTCCGCAGCGCCGCCCAGAATGAACCCCAGACCACCGCCCAGGGGTCCGCCGACGACTGCGCCGAGGATGCCGCCGACGAGCGGGAGCATCTGCGCGATGATCTCGCGCAGATGGCTGAGACCCTCGGCGAGGATCGGAATGAGCTTCTGCAGCAGGGAGGCGAGCGCCGCGAGAGCTTCGAGCAGGTCGGTCACCATGCGGCCGGCCGACTCCACCACGTCGAACGCGGCCGAGGCGAAGTCCTTGACCCGGTCTGCGGCCTCGATCGGGTTGAGTGTGAACGAGAACATGTCGTCGGCGAGGCGGGAGACCTTCGTCAGCAGATCGCAGATGAACGTCCGGGTCGCGTCGACGATGCGGGAGGCGAGCCGGAGCGCAGCCGCCGCGGCGCCCGTCCACTCCACCGTGTCGAGACTGACCTCGAGCAGATCCTCATAGCGCTCGCGGAGCGCTCGCGCGGTTCGTCCGTCGAGTTCGCTGAGCTGCGACTTCGCGGAGACCAGCTGGGGGTGCAGATCCCGCAGCGTTCCTTCCGCGTCCTCCCAGGTCGCCGCGAAACCGGCGACTTGGGCCGAATCGCCCAGGAGATCGTCGAACCATTCGCGCAGCGGCTCGACGTACTTGAGCAGCATGCCCGCGATGCCGGGGATATCCGCGCACGAATTGGCTCCGGGGCCGCTGGTCGCCAGACCCGAGGCCCAACCACCGCCACGGATCTCACCCGCGATAGCGCTGCCGGCACTCACGATGTTGCCTTCGTGAAGCCATCCGCCGCCTCGGTCTCGAGGGTGTCGAACGCGTTCAGTGCGGCTCCGGTGGCGCTCGACATCCGATCGCTCAGCTCGTGCGCCGTCGACAGGAGTTCGCGGGCACGCCCGGCGAGAGCGGTCACGGAGGGAACGAGAATCCCCCGGCAGAGCGCCCCGAACGCATCCTCAGCCAGACGTCCGTCTACCGACGTGCTCGTCGCCTGGAAGGTGGATGCCGCATCCTTCAGCGTCGTGACCTGCTTCGACAGGACCGACCCGTCGATCTCGATGTGCTGGTTCGCGGCGCCGGTCACGACGCACCGCCGCCGGCGATGCGCTCGGCGTCATCCATAGAGATGCGCTTGTCGGCGACGACATCCGCGCCGAGCTCCTCCAACCCCGCCCGGATGTCGATCCGCTTCTCCGCGGAATCGCGCAGGGAGAGCTCCAGCCAGCGGGCGTCGACCGTGTTCTCCTGAACGACCACGGAGATCAGCGTGCGCAGATCCGCGGAGTCGATCTCGGCCGCGTCCACGGTGCCGCCGACCGACAGCACGGTGCTGAAGCCGTCGACGCCGGTGTCCGCCCAGACATTGGTGATGCCGAGACCCGCCGATTCGACCGCCTCCGGAATGGTGCTGGTCGCCGAATCGTCCGCCGAGGGGGATGCGGTGCACCCCACCAGCGCGACCGCGGCGGCCAGGGCCCCTGTCCAGGCGAGAACTTTACGCATCCGGGTCATCGTCTTCCTTCGTCTCGATCTCTGTGATTCGCGCACAGGGCGCCGGGTCTGGGGTGGCTCATCCGGATACGCCCAATGTGTGAGCGCCCTCCAGGTCCACGGTCGAGTACCCCGTCGCGAGTTGGTCGAGCGCCGTGCTGACGGTCTGCAGGAGCTCGGTGCGCGTCGCGAACAGGTCTGCCAGCCTCGCGTGGGCAGCGTCGTACGCGACCTGCGCATCTCCGGACCATTGCGATCGCAGAACCGAGGCCGCTTCGTCGAGTTGCGCGAGAGCGTCGTCGATCGCCTTTCCCGCGGACGCGATCGACGCGGCGGATTCAGCGATCTTGGCCGGGTTCACTTCCAGGCGGTCCATCGCGTCAGCGGTTCTCGATGACGGAATCGGTGCCGAACTGGGCGTCGATCTGCGCGCGCACGCTCGATACCAGCGGAGAATCCGCGCCGACCGATGACGACAAGCGGCGGACGGCCGCCTCGGCCGCTTCGCGCTGTGCTTTGCGAATCGTGTCGGTGAGCACGCTCGACAGTGTGCGGGCATCCCATTCGCGCCCGCGCTCGGTGATGTCGACTCGGGTGACGGCGCCCCCGGCCTGCGCGGTCACCGACACCTCACCCCCGGGTGAGCGGGCGGTCGACGCCGCCGCACGCACCTCGTCCGCCATGACCGCGGCGTCTTTCGCTGCAGTTCGTGCGCGTTCCGTCTGTGCGATAACCCGCATCCGTGCGGATTCGACGGCAGCCAGCGTGTCGTTTTCGAGCGTCATGAACGGCCCCCCTCAAGCATCGCCCTCACCCTAGCGAAGGCGCGTGGGCCGACGGAAAGGCTGTGGATAATCCGATCCGACCGCGAGGGAAGGCGTTCCGCGCCGAGGTCGGGAGCGGTCAGAAGAGCGATCCGAGCACGTCGAGCCGCACCTGGGCGAGGACCGCGATGACCGCGAAGCTGAGAATGGCCATCAGCGGCACCCAGGACATGAGCGAGTCGGCGATCCGCTGCACGCGCGGCCCGACGGGGGCGACTCCGCTCCGGACGACGTGCAGGGTGACCGCATAGAACGAGGGAATCGTGACCACCCACGTGACCATGCACCAGGGGCACAGGGTGCTGAGCACGAAGATGCTCTGGCTGATGAGCCAGCAGACGAAGACGAACGCCCCCAGCATCCCGACCCAGAAGAGCGCCCAGAACCACCGTGCGAATCGAGCACCGGCGAGGATCGCGGCCCCGACGACGATCGGCGCGATCCAGCCGCCGAGGCCGAGGATCGGGTTGGGAAAACCAAAGAGGCTGCCCTGCGGGGACTCGAGATTCGCGGTGCACTGCACCAGCACACTGAAGTCGCAGGAGGCGGTCGCCGTCGGATCCGTCAAGAGGTGGAAGCGCTCGGTGGTGAGCGAGAACGCGGCCCACCATCCGACCGCGCCGGCGAGGATGAGCCAGACCGCGAGGATGGTGGGACGCGCGGGGGCAGGGGCTTCGGGCATGGCCGGATTATGACACCCCCGCCTATCCGCCCGCCGCGTGATCGTCGAGGAAGACGCACCGATCGGCCCCGATCGCGCAGATTCGGCCGGGGGATGCGATACTGGTCCGTGATGCACCGCGCGGCCGCGCCGCGAGGGCATCACGCAGACTTTGGGCGATGACCGCCCCGCAGCCCGAGCCGAGTGCCGGCTGCAGACCGAGTGAGTTCGTGGCACCGCAGGTGCGGAGCCGCACGAGATTTCGCCGGGTGACGCGCGGTGTCGCCCGGTGGGGAGTACGCCGGTGATAGCCGATGACGCAGTTGAATTCGACAACAACGACAACCACGACGCCGAGAGCGGCGCGCTGACGCCCGACGCGGGTGCGCAGCCTGAGTCGTCCGCGGTTGACACGACATCTGTCGTGGACGTTCCTGAACCGGTCGACGCACCGACGGATGAGCCGGCCGTCGCAGAGTCCGTGACGGCGCCGGAGACGGTGACTGAGACGGATGTGGTGTCCGAGGCACCGGCCGAGGAAGAGGCACCTGCCGAGGAAGAGCCTCTGCCAGCGGCAGAGCCGGCGCCCGCAGCAGAACCTGCGGCAGCTGCCGAGCCCCAGGAACTCACCGCGGTGGCGCTCGGTCTTCTGCCCGAGAAGTTCGTGTCGGCCGTTTCCACGGCGTTGCACTTCTACGCCCCCGCCTTCGTCCCGCGCCCGGCTCTCGTCGAGCCGGACGACGACGAGGACGAGGACGATGTGCCGGTCTCCGCGAATGCGCGGCGGCGCGGACGTCGCCGGGGCGCACCGGAGCGCGGAGAGCGCACCGAACCGAACGAACCGGCCGAGGCGCCCCGCGCCCCCCGCCAGCGCGCTGTCGAGCTCATCACCGAGCCGCAGCGCATCAAGGGGTCGACACGCCTCGAAGCCAAGAAGCAGCGCCGCCGTGACGGCCGTGACGCCGGCCGGCGTCGGCCGGTCGTCACCGAGGCGGAGTTCCTCGCCCGACGCGAGGCCGTCGACCGGGTCATGGTCGTCCGTTCCAAGGGTGGCCGCATCCAGATCGCGGTCCTCGAAGACAACGTCCTCGTCGAGCACTACGTCGCACGCAACCAGGAGGCGTCGCTGATCGGCAACGTGTACCTCGGTCGCGTGCAGAACGTGCTGCCCAGCATGGAGGCCGCGTTCGTCGACATCGGCCGTGGCCGGAACGCCGTGCTCTACTCGGGCGAGGTGGATTGGGATGCGGTCGAGACCGGTAACCAGCCGCGCCGCATCGAGCTCGCCCTCAAGAGCGGCGACAAGGTCCTCGTGCAGGTCACGAAGGACCCGGTGGGCCACAAGGGCGCACGCCTGACGAGCCAGATCTCGCTTCCGGGCCGGTACCTCGTGTACGTCCCGGGCGGAGCCATGAACGGCATTTCGCGGAAGCTCCCCGACACCGAGCGTGCGCGTTTGAAGCGCATCCTCAAGGAGGTTCTGCCCGAGTCGTCAGGGGTCATCGTGCGCACCGCTGCCGAAGGTGCCACCGAAGAGCAGCTCACGCACGACGTGCAGCGACTCACTGCGCAGTGGGAGCACATCAGCACTCAGGTCTCGTCGATGCAGGCGCCCGCGATGCTCCACTCCGAGCCCGACCTGCTGGTGAAGATCGTCCGCGATGTCTTCAACGAGGACTTCACCCGGATGCTGATCCAGGGCGATGACGCGCAGCGCACG
Source organism: Microbacterium sp. cx-55 (assembly GCF_021117345.1). Classification (NCBI taxonomy): domain Bacteria; kingdom Bacillati; phylum Actinomycetota; class Actinomycetes; order Micrococcales; family Microbacteriaceae; genus Microbacterium; species Microbacterium sp. cx-55. The sequence goes on along the minus strand of NZ_CP088261.1, from coordinate 1,790,520 downwards.
ATCGAGGGATACCTCGCGGGCGTTGCCCCCGACCTCCTCGAGCGCGTCGAGCGGTACGACAGTGATGGCGACCCGTTCGATGACCTCCGCGTCACTGAGCAGATCGAGAAGGCGCTCGATCGCAAGGTGTGGCTGCCCTCGGGTGGGTCACTCGTGATCGACCGCACCGAGGCGATGACCGTCGTCGACGTAAATACCGGAAAGTTCGTCGGCTCCGGGGGAAACCTCGAGGAGACGGTCACCAAGAACAACCTCGAAGCGGCCGAGGAGATCGTTCGACAGCTGCGGCTGCGCGATATCGGCGGCATCATCGTCGTCGACTTCATCGATATGGTGCTCGAATCCAATCGCGATCTCGTGCTGCGCCGGCTCATCGAATGCCTGAGCCGCGACCGCACGAAGCACCAGGTCGCCGAGGTCACCTCGCTCGGTCTCGTGCAGATGACCCGCAAGAAGCTGGGGCTGGGCCTCCTGGAGACCTTCAGCGAAGCGTGCGAGGTGTGCGCCGGCCGCGGCGTCATCGTGCACCACGACCCCGTGACGAAGCACCGTTCGAGCAACGGCAACGGCGGCGGGAACAGCAACGGAGGCGGAAACAGCAGTATTGGCGGCAACGGTCGCCGCGGTCGCCAGCAGCCGCCGCCCCAGGCGCCGGCCAGTCCGCCGGCGCAGACCCACGTGATCACGGAGGGCGTGAAGTCCGCGCTCGCACAGATCGCCGCATCTACGATCCACGCGGGGGCCGAGGAGGTCACCGCCGAGGAGACGACGACCGTGGTGACGAGCATCGAGGTAGCGGAACCCGCTGAAGGGCGCGGGCGCCCGAAGCGCAACAAGCCCCGTCACGATGCGAAGCCCCGCACGGAGAAGGATCTGCTGCTCGACTCGGTGCTGAGCGCCCTGCCGGAGCCGAAAGCTCCCGGCCAGGGCCGCGCGCGTCGCCGCGTCAGCACCGCCGCGCTGACCGGCACGCCGGTCGTGCACGAGCCCGATCAGGACTGATTCCGCGTCACCGTCCGCGACGTTCGCGGGCGGTGATGCGGAGCCCCGAAGCGATGAGCGCCCGCACGAGCGTGTGACCGTCGACGGCGCGCGCACCGGCGGCCACGAGCCGCTCGTGGGCCTCGTCGGGGACGTCGTAGTGGTCGAGGTCGAATCCTCGGCGCGGAATGCCGTTGGCGGCGGCGAAGGCGTGCAGTTCGGCGAGATCCGAGTCGCTGACCAGATGCGACCAGAGCCGACCGTGTGCCGGCCAGCGGGGATCGTCGATCAGAATTGCCACTCCCAAAGCCTACGGGCGCCCCGAACTGCCGAGGTTGTGTGCGACACGGCGGGGGCGACTTTGCGCCGTTCAGGAATCATCGGGTAAAGTATTCCTTTGGTGCGTCGCCTTTACCGGCCCGCGGCCGCGCGGAGCGCGACCCGATCTCGCATCAGGACTTCTCCGGCTCTCGAGTCGGAGGCTTTCCAGACAATCGGAGCCGTACGCTCCCAGACGAAATAGGTGTGAAGTGGTTTACGCAGTTGTGCGCGCCGGTGGCCGGCAGGAAAAGGTCGAGGTCGGCACGATCGTCGTCCTCGACCGTCAGCGGGCGAAGATCGGCGAGACGCTCGAGCTTCCCGCCGTCCTCCTGGTCGACGGAGACGCGGTCACCACCGACGCGAACACGCTCGCGAAGGTGACCGTCACCGCCGAGGTTCTCGGCGAAGAGCGCGGCCCCAAGATCGTGATCCAGAAGTTCAAGAACAAGACCGGTTACAAGAAGCGCCAGGGTCACCGTCAGGACCTCACGCGCGTCAAGGTCACCGGCATCAAGTAAGTCCCAGGAGACGAAGAGATGGCACATAAAAAGGGCGCAAGCTCCACCCGCAACGGTCGTGACTCCAACGCGCAGCGCCTGGGCGTCAAGCGCTTCGGCGGTCAGGTCGTCAGCGCCGGCGAGATCATCGTCCGCCAGCGCGGCACGCACTTCCACCCCGGCGACAACGTCGGCCGTGGCGGCGACGACACGCTCTTCGCGCTGTCGGCCGGTGCTGTGCAGTTCGGCACCAAGGGCGGCCGCAAGGTCGTCAACATCGTCGAAGCTGCGGTTTAGTCCGCACTGACGTATTCGTTCGCGAGGGGCGGGCTTCGGCCCGCCCCTCGCGTCATTCAGGAAGCAGGAGCACATGGTCACGTTCGTTGATCGAGTGACATTGCACCTGCGCGCCGGCAACGGCGGCAACGGTTGTGTGTCGGTCAAACGAGAGAAGTTCAAGCCGCTCGCCGGCCCCGACGGGGCGAACGGCGGTAACGGTGGCGACATCGTCCTCGTCTCCGACCCCCAGGTCACGACGCTGCTGTCGTACCACCACTCGCCGCACCGCCACGCCACGAACGGCGGCTTCGGCATGGGCGATCACCGGTCCGGTGCCAACGGCGAGTCGCTCGAACTGCTGGTTCCGATCGGCACGGTCGTGAAGGATCCCGACGGCACGGTGCTCGTCGACATGGTCGAGCCGGGGATGCGATTCATCGTCGCCCCGGGTGGCCGCGGGGGGCTCGGCAACGCCGCGCTCTCGTCGGTCAAGCGCAAGGCTCCCGGGTTCGCGCTGCTCGGCACGCCCGGGTGGGAGGGGGACGTCCTCCTCGAGCTGAAGACCGTCGCCGACATCGCGTTGGTCGGATTCCCGTCCGCGGGGAAGTCGAGCCTCATCGCCGCTCTCTCGGCGGCCCGCCCGAAGATCGCGGACTACCCGTTCACCACGCTGCATCCGAACCTCGGTGTCGTCCAGGCGGGCGAAACCCGATTCACCGTCGCCGACGTTCCCGGCCTCGTCGAGGGCGCGAGCGAAGGAAAGGGGCTCGGCCTCGAGTTCCTTCGCCATGTAGAACGCTGCACCGCCCTGGTGCACGTGCTCGACTGCGCGACCCTCGAGCCCGACCGCGATCCGCTGTCCGACCTCGACGTGATCCTCGCGGAGCTCGCCGCGTACCCGGTTCCGGACGGCCAGGTGCCATTGCTCGACCGGCCTCAGGTCATCGCGCTGAACAAGATCGACGTGCCCGAGGGTAAGGAGCTCGCCGAACTCGTGCGTCCCGATCTGGAAGCGCGCGGTTACCGCGTCTTCGAGATCTCGACGGTGAGTCGTGCGGGCCTGCGCGAGCTCAACTTCGCGCTCGGCGAGATCGTCGAACAGCACCGCATCGAAACGGCGAACGCGCCGGTACCCGAGCGCATCGTCATCCGTCCGCGCGGCTCCGAGAAGGAGTTCAGCGTGCGCGTCGAGGGCGGCACGTACGGCAACCTGTACCGGATTCTCGGCGAGAAGCCGGTGCGCTGGGTGCAGCAGACCGACTTCCAGAACGAAGAAGCGGTCGGGTTCCTCGCCGAGCGCCTCGACCGGCTGGGTGTGGAGACCGAGCTCTTCCGCGCGGGGGCTGTTCCCGGGGCGACGGTCGTCATCGGCGAGGGCGATGGCATCGTGTTCGACTGGGAGCCGTCGCTGTCTTCCGCCGCGGAGCTCATGACGGCGCCGCGAGGAACCGACCCGCGTCTGTTCCAAAACGATCGTCGGACGACGTCCGAGCGACGCGAGCGCTATCACGAGCGGATGAATGCGAAGGCGGAAGCACGCGCCGAGCTCGAAGCGGAGCGTGTCCGCAAGGACGACGCGTGACGGCCCGCACGCGCGCCGAACTCGCCGGCGCGCGTCGTGTCGTGGTGAAGGTCGGGTCGTCGTCGATCAGCGGTGAGAACGCCGCGAAGATCCAGCCGATCGTCGAGGCTCTCGCGGCCGCGCACGGACGAGGCACCGAGGTCGTCCTCGTCTCGTCGGGCGCGATCGCGACGGGGATGCCGTTCCTCGAGCTCGACAGCAGGCCGACCGACCTGGCGACCCAGCAGGCCGCCGCGGCAGTCGGACAGAACATCCTGATCTACCGGTATCAGGAGTCTCTGCGCCCATTCCGGATCGTCGCCGGGCAGGTGCTGCTCACCGCAGGAGACCTGGAGAACCCGACGCACCGCTCCAATGCGCGCCGCGCGATGGAGCGGCTCCTCGGGCTCCGGATCCTGCCGATCGTTAACGAGAACGACACGGTCGCAACCCACGAGATTCGCTTCGGCGACAACGACCGGCTCGCGGCGCTCGTCGCGCAGCTGATCGGCGCCGACGGTGTGGTGCTGTTGAGCGACATCGCCTGCCTCTACACCGCGCCCCCGGATGAACCGGGCGCGCGGCCGATCCACGAGGTCTCCTACGGTGACGACCTGTCGGGCTATCAGTTCGGCTCGGTCGTGGTGAACAGCGTCGGTACCGGGGGAGCGGCGACGAAGGTTTCGGCCGCGCGCCTCGCGGCAGCGTCCGGAATCGGCGTGCTCGTCACGAGCGCCGACCTGGTGCACGAGGCACTCGCGGGCGGCCCGGTCGGTACGTGGTTCGAGCCGAATCCGACACCGTTGTCCGTGCCCGCGACCGGCCCCGTGGGAGTGGCTCGCTAGACTGGCGCGATGACGCAGGCCATCGCCACTCCGCTCGCTTCCGCTGCCCCGGCCACCGCACGCGAACGGATGCTGCGGGCGAAGGATGCGGCCCGCGAGATCGCCCTTCTCGATGACGCGAGCAAGCGCGATCTGCTCTACGCGATGGCCGACGCGATCGAGCGTGCGGTCGACACCGTCGTGGCGGCCAATGGCGCCGACCTCGCCCGTGGGCGGGAGACCGGGTTGAGCATCGCCCTGCAGGATCGTCTGACCCTGGATGCGGGGCGCGTAGCCTCCCTCGCGGCGGCCGTCCGCGACGTGGCAGACCTGCCCGACCCGGTCGGACGGGTGCTGGAGCAGCGGACGCTTCCGAACGGGCTCGACCTGACGAAGGTCGCGGTGCCGTTCGGTGTGGTCGGATCGATCTACGAGGCCCGGCCGAACGTCACGGTCGACATCGCGGCGTTGGCGCTCCGCTCGGGCAACTCCGTCGTCCTTCGCGGGGGATCTGCCGCCGAGCAGACGAATGCCGCGCTGGTCGCGGCGATGCGGGAGGCGTTGGCCGCATCCGGGGTCGATCCCGATGCGATCCAGACGCTCGATGCGTTCGGACGCGAGGGGGCGAAAGAGCTCATGCAGGCGCGCGGGATCGTCGACGTTCTCGTGCCGCGGGGGAGCGCCCAGCTGATCGAGACGGTCGTGTCGGAATCGAGCGTGCCGGTCATCGAAACCGGTGCCGGCGTCGTCCACGTGTATCTGGATGAGACGGCACCGATCGAGCGCAGCCGCGACATCGTCGTCAACGCGAAGGCGCAGCGGCCCAGCGTCTGCAACGCCGTGGAGACCGTGCTGGTCCACGCCGCCGCCGCCGAGCGCATCGTGGGTCCCGTCGTCGAAGCGCTGCAGCAGGCCGGCGTCACTGTGCACGGCGACGATACGGTGGGCCGCTTGGCGCCCGGTATCGTGCCCGCGGAGGAGAAGGATTGGGAGACCGAGTACCAGAGCCTCGATGTCGCGATAAGGGTCGTCGATGATCTCGACGGGGCGTTGGAACACATCCGGCGTTACTCGACGCATCACACCGAGTCGATCATCACGGATGATGCCGCGGCGATCGATCGCTTCCTCGCGGAGGTCGACTCCGCCGTCGTGATGGCGAACGCATCCACCCGCTTCACCGATGGTGGCGAGTTCGGCTTCGGCGCCGAGGTCGGCATCTCGACCCAGAAGCTCCACGCGCGCGGGCCCATGGGTCTTCGCGAACTGACGAGCACGAAGTGGATCGTGCGCGGCGACGGTCAGGTCCGCGGCTGAACGCTGAGTGACTAGACTGGGGCACGACGCGGACGCGCCCCGCTGAACCGAACGGAGATCCCGATGAGCTTTGCCACGACCCTCGCCCTCCTCGCAGAAGAGGCCGAGCACCACGGCAACGTCGCTCTCGAGACCGTCGGCTTCGGCGTGATCGCGTTCATCGTCTTCAGCTCCCTGGCGCTCGTCACGTTCTCGTACCGCAACGTGTCGAACCGTCACGCGCACAAGGCGAAGGCGTACGCCGAGAAGCACGCGGCGGATCTGCAGCCCACCGGCCACGGACAGGGCCACTGACGGGCTCCGCGATGACCGCGGATCGACCTCCGCGTATCGGCGTGATGGGCGGCACCTTCGACCCCATCCATCATGGCCACCTCGTCGCTGCCAGTGAAGTCGCCACCTCGTTCGATTTGGACGAGGTGATTTTCGTGCCCACGGGTCGTCCGTGGCAGAAATCGACCGTCTCCCCGAGTGAAGACCGCTACCTGATGACCGTGATCGCGACGGCATCGAACCCGAGTTTCAGCGTGAGCCGCGTCGATATGGATCGCTCGGGGCCGACCTACACGATCGACACCCTGCGTGATTTGAAGACGCAGCGCCCGGATGCGGAGCTGTTCTTCATCACGGGAGCAGACGCCGTGGCGCAGATTCTCAGCTGGAGGGACCATGATGAACTGTGGGACCTCGCCCACTTCGTGGCCGTTTCCCGTCCCGGGCATCCCTTGAGCGCAGCAGGCCTGCCGGACGGCGAGGTCAGCTTGCTCGAGATCCCGGCCCTGGCGATCTCGTCCACCGACTGTCGGAACCGCGTGCGTAGCGGGCAACCGGTGTGGTACCTCGTCCCCGATGGGGTCGTCCAGTACATTGCGAAGCACCACCTCTATCGGAGCAAGGCATGAGCAACCCTGAAGATTCCCGCACGCCGCCGTTGACCCGGCGGCAGATGCGCGAGATCCGGAACACCGGATCGACACCCATCGTCACGCCCGACATGGCAGCGGCCGACGAGGCCGAACGCGTGCCGGTCGAGCCCGTCGAGGCGCCGGTAGCGCCCGAAGAGCCGACCGCAGCCGAGTCGTCCGCGACGGCCGATGAGGCCCCGGTCGCGGACACTGTGGCCCCGGCGAACGAGTCGGCGCCGGAGAAGACGCCGCCGGCGGCCCCTCTCGCCCGTGAGGCTGCGCCCTCCGTGGTGCCGCCCGCGCCGCGCTCCGACGCGAGCGTCGATCTCGGCGTCTCGCCGCTCACCCGCCGCGCCGCGCGCGAGCAGGAGCGCATCCGCACGGCGTCCATTCCGGTCATCACGCCGGATGCCCCCGCGGCCCCTGTGGCTGCACCGGCGGGCGCTGCATCCGAGTCCCCCGCGGAAGCGCCGGCGACGGAGGCCGACGAGCCGGAGACGGTGACGCGCACGATCGCGGGCCTCTTCGATGCGGTCGACGACGAGCGTCCCGCCGACCAGACGCCGCTGCTGACCGCGGAAGCCGCTCTGCAGGAGGACGACGCGCGCGAGAATGCGGAGCACAAGGGCGCGGACGCCGGAGTGTTCGCTCCGGAGCCCGCCGCCACGGTTTCACCGCAGCTCGGCTCGGCGTTGCTCGAGGGCGCTGCTCCCGAGGTGGAACTTCCGCCGTCGTTCGATCACCTGCTCACGCGCGACAGCGCGTCGACCGGCTCGTCGATGGCGCCGAACGCTCTGATCCTGTCGCAGACGCCCTCGACGGGTTCGCTCACATCGCCGATCGCGGCGACGGGCGAGGTGCTCATCACGGGTACCTTCGCGCTTCCCGAGGGACTCGGTTCGCACGGGCACGCGCCTGGAACGACCGACGGCAAGGAAGCAGACGCCATCCTCGTCGACGGTGAGCTTCCGGCCTCCTCTTCCCCTACTCCGATCGCGGCCAGCGCCGCGATCAGCACCGTCCGCAGTGCGGACGAGATCATCCGTCCGCCGGCTCCCGAAAAAGGCAGCCGGCTCATGCTCACCCTTGCGATCACGGCGGGCGCTCTCGCTCTTGCTCTGGTGGGCGTCCTCATCCTCGCCGTGGCGACGGGAGCTTTCGCATGACCGCAACATCCGCAGGTATCGACGCATTGCAGATCGCCGCACGCGCGGCGGACTCGAAGAGCGGTGAAGATCTGGTGGCGCTCGACGTCTCCGAGCCGCTGCCGCTCGTTGACATCTTCCTGCTCGTCACCGGACGCAACGAGCGCAATGTGGCCGCGATCGCCGATGAGATCGAGGAGCAGCTGCTCGAGGCAGGCGTCAAGCGTCTGCGTCGCGAGGGCCGCCAGGAATCCCGCTGGGTCCTGCTCGACTTCGGTGATCTCGTCGTGCATGTCTTCCACGAGCAGGAGCGTGTGTTCTACGGGCTTGAGCGCCTGTGGAAGGACTGCCCGACGGTGCCGATCGAGCTCCCCGAGCGCGCGACCACCGACTGACGCGCCCCTCGCGAGCGCTGTTCCTCGCGCGTTTCGTTGCCTTCGCGACGACACGCGCGAGCGGTGACGCGGGTTTCGAGGGGCCGTCTCGGATGTAGTACGCTAGGGGGGTTGCCCCGACAGGGGCGAAGGTTAAGGGCCTGTGGCGCAGCTGGTAGCGCACCTGCATGGCATGCAGGGGGTCAGGGGTTCGAGTCCCCTCAGGTCCACCCACGAGGAACCCCGGTCAGTCGCTGACCGGGGTTCTTTTAGCGTTCGGTGGGGGCGGGTCAGGACTGTGCTGCCGCGAGCTCCTGACGGACGATCTCGGCGCCCGCGCTGAGCGCGCTGAGCTTCTGGAGTGAGACGTCGCGGGGGAGCGGTGCCATGCCGCAGTTCGTGCTCGGGATGAGGTTGTCCGCGTCGACGAAGGCGAGTGCTTTCCGAAGGGTGTCGGCGACGTCCTCGGGACTCTCGATGCGCTCGCTCGCCACGTCGATGGCGCCGAGCATGACCTTCTTGCCGCGGATGAGCTCGATGAGGTCGATGGGGACGTGGGAGTTCTGGCATTCCAACGAGACGATGTCGACGGTCGACCGTTGCAGAAGCGGGAAGAACTCCTCGTACTGGCGCCACTCCGCCCCGAGGGACGCTTTCCAGTCGGTGTTCGCCTTGATCCCGTATCCGTAACAGATGTGGACGGCGGTGTGGGCGCGCAGTCCTTCCGTGGCCCTCTCGAGCGTCGCGACACCCCAGTCCTGAACCTCGTCGAAGAAGACGTTGAACGAGGGTTCGTCGAACTGGATGATGTCGACCCCCGCAGCCTCGAGCTCTTTCGCCTCCTGATTGAGGATGGTCGCGAACTCCCACGCCAACTTCTCGCGACTCTTATAGTGGCGGTCGCACAGCGTGTCGATCATCGTCATCGGGCCGGGGAGCGCCCATTTGATGGGCTGGTCCGTCTGTTGGCGGAGGAATTTCGCGTCCTCGACGAAGACGGGCTTCTCCCGGCTCACGGCGCCGACGACGGTCGGCACGCTCGCGTCGTAGCGATTGCGGATGCGCACGGTCTCGCGCTGCGCGAAATCGACGCCGCTGAGGTGCTCGATGAACGTCGTGACGAAGTGCTGGCGGGTCTGCTCACCGTCGCTGATGATGTCGATGCCACGCAGACGCTGCTCCTGGACGGCGCTGCGCAACGCATCCTGTTTGCCCTCGGCGAGGGACGCACCCTCCAGTTTCCACGGAGACCAGAGTGTCTCCGGCTGTGCGAGCCACGACGGCTTCGGCAGGCTGCCGACGATGGAGGTGGGCAAGAGCGTGTGCATGATCGATGTCTCTCCGCTGTTCATCGGACGACGGGCGCGGGGTAGTTGGCGGCCCACTGCTCCAGCGCTGTCCGGTGGGGGGTGATGAAGTGTTCCTCGGTGTACTTGCCCTGCGTCGCGGCGAGCCGATTTCGCTCGTCGCGGTCGTAGGCGATCTCTGTCGGCGTGTAGTCCTGCCCCTCCAGACTCGGTCGATAGAGGTGCGCGGCGGAAGAGTTCGCGTTGTAGATCTCCGGTCGGTAGATCTTCTGGAACGTCTCCATGGTGCCGATCGTGCCGGCGAGCTGAAGGTCGGAGTAGTCGTTCGGGAGATCACCGCGGAAGTAGAACGCGAGGGGCGCGACGCCTCCGGGGGGCATGAAGTATCGAACGCGCAGCCCCATCCGCGCGAAGTACGCGTCCGTCAGGGAGTCGTCATCCTGCAGGTACTCGACGCCGAGCACCGGATGGCGATAGTCGCCCCGGCGGTAGGTCTTGCTGGTGGAGACGCTGATGCAGATCACCGGCGGCGTCAGGAACCGTTCCCGGTACTCGGGCGACTCGAGGAAGTGCTGGAACAGCTTGCCGTGCAGCTCGCCGAAGTCATCGGGCACCGTGAAGGTTCCTGCGGCCGCCGTCGCCGCTGGCAGGCGGATGCTGAAGTCGTAATCGCGGACGTAGGACGAGAAGTTGTTCCCCACGATCCCGTGATGGCGTTCGCCGGTCCGGTGGTCGACGATATGGACGTCGAGAACCTCGAGCAGCGGGAAGATCTGATCCGCGCCTGCCGCAGCGAATTTCACCTCGACCGAGACGATCTCGAGCTCGACTCCGTATCGGTCCCGGTTCGGGTTGTCTTCGGGTGCGAGATCGTTGAATCGGCGGTCGATCATCGTCAGGGCGTTGCGGAGATTCTGCCGGCGGTGCGCGCCTCGGGCCAGGTTGGCGAAGTTCGTCGTGATCCGTGAGCTGTCGGACGGAGCGTAGTCCTCATCGAAGCGGGTGGTGGTGATGTGGAACGCGAAGTCGTTCGCCATGAGCGGCCAATCCGGTGGCTGGTCGGCCGGGCTCGGCCTTGCGGAAGTCTGTCGCTCCATCGTGCAGGCCCTCCGGAACTATCGAGTAACTTGGCCAGGCTATGCGGTCCTATAGGTTCTATCTATGGCTCGCGGATCAGGAGCAATCACGCTCCAGCAGTTGCATTACTTCGTCGAGGTTGCTGCGGAGGGATCCATCAGCGCCGCGGCCGACCTGCTCTACGTCTCGCAACCGACGATGTCGGCGGCGATGAAGGACCTGGAGGCGCGGGTGGGCCACGCCCTTCTCCTGCGCTCGGCGCGGGGCGTGACACTCACCGCCGAGGGGGCCGAGTTCCTCGGCTACGCGCGGCAGGTCACCGAACAGGTGGCCCTCCTCGAGCAGCGCTATCTCGGTCGGCCGCCGTCCCGTCGCCTGCTCGGCGTCTCGGCACAGCACTACTCGTTCGTCGTCGACGCGTTCGTTCGAATGGTGAAGAGTAGCGGCGCAGCCGAGTACGAGTTCTCGCTCCGGGAGACCCGCACCTGGGACATCATCGAAGACGTCCGCACGCTCCGCAGCGAACTCGGCATCCTCTACCGGAACGACTTCAACCGGAACGTTATCGACAAACTGCTCCGGGACTCCGGGTTGATCTTCCACCCGCTGTTCCTCGCCGAGCCGCACATCTTCATCTCCCGGAACAACCCGCTCGCCGCGCGGGAGCGCGTCACCCTCGCCGACCTCGCCGACTCGCCACGACTCACCTTCGACCAGGGTGCGAACAACTCGTTCTACTTCGCCGAGGAGATCCTTTCGACGCTCTCGAGTGCGCAGGAGATCCGGGTCTCCGACCGCGCGACGATCTTCAACCTCATGATCGGACTCGACGGCTACACGATCTCGACGGGCATCATCAGCGACGACCTGGACCCCGAGATCATCGCCATCCCGCTCGACATCGATGAACGGATCGAGATCGGCTGGATCGGCCACTCCGCCATCCCGCTCACGGAACAGGCGGAGCGTTATCTCGCCGAACTGCGCGCCGTCGTCTCAGGGTTCGGAGTGGTTCTGCTCGGCTAGCTCCGCGCCGCTCAGACCTCCCGCGTCTGCGCGTCGTCACCCACTCGCGCACGACGAGCCCGCCCGTACCCGTAGGCCCACCCCGCTGACGTAGAGAACGCCACGATCGCGACCGCGACGAACGCCGCCACCGGATTCTCCAGTCCGGTGAACACCCCGGACTGTGCGCTCCACGCCAGGACAGCGACGACGAATCCCACGCCGACGATCGCGCCGAGCGCGGCGAACGCGCCGAGCGCGGCGAACGCGGCGACATGGATGCCGGGACTCGCCACATAGCGAAGTCGCTGCTCGATCGCCCGCGCGATCGGCGCCATGATCACGGTGACGATGGCCGAAACGATCGCCGATCCGACGATGTAGAACACGAACGCCAACATCTCCAGTGACGCGTACGTGCCGCTGGGTGGGTTCACGATCGTGACGGCGACCAGCAGACCGACGACGATGAGCATGAATACGCCCCACGCTGCCCACGCACCCCGCCACACGTCACGCCAGGTGAACGCCATCAGTGGCTGCGGTGCGTTGTCGACAGGCGTTGCCGTGCCCGACGGCAACTCCGGCCGGGAAGACTCTGCATCAGCATCCATCGTGATTCCCCTCGTTCGAACGATCGCGATCGCTGTCGTCTCTCATTCTGCGACGTCTCCCCGGTCGGAAGGACGAGTCCACGCCGGGGCCCGGGATCAGCGAAATCCGGGGTCAGCACTGCGGCGGCTCGCGATGCACCGGAGGCCGCTGGCGCTACGCCGGTCGCCTGACCAGGTGGTTCAGTCGCTCCGACATCAGCAGGCCGAGCGCAGCGAGCGCAGCGAGGAACACCGGGAAGATCCAGAGCCCGGAGGCCGTCGACATCGCGCCGAACAGCGGCGGGGCCACGGTGGAACCCGTGTAGGCCGCCGCCATCTGGATGCCGATGATGGCCTGCGAGTTCCGACGGCCGAAATTGACCGGGGTGGAGTGGATGATCGCGGGATAGATCGGCGCGCACCCGAGGCCGAGAGCGACGAGCCCGATCAGCGCCCCCGCATCCGTACCCAGCGGAAGCATCAACAGCACGATTCCGAGGCCGACCGTCACGAAGCCGCCGCGGATCATGTTCCGATCTCCGACCCGGTCGGCGAAGAACCCCGCGAGAAAACGCCCCGCGGTGACGCCCAGGAGGAAGAGCGATGCGAACGCGGCCGCGGTGGCGGGAGCGATCTCCCGCTCGGTGACCAGATACGTCGAGGCCCACAGGATCGCCGTGCTCTCGAGCGCGCAGTAGGCGAAGAACGCGGCCAGAATGGCGGGGACCCCCGGGATGCGCAGCACCCGACCGAGCGGGACGTGCGCCCCGCGCGTCTCGGGCTCGTCGTCGTCCGACTCAGCGGGTCCGGCACTGGGCGCGAGAGGGTTGACCTTGCCCCAGAGAGGAAGGCTGACGAGCAGCACGACCGTGAGCACCGCCTGCGCGATCCCGATGACGAGATAAGCGCCCGTCCAGCCCGCGCCGGCAGTCAGGGCGTAGCTCATGATGAACGGGCTGATCGACGCGCCCAGGCCCCAGCACCCGTGCAGCCAGTTCATGTGGCGGGCGGCGTAGTGCACGGCGACGTAGTTGTTCAGCGCCGCGTCCACGGCACCGGCGCCGAGGCCGTACGGAATGGCCCACAGGCACAGCATCCAGAACGAACCGGACATCGAGAAACCGAACAACGCCGCCGCGGTCATGCCCACGCTGACGGCTGTCACGGCACCGGCACCGAACCGGCGGGTCAGGCGCTCTGACGCGAGGCTCGACACGATCGTGCCGACCGCGATGATCGTCGTGACGATCCCGGCAAAAGCGACGGGCACGTCGAGGTCTCGCTGCATGACGGGCCAGCCGGCGCCGATCAGTGAATCCGGAAGTCCGAGGCTGACGAAGGCGATGTAGATGATCGCAAGCAGAAGGGAGTACACGGGTCCGGGAGTTGCCCTTCGATCAGCGGTCCGGAGCGTCAGCGGACACGCCGTCGCTCGACGCACGGAGCCCTCGCGGCCGCACGCACGGGACGTGCGCCTTGCGCGCACACCCCGACCATCATCTCGTACCGGCCTCCGCGAGAGCGACCGGCAGGGCGGCAGCGGTCCGCCGCCGAAGAGTCGTCCTGCGGGATGTGGCCGGACGATGTCACGACTTTTGACGGATGCCCGCGCTGGTTCGCGCTCCGAGACTGAACCCACGCGTGATCACGTCGAGACAGGAGTACGGAATGGAACCGTCCGAGAGCGCCGCCCCTCATCATGAAGCCCCGGTCCTGGGGAATCCGGACCTTCCGCCCGAGGGCGAGATCAACACGCGTCAGCACCCGCAGAGTCGCCAGATGAACGGACCGCAGAACACGGTTCTCGCAAGTCAGTTCCCGAACCAGATCGATGCACCCGGAACCGACATCAGCACCCAACCGTTCTTCTGGTCGTCCTTCAACATCTCGCCGCGCCGCGTGCAGGACGGCGGCTGGGCCCGGGAAGTGACGAAACAGGACTTCCACATCTCGGACGAGATCGCCGGAGTCAACATGTACCTGCAGGCGGGCGGCATCCGCGAATTGCACTGGCATCAGACCGCGGAATGGGCGGTGATGACGCGCGGAAAGGCGCGGGTCACGACGCTGAGCCGCAGCGGTGCCCCGAGCGTCGAAGATGTCGAGGAAGGGGACGTGTGGTTCTTCCCCGCGGGCACGCCGCACTCCCTTCAGGGCCTCGGGCCCGACGGCGCCGAATTCGTCCTCGCGTTCGATGACGGCAATCAGTCCGAGTCCAACACGTTGCTGCTGACGGACTGGTTCGCGCACACGCCCCCCGATGTGCTCGCGAAGAACTTCGGCGTGGCGCAGGAGGTCTTCACCGACATCCCGCTGCACAACCTCTGGATCTTCCTCGGCGACGAGCCGGGGGATCTCGCCCAGGACCAGGCGGACGCCGGCGTGGAATGGGGCGCGGCGGAGCCCATCATCTTCCGGCTCTCGCGGTCGCAGCCGCGGCACAAGAACAGCGGCGGCAGCATCCAGATCGCGGACAGCACCAACTTTCCGCTGTCGAACACGGTCGCCGCGGCCCTCGTCACGGTCGAGCCCGGATCGATGCGGGAACTGCACTGGCATCCGAACGCCGACGAGTGGCAGTACTACCTGCGCGGGTCGGCACGGATGACGGTGTTCAACACCGGCCCGCACGCGAACACGACCGATTTTCGAGCGGGCGACGTCGGGGTCGTGAAGAAGAATCTCGGCCACTACATCGAGAACACCGGCGGAGACGTTCTGCAGTTCCTCGAGGTGTTCCGCACCGACAGGTACGAGGAGGTGTCGCTCGCCAACTGGCTCGCGCACGTGCCCCCGTCGCTCGTGGCGGCCCACCTCAACATCGACGAGGCCACGCTCGCGACCTTCCCGCGCACGTCGCAGGGCATCACCCCGCTCCGCACCTGATCCGAGGTGCGAGGCGGACGCCGACCGATGACGTCCCGCGGTCAGAGGTCGGCGGATGCGGCGGCGATGGCCGAAAGCAGCGCGCGCCGGAGGGGTTGTGCGCGTGCGGTGAACTCGCGCTGGGCGGCGACGTAATCGGCTTTGCCGGATGCGGTCTCGATCGGCACCGGCGAGTATCCCCAGGCGCTCAGGTCGTAGGGCGATGCCCGCATGTCGAGCGTGCGGATGTCACGGGCCAGCTCGAACGCATCGAGAAGCACTGTGCCCGGAACGAGGGGACCGAGCTTGACGCTCCACTTGTAGAGGTCCATCCCCGCGTGCAGACAGCCGGGCTGCTCGCGCTCGGGTTGCGTGAGGCGATCCAACGGCGTCCGGTTGCGGGGGACCGCATCCGGGGTGAAGAACCGGAACGCGTCGAAGTGCGTGCAGCGGATGTCGTGGGCCTCGACCACGTCGTCGGTGCCGCGGCTGCCCAGGCGCAGCGGCACGTCGTGTCGGGGGGAGTCGTCTCGATAGATCATGGCCCACTCGTGCAGGCCGAAGCATCCGTACGAAGCCGGGCGATCGAGTGCCCCGCGGAGGATGGCTCGCACCGCGCGGAGGAGAACGCCGCGTTCGGCGACGTACGCCGGGGCATCGACGCGCAGGATGTTTGTATCGGCGCGGTACCACCGCCACGCCGCGCGCGGTGAATCGGTCGCGTCGGCGAGGGCGACCCCGATGCCCGGGTGCCAGCGCCGGAGCACCGACGGCTTGTACGAGTAGTACGTGTAGAGGAAATCGTCGACCGGGTGCGTTTGCCCGCGCGATGCGCGCGCACGTCGACCCGCGGTCAGGGCGTCAGCGCGATCGGTGTGCGCGGACTCCTGCGCATGCCAATCCGCACGCGACAGCACCGTTTCCGTCGCGGTCTCCACCGGTTGAGGATACGTCGTGTGCGCCGTGCGCGGCGCTCAGCCCTCGGTCGCGACCGGCTCGATCAGGTCGGGGGAGTCGTTTCGCACGTTGCCCACGGCGGCGGAGACGGGGTAGTCCTCGAGCGTCTCGGCGACGTCGGGAGCCGCGTCGTGGGCCGCATCCAGGACGTCGCCCACGTTCTCGGTGTCGGTGTCGAGCCACGCATCGGCGAAGTCGGCGTCGAGGAACAGCGGCATCCGGTCGTGGATCGAACCCAGGTGCCCGATGGCGTCGCGGGTGAGGATCGTGAACGAGAGCATCCACTTGTCGGCGGCATCGTCTGCTTTCGCCGGGTCGCGCCACCACTCGTACAGCCCGGCGAAGAACATCGGTGAGCCGTCGGCGGGACGGATGAAGTGCGGCGTCTTCGTGTCGCCCGTCACCTTCCACTCGTAGTACCCGGTGGCGGGCACGACGGCCCGGCGCTTGATCAACGCCTGCCGGAACATCGGCTTCTCTTCGAGTTCTTCGGCGCGAGCGTTGAAGGCCCGCGCGCCCACCTTCGGGTCTTTCGCCCAGGACGGCACGAGCCCCCAGCGCGCCGGCTCGAGACGCCGCGTCGGGGGGTCGGTCTTCGCCGAATCGAGCACGATCGCGGCCGTGCCGGTGGGGGCGATGTTGTACGAGGGCGGGGGGAGTTCAGGGTTCTCGATGTCGACTCGGAGGACACCCACGAGTTCGGACCCGACGTTGGCTACGACGAAACGACCGCACATGCTGCCGACCCTACGCCGCACCGCCGACATCGTTCAGAACGCCGACTTCGCCGAGCCGCTCCAACAGGTGCGCGCCGTCGCCGCCGGTGACCCAGGGCACCGACGCAGCCGAATGGTCGTCGACGGTCGATCGGCCACCGGCGAGCACGGCCTCGGCGGGCGTGAGCTGGCGGATGGCGACGGCCGCGACCTGCGCGGGATGCGCACTCGCGAACGCCGTGTAGATCTGTTCGTCGTGCTGGCCGTCATCGCCGATCAACAGCCAGGTGATGTGCGGGAACTCCTGCGCGAGCCGGTTCAGGTTCGAGGTCTTGTGCTCCTGGCCGCTGCGGAACCATCGGTCGTGCGTCGGTCCCCAGTCGGTGAGCAGCATGGCGCCGGAAGGGAAGAGATGGCGCCGCAGGAAGCGCGCGAGCGTGGGCGACACATTCCACGCGCCCGTGGAGAGGTAGATGACCGGCGCCCCGGGATACTCCGCGACGACCCGGTCGAGCAGCACCGACATCCCCGGAACGGGCTGACGCGCGTGTTCGTTCAGAACGAAGGAGTTCCACGCGGCGAGGAAGGGGCGCGGAAGAGCCGTGACCATGACCGTGTCGTCGACATCCGACACGACACCGAAGGTGGTGTCGTCTGCGACGACCAGAACACGCAGTCGTGTCGACTCGCCGTTCTCGACGCGGACGCGGAGGTCTTGCCAGCCGGGCGCGAGCGTTGCCGGAAGCACCGTGTCGACGACTCCGCCGCGATCGGCGACCACCTCGTGGTCTACCCCATCGATCGTGACGACGACCTGGGCGAAACCCACGGGAACCGCGGCGAAACTCCGCCACCCGCGCACGCCCGAGTAGTCGCCGTTCCGGCCGCGCGCGCCGCGCGGCGGGATGACGACGCGCCCGAGCACTCGCACCCAGCTCTGGGAGCCGTACCCCGGGAAGGCGCTGACCGTCGGCGTCAGACCGCGCGCGCGGGCGCGGCGTTCCCGCCAGGAGTGGAACCGACGTTCCAAGCGGGCGAGCCAGAGAATTTTGACGGGCAGGGCGGGTCGGGAAGATTCGGCCACGGCCTCAGTCTTCCATGTCTCCTCGCGCCCGCGTCGCATCCGGGGCGTGGTCCGCATCCGGGTCCGTCATGTGTCGGCGCTCGACGCGTTCGATGACCTTCTTCGCGATGAAGATCAGAACCAGGAACACGACGATGATGCCGACGAAGATGTAGCCCGCGAAGTGGATCTGATCGGCCAGCTCGCGATACGTGCCCGCGGCCGCGGCGGCTATTCCGATGTACAGCGTCGCCCACAGGATGCAGGCGGGGGCCGTCCACGCGAGAAAACGCCGGTACGAGTAGCCCGTCATACCGACGGTCAGGGGAACGAGTGAATGCAGGACGGGCAGGAACCGGGAGAGGAAGATCGCCGGACCCCCGCGCCGTTCGAGGTACCGCTCCGACCGGCGCCAGTTCGCTTCGCCGATACGGCGGCCGAGGCGCGACGCACGGATCGCAGGCC
This sequence comes from Microbacterium sp. cx-55, assembly GCF_021117345.1. NCBI lineage: Bacteria > Bacillati > Actinomycetota > Actinomycetes > Micrococcales > Microbacteriaceae > Microbacterium > Microbacterium sp. cx-55. The sequence goes on along the minus strand of NZ_CP088261.1, from coordinate 1,772,268 downwards.
CGAGCCACCGCCCGAGGAAGTAGCCGATGCTCTCACCGAGCAGCGACCCCACGACGACGGCCACTCCGAGCAGAATCCCCTGCAGCGGGGTCTCGACCGCGGTGCCCGCAACGATCACGACGGTGTCCCCCGGAACGATGAGTCCCACGAGGATGCTCGTCTCGAGCATGATGGCGATCCCCGCGAGGAAGATGCGCAGCCCGGGGTCCACCGCGCTGACCGCGTCGAGGATCCAGGTGAGCACATCGTTCACAGCACGAAGCCTAGGGCGTGCCGCATCGATAGCCTGGGAGAGTGCCCGCCGCTGCCACGCCCGTCCTGCTCGAGGATTGGATCGACCCCGCGCGGGTGCACGCGGCCTTCCTCGACGCGTCGCACACCTTCTGGCTCGACGCGGGACCGAGTGCCACGACGGGTTGGAGCTGGGTCGGGATCGGATCACCCGCGGATGCGGCCGAGCTGCGGCGCACACCCCTCGAACGCCTGCACAGCGACGGCGCGGTGACGGCCCGGGGAGCAGCGCCGGACGCACCGCATCGCACGGGCGGACCCTTCCGCGGCGGCTGGGTGGGCTGGCTCGGGTACGAATCCGGAGCATCCGACGCCGGCGCACCGGTCGCCGCCGACGACCTTCCGGCCGAGTCGTGGATGCGCGCCGACACCCTCGTCGCGTTCGACCACGCCGCGCGGAGCGTCTGGATCGTCGCGGGCGATGCGGATGCGGTGACGCGCCGCATCCGCATCGCTCCCGACGCCGACGTTGCCGCGCCGCCGTCGGCGCCGGTCACGGCCGCCGCGCGCGTGGGCGCGGACGACTACGCCCGCCTGATCGAAGACTGCCGTGCGTCGATCGGTCGGGGCGAGGCCTATCTGCTGTGCCTCACGACGCGGTTCACCGTGCGCGGCGACATCGACCCGATCGCGGCGCACGCGGCGCTCCGTGCGGCGTCGCCGTCGCACCACGGCACGCTCATCCGCACCGGCGATGTCGCGCTGGTGAGCGCGAGTCCGGAACGCTTTCTCGAGGTCGCCGACGGGATCGTCCGGACCCGCCCCATCAAGGGGACACGGCCGCGCGGGGCGAGCGCGGACGACGATGCGGCGCTGGCGGCCGACCTGGCGGCCGACCCGAAGGAGCGCGCCGAGAACGTGATGATCGTCGACCTGATGCGCAACGACCTCGCACGCGTCTGCGATCCCGCGACGGTGACGGTCGAGCGGCTCCTCGACATCGAGAGCTACGCAACGGTGCACCAGCTGGTCAGCACCGTCGCGGGTCGGCCGCGCCCGGGCGCGACCGTGGGCGACCTGTGGGCGGCGACGTTCCCAGCCGGGAGCATGACCGGCGCGCCGAAGCTCTCGGCGATGACGATCCTGCATCGTCTCGAGGAAGAGGCGCGAGGTGCGTTCTCGGGATGTTTCGGCTGGGTCGGCGAGGACGGACGGCTGGATCTCGCCATGACGATCCGCACGGTCGTGACCTTTCCCGGGGGCGCGTACGTCAGCGCCGGCGGCGGAATCACGTGGGCGTCGGTGCCCGCGGCAGAGGTCGCAGAAGTGGCGCTCAAGGCGTCCGCTCCGCTGCGCGCGATCGGCGCGACCCTGCCCGAAGACTGGGCGAGTCGGGGTCCGGTAACCTGAAAGACGCGCAATGCGCACTTTCCCGACATACATCGATTGGTCTTCACGTGTCCGAGAACTTCCCGACCGCTCCCGCCGAGGGCGGCTTCGATGTGCACGCGATCCAGGCGAAGTGGCAGGAGCGCTGGGCCGCTCAGGACCCGTTCCGCGCCGGCGGGGATGCCGACACGCGCCCGCGCAAGTACGTCCTGGCGATGTTCCCGTACCCGTCCGGCGACCTGCACATGGGTCACGCCGAGAACTATCTGTACTCCGACATCGTCGCGCGCTTCTGGCGCCACCGCGGGTACAACGTGCTGCATCCGATCGGCTGGGACTCGTTCGGCCTGCCCGCTGAGAACGCGGCCATCAAGCGCGGTGCCAACCCGGTCACGTGGACCTACGACAACATCGCCCAGCAGAAGGAGAGCCTCCGCGCATACGGCGTCTCGTTCGACTGGAGCCGGGTGCTGCACACGAGCGACCCGGAGTACTACCGCTGGAACCAGTGGCTGTTCCAGCAGCTCTACGAGCGCGGGCTCGCGTACCGCAAGGAGAGCCCGGTCAACTGGTGCCCTCACGACCAGACCGTACTCGCCAACGAGCAGGTCATCGACGGCCGCTGCGAGCGGTGCGGCACGGTCGTGGTGAAAAAGAAGCTCACGCAGTGGTACTTCCGCATCACCGACTACGCGGACCGGCTGCTCGACGACCTGAACCAGCTCGAGGGCTTCTGGCCGCAGAAGGTCATCCAGATGCAGCGCAACTGGATCGGCCGCTCGATCGGCGCCGACATCGACTTCGAGATCGAGGGCCGCGCTGAGAAGGTGACGGTCTTCTCCACGCGCCCCGACACTCTGCACGGAGCGACCTTCATGGTCGTGGCACCCGACTCCGACCTCGCGGCCGAGCTGGCCGCCGGGGCCGGCGAAGAGGCGCAGGCGCGCTTCCAGTCGTACCTGTCGACCGTGCAGAAGGCGACCGACATCGAGCGTCAGGCGACCGACCGACCGAAGACCGGCGTGTTCCTGAACCGGTACGCGATCAACCCCATCAACGGGGAGCGCCTGCCGATCTGGGCGGCCGACTACGTGCTGGCCGACTACGGCCACGGCGCGGTCATGGCCGTGCCTGCGCACGACCAGCGCGACCTCGACTTCGCTCGCGTGTTCGACCTGCCGGTGCGGGTGGTCGTCGACACGACCGCGCCGATCACCGGTGCCATCCCGGTCATCGAAACGGATGCGGACGGTCGGCCGATCGACCCGCTGGGCGACGACGCCGACGGCGATGACGTGGATCCCGCGCGCACCGGGATCGCGCTCACCGGCGAGGGCCGGATGATCAACTCGGGCTCGCTCGACGGACTGAGCAAGCGCACCGCCATCACCCGGGTCATCGCCGAGCTCACCGCGGCCGGTACCGGTCGCGCATCGAAGACCTACCGCCTGCGGGACTGGCTGATCTCCCGTCAGCGCTTCTGGGGCACCCCGATTCCGATGGTGCACGGCGAGAACGGTCGCATCATGCCGGTTCCGGATGCGGAACTGCCCGTGCGCCTGCCAGATGCTGCCGATCTCGACCTGACGCCGAAGGGCGCATCGCCGCTCGGCGCGGCGACCGAGTGGGTCACGACGGTCGACCCGGAGACGGGTGAGCCGGCCCGCCGCGACCCCGACACGATGGACACCTTCGTCGACAGCTCGTGGTACTTCCTGCGCTTCCTCGCGCCGGGGGACTCGACCCAGCCGTTCTCATCGCGCGAGGCGCTGCGCTGGGCGCCCGTCGACTTCTACATCGGCGGCGTCGAGCACGCGATCCTGCACCTGCTGTACGCACGGTTCATCACCAAGGCGCTCTACGACATGGGGCACCTGGACTTCACCGAGCCGTTCTCGAGCCTGATCAACCAGGGCATGGTGATCCTCGACGGCGCCAAGATGTCGAAGAGCAAGGGCAACCTGGTGCTCTTCCAGGAAGAGCTCGACGCTCACGGCGCCGACGCGCTGCGCGTCGCACTCGGTTTCGCGGGTCCCGTGGAAGACGACAAGGACTGGAAGGACGTCTCGACCACCGGCGCCACGAAGTTCCTGGCGCGCGCGCTGCGCGTCGCCGCCGACGTGTCGAGCCCGACCGATGTCGTCTGGGCAGAGGGAGATGCGGCGCTCCGCCGCGTCACGCACCGGCTCTGGGCCGAGGCGCCGTCGCTCATCGAGCAGACCAAGTTCAACGTCGTCGTGGCTCGCCTGATGGAGCTCGTGAACGCGATCCGGAAGACCATCGACTCCGGTGCCGGCGCGGGCGACCCGGCTGTCCGTGAGGCGGCCGAGGCCGTGGCGATGATCCTCGACCTGTTCGCGCCGCACACGGCGGAGGAGATGTGGGCGCAGCTCGGCTACCCGCCGTCCGTCGGCCTCGCGGTCTGGCGCCAGCCGGATTCCACTCTGCTCGTCGAAGACACCATCACCGCGATCGTACAGATCGACGGCAAGGTGCGAGCGACCCTCGAGGTGTCCGCACGGATCGACGGCGCCGAGCTCGAGCGCCTCGCCCGCGAGGACGCCCGCGTGCAGCGCGCGCTCGGCGACCGCGCCATCACCCGGGCCATCGTGCGGCCGCCGAAGGTCGTCAGCTTCAGCACGACGTAACCTCCCCAGCACCGCGTCGGCCCCCTTCTGTGCACACGGGAGGGGGCCGACGCTCGTTCGACGGCGGCGACTGCCTACCGTGGGCCGGGTGACGTCCTCCGATCCGGTTCCCCCGCGCGCGCGTGCGCGCCTAGGAGCCGGAGCGGTTGTGGTGATCGTGCTGCTGGCGCTCGCGGCCACGGCGGGGATCGGGATGCTGCGTCCCGCGGGCGGTCCGGAGGTCGTGCCGCCCGCGGTGGCATCGAGTGCGCCCGGTGACGCCTCCGTGGCGAGCGGCCACATCTTCGTGCACGTTTCGGGTGCGGTGACCGAGCCGGGCCTGTATCAACTCGTCGCCGGCGCCCGCGCGTTCGACGCGGTGGCGGCAGCCGGCGGGTTCGCGGAGGGAGCCGATCGCGCGGCGGTGAACCTGGCCCGGACCGTCGACGACGGGGAGCAGCTGCACGTCCCGCTGGTCGGGGAGGCTCCGGACCCCGCGAGCCCGGGAGCGGCGGGTCCGCTCGCGGGCGGCAAGATCGACCTCAACACGGCCGATCTGGCGGGCCTCGACACGCTGCCCCGCGTGGGACCGGCGATCGCGCAGCGCATCATCGATTGGCGCACGGCGAACGGCCGGTTCACGAGCGTGGACGACCTGCTGGGGATACCCGGTATCGGCGACAAGATGCTGGCCGGTATCCGCGACCTCGTGACGGTGTGACGGCGTGACGGTGGATTCTCGAGCCTTCCGGATGGTTCCCGCCGCCGTCGCGACCTGGGCGGCGGCCGCGGCGTCGACGTTCTTCCCCGAAATGGCGGGCGCGATCGCGGCCGGATGCGGCGGACTGGTAGTCGTCGCTCTCGCGCTGCTGATCCGCATCCGGATGCGGCCGAGCACCCGCGCCGAGCGGGCCGTCGATCCGGTGACGGTTCTTGCGGTCGTCATCGTCGCGCTCGCGTTCGCCGCTGCGGCCGCCGCGACCACGGCGGTCGCGGCGCCGGCGCGCGAGGCGGCGGTCGCGTCAGCGACGTCGCGCGCGCTCGAGATCACCGCGCAGATCACGGCGAAACCCGAGCGATCGATCCTCGGGTGGCGCGTCGACGCCGTCGCAGAGAGCATCCGCGCCGGAGCGCATGATCTTCCTGCCGGCGTACCCGTCACGCTTCTTCTCGAGGAGCGCCCCGAGGGTCTCGACGTCGGCGCTCGGCTGCATGCCGACGCGACCGCGTTCGCGGCCGATGCGGGGGAGCGTGCGGTGCTGGTCGTTCGCGTCCGCCCGTCCGGAGCGGTGGTCGAACCTCCCACGGGGACGATGGCGGTCTTCGCCGGCCTCCGGGCCGCTCTTCTCGCGGCGAGCGGCGGTCTGCCGGCGCCCGGAGCCGGCCTGATTCCCGGGCTGGCGGTGGGCGACACCTCGCAGGTCGCGCCCGAGCTCGACGAACAGATGAAGGCCGCATCGCTGTCGCACCTCACGGCCGTGTCCGGCGCGAACTGCGCCATCGTGGTGGGCCTCGCATTCCTCCTGGCCGCGGCGCTCGGCCTGCCTCGGGGTGCCCGAGTTGCCGCCGGGCTGTTGACCCTCGGTGGATTCGTGCTCCTGGTGACCCCCGAGCCGAGCGTCGTTCGGGCGGCGACCATGTCGGCCGTGGCGATGCTCGCCCTCCTCCTCGGGCGGCGGGGCGCCGGGGTCGCGGTCCTCGCTCTGTCGGTGGCCGTGCTGCTCGCCGGGGATCCGTGGTTGGCGTCGTCGCTCGGTTTCGCCCTGTCGGTCGCCGCCACCGGTGCGCTCCTGGTGCTCGCGCCGCCGCTCGCGCGGGGCTTGGAACGTGTTCTGCCCCGCGCGGTCGCGGTTGCCCTGGCGGTGCCTCTGGCGGCTCAGCTCGTCTGCGGCCCGTTGATCGTGCTCATCACCCCCGGGGTCTCGCTGTACGGAGTCGCCGCGAATCTCCTCGCGGGGCCGGCGGCTCCGGCGGCCACGATCCTCGGGCTCTCGGCCTGCCTGGCCGCGCCGCTCCCCGCTCTGGCGGCGGGACTCACCGCGCTCGCCTGGGTGCCCGCGGCCTGGATCGCGGCGACGGCGGAGGCGGTCTCGGCCCTCCCGGGGGCGATCCTGCCGTGGGCGGAGGGTCTTCCCGGCCTCCTCGCTCTCACGATGGCCGGCGTGGCCATCACCCTCGTGATCCTCCGGCCGGGTCGGCGACGCATCGCTCTGGTTGCGCGCCGCCTGAGCGCGCTGGGTCTCCTGATCGCTGCCGGGGTGCTCGCGGGAACGGTCGTGGTCGCGGCCGTGATCGTGCCGATGCGCACACCCCACGACTGGCGGATCGCGATGTGCGACATCGGGCAAGGCGACGCGGTGCTCCTGCGTTCGGCGGGCCGGGTCATGCTCGTCGACACGGGGCCGGATCCCGATCTCCTCACGGGGTGTCTCGACCGGCTCGGGATCGGTCGGCTCGACGTCGCCGTGCTGACGCACTTCGACCTCGATCACGTCGGTGGTGCCGCGGCCCTCGCCGGTCGCACCGACCTCCTGGTGCACGGTCCGGTCGGTGAGGCGCAGGACGAACGCACGGTATCCGGGGTCGGGGCGGCGCGGACCGTCCAGGGCGAGGTCGGGATGCGCGGCACGCTCGGCGACGCGATGTGGCGGGTGCTGTGGCCGGCCTCCGCCGCGTTCCCGCCGGGCAACGACGCGAGCGTGGTGGTCGAGATCGAAGGGCCCGATCTGCCGCGCACGATCCTGCTCGGAGACCTCGGCGCCGACGCGCAGCGCGCCCTCCTTTCGTCGAGAGTGCTGCATCCGCCCTACCGCGTCGTGAAACTGTCGCACCACGGCTCGGCGGACCAGGAGCCGGCGCTCTATCGCGCCCTCGGGGCGGAACTCGCGCTGATCTCGGTCGGCATCGACAACGATTACGGGCATCCTCGAGACGAGGCACTCCGGATGGCGCAGAACCTGGGCATGAGCATCGCCCGCACGGATCAGGACGGTCTGGTGCTGGTCGGAACGGTGTCGACCGACATCGGCATCCGCCTGACACTCTGGCGCGAGCGGGCGCCGCCCGGCGTCGGTGGGGCTGAGTAGGCTGGAGCGATGGTTACTCGTCGACCGTCCGCCCCGCGGTCGGCCATCCCGCAGGTGTCATGGCGGGAACCCCGACCGGCGCCCATCGTGCTGATCTCGGGTCCCGAGGAGGTCTGCGCGGAGCGCGCGACATCGCGGCTTCGCGAGTACCTGCGCGCAGAAGACCCGAGTCTCGAGATCTCCGACATCGACGCGGCCGACTACACGGCGGGGACGTTGCTGGCGGTGAGCGCGCCGTCGCTCTTCGGCGAGCCCCGCCTCGTTCGGGTCAGCAGCGTCGAGAAGTGTTCCGACGCGTTCCTCGCGGAGGCCATCTCGTACCTCGCCGGTCCCCAGGACGGCGCGACGATCGTGCTCCGCCACACGGGGGCGAGCGTGCGTGGCAAGAAGCTCCTCGAGGCCATCCGCGCCGGTACCGGTGGCGGCATCGAGATCGCGTGCCCCGCGGTGCGCCGCGATTCCGACCGGTACGACTTCGCCGCGGGGGAGTTCCGCGAGGCAGGACGCCGGATCGCGTCGAACGCTCTGCGCTCGCTCGTGGCGGCGTTCGCCGACGATCTGACCGAACTCGCGGCGGCCTGTCAGCAGCTCATCGTCGACGTCGAGGGCGATATCACCGACCAGATCGTCGAGCGGTACTACGGGGGTCGCGTCGAGACATCGGCGTTCACGGTGGCCGACATCGCGATCGCCGGTCGCTACGGAGACGCGCTGGTGAGCCTGCGGCAGGCGCTGGCGTCGGGTGCGGATCCCGTGCCGATGGTCGCGGCGATCGCCATGAAGCTGCGCACGATGGCGCGGGTGGCCGGAACCCGCGAGTCATCCGGTGCCCTCGCGTCGCGGCTCGGGATGAAGGACTGGCAGGTCGATCGCGCGCGGCGCGATCTCGCCGGCTGGAACCAGGATGCGCTGGGGCTCGCGATCCAGGCGACCGCACGTGCCGACGCCGAGGTCAAAGGCGCCTCCCGCGACCCGGTGTTCGCCCTGGAGCGACTCATCACCGTGATTGCGACGCGCGCTCCCTATGGCTCCGCCTGAGACCGGCGCCAGAAATGACGAAGGCCCGTCGCGAACGACGGGCCTTCGAACAAAAGCGGTGCTTAGAGCGACGCGACCTGCTTGGCGATGGCCGACTTGCGGTTCGCCGCCTGGTTCTGGTGGATGACGCCCTTGCTGACGGCCTTGTCGAGCTTCTTGGTCGCCGTGCCGAGGGCCTTGACCGCAGCGGTCTTGTCGCCGGCGGCGACAGCCTCGCGGGTGCGGCGCACCGCGCTACGCAGCTCGCTCTTAACGGCCTTGTTGCGCTCGCGCGCCTTCTCGTTGGTCTTGTTGCGCTTGATCTGCGACTTGATGTTTGCCACGTGTGTCGTCGGACTTTCGTTTGAGAGAAATAGGATCGTGCCGGTCGGCGAAGAGGGCGCTTTCCGGCGGTCATGAGGGACGGGAAAATCCCCGCATGCAAGCCAAGGAACAACTCTATCAGGTCTGCGCGGAAACCCCGTGGTCCTGCGGGTCGCTCGCGTGCCGGGCATCGATCGTGGCGATGGCGAGCGCGAGGACGGCGTCGAACGCGGCGGGACGCATGGCGGTCACGAGATGGCTGGTGCGTGGCACGACGATCAGTTCCGCGTGCGGCGCGAGCCGGGTGAAGAGGCGTTCGTGGAGGCGGAGCTGGTCGTACTGGCCGTTGACGAACCAGAGCGGCACGCGGATGCGGGCGACCGCTCCCGCGACGTCGAGGGTGGCGAGCAGGCTCAGGGCGAGGTCCTGGGTGTCGAAGGCGTACCCGCCCGCGCCGAAGTCGGCGCGGGTCTCTTCCGGCAAAGTGGCGGCCAGCATCCGCTTCGTCATCCACATCCCGCGGTCGGGGAGCGCGTCGACGGTTCGTGCGAGCGCACGGTAGGTGCGGAGCCCGACACCGCGCGGGATCGACGTGCACGACGCCGCGACGAAGCCCGCGATGGGGGGCGGATCGATCGCACCCGCGTACTCGGTGCAGAGCAGACCGCCCATGGAATGACCCACCAGCAGCACCGGCCCGCGCTCAGCCGCCGTGCGCACGGCCCGATCGATCGTGGCGAAGGCCTCCGCCAGGGTGAACGTCTCCGCCATCCGCGTTCCGTGCCCGGGGAGGTCGACGGCCGTCGCGGTGATGCCCCGCGCCGCGAGGGTTTCAACCTGTGCCCGCCACATCGACGCGGACGTGCGGATGCCGTGGACCAGAACGACCTGCACCGTCATCCGACCAGGCTATGCGCGGGGAACACGGTCCACGGTCGCCGCCCGTAGAATCGACGGAACATGTCACCGCGCGCGCTTACGTCCCTGCAGCCGAGTGCGACTCCTCCCGAGTCGCTCCGGAACTTCTGCATCATCGCCCACATCGACCACGGCAAGTCGACCTTGGCCGACCGGATGCTGCAGATCACGGGCGTCGTCAACGACCGCGACATGCGCGCCCAGTACCTCGACCGCATGGATATCGAGCGCGAGCGCGGCATCACCATCAAGAGCCAGGCCGTGCGCATGCCATGGGAGTCGAACGGGCAGACCTACGCGCTGAACATGATCGACACCCCCGGGCACGTGGACTTCACCTACGAGGTGAGTCGGTCGCTCGCCGCCTGCGAAGGCGCTGTGCTGCTCGTGGACGCCGCGCAGGGTATCGAGGCGCAGACGCTCGCGAACCTCTACCTCGCGCTCGAGAACGACCTGCAGATCATCCCGGTGCTCAACAAGATCGACCTGCCGGCCGCCGATCCCGACAAGTTCGCCGCCGAGCTCGCCGGCCTCATCGGTGGCAAGCCGGAAGACGTGCTCCGCGTGAGCGGTAAGACCGGCCAGGGCGTCGAAGAGCTGCTCGAGCGCATCGTCGCCGAGATCCCCGCCCCCCAGGGTGACCCGAACGCCGCGGCCCGCGCGATGATCTTCGACTCCGTCTACGACGCCTACCGCGGTGTCGTGACCTACGTGCGCATGATCGACGGCAAGCTCGAGCCCCGCGAACGCATCCAGATGATGTCGACGCGCGCGACGCACGAGCTGCTGGAGATCGGCGTCTCGAGCCCCGAGCCGACGCCGTCCACGGGTCTCGGCGTGGGCGAAGTGGGGTACCTGATCACGGGCGTGAAGGACGTGCGCCAGTCGAAGGTCGGTGACACGATCACGACGGCCCGCAAGCCCGCGACCCAAGCCCTGCCCGGATACACCGACCCCAAGCCGATGGTGTTCTCGGGTCTCTACCCGATCGACGGCAGCGACTACGCGATCCTCCGTGAAGCGCTCGACAAGCTGAAGCTCTCGGATGCGGCGCTGGTCTACGAGCCGGAGACGTCGGTCGCGCTGGGCTTCGGCTTCCGCTGCGGGTTCCTGGGGCTCCTGCACCTCGAGATCGTGACCGAGCGTCTCGCTCGGGAGTTCGACCTCGACCTCATCACGACCGCGCCGAGCGTGATCTACGAGGTGCAGACCGACACCGGGCAGACGGTCACGGTCACGAACCCGAGCGAGTATCCGGATGGCCGCGTCGCCTCCGTATCCGAGCCGATGGTCAAGGCCGCGATCCTGCTGCCGAAGGATTTCGTGGGCACCGTGATGGAGCTCTGCCAGTCCCGTCGCGGCACACTGCTCGGTATGGATTACCTGAGCGAGGAACGCGTCGAGCTGCGCTACAACATGCCGCTCGGTGAGATCGTCTTCGACTTCTTCGACCAGCTGAAGAGCCGCACGCAGGGGTACGCGAGCCTCGACTACGAGCCGTCGGGACAGCAGGAGGCCGATCTCGTGAAGGTCGACATTCTGCTGCAGGGCGACAAGGTCGACGCGTTCAGCGCCATCGTGCACCGAGAGAAGGCGTACGCGTACGGCACGCTGATGACCGAGCGCCTGCGCAAGCTCATCCCGCGCCAGCAGTTCGAGGTGCCGATCCAGGCGGCCATCGGCGCGCGGATCATCGCCCGAGAGAGCATTCGCGCCATCCGCAAGGACGTGCTCGCGAAGTGCTACGGCGGCGACATCACGCGAAAGCGCAAACTGCTCGAGAAGCAGAAGGAGGGAAAGAAGCGCATGAAGATGGTCGGTCGCGTGGAGGTCCCCCAGGAGGCGTTCATCGCTGCGCTCTCGGGCGATGTGGAAACCAAAGACAAGAAGTAGTGGCGGGGCGCGCTCCGGAGGATGATCGCCGGGCGTGCCGCGAACCACCACGGTTAGGCTGAGGGATATGCGCCGCGGGACCTTCCGGGACGAGACCGTCGACTATGCCGCCGTCGGGGCGACCCAAGCATCCGATCTCATGCAGTACCCGCCGGAACGCAGTCTTCCGGCCCAGGAGTCGTGGAAGATCGGCAGCGGCGAAGATCGCTTCCGCGCCGCGGGCGAGGCGTTGCTGTCGTGGCGCGCGCTGCGCGACGGGGGTCTGGAGTTGCGCGACATTCGTCCGGCCGCCGGGCCCGCCTACTCGGGTGTGAGTTTCGACGACGAGGGTCAGCCGATCGCGCCGAGCCGTCTGGACGCCGACCTGCGCTTCGACGCCGACGGCACGCCGTACGTCGGCGCGGGCGCGACGGTGCACGTCCACGGCCGCGTGGGCGGCATGAGCGTGGATGCGGAACTTCGCGTGATCTTCGTCGTGGAGGAGAAGCGTCGCATCGGTTTCGCGCTGGGCACGGTCGAGGGCTCGGTGGTGAGCGGCGAGGAGTCGTTCATGATCGAGTGGCGCAGCGACGATGAAGTGTGGTTCACGGTGCGCGCGTTCGACCGCCCGGTGGCGCTCGCGTACCGGATGCTGCCGGTGCTGGTTCGGCGTCGGCGTCGCGAGCTGTTCGGCCGTTACCTGCGGGCGATCTCGCCGATGTACACCTGATGTCGCCCTCGGTTCTTCCCGACGGTGACCCGGTTCCGGCCGACGGCGCATTGCCGCACGGTGTCGTCGCCGATCCGGAGGTCGACTTCGGCGTCTACCTGCACGTGCCGTTCTGCCGGGTGCGCTGCGGGTACTGCGACTTCAACACGTACACCGCCGAGGAGCTCCGCGGAGAGCGCCGCGAGGACTACCCCGATTCGGTGTCGCGGGAGATCGCGATGGCGACGCGGGTGCTCGGTGAGCACCGCCGGCCGGCTCAGACCGTGTTCTTCGGGGGCGGCACCCCGACCCTCCTGCCGTCCGGATCTCTCGCTCGGATGCTGGGCGACGTGCGGGACGCGTTCGGCATCGCGCCCGGCGCGGAGATCACGGTCGAAGCCAATCCCGACACGGTCTCGGTGGAGTCGCTGCAGGAGCTCGCGGATGCGGGTGTGACGCGCGTCTCGATCGGGATGCAGTCGGCCGTGCCGCACGTGCTGGCGGCGCTCGACCGCACTCATGATCCGGCGAACGTCGCGCATGCGGTCGCCGCGGCGCGCGCCGTGGGCCTCGCGGTGAGCCTCGACCTGATCTACGGCGCTCCCGGCGAGAGCATCGAGGACTGGCGCACGTCGGTCTCGACCGCGCTCGCTCTCGAGCCCGATCACCTCTCGGCGTACGCGCTCATCATCGAAGACGGCACCCAGCTCGCCCGCCGCATCCGCCGCGGTGAGGTGCCGGCGCCCGACGACGACCTGCAGGCCGACATGTACGAGCTCGTCGACGATGCGGCCGCCGCCGCGGGCTTCGACTGGTACGAGGTGTCGAACTGGGCGCGCACGCCGTCGCAGCGCTCGCGCCATAATCTCGCCTACTGGCGGGGCACCGACTGGTGGGGCTTCGGTCCCGGTGCGCACAGCCACGTCGCCGGCGTCCGGTGGTGGAACGTGAAGCACCCCGCGGCGTACGCGCAGCGCCTGGCGCAGGACGTGTCGCCGGCGGCGGCGCGGGAGGTTCCGGATGCCGAGGCCCGCACCCTCGAGCGGATCCTGCTCCAGTCGCGCATCCGCGAGGGGTTGTCGATGCAGGCGATCCCCCCGGTACGGCGAAGCGCCGTCGCGGGGCTCATCGCCGACGGCCTGATCGAGGGGGCATCCGCCATCGGCGGTCGCATCGTGCTGACACGGCGCGGCCGGCTCCTCGCCGACGCCGTCGTCCGCGCGCTCACGGAGTGACCCGCACGGACGTGCGTCGACCGTCGGTCAGGACCGGCTGAGCGCGTGCAATGCCGCGGCGCGGGGGAGCGGCACGGGCGATGAGTCGACGTCGTAGCGCTGCACGGGGCCGTCTGCATCCGCCGTCCAGGTGTCCCAGCCGGGCGAGCCCGTGAAAGCGAATCGCACCCACTCGGCGTGCATCCGCTGCGCGAGCGAAACGGGAGCGTCCGGGCCGGCGAGTGCGATGGATGCGTCGTCCTGGACGCCGTCGAAGACGAATCCGATCTCCAGTGCGTGTGCCGCGCGAAGGTCGCGGACGGGGCTCTGCCAGGCGAACTCGTAGACCCAGGTGGGGGCGGATCGCGCCGAGGCGAGCTCGATCGCCGGCACGCGGAGCACGCGGTCGGTGAACACCTGACCGAGTCGCTCGGCCGAGGAGGCGGACGGGAGCGCGTCGCGGTACGCCCGCCAGGCCCGGAACGGCACCTTCATGCCGAGGAGGGCGACGGCAGGGGCGACTCGGTTGAGACGCTGCAGGGCGTCGGGCGTGAACCACAGCCGGTACTCGTCGGTGTTCGTGCCGATCAGCAACGGGAACTCCGCATCCCCCACGGCGGTGCGCGGACTGACGGGCAGGCTGACCGGATCGAGTGCGATCGTGTGCCCGGGGGCTGATCGCAGGAGCGAGCTGCGGGCGGCGAGTGCATCGCGTGCGGCGACGAGACGCTCCGGCGGAACATCCGCGAACGCCTCCCGGGTGGCGGGGATCCCGAGGTGCTTCGCAATGGCGGCGGTGACTCGCGCGGCGCGTTCGACGGGTTCTGCATCCAGCGGGCCGCTCTGCACGATGGCGCCCGCGAGGGCGCCGCGGACGTCCGGCCGGGACGCGAGCGCCGCAACGATCGCGCCGCCCGCCGATTCGCCGAAGATCGTCACGCGGGCGGGGTCGCCGCCGAAGGCCGCGATCTCGCGCTGCACCCAGTGCACGGCGGCGGCGGCGTCTTCGAGCCCGAGGTTCCGCGGCACGCCGTCGAGGACCGAGAATCCCTCCGCGCCGAGGCGGTAGTTGATCGAGACGAACACCACGCCGTCGCGCGCGAACGATGTGCCGTCGTACGACGGCAGGGCGCTCGTCCCGCGCTCGAGAGCACCGCCGTGGATCCACACCATGACGGGCGCTCCCGCCGCATCCTCGGGGGCCCAGATGTTCAGCGTGAGGATGTTCTCGCCCGCGATCGCCACGGACGGGAGCAGCTTCCCGATCGCGCCGGGGTACGGGGACTGGGGTGCCGTGGGTCCGAAGTCGGTCGCGCGGAACTCGCCATCCCACGCGGGAACGGGCTGCGGCAGGCCGAAGCGGTGTTCGCCGAAGGGCGGCAGCGCGTAGGGGATGCCGAGGAAACGGCGGATTCCCGCGTCGCTGCGTCCGGCGATCGTGCCGCCGGTCGTGGGTACGGTGGTGTCGTTCATCAGGGCCTCCGCCGCGAGTCTACGGACCCGTCATCTGCCCACCGCGCGAACGACCGGTTAGAATTGGCACTCCCCGTACACGAGTGCCAGGAAGGATCCGCATGGTCAGCGAACGTGGTCTGGATGTCCTCCGCGCGATCGTGCAGGACTACGTGGAGACCCGAGAGCCGGTGGGCAGCAAGTCGATCGTCGACCGCCACTCGTTCGGTGTGTCGGCGGCGACGATCCGCAACGACATGGCGCTCCTGGAGGACGAGGAACTGATCGTCGCGCCGCACACCTCGTCGGGTCGCGTGCCCACCGACAAGGGCTACCGTGTCTTCGTCAACCACCTCGCCGAGCTCCGCCCGTTGACGACCGCGCAGCGGAGCGCAATCACGGCGTTCCTCGACGGCCCCGCCGACCTCGATGACCTGCTGGCGCGCACGGTTCGCGCGCTCACCCAGCTCACCGGTCAGGTCGCGCTCGTGCAGTATCCGTCCTTCGAGCGTGCGAACATCACCCACGTCGAGCTCGTGCACCTCGGGGGGTCGCGACTCGTCGTGATCCTCGTCACCGACACGGGCCGTGTCTCCCAGCGCGTGGCGTTCGCGCCCGATGAGCTCGACGAGACGGTGGTCGCACAGCTGCGGACGTCGGTGTCGGCACTCGTCACCGGAGCGTCGGTGCGAGAGGGCACCCGCCGGGTCGAGGCAGCCGTCGCCGCACCCGCCGTACCGACCCGCGCGGACGGCGCGCTGCGCGCCATCCTGCGCGTGGTGGGGGAGGAACTCGACGAGTTCCGACAGGACCGGCTCGTGATGGCGGGGGCGGCGACGCTCGCTCGCTCCGAGGGCGACTTCCGGGGCAGCATCTACCCGCTCCTGGAGGCCATCGAGGAGCAGGTGACGCTCATGCGGCTGATGAGCGAGATGGTGGCCGACGGGCAGGGACTGGCTGCATCGATCGGGCGTGAGAACGCATCGTTCGGCCTGGTCGAGGCATCCGTGGTCGCCAGCGATTACGAGGCCACGGTGGGGCAGGCCCGCATCGGCGTGCTCGGCCCCATGCGCATGGACTACTCCAGCAATCTGGCGGCGGTGCGGGCTGTGGCCCACTACCTCAGCCGACTGCTGGACGAAGACGACCGGGCGCGCTGAGCGCTCGCAGACGATCTCCGCGCACGGCGCGGACGGGAAGGCGAAAGTGGCTGACCACTACGAAGTACTGGGCGTCTCGCGCGAGGCGACCACGGATGAGATCAAGAAGGCGTACCGAAAGCTGGCCCGCCAGCTGCACCCGGACGTCAACCCCGGTGACGATGCGGCCGAGAAGTTCAAGCTCGTCACGCACGCGTACGACGTGCTGAGCGACACCGAGCAGCGTCGGCGCTACGACATGGGCGGCGACTCCGGTGGGTTCGGCGGAGGCGGCGGCGCGAACTTCGGCGGCTTCGGCGACATCTTCGAGACGTTCTTCGGCGGAGGCGGAGGCGGTGGCGGCCAGGGTGGTCGAGTCCGCGCCCGGTCGCGCGCCGAACGCGGCCAGGACGCCCTCGTCCGCGTCTCCCTGGAGCTCAGCGACGTCGTCTTCGGGGCGCACCGCGACCTCGAGGTCGACACGGCCGTGCTCTGCGAGACGTGCGAGGGCGGATGCTGCCAGCCGGGCACGACCCCCGTGACCTGCGACATCTGCCACGGCTCCGGACACGTGCAGCGCACGGTCCGCAGCCTGATCGGCAACGTCGTCACGAGCGCGCCGTGCGCCACCTGCCAGGGCTACGGCACCACCATCCCGTACCCGTGCGCCACCTGCCAGGGACAGGGTCGCGTGCGCGCTCGTCGCACCGTCTCCGTCGACATCCCGGCCGGGGTCGAGACGGGTCTGCGTCTGCAGCTCCCGGGCTCGGGCGAGGTCGGACCGGCGGGCGGACCTCACGGCGACCTGTACCTGGAGATCACCGTCACACCTCACGAGGTCTTCAGCCGTGACGGCGACGACCTGCTCGCGACCCTCGATGTGTCGATGCCCGATGCCATCCTCGGAACGACGACCCGCATCGAGTCGCTCGACGGACCCGTCGATCTCGAACTGCGCGCGGGCGTGCAGGCGGGAGACGTGCTGACGATCAAGGGGCGAGGCATCACCCCGCTCCGTGGCACGCAGCGCGGCGACCTCCGCATCGGAGTGCACGTCGTGACGCCGACGCGCCTGGACGCGAAGGAACGCGCGCTCATCGAGGACTTCGCGAAGAAGACCAAGGCTCCTGCTCCGAGGCTGTCCGAGTTCCAGCAGGGATTGTTCGCCAAACTCCGCGACCGCTTCCGGAACGGGTGACCGGTGGCGCTGCACTTTCTGGTCGAGGATGCGGCCGCGGCCGCAGTCGGTGACATCGTCGCGCTGACCGGAGCCGAGGCCCACCACGCCGCCTCGGTGCGGCGGGTGCGCCCGGGCGAAGCGGTGACGGTCGGCGACGGCTGTGGCCTCTGGATCGAGGGTGCCGTGGAAGACGTGACGCCGCGCGAAGTCACGGTGCGCGTCACTGCGCGTCGGCACGTGCCGGCGCGCACGCCGCGTCTGGTGCTGGTGCAGGCTCTCGCCAAGGGCGACCGGGATGAGCTCGCCATCCAGGCCGCCACCGAACTCGGCGTCGATGCGATCGTGCCCTGGCAGGCCGTGCGCAGCGTTTCCCGCTGGGGCGCGGAGAAGGCCGAGAAGGGTCGCGTCCGCTGGGCCGGCATCGTCCGGGAGGCGGCGAAGCAGGCCCATCGCGCGTGGATTCCCGAGGTGGAGCCGGTAACGACGACCGCCCGGATCGCCGCGCGCGCCGCCGCATCCGTGGTCCTCGTTCTGGAGCCCACCGCGTCGGACCGCTTGACCGACGTCGTCCGCGAGTTCGACGAATCGGTGACCGAGGTGCTCCTCGTCGTCGGGCCCGAGGGCGGAATCGACCGCAGCGAGCTCGACGCGTTCGCCGCCGCCGGTGCGCGTGCGGTGCGGCTCGGGGAGAGCGTGCTGCGCACGTCGACGGCGGGCCCGGTCGCGTTGGCCGCGTTCGAGGTCGCGCGGGGGCAGTGGTGACGCTCCGCCGACGGCGGGACGCCGTCGGTAGACTGGACGAATGAGCGAGCCCTCCGTCTTCACGCGCATCCTGCAGGGCGAGATCCCGTCAGAGATCGTCGCCGAGACCGAGCGAGCCTTCGTCATTCGTGACATCGCGCCGCAGGCGCCGGTGCATCTGCTGGTGATCCCGAAGACCCAGCAGTACCGCGACGTCGTCGAACTCGCCGCTGGAGACCCCGCACTGCTCGCCGAGGTGGTCGACCTCGCCCACCGGGTCGCCGCCGAGCACGCGGACGGCGAGTTCCGCCTGGTGTTCAACACCGGAGCTTCGGCGGGCCAGACCGTGTTCCACGTGCACGCCCACGTTCTCGCCGGCGGACTCGACGAGGTGAGCACCGGTGCCTGATCCCGGCGTTCCCGCATCCGGGGGAGATGAAGACCGCACCGTCGAACGTCTGCTCGCGGACGGCATCGCGATGGTTCGCGTCCTCGGTCCGCAGGACCGACTGCTCCGCGTCGTCGAGCGCGAACATCCGACCGTCGATGTGCATGTCCGCGGCAACGAGATCACCCTGTCGGGGACGGCGGCCGACGTCGCCGCGGCGAAGAAGCTTGTCGAGGAGTTGCTCACTATGACCCGTGACGGACACGACGTCGGCCCGGCCGACGTGACCTCGGCGGGACGGATGCTGCGCGCGGACGGCGACATCCGCCCGTCCGAGGTGATGGGCGAGGCGATCCTGTCGTCCCGGGGTAAAGTCATCCGCCCGAAGACCCTCGGTCAGAAGGCGTACGTCGATGCGATCGAGGAGAACACGATCGTGTTCGGCATCGGTCCGGCCGGTACCGGAAAGACGTACCTCGCGATGGCGAAGGCGGTGCAGGCCCTGCAGCGCAAGGAAGTCAGCCGCATCATCCTCACGCGGCCGGCGGTCGAGGCGGGGGAGCGGCTCGGGTTCCTGCCGGGCACGCTGAACGACAAGATCGACCCGTACCTGCGCCCGCTCTACGACGCGCTCAACGAGATGCTCGATCCCGACATCGTGCCGAAGCTCATGGCGTCCGGCACGATCGAGGTCGCACCCCTGGCGTACATGCGCGGCCGCACGCTCAACGATTCGTTCGTCGTCCTCGACGAGGCTCAGAACACGACGCCCGAGCAGATGAAGATGTTCCTCACCCGCCTCGGCTTCGGCACCCGCATGGTCGTCACGGGCGACATCACGCAGGTAGACCTTCCGCAGGGAACGTCCGGGCTCCGCCTGGTCACCCGGGTGCTGAAGGACATCGACGACATTCATTTCGCGACGCTCACGAGCGAGGACGTCGTCCGCCACACGCTCGTCGGACGAATCGTCGACGCGTACAGCGAATACGACGAACAGCGACTCGCCACCCGCCGCGAACGCGACGAGGCGAGCGAATTCGCGAACCGCGCCGACCGCCGCGGCGGCGCGCGCGATCATCTACCGAAGCGAGGACGACCATGACGATCGAGATCACCAACGAGTCGGGCGTCGCGATCGACGAGACCGTCCTGCTGCGGCTCATGGAGAGCAACTTCGCCGAACTGAACGTGAGTCCGGATGCGGACGTGGCGATCCTGCTCGTCGACGAAGGCGCGATGGAAGCCCTCCACGTGCAGTGGATGGACGAGCCCGGTCCGACCGACGTGCTCAGCTTCCCGATGGATGAACTGCGCCCCGGAACCGAGGAATCGCCGACCCCGCCGGGCCTCCTCGGCGACATCGTGCTGTGCCCGCAGGTCGCCGAGACCCAGGCGCGAGAGGCGACCCCCGCGCATTCGACGCAGGACGAGCTGATCATGCTCACCACCCACGGCCTCCTGCACCTGCTCGGCTTCGACCACGCAGAGCCCGAGGATGCGACCGAGATGTTCGGGCTGCAGCGTGACCTGATCGTCGCGTTCGCCACCCAGGAGCGCCGCCGGGCGCGCGGATGACCGCACTTCTCCTGCTCGTCGCCGCCGTTCTGCTCATCGCGTTCGGCGCGCTCATGGCCGCCATCGACGCGGCGCTCGGTGTGACATCGCGGGCCGACCTCGCCGATCTCGGGTCGTCGGGACGCAACGCCCGGATGCTGACCCGCATCGCGGCCGACCCGGAAGCGCACGCGAACGTCGTCGTCTTCATCCGCGTGTTCGCGGAGACCGCGGCCGCCGTGCTGGTGACGGCCGCGTTCATGCTGCTGTTCGACAGCATCGGCTGGGCGCTGCTGGCCGCCGTCGTCCTGATGACCGGCATGTCGTTCGTCGCGGTGGGCATCAGCCCGCGCGCGGTCGGACGGCGCCACGCCTGGGCGCTGCTCCGCGGCGCGGCCCCCGTCATCCGGGGCGTTCGCATCCTGCTCGGCCCGCTCGCGCACGGACTCGTCGCCCTCAGCAGCCGCGTGACCCCGGGTGGCGCACGCGCGTCGTCGTTCGATTCCGAGGAGCAGTTGCTCAGCATGGTCGATGAGGCCGCCGAGCAGGATCTCATCGAAGAGGACGATCGCGAACTCATCCACTCGGTGTTCGAGTTCACCGGTACGTTCGTCCGCGCCGTCATGGTGCCGCGCACCGACATGGTCTCGGTCTCCGGATCCGACACCGCGCGCACCGCCCTCGGGCTCTTCCTCGACAAGGGTGTTTCGCGGATGCCGGTCCTCACAGAGGACGGCGAGGATGTCGACGGGGTGCTGTACCTCAAGGACCTCGTGCAGTTCTCTTTCCGCGACGAACTGCACTGGGACCAGCAGCCCGTGTCGCGCATCTCGCGGCCGCCGGTGTTCGTGCCCGAATCGATGCGCGCCGAAGCGCTGCTGCAGCAGATGAAGCGCGACGCCGTGCACGTATGCATGGTCGTCGACGAGTACGGCGGCATCGCGGGTCTCGTGACCCTCGAGGACCTGATCGAGGAGCTCGTCGGTGAGATCGCCGACGAGTACGACGCTCGGGCCACCGAGGTCGTCGAAATCGAACCGGGTCGGTACCGCGTGAGCGCTCGTCTCGGGCTCGACGAGGTCGGCGATCTGTTCGACATCGAACTCGATGACGACGACGTCGACTCCGTCGGTGGACTGCTCGGCAAGGCGCTCGGGCGCGTTCCGCAGCCGGGTGCGACCGCCGTGCACGAGGGACTCGTCTTGACGGGCGGCACATCCCGTGGCCGCGGGCGGGGTCTCGCGACGGTGTTCGTCGAGCGGGCAGCACAGGAAGACGGCGCGGACGACGATCGTCCGCGCACCGGCGAGATCGCCGTAACGACGAAGGCCGGTTCGGCCAGGGGAGAACGATGACCGACCAGTTCCGCAGTGGATTCGTGACCTTCGTGGGTCGACCCAACGTCGGCAAATCGACGCTCACGAACGCCCTCGTCGGTGAGAAGATCGCCATCACCAGCGAGAAGCCGCAGACGACCCGTCGCGCCATCCGCGGGATGGTGAATCGTCCCGGCGGGCAGCTCATCGTCGTCGACACCCCGGGGCTCCACCGGCCGCGAACCCTTCTCGGGCAGCGGCTGAACGACCTGGTGGGTGATGTGCTCGGCGATGTCGACGTCATCGCCTTCTGCGCTCCCGCCACCGAGAAGGTCGGCCCCGGTGACCGCCGGATCGTCGAATCGCTCGACGGGTACGGCCGCGCGAAGAAGGTGGCGATCGTCACGAAGACGGATGCCGCGACGCGGGAGCAGATCACCGAGCGCCTGATGGAGGTCGACGCACTCCGCGAGGACTGGACCGCCGTCATTCCACTATCCGCCATCACCGGCGACCAGTTGGACGTCCTCGCCGACGAACTGCTCGCCCTGATGCCCGAGGGTCCCGCGCTCTACGCCGACGACATCGCGACCGACGAGCAGGACGACGACCGGATCGCCGAGATGATCCGCGAGGCCGCCCTCGGCGACGCCCGCGAGGAGCTGCCGCACTCCATCGCCGTCGTCGTGCAGGAGATCCGTGCGCGCGAGGATTCCGACCTCACGGATGTGTTCGCCGACATCATCGTCGAGCGCGACAGCCAGAAGGCGATCATCATCGGACGCAAGGGGGCGCGGCTGCGTGATGTCGGCGCCCAGGCGCGGGCGGGGATCGAAGAACTGCTCGGCACGCGCGTGTATCTGAGCCTGCACGTGCGCGTCGCGAAGGAATGGCAGCGCGACCCGAAGCAGCTGGGCCGACTCGGGTTCTGACCGACCCGGTGTAAGGTGGGGCGCATGCGTGCGCGACTTCTCCTTAGCCGCCGCGACGAGACCTCGATCTAGGGCCTTTCTCGTCGCGGAGCCCGTCGTCGGCCCGTCACATCAGACGAGAGAGAACCAGTCATGAAGAACACGCAGAAGCCGTCGGGCATGCCGACGCACAAGTACCGTCCGTTCCACGAGCAGATCCGGGTCGATCTGCCCGATCGTACGTGGCCGGCCTCGCGCATCACGGAGGCGCCGCGCTGGTGCGCCGTCGACCTGCGCGACGGCAATCAGGCGCTGATCGATCCGATGAGCCCGGAACGCAAGCGCGTCATGTTCGACCTGCTCGTGCAGATGGGCTACAAAGAGATCGAGGTCGGTTTCCCGAGCGCCAGCCAGACGGACTTCGACTTCGTACGGCACCTGATCGAAGACGACGTCATTCCGGATGACGTCACCATCCAGGTTCTGACCCAGGCGCGCGAGCACCTCATCGAGCGCACGTACGAGTCGATCGCCGGCGCCAAGCAAGCCATCGTGCACCTGTACAACTCCACCAGCGTGCTGCAGCGCGAGGTCGTCTTCCGCACCGACAAGCAGGGCATCATCGACATCGCCCTCGAAGGTGCCCGACTGTGCCGGGAGTTCGAGAAGCGCATCCCCGAGACCCAGGTGTTCTACGAGTACTCGCCCGAGAGCTACACAGGAACCGAACTCGAGTTCGCGCTCGACATCTGCAACAAGGTCATCGAGGTCTTCGAGCCGACTCCGGAGCGGAAGGTCATCATCAACCTGCCCGCGACCGTCGAGATGGCGACCCCGAACGTCTACGCCGACTCGATCGAGTGGATGAGCCGCCACCTGGCGCACCGGCAGAACGTCATCCTGTCGCTGCATCCGCACAACGACCGCGGCACGGCGGTCGCGGCGGCAGAGCTCGGCTACATGGCCGGGGCCGACCGCATCGAAGGCTGCCTCTTCGGCAACGGCGAGCGCACCGGCAACGTCGACCTGGTTGCGCTCGGTGTCAACCTGCTGACGCAGGGCATCGACCCGCAGATCGACTTCAGCGACATCGACCAGGTCAAGCGCACGGTCGAGTACTGCAACCAGCTGCCCGTTCCCGAGCGGAGTCCGTGGGCCGGTGACCTCGTGTTCACCGCCTTCAGCGGCTCGCATCAGGATGCGATCAAGAAGGGCTTCGAGGCGATGGAGGCCCGCGCGAAGGCGGAGGGTCGATCCATCGACGAGATCGAATGGGCGGTGCCGTACCTGCCGATCGACCCGAAGGATCTCGGACGCTCCTACGAGGCCGTCATCCGCGTGAACTCGCAGTCGGGCAAGGGCGGAGTCGCGTACCTGCTGAAGTCCGACCACGCGATCGACCTGCCGCGGAAGCTCCAGATCGAATTCTCCGGTGTCGTGCAGGCCAAGACCGACGAAGAGGGCGGCGAGGTGACGAGCGATCAGATCTGGTCGGTCTTCACCGACGAGTACCTGCCCGCGACGGTCGCCGAAGACCGCTGGGGACGGTTCGAGCTGCTCAGCACGCGCACGCAGAGCGACATGTCGGGCGATGTGCGCCTGGACATCACCCTGCGCGACGGCGACGACCGGTTCGATGCGTCCGCATCCGGAAACGGTCCGATCGCCGCGTTCCTCGAGATCGTGCGCACTCAGGGGTTCGACGTGACGCTGTACGACTACGTCGAGCACGCGCTCAGCGCCGGCGGCGACGCGCAGGCCGCAGCGTACGTCGAGTTGCAGGTGGACGGTCAGCGCCTGTGGGGCGTCGGGATCGACGGTGACATCTCGACCGCGAGCCTGAAGGCGGTCGTGTCGGGCGTGAACCGCGCCATCCGTTCCCGCGCCCGCGAGCTCACGGCCGTCTGACCCCGCGCCCGAGGTCCCTTTGTTCCGCGAGACGGGATCTTCGCGCCGAGACGTTGGGGTAACCCCACGGCTTCGGCGCGCAGATCCCGTCTCGCGGGCTATGAGGGACCGGGGAGCGCGGGTCAGCGAGGGGAGTCGGGCGTGCGGACGATCGGGATGGCGGCGGTCTCCACTGCAACCTTCCGTCGGTAGAGCATGCGCTGTTCGGGGAGGGACAGGTCGAAGACGACGGCCAGGATGCGGATGACGGTCGTCACGGCCACGCCGATGACCGCTGCGACCGGCAGCGCCAGGCCGAACGTGTGCGCCGAGGCCAGCACGAGACTGCCGACAGCGGCCGCCACGGCGTAGAGCGACCCGACGTGCATGATCGCCACCGGCAGGCCCATCATGATGTCGCGCAGGATGCCGCCGCCGACTGCGGAACACACGCCGACGAACACGGCAGGCACGAGCGGCAATCCGAGCGCGAGTGCCTTGCTCGTGCCGAACGCGCCGAACAAGCCGATCACGAGCGCATCGAGGCCGACGATGACCCGGTTGAGGCGCTGGAACACGCCCGCCAGGAGCATGCCCACGAGCGCTGCCGCGGTCGCGGTGAGCAGGTACCAATTGCTCTGCAGCGTCGTCGGGGAGAGTCCGAGCAGCAGGTCGCGGATGAGGCCGCCGCCCATTCCGACGACGATGCCGATGATGGCGACGCCGAGCAGGTCGAGGCGTCGCTCGCCGCGGAACCCGGACGCGAACAACGCGCCCTGCACCCCGCCGAGGGCGACGGCGGTCAGATCTGCCCACAACGGGATCACGAAGAGCGGCTCGGTCACCCCCCTATTGTCCCGGACGGCGGGATAATGGAGGGTGCCCACATATCGCGATGAAGTCGTGGTCCTGCGCACCCACAAGTTGGGTGAAGCCGACCGCATCGTGACGATGCTCGGGCGGCGTCAGGGCAAGATCCGCGCCGTCGCCAAAGGTGTTCGGCGCACCTCGTCGCGGCTCGGCGCGCGGCTCGAGCCGTTCATGGTCGCCGACGTGCAGTTCTACAAGGGCCGTTCTCTCGACATCGTGCAGCAGGCGGACTCGCTCGGCACCTACGGGGCCGACATCGCCGCGGACTACGACCGTTATGTCGCCGCGAGCGCGATGGCCGAAACGGCCGACCGACTCGGCGATGCAGAAGCCTCCGCGTCGCACTATCTGTTGCTCGTCGGTGGGCTCCGCGCCCTGTCGCAGGGCGAACACGCGGCGCGCAGCATCCTCGACTCGTATCTGCTGCGGGCACTGGCGCTGTCGGGCTGGGCTCCCGGGCTCGACGAGTGCGCGCGATGCGGCGCGCCCGGTCCGCACCGGTCGTTCGTCGCGCAGGCGGGTGGGATGGTGTGCAGTTCGTGTGCGCCGGTCGGCTCCGCTCGTGTCGAGGATGACACCACCGTGCAACTTCGTGCTCTGCTCTCCGGTGACTGGACGCACGTCGATGCGGCTCCTGCCCGCACCTCGGCGGCCGCATCCGGTCTCATCGCGGCGTACGCGCAGTGGCACCTGGAGCGTGGAATCCGATCGCTGTCGCACGTGGAGGGCGCCCGATGACCCCCAAACCTTTCACGCACCGGGATGCGGTGCCGTACCGACCGCTGGACTGGACGGGCGTGTACCCGCCCGAGTTTCCGAAGAACAGCGTGCCGGCCCACGTGGCGATCGTCATGGACGGCAACGGGCGGTGGGCCAACGGGCGGGGTCTCACCCGGGTGGAAGGGCACAAGGCCGGCGAGGCCGCCCTGCTCGACGTCGTCGCGGGGGCGATCCAGGCGGGCGTCCGCCACCTGTCGGTGTATGCCTTCTCGACGGAGAACTGGTCGCGCTCTCCCGACGAGGTGCGGTTCCTGATGGGGTTCAACCGCGACGTCCTGCACCGCCGCCGCGATCAGTTGAACGAGTGGGGCGTCCGCATCCGTTGGGCAGGGCGGAAGCCCCGCCTGTGGGGATCGGTGATCAAAGAACTGCAGTACGCCGAGCAGCTGACCCGCGACAACGATGTGCTCACGCTGACGATGTGCGTCAACTACGGCGGTCGCGTCGAGCTGGTCGATGCGATGCGATCGATTGCCGACGACGTCGCCGCGGGCCGGATGAAGCCGTCTGCGGTGACCGAGAAGCTCATCGCGCGCCGGATGTACGTCCCGGAGATGCCGGACGTCGACCTGTTCATCCGGTCGAGCGGCGAGCAGCGCACGTCGAACTTCCTGCTCTGGGAGTCGGCCTACGCCGAGTACGTCTTTCTCCACACGCTCTGGCCGGACTTCACCCGGCGTGACCTCTGGCAGGCGATCGATCAGTACCTCGGTCGCGATCGCCGCTTTGGCGGTGCGATCGACACACCGCAGGCCCACGCGTCTTCGGTTGACGCGGGGGAATAGCCGCACCCCGGATTGGTGTTGCGTTTGTCATGACAGACCCGATCCGGATCGACGTATGGAGTGACATCGCGTGCCCGTGGTGTTACATCGGCAAGCGCAACCTCGAGGCGGGGCTCCGCGACATCGAGTCAGATGAGAATGCCCCCCAGGTGGAGGTGACATTCCATTCGTATGAGCTCTCGCCCGACACACCCGTCGACTTCGACGGTGACGAGCTGGACTTCCTGGTCGATCGCAAGGGACTGGATCGGCCGCAGGTTCGGCAGATGCTCGACAACGTGACCGAGGTGGCCGCGAAGGCCGGCCTCGAATACCACTTCGACACCGTCAAGCACACCAACACGGTGAAGGCGCACGAACTGCTGCACGCGGCGAAGGCCGTGGGGCGTCAGCACGAGATGGCGGAGCGACTCATGTCGGCATACTTCGTCGAGGGCCGGCACGTGGGCCGCGTCGACGATCTCGTCGACCTCGCCGCCGAGGTCGGGCTCGACCCCGCCGAGATGCGCGCCGCCCTTGAAGACGAGCGTTACGTCGCGGACGTTCGGGCCGACCAGGCGCAGGCCGCGGCGTACGGAATCAACGGGGTGCCGTTCTTCGTGATCGACGGCAAGTACGGCGTGAGCGGAGCACAGCCCCCGGAGGCGTTCTCGCAGATCGCCCGCCAGGTGTGGGCCGAGCGCGCCGCTGAGGCCGCCGAGGATTCGGCGGCCGTCGCCGGCTGACTCAGGCCGACAGGTTCCGTTCGATGAGTCCGACGATCGCCGCGTCGTCGGGCTTCACCGTCGGGCGGAACCTGTGGACCTCGCCCGCGGGCGTCAGGAGGAACTTCTCGAAGTTCCAGATCACCGGTCCGCGCTTGCCCTCGGCATCCTTCGCCTTCTTCAACGCCTTGTAGAGCGGGGCCGCGTTCGCGCCGTTGACCTTGATCTTGTCGAGGATGGGGAACGAGATCCCCCAGGTCGTGGAGCAGTACTCGAGGATCTCGTGCATCGAGCCCAGCTCCTGCAGGAACTGGTTGCAGGGGAAGCCCAGCACCTGGAGGCCGCGATCGCCGTAGGTGCGCTGAAGCTCCTCGAGCTGCTCGTACTGGGGCGCCAAGCCGCAGCGCGATGCCACGTTGACGATCAGGAACACGCCGTCGCCGTAATCGGCGAGCGTGGAATCCGTGCCCTCCGCGGTGGTGAACGGGATGCTGCGGAGGTCGGTTTCGGTCGTGTCGCTCATGCGTCCACAGTACGCCGCGACATCGGCTCCGGGATGGGAGAATGGAACGATGACCACGACAATCGCGCCCGCGCGTCCACTGCGCATCGGCCCCATCGAGGTCGACGTTCCCGTGGTGCTCGCGCCGATGGCCGGAATCACGAACACCGCGTTCCGTCGCCTCTGCCGCGAGTACGGCGCGGGCCTCTACGTGAGCGAGATGATCACATCCCGCGCTCTCGTGGAGCGCAACGAGACGACCATGCGGCTCATCCAGCACCACGAGTCGGAGACTCCCCGCTCGGTGCAGCTGTACGGTGTCGATCCGCTCACCGTCGGTCGTGCTGCCCGCTTGCTCGCCGACGAGGATCGCGCCGATCACATCGACTTGAACTTCGGCTGTCCCGTGCCCAAGGTGACGCGGAAGGGCGGGGGAGCAGCGCTTCCCTGGAAATCCGACCTGTTCGCCGCGATCGTTCGCGCGGCCGTCGAGAACGCCGGCGACGTGCCGGTGACGGTCAAGATGCGCAAGGGCATCGACGACGACCACCTGACCTTCCTCGACGCCGGCCGGATCGCCGAAGACGCGGGGGCCTCCGCGGTGGCGTTGCACGCGCGGACCGCCGCGCAGTTCTACTCCGGCACCGCCGACTGGGCGGCAATCGCCGCGCTGAAGCAGGCGGTGACCAGCATCCCCGTGCTCGGGAACGGCGACATCTGGTCAGCCGAAGATGCGGTGCGCATGCTCGATGAGACCGGGGCCGACGGCGTCGTCGTCGGACGCGGATGCCTCGGCCGGCCGTGGCTGTTCGGCGATCTGGCCCGGGCCTTCGGCGCGGAGGCCCCGCCGGTCGACGCGACCCTCGGATTCGTCGCGAACGCCTTCCGCCGCCACGCCGAGCTCCTCGTGGAGTTCTTCGAGGACGAGGGCCGCGGCTGCCGCGACATCCGCAAGCACGTCGCCTGGTACTTCAAGGGCTATCCGGTCGGGGGCGACACGCGCGCCGCTCTCGCCACCTCGTCCACTCTCGCGGAATTCGACGACCTGCTCGCGACGCTGGAACTCGACGCTCCGTACCCGGGAGAGGCGGCGGAGGGGCAACGCGGCCGGGCCGGTACCCCGAAGCGCCCCGCGCTCCCGGATGGCTGGTTGAACAGTCGCGAACTCGCGGCCGACGCCGCCGGTGTGCTGGCCGATGCGGAGCTCAGCCACAGTGGGGGCTGACGCGATCGCCGCGGTGGGAACGAGACCCGCGGGCTACGACACGACGGATGCGGAGCGGTTCCTGCAAGAGCAGCACCGTTCGCAGCGCGACGACTTCGCGCGAGACCGCGCCCGCGTGCTGCACTCGGCATCGCTGCGTCGTCTCGCGGCGAAGACCCAGGTGCTGAGTCCCGCGAGTCCCGCCGACTTCGCGCGGAACCGACTCACGCACTCGCTCGAGGTGGCGCAGGTCGGGCGTGAACTCGCGACCGCTCTGCAGCTCGCTCCCGATGTCGTCGATACCGCGTGCCTGAGCCACGACCTCGGGCACCCGCCGTTCGGGCACAACGGTGAGCGCGCTCTCAACGAGTGGGCCGAAGACATCGGCGGGTTCGAGGGCAACGCGCAGACGCTCCGCATCCTGACCCGGCTCGAGTCCAAGGTCGTGGGGGCCGACGGCGAGAGCTACGGCTTGAACCTCACGCGCGCGAGCCTGGATGCCACGTGCAAGTACCCGTGGACGGTCGACAGTCCGGTGCCCGACCCGGGTGGTCGGCTCAAGTTCGGCGTCTACCCGGAAGATGAAGCCGTCTTCCGGTGGATGCGCGAGGGGGCGCCCGGCCGCATCCGGTGCATCGAGGCCGAGGTGATGGACCTGTCCGACGACATCGCCTATTCCGTGCATGACTTCGAAGACGCGATCGTCAACGGCTACCTCGACCCGGCCCGCTTGTCGGACCCGCGTCAGCACGCGGCGATCCTGAGTGCGATCCAAACCTGGGTGGGGTACGACTTCACCCGCGACGAGCTTGCCGACGCCCTCTTCCGGCTCATGCGTCTTCCGGAATGGTTGCCGGAGTTCGACGGATCGCGTGCGGCGCACGCGCGTCTGAAGAACCTCACCTCCGACCTCATCGGCCGATTCGCCCGTGCGGCGACCGCCGCGACCCGCGAGGCCTACTCTGCTCCGGTGCTCACCCGCTACCGGGGCCACGTTGTCGTGCCCCGTGTGATCGAGGCGGAGATGGCTGTTCTGAAGGGAACGATCGGCGCGTTCGTCGTCACGATCGAAGGCCGCAAGACCCTCTACAAAGAGCAGCGCCGCGTCCTCAAGCGGCTCGCCACCGCACTCTGGGACGCGCCGGAGAACCTCGATTCGCTGCACGCCGAAGACTTCACCCAGGCGGAGACGGATGCGGCGCGTCGGCGGGTCGTCGTCGACCAGGTCGCGAGCCTCACGGACCGCGGCGCACTCGGCTGGCATCACTCGCTGGTCGGCGAACTCGACAGCGAATCCCTCGACGTCTGGATGCCGAGCGGTCGCGCGCTCGCGCGATCGGTGTACGCGCTGCCCGAACCGCTCGAGGGACTCTGATGCCCGGCCGCATCGCGCAGGCCGATGTGGAAGAGGTGAAGTCCCGCACCAACATCGCCGACATCGTGGGGGAGCGCGTCGCGCTGAAATCGGCCGGCGTCGGTTCGCTGAAGGGGCTGTGTCCCTTCCACGACGAGCGCAGCCCGAGCTTCCATGTGCGTCCGCAAGTGGGTTTTTACCATTGCTTCGGATGCGGTGAATCGGGCGACGTCTACACGTTCCTCCGGCAGATGGATCACGTCTCGTTCACCGAGGCGGTCGAACGCCTCGCCGCGCGCATCGGTTTCACGCTGCACTACGAGGAGGGCGGCGCCGCGCCCGAGACCTCCGGGCGTGCGCGTCTGTATGCGGCGAACGCCGCCGCGGCCGAGTTCTACCGCTCCCAGCTGCTCACGCCCGAGGCCGAGGTGGGTCGACGGTTCCTCGGCGAGCGCGGCTTCGACGCCGGCGCCGCCGCGCACTTCGGAGTCGGGTTCGCCCCGCCCGGGTGGTCTGCGCTGCTCGACGCGCTGACCGCGAAGGGATTCACGCGTGACGAGCTGACGACGGCCGGCCTCGTCTCGCAGGGGCAGCGCGGTGTGTACGACCGATTCCGCGGGCGGCTCGTCTGGCCGATCCGCGACGTGACCGGTCAGGTGATCGGTTTCGGCGCCCGCAAACTTCTCGAAAGCGATCAGGGTCCGAAGTACTTGAACACCCCCGAGACGCCGATCTACCGCAAGTCTCAGGTCCTGTACGGTCTCGACCTCGCCAAACGCGACGTCTCCCGTGATCACCGCGTCGTGGTCGTCGAGGGCTACACCGACGTGATGGCCTGCCACCTCGCGGGCATCACGACGGCGGTCGCGACGTGCGGTACGGCGTTCGGCACCGACCACATCACCGTGCTCCGGCGGGTGATGGGAGACGATTCCGCCGCGGGTGAAGTGGTGTTCACGTTCGACCCGGATGCGGCTGGCCAGAAGGCGGCGCTGCGAGCGTTTGGCGAGGAGAAGAGGTTCGCCGCGCAGACCTACGTCGCCGTCGCTCCGGCCGGACTCGACCCGTGCGACCTGCGCTTGCAGCGCGGTGACGGCGCGGTGCGGGCACTGCTGGAGACCAAGGTGCCGATGTTCGAGTTCGTCATCGATCAGCGCGTCGGCACGTTCGATCTGAGCACGGTCGAGGGCCGGGCGGGCGCGCTCCGCTCGGCGGCTCCGATCGTCGCGGAGATCCGTGACCCCGCCCTGCGCCCGGGCTACACGCGCGTGCTCGCGCGGCGGCTCGGCCTCGATCTGTCCGAGGTCGGTCAGGCCGTCGATCGGGCAGGGCGCGCCTCCCGGGCCGGCGATTCGTCGACGTCGGGGCGGTCCGCATCCCGCCCCGGTCCCACGCCTGATGGTGGGACTCCGCCCGTGGCAGAGGTTCCGCGGGTCACGATCGCGACGCTTCCGCGCGACCCCGACGTCGCCCTCGAGCGGGACGCGTTGATGGGCTTCCTGCAGTACGGGCACCGCATCGATCCGGAGGATCTGCGCGCCGCCCTCGATGAGAGCTTCCGGCATCCGGCGCTCGAGGCCGTGCGCTCGAGCATCGCGGCCGTTCCCGACCACACGCGGCCCGGGTGGGCGGCGGCCGCCGTCGACGCCGTCCGTGAGCCGTACCGCTCTTTCGCGGCAGAGCTGCTCACGGGCGACTTTCCCGCCCGCGACGACCGGCACGCGATCACCTCGGCGAAGGACCTCGCACGCCGCATCCGGCTGCGCGGCATCGAGCGTGAGAAACGCGAGCTGGTGGCGGCGATCCAACGTCTCGCGGCGGACTCCGAAGAAGGGCGCACGGTGCGCCTTCGCCTGCGCGAGCTCGACGCCGACCGACAGCGACTGACCGGCGAGCAGTAGCGCCGTCCGGCTGCAGCGGGCAGGATGACACCTGTGACTTCCGACATCGCCGCTGACAGCATCGTCTGTTCCGACCTGAGCATCACCCACACGGGTGCGCGCGGCGATGTCCAGCGAGTCGTCGACGGAGTCACCTTCACGGTGGCCCGCGGTACGGCGCTTGTTCTGCTCGGCGCCACCGGATCAGGAAAGTCGACGCTCGCCGCGGTGCTCGCCGGCGCGGCCGGTGCCGGCGTCGAGATCGTCGGGGGCGATGCGGTGGTCGAGGGCATCTCCGTGCGCCGCCCAGGGCGCAAGCGACGACTGCTGAGTGTGCTCACCGGTCATCTCGGACAGTCCGACGGCGCCACCCTGCCGGCGCGATTGACCGTCGGTGAGATCGTCGCCGAGCCGGTCACCAGTCGGCAGCGGAAGGTCAACGGTCGGGCGCTGTCTTTCCGGGTGGCGACGCTGCTGGACGAACTCGGCCTGCCGCTCGGAGCGGTCGGCAAGTACCCGTATGAATTGAGCGCCGGGATGCGGCAGCGCGTCGCGCTCGCGCGCACCCTCATGCTCGAGCCGCGCCTGGTGGTCGCGGATGAACCGCTGGCGAACCTCGATGTCGAAGCGCGGGAGATCGTCCGCGCCGCCCTCGCGCGGCGCCAGCGGGAACATGGCCTGTCGCTCCTCATGGTCGCGAACGAACCGGAGACCGTGGCCCGATTCGATGCCGATGTGCTCGCGCTGCAAGCGGGTCACGTCGTGGGCATCGGGCACGGTGTGCGGGGGATGGTGTGGACGCCGAGTTCGGAGGCGGATCGGCGTCTGGTGTCGTCGTGACCCCCAGAGCTTTGCTACGATAGTGGGGTTGCCTTCGCGAGAACGGCGATATTCCTCGGTAGCTCAATTGGCAGAGCAATCGGCTGTTAACCGATAGGTTCTTGGTTCGAGTCCAAGCCGGGGAGCGAGAGTACTGCGTCATCTAACGTGGCTCTCACCAAGGCCAGGGCTTCCACCCCTGGCCTTACTTTTTTGCCCGTCAGTCGATCCAGATGACGACGCCCGTGAGCCCCGTGAGCACCGCGGTCACGCCGGCGTGGACGGCGGATGCGGAACGCTCCGGTGTGAAGGTGGCGGGGTCGTACTCGGTCGAGGTGACGAGCCCTTCGCCCCGGTAGCCGGCACCGTTCCACTCCACGGCCGTGACGTTGCTCGTCGGCTCCGGGAGTTCGGCGCCGAGCACCAGGAACGGCACATCGAGGTGACTGGCGGAGACGAGCGCCAGCGGGTCGATCAGGGGCGCCCCGGCGCTGATGATGAGGTTCGGCTGCAGTTCCATCGCCTCCACGATGCCGCCGAGGGCGTCGTCGTCCGCGCGCACGGTGCGCAGCGTGACCTGCTCCTTCTCCGCCCACGACGCCACGGCGTCGGTGAGGGTGGCGGTCGGCGCATCGTCTCCGGCCGTCAGCAGCACGACGCGGTACCCCGGCGCGGGACGAACGCCCTCCCATGATCCCGCCACGGGATCGACGGTCGCCTCGGGGGCGGGTGCGTCATCCGGATGGAAGCCCTCGCCCGGTGCGCCGACGGCGCCGGCGTCGACGCGCGGCTGTTGCCAGGGATCGGGCGCGCACGCGCTGAGCACGGCGACCGCGAGAAGCGCCGCGGCGAGGGCGGCGAGAGGTGGTACGCGACTGGGCACGGGAGACAGACCTCGACGGGAGAGAACGGAGACGTCTCCACCCTGCGGGATACGGCCGCAGCATCCGCGCTCGGGGCGCCGATGTTTGCAGATCGTTCCACCGCCATCGGTCCGCCGTTCACGACGCGGGTGCACGGTCGTCCTGCTATGAAATCATCGTCACACTCCCTGTCCAATTCTTCCTCTGCCTCGGCAGTGCGCTTTCGAGCGGGGGGAGGAGCGGTTGGGTTGCTCCTGACCGCGATCGCGCTGGTCGTGGCTGTTGCCGCGCCCGCCGCCGCGCACGGCTTCAGCTCGGTGGTGTACGCCGACGTGACGCGCACGCACGATCGGGTGGCGGTCACCCTGCAGCTGGAGTACGACCTGCTCGTCGTCTCCGCTGCCGATGCGGCCTCGGACGATGCGTTGTTCCAGGAGGGCACGTCGGCGTTCGACGACGGGGATGCGGACGCGCAGGCGGCGGCTCTCGAGCGCCACCGCGACAGCGTTTCGGCGTACGTGAGCGACCGGTTCACGGTTGCGGCCGGTGACGCGGCGTGCGCTCCGGTCGTGGGCGAATCGGTGGAGATGACGGAGCGCGACGGAGTCCCGTACGCGGCCGTGATCATCGACTACGACTGCCCGCCGGGGGCGGCGGGAGATGACGCCGCGTACACGGTGGCGTCGGATCTGTTCCCGGATGCGGAAGGCTTCGTCACGGGGACGAAAACCATCCTCACGTACGAGGTCGGGGTGCACACCGGGAGCGCCGCGCTCGACGCGGAGCATCCGTCGTTCTCGACGGCCCAGAGCATCGGGGAGCGTTTCGGCGAGTTCTTCCTGCTCGGGGCGGAGCATCTCCTCAGCGGTATCGATCACATCCTGTTCCTGCTGGCTCTGATCGCCGGATCCCGGCGCCTTCGCGAGCTGGTGTTCGCGGCGACCGCGTTCACGGTGGCGCACTCGGTGACGTTCATCCTGGCGGCGACCGGACTGCTGGGCGTGCCCGCGACGATCATCGAGCCGATCATCGCGCTGTCCATCGCGATCGTGGGTGCCTGGCACCTGTGGAACCTCGCGCGTCGGGGGCGCGTGGCCACCGAGCTCACCGCACGCAGCGGTTACGGCGGGATCGATGGCCCCGGCTGGCTGCGGATCGGGGTCGTCTTCCTGTTCGGGCTGGTGCACGGACTCGGCTTCGCCTCCGCGCTCGGCATCGACGAACCCTGGTCGTGGACACTGCTGTGGATTCTTCTCGTGTTCAACGTCGGCATCGAGACCGTGCAACTCGGCATCATCGTGATCGTCTTCCCGCTCCTCGTGCTTCTGCGTCGCCGTTCGCCCCGGATCGGCACGTGGGCGACGGGTCTGATGGCCGTCACGGTGACCGTCTTCGGGCTCATCTGGTTCGTCGAGCGCCTGCTCGGCCAGTGACGTCACCCGGTGCATGACGACCGTTCGTGCGCGTCGCGTGCGTGCGTCGTCGTCCGTTCACACGCTCGCAAGCTTCTGGGTTGATTCTCAGATTCGGGGACCTCGCAGCGACTTCCCCCTCCACCTGAGAAAGAAGAGAATCCATGCTCCTGCTCGAATCTCACCAGCCTCGTCGCCGGGCGGCGATGTGGCTATCGGCGGCCGCGATCGCGGCGACCGCCGTGATCGGTGCGTCCCTCGTGCCCGCGGCCGCTTACGCAGCCGGCGCGTCGTACACGGGAATCGTGCTCGGTGTCGGCGCCGATGAGACGCAGCGCGTCGTCTCCTGGTACAGCTCCGACGACTCCGCGCAGATCGTTCAGCTCGTCCCGACCACGGCCGTCGTCGGCGGCGTGTTCCCGGCCACCGGCGCCACGTCGTTCACGGCGACGGGAACAGCGAACATCGCCTCGAGCGGCGGGTACAACCGGCACGCGGCGCTCTCGGGGCTGCAGGAGAACACGCAGTACTCGTACCGGGTCGGCTCCGATGGCGCGTGGTCCCAGACCTACTCGTTCAAGACGCAGTCCTTCGAGGGGGACTACGACTTCCTGTTCCTCGGCGACCCGCAGATCGGTTCGTCCGGCAACGTGGCGAAGGATGGCGCCGGCTGGGCAGACACGCTCGCCGTCGCGACCTCCGCGAACCCGAACGCGGAGCTTCTCGTGTCGGGCGGCGACCAGGTGGAGACCGCGAACACCGAGACCCAGTGGGACGCGTTCCTCGCACCCGACCAGCTTCGCCAGTACCCGTGGGCGGCGACGATCGGAAACCACGACGTCGGCGGCAAGGCGTACGAGCAGCACTTCTACACGCCGAACACGGACTACTCCTCGGCCTACTACCGCAAGGGCAACACGGCCACGGAGTCGGGCGGTGATTACTGGTACATCTACAAGGACGTGCTGTTCATCGACCTGAACAGCAACAGCTACGACAACGCCACCGGTGGCGGCGATGCGGCGCACGTCTCGTACGTGACGGACGTCGTGAACAAGCACGGCGGCGAAGCGAAGTACACGGTGCTGGTGTTCCACCACTCGATCTACTCGCCGGCCGACCACGCGAAGGACTCCGACAACAAGGTGCGTCGCGTCGACTTCCCGACGACGTTCTCGAACCTCGGCGTCGACCTGGTGCTCCAGGGTCACGACCACAGCTACGCCCGCACCTACGAGATCAAGAACGGCGCCAAGGCGAACCCCGACGAGCAGCCCGGGCAGGATGAGGTCTTCGAAGGGCCGGGTGGGGTCGTGTACGTGACCGCGAACTCCGCATCCGGTTCGAAGTACTACGACATCACCGCACCCGACGCGAGCGGAACTTCCGGCGCGGGCAACGGCGCCGACCCGCTGAACCCGGGCAACTACTGGTACGGCTCGGTTGAGAACCAGGAGCACGTGCGCAGCTACGTCAAGGTGCAGGTGAAGAAGGACGCTCTGGTCGTCGAGGGGATCCGCAGCGGCACGTGCGATGCGCCGAACGCGGCGGTCGAGCTCGGCAAGGTTCTCTGGTGCGGCCCGAACAACGGCACGGCCGCGGCCAAGCCGATCGGCTCGATCATCGACCAGGTGACCATCCACCCCGATCACGGTGACGGGCAGGAGATCCAGGTCGACGTGCCTGCGGCGGCCCCGGGCGAGTTCGGCTGGACGATCGACGGTCAGAACGGCCTCGTCGACCTCGGCACGGCCGTCGAGAAGGACGGCTACTTCGAGGCGACCGGCGCGATCAACCCGATCGCGGTGTCGGACACGCGGGCTGCGCAGTCGCCCTGGTCGCTCTCGGCGGTCGTCGGTGAGTTCCAGGACGGGTCGAAGACCTTCCCGGGTGACAATCTCGGCTGGACGCCGCGCGTGGTCACGGCGGGTGCGGGTGCGACCGCCGGTGCCGCCGTCGGCTCCGGGTGGGACGGCGGCAAGGGGCTCGCGATCTCGCGCGTGCTCGGTTCCGCAGCCCAAGGACACGACCGTGGTTCTGCGGTGCTCGGCGCCGACCTGGATCTGAAGATCCCGGATGCGACCGACAAGGGCACCTACCGCGCCACGCTGACGGTCACCGCGCTGGCCGGCTGAGCGCGTTTCCCGTCGTCTGCGGGAGGGGGACCCAGGGTCCTCCTCCCGCAGACCCTGTTCATCTCCACACACAGAAAGCCCCCGTCGTGCACACTTCGTCCTCGTATTCACGCCGCGTCCGCCGTGCCATCCTGATCGGTGCGGCGACGATCGCGGCGGCAGCCTCGCTCCTCACCGTTCCCGCCGCCTTCGCCGATACGGCCGATGAGGTGACGTGGACCGTTCGCACCGCGTCGAACGAGCGAGGGGACAGCAGAACGAGCTTCGGCTACACCGTGGAGCCGGGTTCGAGCGTGTCGGACGGCATCGTGATCACGAACCGCGGCGCCCAGGCCGTCGAACTCGATCTCTATGCGATCGACGGCTACACCTCGGACGACGGCCAGCTCGCGTTGCTCGTGGCGGGCGAGGAATCCCACGGCGTCGGAGCGTGGGTCACGCCCGACAACGACCACATCACCGTGGGTCCGGGACAGGTCGCGACCGTGCCGTTCACCGTTTCGGTCCCGCAGAACGCGACTCCGGGCGACTATGCGGGCGGGGTCGTGACCTCCCTGACCGTGCCCGATCAGGCCGCCGGGGTCAACGTCGACCGCCGCCTCGCCGTGCGCCTCGATCTGCGGGTCGGTGGGGAACTCGCGCCTTCGCTGAGCGTCGATGACGTGCATGTCGCGTGGAACGGCGGATGGAACCCGTTCGTCGGAGGTGACGCGACGCTCACGTACACGCTGCACAACACCGGCAACGTCTCCGCATCCGCTGCGCAAACCGCTCAGGTGAGCGGCCTGTTCGGGATGTTCCCGACAGACGCGGATGCGGTGGACCCGACGCCGACTCTTCTCCCCGGCGAGGAATGGACCCAGACCGTCACGGTTCGCGATGTGCCGGCCGTCGTCTTGCTGACGGCGACGGCGACGCTCACGCCGCTCGTGACGGATGCGGCGGGATCGACCGCTCCGCTCGACGCGGTCACGGCGTCGGCGACCGGATGGGCCGTGCCGTGGACGCTTCTGATCCTGGTTCTGCTGCTGGCGGTCGCGGCGGTCCTGTTCTTCCGCGGTCGTCGCGGCCGGAAGCGCGCGCGGGATGCGGGGGAGGCCGAACGGGTCGAGCGCGCCGTTGCCGAGGCCCTCGCGCAGGAGCGCGCGAAGGCCAGCGCCACGACGGGCGACTGACCCCGAGCGCCGTCACTCACCCACACCCTCGCGAGCCTTCAGCCCCCGCGCGCCACTTTCCTGCATCCGCGCTACAGATCTGAGGCGCGGGAGCAGGAAACTGGCGCGTGGGTGGAGCGTCCGAGGCGGAACGACCGGACGCGGACGCACAGCGGAGCGGGGTGTTCTGGGCGGGGCTGGCATCGGGATTGGCGGGAGCCGGCCGATGGCCGGCGGGGGGCTGCCCCGCCCAGAACACCCCGCGCAGCGAGCCTTCAGCCCCGCGCGTCACTTTCCTGCATCCGCGCTACCGATCTGAGGCGCGGGAGCAGGAACCTGGCGCGTGGGTGGAGCGCCGGTTTGGACGGACTGTCCAAAACCCTCTGTCGCTCGGGCCGCTCCGGATAGGCTGGAGAGAAGGCGGCATCCGAATGTCGGTGCCGAACGACCCCACAGGAGGACCAATGGAGTTCGCTGCCCTCGGAGCGATCGGACTGTTCGCCCTCATCGGCGTCGTCATTCTCATCGTCGTGCTCGTGATCGTCGCGGTTCTCATCCGCGCCTGGTACCGCGTGGCGAAGGCCGACGAAGCGCTCGTCATCGTCGGTAAGCGCCAGAAGCGCAGCGACGGTGAGACGTCGCGCATCACCGTCATCACCGGTGGTGGGGCGATCGTCAACCCACTGACGCAGCGCGCCGAGATGATCTCGCTGCGCGCGCGACAGATCAAGATGGAGCCGACCGCGCAGTCGTCCAACGGTGTCACGGTGAACGTGAGCGGTGTCGCCCTCGTCAAGATCGGATCCGATCCGGAATCCGTGCGCCGTGCAGCCGAGCGCTTCGCGTCGCAGGACAAGGCCATCGAGCAGTTCACCACCGAGCAGCTCGAGGGTGCGCTTCGCGGGGTCGTCGCCACGCTGACGGTCGAAGAGCTCATGCGCGACCGGCAGCGGCTGTCCGATCAGATCGCCGAAGGCATCAAGGCGGATCTGTCGTCGCAGGGTCTGATCCTCGACTCGTTCCAGATCCAGGGCATCACCGACCTGAACGGCTACATCGCGGCGCTCGGCGCGACCGAGGTCGAGCGCGTCAAGCGCGACGCGGAGGTGGCGAACATCAACGCCCACCGCGAGATCCGGGCGCGGCAGATCGCGACCGACGAGGCGAACCTCATCGAGCAGACCGCCCTCGACAAGAACTCCGCGGCCGCGAAGGCGCAGGTCGGTCGTGCCAACGCCGAAGCGGAGCAGGCCGAAACGCTGGAGCGCGCCGAACGCCAGCAGGCGGTGCTGCTGCAGGAAGCGGAGAACACTCAGGCCCGGCTCGATTCCGAGGTCAAGAAGGTCGCCGACGCGAACCTGTACCAGCGCGAGCGGAACGCGGACGCGGATGCGTACGCCAAGATCCGTGCCGCGCAGGCGCAGGCAGAGATCGCGACGCAGGAGGCTGCCGCGACGCGTTTGCGCGCGGAGGCGGATGCGGATGCCGTGCGCTTGGCCGGTGAGGCACGCGCTTCGGCGATCTCCGCCGAGGCCGATGCTCTCAGCAAGAACCAGCAGGCGCTTCTCGCGCAGCGGGCGCTCGAGGCGCTCGTGCCCATGATGACCGAGTTCGCGAAGGGCTACGACAAGGTCGGGTCCATCACCGTGCTCGGAGGCGAGGGCGCCAGCAGCCATCTGGCGAACGAGTCCGCAGGCGGTCTCCGGGCGACGTTCGACGCAGTCCGCGCCGCGACGGGAATCGATCTCGCCGAGATCATCCAGGGACGGGCGATCGGGCACGCGATCGCCGAGGGAAGCGCGGGAGGAACGGTTCCCGAGCAGGCGCACAGCGCGGGCACCCCCGCACAGGCGCCGAAGGCGACGACCGACCCCGGGACTGCGGAAGCCTTCTGATCCACGAAAGCCCGGATCGATGGCGGGATGACCGCCTCGATCCGGGCTTCGTCGTTGCCGTCTGCGGCGGATCAGGCGTCGAGATCGTCGACGCCCGGCAACCATGCGCTGCCCGGCCGCCCCCACCCGCGCTTGCGAGCGATCTTCTGAGTCGTCTTCCAATCGGCGTCGCCGAGCCGGTCGATGTAGAGAATTCCGTCGAGATGATCGAACTCGTGCTGCATGATGCGTGCACGCCATCCGTCGACCTCGATGACCACGGGGGCACCGTCGAGGTCTGTGCC
Source organism: Microbacterium sp. cx-55 (assembly GCF_021117345.1). Classification (NCBI taxonomy): domain Bacteria; kingdom Bacillati; phylum Actinomycetota; class Actinomycetes; order Micrococcales; family Microbacteriaceae; genus Microbacterium; species Microbacterium sp. cx-55. The sequence continues at coordinate 1,731,669 of NZ_CP088261.1, read as the reverse complement.
GGTCACCCGGGCGCGCTCGGAACGACGAAGCGGAAAGCGTTCGCCGGGGAACGACAGGCATCCCTCCGACTCCTCGTCGGGATCGGGATCGCCCGGCTCGGCCGGGGTGATCCAGAGCTCCGGATTAAGGATGACCCCCCGCCACGCGGTGCCGTCATCGTCGGGGTACGAGTAGGTGTAGATGCGCAGCGGCACGCCGACCTGAGGTGCGGCGAGTCCGACGCCGGGGGCGCGGTCCATGGTCTCGAACATGTCCGCGACGAGGGTGCGGATCTCGTCCGTCACCTCTTCGACGGGTGAGGCGGGGGAGTGCAGGACGGGATCGCCCATGATGCGAATCGGGAGTACGGCCACGCCTTGAGCCTATCGAGCCGGGTTCGCCGTTAGTGTCTAAGGGTGATCTGGACCGATGTGATCCTGGACGATGTCGCCGATGGGCTCATCGGAGTGTTCCGGGATCCCGGCATCCTGATCGGCATTCCGCTGGCGTTGCTCGGCGCGGTGTTCATGTCTTTCGGCGCGCAGTACCAGCACCGCGGTGTCATGAAGGTCGAACGCATCTCGGGTTCGTCGGGATCGAGCGGACTGAGCGGCGGGCAGCTCCTGCAGCTTCTGACCCGCCCTTCGTGGGTCGCCGGTACCGTCATGCTCGGACTCGCGATCGCCTGTCAGCTCGCCGCCCTGGCGTTCGCACCGCTCATCCTGGTGCAGCCGCTCGGGGCGGTGTCGCTGGTCATCACCACGCTCCTGAATGCACGGGTCTCGGGTCACAAGCCGACCGGCGCGTCGATTCGATCGATCGCGTTCTGCATCGGCGGCATTCTCGTGTTCGTCACGATCGCCGCGTTCGTCGCCACCGAGATGCCGATCTCCGACAGTCAGCTGCTCACGATCCTCGGTCTGTTGGTCGTCGTTCTTGCGGTGCTCACGACACTGTGGCTCCTGCTTCGGCGTGCGCACGGCGCGGCGCTGTTCTACATCGCCGCCGCCGGGGTGCTGTACGCCTTCGTCGCGACCCTGGCCAAGGTCGTCATCAAGAACATCCAGTCGGGCGACTTCGGCTGGCTGAGTGTGCTGTGCATCGTCGGACTTCTGCTGGCCGTGTCGGTCGGCGCGTACTTCGTGCAGACTGCGTACTCGGTCGGCCCGCCCGATCTGGTGATCGCCGGGCTCACCGTCATCGACCCGATCGTCGCGGTGCTGATCGGTCTCGTCATCCTGCAGGAAGCGGCGACCGCCGGTCCGTGGGCGATCGGCGGCTTCGTGTTGGCCGGTGTGATCGCGATCTACGGCGTGTTCTCGCTGACGAAGAATCACCCGCAGATCGTGAGCGACAGCCAGGAACTCCCGATTCTGCGCGGGCGACTCGGCGACGAGAAGTAGCCCGGCGCCGGGCACTAGGCTTTTCCTCACAGGGGGCGGTGGCCAAGCTGGTCAAGGCAGCGGGCTCATAACCCGACGATCGTGGGTTCAAGTCCCACCCGCCCTACTCCGTTGTCTTGCGGGGTGTCCCGGGCGCCGTCCGATGCCTACGACGCGTTCGAACGGGCCCAATCGGGCGCGTCGATGCCCCACGGACCACCCACGTCGGCATAGTCGTCCGGCGCGCCGTCGAAGGCGAGGACGGGCGGCGCGTACGTGAGCGAGAAGGGCCGGCTCTCGCTCGGTGCACGCGTTCGGCACGGTGCAGCCGGTGCGCCCGCATCGGGCGGGACGGTCGCGCCGTCGGTGGAGTCGAGAAGAGCGTGGGCGACCCGGGCGAGCGACATCCGCACGTCGACGGAGCCGCCGACCGTGCGCTGCCCGACGAGGGCCATCGTCAGCGCGGCGGCCAAGAAGTGCCCTGTCGAATGATCGAGTGCCTGCGCCGGCAGCGTGCCCGGGGTTTCGCCATCGGCGGTCACCGCGACCGCGATCCCGGTGACCGCCTGCACGATGCTGTCGAAGCCACGTCTGCCCGCCCAGGGGCCCTGCGTTCCCCACGCCGAGACCGAGCCGGTGACAAGACCGGGATGCCGCTGCGCGAGATCCTCCGGGTCGAGACCGAACCGCGTGAGGGCGCCCGGTCGGTACCCGGTGAGCACGACATCCGCGCGCTTCAGCAGCGATTCGAACCGCGCGCCGTCAGTTCGATCGCAGAGATCCAGCAGCGTCGAGCGCTTTCCCTGGCCGGTGTCGAGATGGATCCACCCTGTCTCCGGCAGGAACGGCGCGTCGACGCGCAGCACCTCGGCGCCCGCCAGCGCCAGATCACGTGCGGCGATCGGACCGGCGAGGACCCGGGTGAGATCGAGAACGCGGATGCCGGCGAGGGGCGCGGCATCCGTGGTCCAGGCGCGCGGCCGGCCGGCACCGGTGCGGGTCACCTCGACGATCGGCGCGGCGGCGATCGAGCGCGCCTGCGGATGCTCTCGCCACTGCTCGCTCGTCCGCACGGCGCCGACCACCGCTCCTGCCTGTGCTGCGGCGGTCTCCAGCTCGACCGAATCTCGCTCGGCGATCGCGGCGCTTACGCTGGCCGCGTCGGCCCCGTCGCCAAGGCCGAGCACCCGGCGCAGCGCGTTCTCGTGGTGGGGATAGTTCGCGTGGGTGCGAACGAAACCGTCACGCGCGGTCCGGAAGCCCGAGAGCGGTGCCCATACGGCCGGATGCTGGCCGTCGATCTGCAAGATCCGCTCACTCGTGAAGGAGGTGGCGACCCGCGCTCGGTCGACGCGGACGGGTGAGGTGGGGGCCGGGGTGCGGGCGTTCCGCGCGAGGCCGAGAGCCAGCGAAGCAAGAGCGACGCTGTCGCATGCGAGCGTTCCGACGGCGAGCGGTGATGACCACGGCAGAGATCCGCGTGCCTCCGCAATCTGCCCGAGCGCGTGCTCCATACCCAGCGCTTCGGCCACGTCGATGCCCACCGATCCCAGGTTCACGGCACCACCGAATCACAGACTTGTGATTCCCGGGCGCGCCGGAGATAATAGCCGTGTAACAATTGCATAACCAGCCTCACTCCGAGGCGCAGGTCGTAGGGGAAGACGTACCTGAGGATCGGAGAAAAGATGGCTGCTCACATGGCGCGCGGAGTGGTGCTCATCCACTCGGCGCCACGCGCGTTGTGCCCCCACCTGGAGTGGGCTGTCGGTCGTGCCCTCGGGCGCGCAGTCAACTTCGACTGGATCGATCAGCCGGTACTGCCGGGCAGTCGGCGTGCCGAGTTCTACTGGGAAGCCCCGGGCGGCACCGGCGCGGCGCTCGCCAGTGCGATGCACGGGTGGGAGCACCTGCGCTTCGAGGTCTCGGAGGACCCCACTCCGCGCAGCGACGGCGGTCGGTGGTTGCACACGCCCGACCTCGGCATCCATTTCGCCCAGACCGACACGGCGGGCAACATCGTCGTCGGTGAGGACCGCATCCGGTACGCCATGGAGATCGCCGCCGGTGACCCGATCGAACTCCAGCGCGAGCTGTCGGTCGCGCTGGGCGCGGCATGGGATGAAGAACTCGAGGCGTTCCGGCACGCCGGTGATGAAGTTCCGATCGTCTGGCTGCACAAGGTCGGCTGAGCCCCCACGCTTCGGGCGGCGGGAGTGCTGCTACCGGAGGTCGGTGATACGTCCCGGCACCGGGAAGGCGCACCGCCGCCCGACAGAAACGAGAGATGCCCCCGGAGCGTACTCCGGGGGCATCTCTCTGCGGTGATCGTCTCGGGACGGCTCAGACCGACGCGAACGCGGCGACGGCGTTGTGCCCGCCGAAACCGAACGAGTTGCTGATGGCGAGCTGATCGCCGGAGCCGAGGCTCTGCACCTCACCCGACACGCGGAACGGTACGGCCGGATCCTGAGTGGTCAAGTTGATCGTCGGGGGCGCCTGACGGTCGCGGATGGCGAGAATGGTGAAGATCGCCTCCAGCGCACCGGTCCCGCCGAGCAGGTGCCCGGTGGAAGCCTTGGTCGCCGACACCGGGATCTCGTCGATCCGCGCTCCGAAGACCTGGCGCAGCGCCTGATATTCGTTCGGATCGCCGACCGGCGTCGACGTCGCGTGCGCATTGATGTGGGTGACGTCGTCAGGAGATGCGCCCGCCATCTCCAGCGCGAGCGTGACCGCGCGCGCTGCGCCGTGCCCCTCGGGGTCGTTCGCCGTGATGTGGTACGAATCGGCGGTCACGCCACCGCCCACGACCGCCGCGTAGATCTTCGCACCGCGCGCTTTTGCGTGCTCCTCGGTCTCGAGGATGAGCGCCGCAGCGCCCTCGCCCATGACGAAACCGTCACGATCGATGCTGGTGGGACGGGATGCCGTGGCCGGGTCGTCGTTACGCTTGGAAAGCGCCTGCATCGAGGCAAAGGACGCCATTGTGATCGGGTGGATGGCGGACTCGGTGCCGCCGGCGATTACCACGTCGGCGAGACCCGCACGCAGATGCTCGACAGCGTTCACAATCGACTCGATGCTCGACGCGCACGCGCTGGCGACCGTCCGTGCGAAGGCTCGGGCACCGAAGTGCAGAGAGAGATTTCCGGCCGCCGCATTCGGCATGAGCATCGGCACCGTCATCGGCATGACGCGCCGCGGACCTTTCTCACGCAGGGTGTCCCACGCGTCGAGCAGGGTCCATACGCCGCCGATACCGGTCGCGAAGTCGACGCCCAGACGGACGGGATCGACCTCCGGGGCACCGGCATCCGCCCACGCTTCCATCGCGGCGATCAGCGCGAACTGCGAGGCGGGGTCGAGCCGCTTTGCCACGGGACGCGCAAGCACCTCTTCCGGGCGAACGATCGCCTCCGCAGCGAAGGTCACGGGCAGTCCGTACTTCTCCACCCATTCGTGCTCGAGGGTGCGAGAACCGGAGGCGCCGCCGAGCAAGGCGGTCCAGCTCTCCGGTGCGGTGCCGCCGATGGGCGTGGACGCACCGATTCCGGTGACGACGATGCGAGACGGGCTCATGTTCTCTCTCTGGTCGGTGCGGTGGGGACGAGGTCCCCACCGCGTCGGCTCACGCCTGGTTGCTGGTGATGAACGTGACCGCGTCGCCGACGGTCTTGAGGTTCTTGACCTCGTCGTCGGGGATGGTCACGGAGAACTTCTCCTCGGCGTTCACGACGATGGTCATCATCGAGATGGAGTCGATGTCGAGGTCATCGGTGAACGACTTCTCGAGGGCGACCTCGTCGGCCGAAATGCCGGTCTCATCGGTGATCAGCTCGGCGAGGCCCGCGAGAACTTCGTCAGTGGTGAAAGCCATGGTGTCTCCTTATGTTGAGGCTTAGGGGGTCGGTGACCGCGAATCAGTCTAGATGCGTCGCTTCGTCCGTCATGGGAGCACCACGACCTGGGCGCCGAAGACGAGTCCCGCGCCGAACCCGATCTGCAGGGCGAGACCGCCGCTGAGCTCGGGGTTCTCTTCCAGCAACCGGTGGGTGGCGAGCGGGATGGATGCCGCCGACGTGTTGCCGGTCGTGGCGATGTCGCGCCCGATGATCACCGTCTCGGGAAGCCCGAGCTGCTTGGCGAACTCATCGATGATGCGCATGTTGGCCTGGTGGGGCACGAACGCGGCGAGATCGGATGCCTCGATTCCCGCGGCCTCGATCGCGCGTCGCGCGACTTTCACCATCTCCCACACGGCCCACCGGAACACGACGGGCCCGTCCTGGCGCAGGGTCGGCCACGGGGCAGCGCCGTCGCGGAACTCGGTGAGGGTCGCGTCCATGCCGACCGCATCCGCCTTCGAGCCGTCCGATCCCCACACCGTAGGGCCGATGGCGGGAGTGTCGCTCGGTCCGACGACGACGGCGCCGGCACCGTCGCCGAGCAGGAACGAGATGCTGCGGTCGGTCGGGTCGACGACATCGGAGAGCTTCTCCGCGCCCACGACGACGGCGTAGTGCGCGGCACCCGCGCGGATGAGGGCGTCGGCCTGCGCGACCGCGTACGTGAATCCGGCGCAGGCGGCGTTGGCATCGTAGGCCGCCGCCGGGTTGGCGCCGATCCGATCGGCCACGACCGCAGACATCGACGGCGTCTGCCGCGAGTTGCTGATCGTAGCGATGATCACGAGATCGATCTGGTCGGGGGCGATACCGGAGCGTTCCACCGCCTCGGTCGCGGCGATCGTGGCCAGGTCGGTCGCGCTGGTCTCCGGCACCGCGCGCGTGCGCGTGATGATTCCGGTGCGCTGACGGATCCACTCGTCGCTCGAGTTGATGGGCTCGATCAGGTCGTCGTTGGTCACCGCGACCTCACCGCGGGCGGCCCCGTAGGAGTAGATCCGCGTGTAGGCGGGTCCCTGGGACTGCCGGATGGTGGGGGTCATGCGTTCTCCTCCGGGAGCAGCGCGACGGCCGCATCGAGATCGTCGGGCGTCTTGACGGCGACGGCGGGGGTGCCGCGCAGGCCGCGCTTGGCGAGGCCGACGAGGGTTCCGGCGGGCGCGAACTCGATGAGCCCGGTCACGCCGTGTTCCGCGAAGGAGGCCATGTCGAGGTCCCAGCGCACGGGCGCGGCGACCTGGCCGACGAGCAGGTCGAGCGCGGCGCGGCCGTGGGCGACGACGGAACCGTCCGAGTTGGTCCAGAGCGTGCGGTCGGGGTCGTTCGGCGCCAGCGCCGCCGCAGCGCGCGCGAGAGCGTCGACCGCGGGCTGCATGTGGTGCGTGTGGAAGGCTCCGGCCACCTGCAACGGTACGACGCGGGTGCCGCGCGGGGCATCGGACGCCAGCGCCGTCAGTGCGTCGAGCGCGCCGGCAGCGACGATCTGACCGCCTCCGTTGCGGTTGGCGGGCGTCAGATCGAGCTCGGCGAGTCGTGCGAGCACCGTCTCCTCGTCGCCGCCGAGGATCGCGCTCATCCCGGTGGGCGAGACAGCGGCTGCGGCAGCCATGGCGCGGCCGCGAATGCCGACCAGACGAAGAGCGTCGTCGTCCGTGAGGACTCCGGATGCGGCGACCGCGGCGAGCTCGCCGACCGAGTGTCCGGCGACACCGCCGATCACGGCCTCGGTGCGCTCAGCGAGTGCGTGCCACGAGAGGAGCGCGGCGGCGACGATCAGCGGCTGTGCGATCTTCGTGTCGCGGATCTCGTCGGCATCCGCGTCGGTGCCGGCGGCGATCAGGTCGACCTGCGCAGCATCCGAGTAGGCCGCCATGCGCTCGCGGGCGCCCTCGAGTTCGAGCCACGGCGAGAGGAACCCGGGCGTCTGAGACCCCTGCCCGGGGAAAAGACCGATGATCACAATTCCATCCTGCCAAGATCGGGAGCGGCATTCTGGTGGAATCCAGACAAGAATCCGTTCTTCCTTTGGTGCCGATCGATAGTCGGTCAGCGCGGGCGGCGTGTTGCCGACGAGCGTCGCCGTGTCGTGTCGGTTCCGATCGCCCCGAGAATGAGCGCGGTCTGCAGAATCAGCGCCTCGCGGGGGCCGGTCGCGTCCCATCCGATGACGTCAGAAACCTTCTTGAGCCGATAACGCACGGTGTTGGGATGCACGAACAGTTCGCGCGCGGTCGCCTCGAGCGATCGGCCGTTGTCGAGATAGCTCCAGAGCGTCGTGACGAGGTCGGCGCTGTGGGCACGGAGCGGGCGATACACGCGCTCGACGAGGGTCTGCTTGGCGAGCGGGTCGCCGGCGAGCGCGCGCTCGGGCAGAAGGTCATCGGCCTCCACGGGCCGCGGCGCGTTCCGCCAGGCACGTGCGACAGCGAATCCGGCCAACGCCGCGCGGGCGCTCTGACTCGCGTCGATGAGAGCAGGAACGGTGGGGCCGAGGATGAGGTGGCCGGGGCCAAATCCCGGCTCGAGACGCTTGGCGATCTCCGCGAGCGAAAGATCGGTCTCGTCGTCGTGTGCCTGGTGCGACGGATCCGTCCGTCCGATGACCAGCACGAGGCGCGACCCTTGCACGCCGACGAGAACGTCGACGCCGAGCTTTCTGGCACGCCGCCGAAGCTGATCGACGTCGAACTGCGGGGGCGTCGTGCCGACGAGTACCGAGACCTCGCCGTGGCCGTGCCAGCCGAGCGCCGCGATGCGGCTGGGCAGCTCTTCGTCGGCTTCACCCGTGAGGATGGAGTCGACCACGAGAGCTTCCAGGCGCGCATCCCAGAGACCGCGAGCTTCTGCCGCGCGGGCGTACACATCGGCGGAGGCGAAGGCGACGTCACGCGAGTACAGCAGGATCGCCTCGCGGAGGTCCTCTGCGCGACCGGCGACGCGCTCTTCCGTGACCTCGACGGTCACGCGGATCAGCTGGAGCGTCTGCTGCAGGCTGACGCTCCGCAGCAGCTCACGCGGAGCGCTGGCGAAGATGTCGGCAGCGATCCAGGGTGTCGATGTCGGATCGTCATACCACTGGATGAATGCGGTGATGCCCGCCTGTGCCACCAGCCCCACCGACGACCGCCGCGCGGGCGGCATGTCGGCGTACCACGGCAGGGTGTCTTCGAGCCGCTTGATGGTGATGGTGGCCAGATCCCCGGAGATGCGCCGTAACCAGGCGAGTGTCTCCGCCTTGTCTGGCGACTCCGGGGATCGGCTCATCCTCAGCTCTCGCCGCCCGCGTTCCCGGAGGTGCCGGCGGTGACGTCGTTCAGGCGGTACTTTTCAATTGCCTGGGCGATGACGGAGCGATCGATGACGCCTTCTTCGGCCAGGCCCTGCAGGGTGCGGACCACGACCGACGGGCCGTCGATCTTGAAGAACCGGCGGGCAGCGGCGCGCGTGTCCGAGAAACCGAAACCCTCGGCGCCGAGCGTCAGGTACCGGTTCGGCACCCACTGGCGGATCTGGTCCTGCACGGCGTGCATGAAGTCGCTGACCGCGACAACCGGTCCCTGCGCATCGCGCAGCTTCTCCGTCACGTAGGCGGTCCGTGGCTCGTCGGACGGGTTCAGGAACGTGTGCTCGTCGGCGGCGAGGCCGTCACGGCGCAGTTCGGTCCACGAGGTGACCGACCAGACATCCGCCGAGACGCCCCAGTCGTCACGCAGCAACTGCTGCGCCTCGAGCGCCCACGGCACTCCGACACCCGACGCGAGGATCTGCGCGCGGTGTCCGTTGCCGGAGCCTTCGGAGATGCGGTGGATGCCGCGGACGATGCCCTCGACGTCCACGCCCTCGGGTTCCGCGGGCTGCACGATCGGCTCGTTGTACACGGTGATGTAGTACATGACGTTCGGGTCGGAGTGCTCGCCGCCGTACATCCGCTCGATTCCGGACCGCACGATGTGCGCGATCTCGTAACCGTAGGCCGGGTCGTACGAAACCGTGGCCGGGTTCGTGGACGCCAGCAGGTGCGAGTGTCCGTCCGCGTGCTGGAGCCCTTCACCCGTCAGAGTGGTGCGGCCGGCCGTCGCGCCGATGATGAATCCGCGCGACATCTGGTCGCCCGCCGCCCACTGGGCGTCGCCCGTGCGCTGGAAGCCGAACATCGAGTAGAAGACGTAGACCGGGATGAGCGGCTCGCCGTGCGTCGCGTACGACGTCGCGGTCGCGGTGAACGCGGCGACCGCGCCGGCCTCGTTGATGCCGACGTGCATGATCTGACCCTGCGGGCTCTCCTTGTAGGCGAGCAGCAGCTCCCGGTCGACCGAGGTGTAGTTCTGGCCGTTCGGGTTGTAGATCTTGGCGGTCGGGAAGTACGCGTCCATACCGAAGGTGCGTGCCTCATCCGGGATGATCGGCACGATCCGGTTGCCGAAGTCCTTGACGCGGAGCAGGTCCTTCAGCAGGCGGACGAACGCCATCGTGGTGGCGACCTCCTGCGTGCCAGAACCCTTCTTCGGCAGCGCGTACGCCTTGTCGTCCGGCAGGGTGAGGCCGACGTGCGTCGAGCGCCGCTCGGGCAGGAATCCGCCGAGCTCGCGACGGCGCTCCAGCATGTACTGGATCGTCTCGTCCTGGGCGCCGGGGTTGTAGTACGGCGGGGTGTACGGGTTCTCTTCGAGCTGCGCGTCCGTGACCGGGATGTGCATCGCGTCGCGGAAGTGCTTCAGGTCGTCGAGGGTCATCTTCTTCATCTGGTGGGTCGCGTTGCGGCCCTCGAAGTGCGGACCCAGGCCGTAGCCCTTGATGGTGTGCGCGAGGATGACGGTCGGCTGGCCCTTGTGCTCGACGGCGGCCTTGAAGGCCGAGTAGACCTTGCGGTAGTCGTGTCCGCCGCGCTTCAGGTTCCAGATCTGCTCGTCGGAGTAGTCCTTGACCAGGGCGGCGCTGCGCTCGTCCCGTCCGAAGAAGTGCTCGCGGACGTACGCGCCGTTCTCGGTCTTGTACGTCTGGAAGTCACCATCCGGAGTGACGTTCATGAGGTTACGGAGAGCGCCGTCGGAGTCGCGGGCGAGCAGCTCGTCCCATTCGCGGCCCCAGATGACCTTGATGACGTTCCAGCCCGCGCCGCGGAAGTAGCTCTCGAGCTCCTGGATGATCTTGCCGTTACCGCGCACCGGGCCGTCGAGTCGCTGCAGGTTGCAGTTGACGACGAACGTGAGGTTGTCGAGACCCTCGTTCGCGGCGACCTGGAGCTGACCGCGGCTCTCGACCTCGTCCATCTCGCCGTCGCCCAGGAAGGCCCAGACGCGCGAGTCGGACAGGTCCTTCACGCCACGGTTGGTGAGGTACTTGTTGGTCATCGCCTGGTAGATCGCGTTGATCGGGCCGAGGCCCATCGACACGGTCGGGAACTGCCAGTAGTCCGGCATCAGGCGAGGATGCGGGTACGACGGGAGACCGTTCGCGCCGGCGGACTTCTCCTGACGGAAGCCGTCGAGCTGCTGCTCGGTCAGGCGACCTTCGAGGAAGGACCGGGCGTACATACCGGGGGAGGCATGGCCCTGGAAGAAGATCTGGTCGCCGCCACCGGGGTGGTCGGCCGCACGGAAGAAGTGGTTGAAGCCGACCTCGTAGAGCGCGGCGGACGACGCGTACGTCGAAATGTGGCCGCCGACCCCGATGCCGGGGCGCTGTGCCCGGTGCACCGTCATGGCTGCGTTCCAGCGGATCCAGGCGCGGTAGCGGCGCTCGATCTCTTCGTCGCCGGGGAACTCGGCCTCGTTCTCGGGCGCGATCGTGTTGATGTAGTCGGTGGTCGGAACCATCGGCACACCGAGGTGCAGATCACGGGAGCTCTTGAGAAGGCTGAGCATGATCTCGCGACCGCGAGCGTGCCCCCGCGCATCGACGAGCTGTTGGAGGGATTCCTGCCATTCGGCGGTCTCTTCGGGGTCGCTGTCTTGCGGGCCCTGCGAGTACGGATCCTGATCGTGGACAGTCACTAGACGCCTTTCATCACACGGCAGGTCTTGCCGGAAGGAACCATCAGATCGGTGCATGCCTTGTTCGGCGGCAACAACGCACCATCGACCAGCTTAGCCAACGGTCGGTGGCCCGGATCGCCCTGGCGCGAGATATGACTCCGGCCGGGGTCGCCCGCGGTGCAGGGTGCGCCGTGGTGGTCGGGGTGCCTCCCGCCGTGCGCGGCCGCACGGACGCGGGCGCCGTCGGGCGTGACGGGGGAGAAGAGGTAGCTCGCGCCGTGCGCGCACCACCTCCGGCTCTCGCGAGATTGCGCGCACCGCATCCGGTCCTCGCGAGATGAGGATGATCGGCTGAGACGAGGACGTCTGGGCCCGATATGCCCTCGCCTCGGCGGATGATCCTCATGTCAGGGGCCCCTGCTCGGTGGGCCGCCCCCCTTGCCACCCCACACGTCGCGGTCGCGACGCGCGGGCCCCTGCTCGGTGGGCCGCCCCGTCGCTACCCCACACGTCGCATCCGCGACGCACGGGGCCCCTCGCTCCGTGGGCCGCCCCGTCGCTACCCCACACGTCGCATCCGCGACGCACGGGGCCCCTCGCTCCGTGGGCCCTGCCGGGATCGAACCGACGACATCCACGGTGTAAACGTGGCGCTCTACCAGCTGAGCTAAAGGCCCTCGGGAACAAGTCTACGCGGCGACTCCGCGGCCATCAGCCCCAGCGCCGCACGGCCCACTTCTGCACGACGGCGAGAAGCGAGTCGGTGAGCTTTCCGAGCACGGCCAACAGGATGATGGCGAGCACGATCTGGTCGACGCGGCCGTTGTTCTGCCCACGCAAGAGCAGGAACCCGAGTCCCATCGACGCGCCGAGCAACTCGGCCGCAACGAGGAACAGCCAGGCCTGCACGAGCGCCAGACGGAGACCGGAGAAGAGCGAGGGGAGCACGGCAGGCAACTGCACCGTGAAGAAGAGCCGGAGACCTCCGAAGCCGAACGACCGGCCGAGTTCGACCAGGTGCGGGTCGACGTGGCGGAGGGCCATCGAAACCGTCGTGAAGACAGGGAAGAACGCGCCGATCGCGATCAGGATGATCTTGGACTGCTCTCCGATCAAGAACCACACGATCAGGAGCGGAATCCAGGCGAGGCTCGGGACGGCTCGCACAACTCCCAGCGTCGGCGAGAGCGCTGCATCCCAGAACCTGGATAGGCCGATGAGACCGCCGAGTGCGATACCCAGAAGCGCGCCCACGGCGAACCCGATGATCACGCGCTGCAACGAGATGGCGGTGAACTGCCAGAGTTCACCCCGTTCAGCGAGGTCGACGCCCGCCTGAATGACGGCCGCGGGGCTGGGGAACTTGTACGGGGGGACGATCGGGTCGCCGGGCAGCGTGAGGAAGAACCACACGACGATGAGCACGACCGGCACGACCGCGCCGACGATCACTCGCACGCCCGGTCGGGCGAGGAGTCCTCGTCCGGTTCGGGGCTCTGCGGAGTCTCGTGCGGGCTTCGTGCCGGTCGTGCTCATGGGTGTCGTCCTTCGTACGTCCGGCGTCAGCCGGCAGCGTTCTCCGCGAACTGCGGGGCGAACAGCGTCTCGAGCGCCTTGTCGATGGCCGCCTGATCTGCCACATCACCGAGCGACACCTGGATCGCGCCGATCGGCGCAAGCACCTTGTTCAGGGCATCGCCGGGAACCGGGTCGGTGTCGAGGCCCTCGCGCTCGTCGATGACCTTCTGGGCGACCGCGAGATCGATGGATGCGGCGTCGGCGAGGATCTGCGCCGTGTCCTCCGGGTTCTCGAGGGCCCAGGCGCGGGCACGTTCGTAGGCGTCGACGACGTCCTGGACCGCATCCGGGTTCTGCGTGATGATGTCCTCGCTCGCGTTCAGCACGCTGTAGGAGTTGAAGTCCAGGTTCCGGTACGCGAGCGTCGCGCCGCTCGCCTCAGCGGTCGCCATGATCGGGTCGAGGCCCGACCACGCGTCGACCGAACCGGACTGCAGAGCTGCCCAGCCGTCTGCGTGCAGCAGGTTCTCGACGGTCACGTCGTCGACCGACAGACCGGCTTCCTCGAGCGCCTGCACGAGGAAGAAGTACGGGTCGGTGCCGAGCGCTGCCGCGATGCGCTTGCCCTTGAGGTCCTCGACGGAGCTGATGTCGGAGCCTGCCGGCACGACGAGCGCGGCCCATTCGGGCTGTGCGACGACGTCGACGATCTGCTGCGGTGCGCCGTTCGCGCGGGCGAGGAGCGCCGCCGAGCCCGCCGTCGAACCGAAGTCGATCGCGCCGGCGCGGAGGGCTTCGTTGGCCTTCGAGGACCCGAGCGACTGAACCCATTCGACGGTGTAGCCCTCCTCCTCGAGCCAGCCCTGGTCCTTCACGATCAGGCTGAGCGGGTTGTAGGTCGCCCAATCGAGCCGGAGGGTGGTTCCTTCGGCAGAGGCACCGGATGCGGCCGGCTCGGCGGGAGAGTCTTCGCCGGCGACGCAGCCCGTGAGAGCGAGCGCGGCGAGAGCGACACCGGCGGTGAAGCCGAGTGCGCGACGGGACAGAGACATGTGAGTGCCTTTCGGGGTGCGGTGAGGGAGGACGTGCGGTGCGTGCACGTCGAGGTCAATGAGCGTGACGGTCGATACCGAGAGCGCCGAGCAGGTCAGCGCGCATCTCGGCCAACTTCGCCGACCCGCGGTCGCGCGGGCGGTCGCCGGGAACGGTGAGGAGTTGCTGGATGCCGGCGCCGGCGACGCCGTCCTGCAACCCGAGCACGATGATGCGGTCGGCCAACTGCAGGGCTTCGTCGACGTCGTGCGTCACCAGGAGTGTCGTGGTCGGCGCCTCGGCGAGCACCGACAGGAGGAGATCCTGCATCCGGAGCCGAGTGAGCGCGTCGAGCGCGCCGAACGGTTCGTCGAGGAGCAGCACGCCCGGGCGCCGCGCGAGAGCGCGCGCGAGGGAGGTGCGCTGCGCCATGCCACCGGAGATCTGGCGGGGACGATGGGAGGCGAAGTCGGTGAGGCCGATGAGGTCGAGGAGGTCGGCGATCCTGGCGTCGCGCTCGGCGCGGGGCAGCCCGCGCGGCAGGCCGAGAGCGATGTTCTCGGCGACCGACCGCCAGGGGAGCAGGCGCGGTTCCTGGAACCCGACCGCGATTCGCGCGTCGATCCCCGTCACCGGGTCGTCGTCGATCAGAACGTCGCCGGTGCTCGCGCGGTCGAGTCCGCCCGCGATGCGAAGAAGCGTCGACTTTCCGGAACCGGAGGCTCCGAGGATGGCGACGAGCTCGCCCGGCTGGACCTCGAGGTCGATGTCGGACAGCACGACGTGTGTACCGAACGTCCGGCCGAGTCCGCGGAATCGGAGCCGCGCGGCCGGAACCTCGCGGGATCCGGTTGTCGGGATGTCGGTGAGAGCGGCGGTCATGCGAAGCTCCTCTCGACGCACAGCGGGTGGGATGTGTCGAAATTAACGAGCTTCCTCGCCGGAAGCACGACGAGCGACACGCGAGGTAACACGGGTTCACGTGGGCGCCCCGGCCGAGGCGCGTGTGCTGGCGTAGGTTGGGAGAGTGAATGCCGCCCCTGCCGATCAGCTTCGTCTTCTGGATCTCGCCGCCACCGACACACGCCGGACGCAGGCGGATGCCGCGCGGCGCAACCCCCCGCAGGCTCCCCGGCTGCGCGAGCTCGCCGCCGACCGTCAGGCGCTCGCCCGCGAGCTCGGTCAGAGACAGGGGACCGTCGACGATCTGCAGGCGGAACTGCGCCGCATCGAATCCGACGTCGCCGTCGTTGACGCGCGACGCGCGCGTGACAACGAGTTGATGCGCACGACGTCGAGCGCGAAGGACGCGACGGCGATCGAGCACGAGCTCGCGTCGCTGCAGCGCCGTAAAGACGACCTCGAAGAGACACAGCTCGATCTGATGGAGCGTCTCGAGGCGGCCCAGGCGGCGGTCGACGATCAGCAGGCGGTCATCACCGCGGCGTCGGATGAATACGCGCTTCTGGCGAGCGCTGCCGAGCAGCACATCGCCGAAGCTGCGGCCCGCCTCGAGCAGCTGACCCGCGATCGCGCGGCCGTGGCCTCGGGCATTCCTGCGGCCCTCGTCACGCTCTACGACAAACTGCACGAGCGGAGCGCAGGGGCAGCGCTCGTGCAGGCGCGTACCTGTCTCGGTTGCCACATGATGCTGACCGGCAGCGATCTGAACGTCATCCGCCAGGCGGCTGAGGATGCGGTGGTCACCTGCCCGCAGTGCGACTGCATCCTGGTACGTACCCCCGAGTCCGGGCTCTGACCCGCTCGGTTTCTCGCGGCGGCCGCCGGTGAATCCCGACGCGATCCGCTGGAGTGTCATCGCCCGCACGGGCGCCGGTGCTCTCGACCTGGTGGATCTGGACAAGGACGGCGAGGTTCTCTCTCGGGCGCCGTGGGTGGCCTCCGAAGCCGCCTCGGTCGTCGCTGCGCGCCCGCTGACGCGCTGGGTGTGGGCCGACACTGCCCGCACATACCCGGGCATGCTCGCGGCCGGCGTGCGGGTCCCGCGGGCCTGGGATCTGCGTTTGTGCCACCGCATCCTGCGCTCCGCGCTCCCCGGCGCCGAGCTCGGAGCCCAGCGCCGTTGGGCGGGCGCGGCGACCCCCGTCGACCGCGATGACGGTCTGTTCGCCGTCGACGACGAGCTGGTCCCGGATGCGGACGAGGTACGGGCGGAGCTCCATCGACAGTGGCGCGCAGTGGCCGCGGCTCCCGACCCCGGGCGGCTTCGGATGCTGCTGCACGCGGAGTCCGTCGGGGCGCTCATCGCGGAGGAGATGCGCGCCGGCGGCTTGCCGTGGGATGCAGCGGAGCACGACCGCATCCTGGTGCGCGAGCTCGGCGAACGTGCGCTTCCGGGCGGCACGCCGCGGCGGATGCAGGAGCTCGCCGTCCGCATCCGCGCGGAACTCGGCGACGATACCGTGTCGCTCGACTCACCCCCGAAGCTGCTGCGTGCTCTCCGCCGCGCGGGCATCCAGGTCGCCTCGACGAGCCGGTGGGAGCTGGCGGAGCATCCGCATCCGGCCGTCGAACCGCTCCTGGAGTACAAGCGGCTGAGCAGGTTGCTCGTGGCGAACGGTTGGGCGTGGCTGGATGAATGGGTGCACGCGGGGCGGTTCCGGCCCGTCTACGTGCCGGGTGGTGTGGTGACCGGCCGCTGGGCGTCGAGTGGCGGGGGCGCACTCCAGATCCCGCGCCTTCTTCGCCCCGCGGTACGTCCCGATCCGGGATGGGTGGTCGTCGACGCCGACGTCGCGCAGCTCGAACCCCGTGTGCTCGCCGCGATGTCGCGAGACCTCGCCCTGGCGTCCGCGGCGCGGGGTCGTGATCTCTACTCCGGCATCGTCGATTCGGGCGCGGTCGCGACCCGCGAGGAGGCGAAGTACGCCGTGCTCGGTGCGATGTACGGGGCGACGACGGGCGAAAGCGGTCGGCTGGTGCCACGGCTGCGCCGAGCCTATCCGGTCGCGATGGCGCTCGTCGACGATGCGGCTGCGACGGGTGAAGACGGCGGGGTCGTCCGCACGTGGCTGGGCCGCACGTCGCCGCCTCCCGAGCTCGCCCTGCAGGAGCTCTCGGCCGCGGCGAGCGCAGAAGGCGCCGACGCCGCGACGGCCGAGCTCGCCCGCCGGGGAGGCCGGGATCGCGGCCGATTCACCCGCAACTTCGTCGTGCAGGGGTCGGCGGCGGAGTGGGCGCTGTGCTGGCTCGCAGAGATCCGTGCGCGTCTCGATGCCCTGGGTGCGGTGGCGGATCCGCTCGCCGCGCGTGCCGGACCGGTGTTCGAGAATCGCCCGCACCTGGTGTTCTTCCTTCACGACGAGGTCATGGTGCACGCGCCCGCGTCGATGGCGGATGCGGTCGTCCAGGCGATCAGAGATGCTGCGGATGCTGCCGGGCGACGCCTGTTCGGGACCTTTCCGGTGGACTTCCCGCTCGACGTGGAAGTGGTGCGTGATGGCGCCGCCGACGGCGAGGCTCCTGGGCCCGGATAGACTCGGCGGTGCGAATGGGTCGGCTGGACGGTCGCGTCGCGCGCGGTTCGCCGTGTCGCGCCGAGGAACGTCCGGGCTCCGTAGAGCAGGGCGGTGGGTAACACCCACCCGGAGTGATCCGCGAGACAGTGCCACAGAAAACAGACCGCCACGGTTTCGACCGCGGTAAGGGTGAAACGGCGGTGTAAGAGACCACCGGGGTCATGGTGACATGACCCGCAAGGTAAACCTCGCCCGGAGCAAGGTCAGACAGAGGATGTTGACGCGGCTCGCCGAGTCCTCGGGTAGGCCGCTGGAGCGGCACGGCAACGTGTCGCCGAGAGAGATGACCGTCCACGGGGTTCACGCCCCCGGACAGAACCCGGCGTACAGGCCGGCCCATTCGCCCCCTCGCCTCGGTTCACTTGCCCCATTTACACACCGCGACGAGCGTTTCGCGTGTATCTGAGGCAAGCGAAGCGGGGGGCTACGCGCCCGTGACGGTGCCGTCGAGCTCGGGCGACGCGCCGAGCGACAGCGCCGCGGCACCGATGATGCCCGCGTTGTTGCGGTGCACGGCCGGCACGATCGGCGTCCGCAGCTTCAGCAGGTGCAGGAACTTGTCGGCGTGCTTGGAAACGCCGCCACCCACGATGAACAGGTCGGGGCTGAAGAGGAACTCGACGTGGCTGTAGTACCACTGCAGCCGTGCGGCCCATTCGTCCCACTCCAGCTTGTCGCGCTCCATCGCGGAGTATGCGGCGTAGGCCTCCGCATCCTTCCCGTGCTTCGCGCGCTGCAGGTGTCCGAGCTCCGAGTTCGGGATGAGGACGCCGTCGTAGATCATGGCGGAGCCGATGCCGGTGCCGAGGGTCGTGAGAATCGTCAGGCCGCTGACGTCCTTGGCCGCGCCGAAACGCATCTCGGCGACGCCGGCGACATCCGCATCGTTGGCGAAGTGGATGTCGCGTCCGAGTCCCTGCTCGAAGAACTCCTCGGCGGGGAAGTCGATCCACTTGTCCGACACGTTCGCCGCCGACAGCGTGCGGCCGTTCTTCACGATCGCGGGGAATGCGACCCCGAGCGCGTAGTCCGAGTCCGACGCGCCGAGCGTCTCGAGCACGGAGCGAACCGCGACGAGAACGTCGTCGGGCTCGGCTCCCGCGGGGGTGGAGACCTTGACCCGGTCGCTGAGCAGCTGACCGTTCTCGAGATCGACGATGCCGCCCTTGATGCCCGTACCGCCGATGTCGATGCCGACCGCGCGGGTCTTCTCTGTAGCCATGCCTCCAGCCTATCCAGGACGACACGAGTCATCAGTAGGATCGACTCAGACAGCGAGGAGTTCGTGGTGAGCGAAGAGAACGAGAAGTACTGGTTCAATCTGACGACCGGTGAGGTCGAGCGCGGCTACGAGTCGCCTGCCATCGATCGTGCGGGCCCGTTCGATACCGCCGAAGAAGCGGCGAACGCTCCCACCCTCCTGAAAGAGCGCTCGCGCCAGTGGGCAGAGGACGACGCGGACGACGAGTGAGACGGAGCGCGTCCCCAGCGACGTGCCCCGCGCAATGACCTGCACCGGCTCGGCCGGTGGATGACGACACCGAACCGGCGATGCCGGCGGGCAGAGGGGAAACGATGGACAAGCAGCGGGACTTCGTGTTGCGCACGATCGAAGAGCGCGGCGTCAAGTTCGTCCGGCTCTGGTTCACCGATGTGATCGGCACCCTGAAGTCGGTGGCGATCGCGCCCGCCGAAGTCGAGGGAGCCTTTGCGGAGGGACTCGGTTTCGACGGATCGGCCATCGAGGGGCTCACCCGCTCCTACGAATCCGATCTGCTCGCACACCCCGACCCGACGACGTTCCACACCCTGCCGTGGCGCGGTGAGATCGACCCGACCGCGCGCATGTTCTGCGACATCACGACGCCTGACGGCGAGCCCGCCGTGGCCGACCCGCGGCACGTTCTGAAGCGCACGCTCGCGAAGGCGGCGGATGCGGGCTTCACCTTCTACACGCATCCCGAGATCGAGTTCTACCTGCTGAAGTCCTCGACCTTCGGCGCGGAAGGCCCCGAGCCGGTGGACTCCGCGGGCTACTTCGACAACGTCCCCGGAGGCACGGCGCACGATTTCCGTCGCCGGTCGGTGCGGATGCTGGAAGACCTCGGGATCTCGGTGGAGTTCAGCCACCACGAGGGCGGCCCGGGGCAGAATGAAATCGACCTCCGGTATGCGGACGCATTGACGACCGCCGACAACATCATGACGTTCCGCACCGTGATCAAAGAGGTCGCGATCGAGCAGGGCGTCTACGCGACGTTCATGCCGAAGCCACTGAGTGGTCAGCCCGGAAGCGGCATGCACACGCACATGTCGCTGTTCGAGGGCGACATGAACGCGTTCTACGAGGAGGGCGCTCAGTACCAGCTCTCGAAGGTCGGCCGTCAGTTCATCGCCGGGCTCCTGCGCCACGCGAACGAGATCTCGGCCGTCACCAACCAGTTCGTCAACTCCTACAAGCGTCTCTGGGGCGGCGACGAGGCTCCGAGCTTCATCTGC
Organism: Microbacterium sp. cx-55; assembly: GCF_021117345.1. Classification (NCBI taxonomy): domain Bacteria; kingdom Bacillati; phylum Actinomycetota; class Actinomycetes; order Micrococcales; family Microbacteriaceae; genus Microbacterium; species Microbacterium sp. cx-55. Next base: position 1,711,836 of record NZ_CP088261.1, on the reverse strand, counting down.
TGGGGCCACAACAACCGCTCCGCGCTCGTTCGCGTGCCGATGTACAAGCCCAACAAGGGCCAGTCGTCTCGCGTGGAGTACCGTGCTCTGGACTCCGCGGCGAACCCGTACCTCGCCTACGCGCTCATGCTCGCGGCCGGGTTGAAGGGCATCGAAGAGGAGTACGAGCTTCCCGCGGAGGCAGAAGACAACGTGTGGTCGCTCTCCGAGTCGGAGCGTCGTGCCCTCGGCTACGCGCCGCTGCCCGCGAGCCTCGACCAGGCGCTGCACTACATGGAGGATTCCGAGCTCGTCGCCGAAACTCTGGGCGAGCAAGTCTTCAACTACGTGCTCCTGAACAAGCGCAAGGAGTGGGCGGGCTACCGCTCGCAGGTCACGCCTTTCGAGTTGAAGAGCAACCTCGAGATGCTCTGAGACCGGCGTGTCCGGTCTCGATCGATCCTCCGCGCGGACCTTCCTGGTGCGGCTGGGGATCGGTGACGTCACGACAGCGCTCGACACGCTCGACGAGCTCAGCGAACTGCTGTCGGTCGAGCGGGGCGTACTCACGGAGGACCTCGGGCGGGCCGCTGATCCGGACGGGGCCCTCCGGGCGGTCGCCCGGATCGCGCGTCGCGCCCCCGATGTCGTGCGGCGCGTGATGGGCGATGCGCTGGAACGCCCGGCGCTCTGGGCGCTGCTCGGCGCCTCCGAAGGCTACGGGGACTTCTACTTCCGGCATCCGGAAGAGATCGACAATCTCGCCGGTGCCCGGGCGGGTCTTCCGACGCTCGACCTCATGCGGGCCGAACTGCTGGCGTCTGTCGGCGACGACAACGGGTTCGCGAGCGCCGGCGACGAAAGCGCCTGGTGCGCGCTGCGCATCGCGTATCGACGTATCGTCGCGCGGATCGCGGTCTACGACCTGTCGGCCGCGGACGCGGAAGCGGTTCTCGCGCCGGTCGCGGTAGCATTGGCGGATGCGGCCGCCGCAGCCCTCGAGGCATCGCTCAGCGTTGCCCGCACCCGGATTTCCCGGGGCCGCCCCGGCGGACTCTTCCCGCGCGAGCAGGTCGCGGCGACCCGCCTGGCGATCATCGGGATGGGCAAGACCGGCGCCCGAGAGCTCAACTACGTGAGCGACGTCGACGTGATCTTCGTGTGCGCGGCGGAGGACACGGAGCTCGAGGACTTCGGTGAGAGTCGGGTCATCGACATCGCCACGCGCCTCGCGGCGCAGACGATGCAGGGCATCTCGGGCGTCGAGATCGAGCCGCCGCTCTGGGAGGTCGACGCGAACCTCCGCCCCGAAGGGAAGCAGGGCGCTCTCGTTCGCACCCTCGACTCGCACCTTTCGTACTACGCACGCTGGGCGAAGAGCTGGGAGTTCCAGGCGCTCCTGAAGGCTCGCGCTCTCGCCGGCGACATGGCGCTGGGCGATGAGTACGTCGCCGCCGTGCAGCCCAAGATCTGGACGAGCGCGGCCCGCGAGAACTTCGTCGACAGCGTTCAGCGGATGCGGGAGCGCGTCACCGACAACATCCCCGCCGCTGAGCTCGCCTCGCAGATCAAGCTCGGGCCCGGCGGCATCCGTGACATCGAGTTCACGGTGCAGCTGCTGCAGTTGGTGCACGGGCTGACGGATGACCGCATCCGGCAGCGCGGCACGCTCGACGCACTCGAGGCGCTGGTCGCGGAGGGCTACATCGGCCGCGCGGAGGCGGCGATCTTCGCCCGGGACTACCGTGTCCTGCGCGTACTCGAGCACCGGATGCAGTTGCGCGCGCTGCGTCGTACGCACCTCATGCCCGACCGCCCCGATGACCGGCGGATCCTCGCGCGGGCGAGCGGGTTCGCCACGACCGGGCAGGGGATCTGGGAGCTCTGGGAGGGCGTGAAGCGCGAGGTGCGCGACATCCACGTGCGGCTGTTCTATCGCCCGCTGCTGTCGGCGGTCGCCTCGCTGCCGGAGGGGGAGCGGACCCTTTCGACGGGGCAGGCGCATGACCGGCTCGCGGCGATCGGATTCCAAGACCCGGCCGGCGCACTGCGCCACATCGGTGCGCTCACCAGCGGTCTGAGCCGCAAGGCCACCATCCAGCGCCACCTCATGCCGATCATGATCCGGTGGTTCGCGGACGGCGTCGACCCGGATTACGGCCTGCTGTCGTTCCGGCGGATCAGCGAGCGGCTGGGGAACACGCCGTGGTTCCTCCGGCTGCTGCGGGATTCGTCTGCGGCGGCGGAAAGTCTCACGCGCGCGCTTTCGGGCTCCCGGTACATCGGGGAGCTGATGGAGTGGATCCCCGAGTCCGCCGCGTGGCTCGACGATGACGATCTCCTCCGACCTCGATCGGGCCAGGCGCTGGAGGAGGAAGCCCGCGCCATCCAGACCCGACACGACACGATCGAAGACGCCATGCGCTCCGTGCGAGCGCTGCGCCGGCGTGAGCTGCTGCGCACCGCGATGGCTGCGGTCGTCGGCGTGCTGACGATCGAGGAGCTCGCGGACGCACTGACGACGATCACCGAGGTCACGATCCAGGCGACGCTCCGGGCCGTTCGACGCGAGGTGGTCCCCGCCGAAGACAAGGCGCTCGATTTCGCCGTGATCGCCATGGGCCGTTTCGGCGGGCGAGAACTCGGGTTCGGTTCGGATGCCGATGTGCTGTACGTGTACCGGCCGAACGGGGTGGATCCGGAGCGAGCGCACGCGCTCTCACTGAAGCTCGTGGCGGGCCTGCGAACTTTCTCCGAAGACCACCGTGTGCCGCTCGACCTGGACGCGGACCTTCGCCCCGAGGGACGCAACGGTCCGCTCGTGCGTTCGCTCGAGTCCTACGCGGAGTATTACGGACGCTGGTCGCTGTCGTGGGAGGCGCAGGCGCTGCTGCGCGCGCGGGGCGTGGCGGGGAGCGTTTCTCTGATCGCGGCGTTCACCTCGCTGGCGGATCGCGTGCGATACCCGGTGCGGGCCGATGCGCAGGGCCTGCGTGAGATCAAACGCATCAAAGCGCGCGTCGAGAGCGAGCGCCTGCAGAAGGGCGTCGATCCTGCGCGGCACCTGAAGCTCGGGCCGGGTGGGCTCAGCGACGTCGAGTGGCTCGTGCAGCTGCGTCAGCTCGAGCATGCGCACGCGCACCCGGGCCTGCGCACCACGTCCACCATCGCGGCGCTCGAGGTGCTGGGCGCGACGGGGCTGCTGCCGGAGACCGACGTTCCGCGACTCCACAACGCGTGGCGGCTCGCCAGTCGGTTGCGCTCGGCGAACACGTTGCTCTCCGCGCAGACGAGCGATGTGCTGCCGACGGATCGGCGGCGGCTCGATGGCATCGGCCGGCTCCTCGAGTACCCCGAACGTTCCGCGAGCGCCGTCGAGGAGGACTGGATGCGGGTCTCCCGCGTGGCCCGTCGAGTGTTCGAGAAGCAGTTCTACGGCTGACCCGCCGCGCCTGGCGTGCGTAGGCGCACGACCGGTCGGCATACGCTCGTCGGGTGCGTCATCCTCACTCCCTTACGTTCACCGTCGCGGATCCAGCGTCGCTTGAGGGCCGCGCGATCCTGACCCGCTTCTTCGAGGATCTCGTCGCGAGCTACTGGGGGCGACCGGCGACGTCTGCGGAGGTCACCCGGGCGATGCGAAACGAACCGAGCGATGACCTGCGAGACGGCACGGGGTTCTTCCTCCTCATCCGAGATGACGACCGCATCATCGGATGCGGGGGAGTGCGCCTGATCGATGAGACCACGGGAGAGGTCACTCGGGTGTTCGTCGCGCCGGAGGCGCGCGGCTCGGGAGCGGGCCGCGCGCTCCTTCAGCAATTGGAGTCCGCGAGCGCGCAGCGGGGTCTGCGGCGCCTCCGGCTCACTGTTCGAGAGGACCTTACGCCGACGCGGAGCCTCTACGAAGCGTGCGGATACGGGGCGGTCGAATCGTTCAGCACGTCGCCGTACGCCGACCACTTCCTCGCCAAGACGATCGGCACGAGTGAACCTCAGGCCTGAGGAGGCGTGATCGGCTCGATGAGCACGGCCGTGCCGTACGCGCAGAACTCGGTGAAGTTGCCGATGGCGCCCGAGTCGAAGCGCATCGCGACGACAGCGTTCGCGCCGCGCTGCTGGGCCTCGGTCCACATCCGCTGCATGACTTCGAACCGCGATTCGTAGATCACCTTCGTGTACTCGGGCATCTCACCCCCGGCGAGTGACCGGAAACCGGCGGTGAAGTTCTGACCGAAGTTCGCGGAGCGAACGGTGAGCCCCATGACCTCTCCGAACACCTGCGTGATCCGGTAGCCCGGAACGTCATTGGTGGTGACTGCGAACATGTTCGACCTCGAATCTCGTCGTGCGTCCCCGGCGGACGCGGGCGTTGATGACGGAACGATCGTAAGGGGCGGCGGGCGTCCCGTGTGCGCGACACAGACATGAGAAGAGCCCGCCAGCTGAGTGCTGGCGGGCTCTTCTCACACGGGCGTCAGACGCCGAAGTACAGCTCGAACTCGAACGGGTGCGGACGAGCCGCGAGCGGCTTGATCTCGTTCTCGATCTTGTACTCGATCCACGTCTCGATGAGCTCGGGCGTGAACACGTTGCCGCGGGTCAGGAACTCGTTGTCGGCACGCAGCGCCTCGAGCGAGTCGAGCAGCGAGTTCGGAACCTGCGGAATGTTCTTCGCTTCCTCGGGGGGAAGCTCGTACAGGTCCTTGTCGACCGGCTCGTGCGGCTCGATGCGGTTCAGGATGCCGTCGAGGCCAGCCATCATCTGGGCAGCGAACGCGAGGTACGGGTTGCCCGAGGCATCCGGTGCACGGAACTCGATGCGCTTGGCCTTCGGGTTCGAGCCGGTGATCGGGATGCGGATCGCCGCGGAACGGTTGCCGGCCGAGTAGACCAGGTTGACCGGAGCCTCGTAGCCCTTCACCAGACGGTGGTAGCTGTTCAGCGTCGGGTTCGTGAAGGCGAGCACGGCGGGCGCGTGGGCGAGCAGGCCGCCGATGTACCAGCGAGCGAGGTCGGAGAGTCCGCCGTAGCCCTTCTCGTCGTAGAAGAGGGGCTTGCCGTCGAGCCACAGCGACTGGTGCGTGTGCATGCCGGAGCCATTGTCACCGAAGAGCGGCTTGGGCATGAAGGTCGCGACCTTGCCCCACTGCTCGGCCGTGTTCTTCACGACGTACTTGAACTTCAGGATGTCGTCGGCCGCGTGCACCATGGTGTCGAAGCGGTAGTTGATCTCCTGCTGACCGCCGGTGCCCACCTCGTGGTGCGAACGCTCGAGGAGCAGGCCCGCCTCGATCAGCTTGAGGCTGATGTCATCGCGGAGGTCGGCCGTCTTGTCGACGGGTGCGACGGGGAAGTAGCCACCCTTGTACGGGGTCTTGTTGGCGAGGTTTCCGCCTTCTTCGGAGCGGCCCGTGTTCCAGGCGCCCTCCTCGGAGTCGACCGAGTAGAAGCTTGCGTTCTGCTTCACCTCGTAGCGCACGTCGTCAAAGATGTAGAACTCCGCCTCGGGGGCGAAGAACGCCGTGTCGGCGATGCCGGTGGAGGCGAGGTACTTCTCGGCCTTCTTGGCGACCTGACGCGGGTCCTTCGCGTAGATCTCACCGTTGCGCGGGTTGTAGATGTCGAAGATCATGACGAGGGTCTTCGCCTCGCGGAACTGGTCGACGTACGCCGTCGAGACGTCCGGAATCAGCTGCATGTCCGACTCGTGGATGTTCGCGAATCCTCGAATCGAGGAGCCGTCGAACAGCTGGCCGACCGTGAAGAATTCTTCATCGACGGTAGCGGCGGGGATGTTGAAGTGCTGCTGCACACCAGGGAGGTCCGTGAACCGGATGTCGAGGAACTTGACGTCCTCGTCCTTGATGAACTTGAGCACCTCTGATGAATCACTGAACATGGGGACTCCAGAGGTAGGGCATTCGGGATTCCGCCCGCCGAAGCGGGCCTGCCTTGACGCTATCGAGAAGGCATTGCTCGCCAGTGTCCCATATGTTTCCGGCAGGTTACGCCTCGATGGTTAGGCTCGTGTCATGGCTGAAACCCCGCTCGAATCCCGTTATCCCGGCGAGCGGTTGGGGCTTCCGGCGACAGGATCGGGGTCGGTGGCCCGGGTCGGACGCCGCATCGGCGCTCTGGCGATTGACTGGGCCTGCGCCGTCATCGTCTCGGTGGCCTTCTTCGCTTACGACTCCCTGGCGACGATCGCGATCTTCGCGCTCGTGCAGATCGTCTTCATTCCCACTCTGGGAGGCAGCCCGGGGCACCGGCTGCTCGGAATGCGGCTCGTCCGCCTCGGCGGCAGCTGGATCGGGGTCTGGCGCCCGATCGTGCGCACCGTGCTTCTGGTGCTCGTGATTCCTGCCGTCGTCTGGGATCCCGATCAGCGGGGACTGCACGACAAGGTCGTCGGCACGGTGCTCCTCCGCGCGTAAGCCCGCGGCGGAGTTCGGGGGCGTCGCGCACGGCGAGTGCTCCGTCCTGCGCGAACGGCAGGGGCGACGCACGTGCGATAACTCCTCCACATCGAGTGTTCGACGGGCGGGATCGGCTCCGAGTACGGACTTCTGAGGGAGTTGCAGTGAGGACCCGGCGGCAAGACGCCTTGGCTGTTCGTCGCGGAAGCCGCGATCAGCGGGGACGCGGCGCGCGAACCTTGGTGGGGTCGATCCCCTTCGGGATCGGCATCGATGCCAGGGACTGCGACACGGACTCGATGCGCTTGATGACCGCGGCCATCGTGGTGCGGTCGATCTTCTTCGGCAGCGCCTTGATGGTCGAGGCCAGCTTGGCGATCGGCACTTCGTCGTCGCCGTGTCCGACGTAGATCACGGTCACGGGAACTCCGGACGCGACGCGCTGTGCCTTCGCACGCTCGTCGCCGACCAGGCGGGTGAGCCGGCCGCGGGCGCCCTCGCCGACGATGACGACGCCACCACGACCCACCGCGCGGTACACGGCCTCCTGGGTGCGGGGGTTCACACCGACGGGCATGTCGCCCGACTGCCAGTTGCGACCGAGCGAGGTGGACAGCACGTGCCCGGCGGCGCCCGGCATTCCGTCGATCTTCGTGTACATCGCGCTCGTAGAGAGGCGCGTCATGGTCATCAGAGACGCCAGCACTCCGAGGAGAAGGCCGGTGAAGCCCCACAGGATGACGCTCCACACGGCGACCGGCGGCACCAGGAAGCCGATGCCGACGCCGAGCGCGATACCGGCGAGCAGGATGCCGGCGAGCGCGAACGGCAACCAGCGGTAGGCCTCCACCGTGAACGTGTAGAGGGTCTTGAGCTGGGAGAAGAACCCGGGACGCTTCTCGGGTGCGGAACTGCGCGCTGCCATGTGTCCCAGCCTACCGTCGAGCGCTCGTCCTCTCCTCCCCAGGCGATGACCGTCGCGGGTTTTTCCCGGATGAGCTCCCGAGCGGGCTCCTCTGTCGCGACGTGGTCGAGGGTGGATGGATGACCGCATCCGTCCACACCACCCTGCTCCCGTTGCTCGACGAGCCGGTGCTGCGCGCTGTGCCGGCCGGTGCCGGGCCCTACCCGGGCGAGGTCATCGCGTGGGGGCCTCGACCGGCGACCCGCGTGCGTGCGGAGGACGCCGCATCCGATGCGCTCTGGAATGCCGCGGGCGAACACGTCGCGGCCGTCTGGGAGGTGCTCCGCACGACAGACGGTCATGCCGTGGTCCTTCCGCAGTGCACCCGCTCGGTCGTCGACCTCGCCGGCGACCGTCTCCGGGCGGGGCACCCGCTCTCACCCGGCGAGGTGGTGACGCTCGCGGTGAGCGTCGTCCGCGGAACCGTCGCCGAGTTCGCCGAGCACGGCAGCGCCGAGTGCCACGGCGAATGGTGGGTGGATGCGGACGGCGAGCCGCTCTTCGTGCACCGCCCCGACGCTCCGACTGCGGATGAAGCGGCCATCCAGGCCGTGCGCGCGATCACCGATGCGTGCGATCCGGATGCATCCGTGGTTCCCGCGCTCGACCGCGTCGGGCGCGCTCTTCTCGACGTGGAGCGTCTGCCGCAGGTGGCGGCGGCGCGAGAAGCCGATCTGTTCGCGCAGGCGTCCCCGGAGGCGATCGGCACTCAGGTATTGGCGCGTCGGGCCCGTCCGGCCTCGGAGTCGACCGGGCCGGCGGCCGCACCCGCCGATCGTCCGGCATGGCAACGACTCGCGTCGGCCGCGGACGCGGGTGTGGCGGAGATGGTGTCCCAGGCTGTGACGAGCGTGTGGCGCGCGGTGCGTTCACGCCCGCCAGGTGCGAAACGCTCGCGCCGAGGCGCGGTGCTCGCCGGACTCGCGTGCGCGGCCCTCGTGCTCGCGGCGGGTCTGCTCTGGCCGACCGGCGAGAGCGACCGTGAATCCGCGACTTCGACGAGCGCGCCATCGATGTACGCCGACACGGCGGCGGATGCCGGCACATCACCCGCACCGGATGAGCCGGCGGCCCCGGCACCGGAGGCGCCCGCCGCGCCTGCATCGCCGCAGAAATCCGACGACGCGGTCATCGCCGTCGGAGCGCTGTTGGATGCGGCGCGGGACTGCGGGGGAGACGTGGGGTGTCTGCGGCCGTTGCTCGACGAGGACGGGGCGCTCGCGGGCGACGGCAGCGCCGGTTACGCGGAGGGGGCCGCGTTCGCCGACGACGCGTCACGGCAGCTCAGCCTGTTGGACGACGTCGGCGGGCTCGTGCTGGTGCGTGCCGACGATGCGACGGGAGTGCGCCCGTCACAGGTGGTGGCGGCGGTGCGCGGAGAAGAGAAATGGGTGCTGCGCGACATTCACGATGTCGCGCAGCACCCGGGGTGATGCAGAGGTGTCGAGCCTCAGATTCCGAGAACGCCCGCGAAGTCGGCTGCCTCGAGGCGGGACTTCATCGCCGAGAGGAAACGGGCCGCATCCGCGCCGTCGATGATCCGGTGATCGTACGAGAGCGCCAGGTAGACGTAGGAGCGCACCGAGATGGCATCCTTTCCGTCGACCGAGACGACGCCCGGACGCTTCACCACGACACCGAGGCCGAGGATCGCCGACTGGGGAAGGAACACGATCGGCGTGTCGAACAGCGCGCCGCGCGAACCGGTGTTGGTCAGCGTGAACGTGCCACCCGCGAGCTCGTCGGGCTTCAGCTTGTTGTCGCGGGTGCGTGCCGCGAGGTCGGCGATCTCGCGAGCGAGCTGCGCGATGTTCTTGTCGCCGGCGTCACGCACGACGGGCGTGAGCAGACCGCGCTCGGTGTCGACGGCGATCGAGATGTTCTCGGATGCCGGGTACACGATCTTGTCGCCGTCAACGGTCGAGTTGACGATCGGGTACGCCTGCAGCGCCTCGATCGCGGCAATCGCGAAGAACGGCAGGAAGGAGAGCTTGTCGCCCGTCTTCTGCTGGAACTCGCCCTTGACCGCGTCGCGGTAGTTCGCGAGCTTCGTCACGTCGACCTCGACCACGGTCGTCAGCTGGGCTGTGGCCTGCATCGACGCGACGGCACGCTCGGCGATGACCTTGCGCAGACGCGACATCGGCTGGGTGGTGCCGCGCAGCGGCGACACCTCGAGTGCCGGTGCGGCGGGAGCAGCAGGCGCGGCCGGAGCAGCAGTGGGAGCGGGCTTCTCCGCAGCCTTGAGCACGTCTTCCTTGCGGATGCGGCCACCGACACCGGAGCCGGTGACCTTCGCCAGGTCGACACCCTGCTGCTGAGCGAGGCGGCGAACCAGCGGCGTGACGTACGCGCCGCCATCATCGCCGGATTCGGTCGTCGCGGGTGCAGCGGCGGCCGGAGCCGGAGCGGGTGCAGCGGCCGGAGCCGGAGCGGGTGCAGCGGCCGGAGCCGGTGCCGCGGGCGCAGCCTCGGCCTCTTCCGCCTCGACGGGCTTCTCGGTCGACGGTGCCTCGGGTGCCGTCTCGGCGACCGGTGCCTCCGCGGCGGGCGCCTCGGCCGGGGCAGGAGCGCCATCGCCGATACGAGCGAGGGGGCTGCCGACGCTGACCGTCTCGTCCTCCTGGACGAGGATCTCCTGCAGCACACCGGCGAACGGCGCGGGGATCTCGGTGTCGACCTTGTCGGTCGAGATCTCGAGGAGCGGCTCGTCGACGGCCACGTCATCGCCCACGGCCTTCAGCCAGCGGGTGATGGTTCCCTCGGTCACGCTCTCGCCGAGCTCGGGGAGCACGACATCGCGGCCGCCGGATGCTGCCGGGGCAGCCGCTGCGGGCGCCGGTGCCGCAGCCGGGGCTGCGGGCTCGGGGGCCTTCTCGGGCTCCGGAGCCGCGGCGGGCTCTTCGGCGGCGGGCTCGGGGGCCGCAGGCGCGGCGGATGCGCCGGAGCCATCGCCGATCTTGACCAGAACGGCGCCGACCTCGACGGTGTCGTCTTCCTGGACGAGGATCTCTTCGATCACTCCGCTGACCGGCGACGGGATCTCGGTGTCGACCTTGTCGGTCGAGATCTCGAGCAGACCCTCGTCTACCTCGACCGTGTCGCCGACGTTCTTGAGCCAGCGGGTGACCGTTCCCTCGGTGACGCTCTCTCCGAGCGCGGGGAGGACCACGGAAGTGCTCATGGGATTTGCTCCTTTGAAATGCGAATTCTTGTCTAGCTTAGTGATGCCGTGCGATCAGAGGACGTGCAACGGCTTGCCGGCCAGGGCGAGGAATGCCTCGCCCAGCGCTTCGCTCTGAGTCGGATGTGCGTGAATGAACGGGGCGATGTCCTCGGGGTGCGCGTCCCACCCGACGACGAGTTGCGCTTCGGAGATGAGCTCTCCGACGCGCGGTCCGGCGAGGTGCACGCCGATGACGGGGCCATCGACGCGGCGGATGACCCGGGCGGTGCCGGATCCGCCGATGATCTCAGTGCGGGCGTTGCCGGCCAGGTTGTAATCGACGGCGGCGATGCCGTCTTCTCCGAAGCGCTCGACCGCCTGGGCTCGGGTGAGCCCGACCGAGGCGAGTTCGGGACTCGTGTAGACGACCCGCGGGACGAGCTCATCGGACACCGGCACGGGATGCTGGCCCGCGATGCGCTCGGCGACCTGAATGCCGTGCTGGAATCCGCGGTGCGCGAGCTGCGGTCCGGCGACGACATCGCCGACCGCCCAGATTCCCGGCGCCGTGGAGCGAAGGTCCGCATCCGTCACGATGAAGCCGCGGTCGATCTGCACGCCGGCATCTTCGAGTCCGAGACCCGCGGTGACGGGAGCGCGGCCGACCGCGACCAGCAGGTAGTCGGCGTGCAGCTCGTCTCCGCCCTCGAGCGCGACCGTGACACCCGTGTCGGTCTGCGCCACCGATGCGAATCGCGCGCCGAGGCGGGTCTGGATGCCGCGCTTGCGGAAGGCGCGCGCGAGCTGTGTACGCAGCGCGTCGTCCTCGGTGGGGACGAGGTGGTCCAGTGCCTCGACGATCGTCACCTCGGCGCCGAGCGAACGCCAGAGGCTCGCGAACTCGACTCCGATCACGCCGCCGCCCAGCACGATGACCGAGCCGGGGATCTCATCGAGCGCCAGCGCCTGCTCGCTCGAGAGCACTCGCCCGGAGATTTCGACGCCGGGCAGCGTTCGCGTCTGCGCGCCGGTGGCGACGATGATGTCGGATGCGGTGATCTCGACGTCTCCCGCGCGCACTCGGCCCGGCGCGACGACCGTGCCTTCTGCGATCACGGTCTCGACTCCGCGGGCGCGGAGGAGACCCTCCAGGCCCTTGTACTTCTTCGCGACGATGCCTTCGCGGAACGCGTGCATGCGCGGCACGTCGAAGCCCTGCAAATCGGCCAGGACGCCGAGTGAGGTCGCTTCGCGCACGGAATCGGCCGTCTCCGCGACGTGCAGGAGCGCCTTCGTCGGGACGCAGCCGCGGTGCAGGCACGTTCCGCCGACCTTGTCTCGTTCGATGATCATGACCCGCTTGCCGAGTTCCGCCGCACGCAAGGCCGCGGCGTAGCCGCCGCTTCCGCCGCCGATGACGACGATGTCGGTTTCCACCTCAGGCCTGACCGGTGAGGAGCTCGATGAGGCTTCGAACCGTTGCGCCGGTCGGGCCCTTCTCGGTGAAGCCGTAGCCGCCGCCCTTGTTCATGCCGACACCGGCGATGTCGAGGTGCACCCAGGGGATGCGCGGTGCGTCGGCGTCATCGCTCGCGCGTCCGACGAAACGCTGCAGGAACAGACCCGCGAACAGCGACCCGCCCGCCGGGTCGCCGATCTTCGCGTTCACCATGTCGGCGATCGGCGAGTCGAGGTCGTCCTCCATGTGCGGGGGCAGCGGCAGTCGCCACGCCAGTTCGCCGGCCCGTTCGGATGCCGCGAGGTACTCGGCGACGGCGGCGTCGTCGCCCATGACTCCCGCGTGACGGTTGCCGAGCGCGACCGTGATCGCGCCGGTGAGCGTGGCGACATCGACGATCAGGTCGGGGTGCTCGCTGCTCGCCGCGACCAGGCCATCGGCGAGGACGAGTCGACCTTCTGCGTCGGTGTTGAGTACCTCGACGGTCGTGCCGTCCTTGATGCGCAGCACGTCACCGGGGCGGATGGCGCGTCCGGAGGGCATGTTGTCGGCGATGCAGAGCCATGCCGTGACGTGCACGGGGGCGCCGAGTTCTGCGGCGGCGACGAGGACGGCGAGAGCGGTCGCGGCCCCGCACATGTCGTACTTCATGCCGACCATCGACGACGCCGGCTTCAGCGACAGCCCGCCGGTGTCGAAGGTGATGCCCTTGCCTACGAGCGCGACATGCCGCGAGGCCCCCTCGGGCGCATAGTCGAGACGCACGAGACGGGGCGGGCGGTCCGATCCTTGACCGACGCCGAGGATTCCGCCGTAGCCCTCGGTGCGGAGGTCGCTCTCGTCGAGCACGGTGATCTCGACCGGGAGGTCCGAGACGACCTCGGCGGCCCGCTGTGCGAAGTCCTCCGGTCCGAACCACTCGGCCGGGATCGAGACGAGGTCCTTTACGAGCGCCGTCGCCGAGGATGCGACCTGCGCGACACGCAGGTCTTCGTCGGAGCCCTCGGCGTGGATGGTGACGGTCGCGGCGCGCTTCTTTGCGCCGTCGGCTTTGTACCCCTCGAAGCGGTAGCCGCCGAGACCGGCGCCCTCCGCGAGGGCACGCGCATTCCCTGTGACACCCGGCGCGATGACGCTGACGGTATCGAACCCGATGAGCGAGCGGATGCCGGCGCCGACGGCGAAACGCAGGGCGTCCGCATCCGGTGCGGATCCCGTGCCGACGACCGCCACCGGGACGTTCTCGAGGCCAGGGACGAGGACACGCTGGAACACGCCCGGGGCGCCGGAGAATCCGACGGCTTCGAGTGCCGTGCGGATGGCGGGCCAGTCGCCGTCCGGCGACGTGGATTCGAAAAGGGATGCGTCGAGCGGCGGCAGGGCGAGCAGCACCGCGTCCGCGGTGGTCTCGTTCAGGGGCGCCGAGGTGAAGTGGAGTTCCGGATGCGGCATGACTCCATCCTAAGGACGGTGCCCGCGCGGAGCCCGCCCCCACCACGCCTCGTACCATTGGGGTATGCCCTGGAACCCGTCGCTCTACGCCGACGCAACCGACGCGCCTCCCGTGCCCGTCGGCCTCCCGCTCGTCGTGATGCTCACCGGCTTCACGGACGCGGGGTCTGCGGTCTCCCAGACGATCTCTTACTTGCGCGACGAACTGTCGCCGACGGTGCTGCGCCGCTACGAGAACGATCTGCTGCTGGACTACCGTGCGCGCCGCCCCACGGTGGCGTTCGAGGAGGACCACCTCACCGATTACATTCCGCCGAGGCTCGAGCTCGCGCTCGCACACGATGCGCTCGGCCAACCGTTCCTCGTGCTGACCGGGTACGAGCCGGACTTCGCCTGGGAGGCCTTCACCGCATCCGTGGTGGCAGCCGCGGCCGAGTACTCGGTGGCGACGGTGACGTGGGTGCACTCGATCGGAATGCCGGTGCCGCACACCCGTCCGCTCGGTGCGACGGTGTCGGGCACCCGCGCCGAGCTCGCGGAACTGCACTCGGTCTGGAAGCCGCGCACGCAGGTGCCGGCCACCGCCGGACACCTTCTCGAGTACCGCTTGGCGGAGGCCGGGGCGGCCGTCGCCGGTTTCGTGCTCCTCGTGCCGCACTATCTCGGCGACGCCGAGTACCCCGCATCCGCCATCGCGGCGCTCGACAGCGTGACCGCGGCGACCGGTCTCGTGTTCACCGTCGATGATCTGCGTGCCGACAACGAGGAATTCCTCGGCAAGGTGTCCCAGCAGATCGAGGCGAGCGACGAGCTCACGACCATGCTGCAGAACCTCGAAGAGCGCTACGACGCGTACATGGCGGGGGCAACCCAAGCGTCGCCGCTGCTGCACGAGGCGGATCTGCCGAGCGCCGACGAGATCGCTGCGGAGCTGGAGAAGTTCCTCGCCACCGGGTCGCACGACGACGACTCACGCGGGCCGGCATTCGGCTGACCCTGTGGAATAGCGGTGGTCGCCGCGACGTTTACCCGATGACCGGGTGCCGCGTCAATGCTGTGTCCGGGGTATGCGACAATAGAGGACCGACCCGTTGTCAATCGGGGACGTTTAGGCGTCCTCGAGACTTGACAAGGGTCTTACTAGTGTCCGAGACCGACCGTGGTGCTGATCCGCGGTGAAAGGCGAACCGTGACTCCAGTTACGAAGACCGACACCCGCTCGCGGACGGCAGCCACGACGGCTGAGTCCGACGGCGTCGTCGCCGAGGAGGTCGCCGCGGCGCCCGCGGCCAAGACGCCGGTAAAGAAGACCCCCGCGAAGAAGCCCGCCGCCAAGACGGCCGCGAAGCCCGCCGCCAAGGCAGCGGCGAAGGCGCCCGCGAAGAAGGCTCCCGCCAAGAAGTCCGCCGCCAAGGGCGAGGACGAGGAAGAATTCGACGACGAGGTCGAGATCGACGAGGCCGCACCCGAGGTCGACGAGACGGATGCCGATGAGACGCCCGAGGCGCCGGCCGCGGCCGTCGCGAAGCCGACCGATTCCGACGAAGACTCGGAAGAAGAGGGCGCGAAGCCCGTCGCCGAGCCCCTGCCCGCGGGTGCGATCGTCATCTCGTCGAACGACGAGGACGACGTTCCCGTCTACTCCGCGCAGATCACCGGCGCGACGGCCGACCCGGTCAAGGACTACCTGAAGCAGATCGGTAAGGTCCCGCTCCTCAACGCTGCCGAAGAGGTCGAGCTGGCGATGCGGATCGAGGCGGGTCTGTTCGCCGAAGAGAAGCTCTCGAAGATGTCTGCGGCGGAGAAGTCCAAGCAGCTCGGTCTCGACCTGCAGTGGGTCGCGCGCGACGGTCAGCGCGCGAAGAGCCATCTTCTGGGCGCGAACCTCCGCCTCGTGGTCTCTCTCGCGAAGCGTTACACGGGTCGCGGGATGCAGTTCCTCGACCTGATCCAGGAGGGCAACCTCGGCCTCATCCGTGCCGTCGAGAAGTTCGACTACACCAAGGGCTTCAAGTTCTCGACGTACGCGACGTGGTGGATCCGTCAGGCGATCACCCGCGCGATGGCCGACCAGGCGCGCACCATCCGCATCCCGGTGCACATGGTCGAGGTCATCAACAAGCTCGCCCGCGTGCAGCGTCAGATGCTGCAGGACCTGGGCCGCGAACCCACGCCGGAAGAGCTCAGCCGTGAACTCGACATGACCCCCGAGAAGGTCATCGAGGTGCAGAAGTACGGCCGCGAGCCCATCTCGCTGCACACCCCGCTTGGTGAAGACGGCGACAGCGAGTTCGGCGACCTCATCGAAGACACCGAGGCTGTCGTTCCGGCGGACGCCGTCGGGTTCACCATGCTGCAGCGCCAGCTCGAGTCGCTCCTCGATTCGCTCTCGGAGCGCGAAGCCGGAGTGATCCGGATGCGTTTCGGCCTGGGCGACGGCCAGCCGAAGACTCTCGACCAGATCGGCGACACGTTCGGCGTCACGCGCGAGCGCATCCGTCAGATCGAGTCGAAGACGATGGCCAAGCTCCGCCACCCCAGCCGCTCGCAGTCTCTGCGCGACTACCTGGAGTGATCCGGGCGTGACGGGAAGCAGCATCCGTTATGTGCCGGCGGTTCTCGCCGGCAAGCTCGCCCGCTTCGCGACGCGTTTGCGCGGGGGAGGCTCCGCCTTCCCCGGGCACCTCGCCAATCGCTTGGCGCCGAACCTGCTGAGTTCGCTCGGCGGCCAGTTCCGTTACGGCGTGGTGTTCGTGCTGGGCTCGAACGGGAAGACAACCACCACGCACATGGTCAGTGAGATCCTGCGCGCCCACGGGCTGCGCGTCTTCACGAACCCGACCGGGGCGAACCTGCCGCAGGGCGTGACGAGCGCTCTGCTGGCCGATGCCACGCTCACCGGCCGCGTGCGCGCCGACGTGGCGGTCCTCGAAGTCGATGAAGGATTCGCCGCAGAGCTCGCCGACATCCTGTCGCCGCGTGTCATCGTGGCGCTCAACGTTCAGGTCGATCAGCTGTACCGGTTCTACGAGACCGAGCGCGTCGCCGACATGATGCTCGACGCAGCGCGACGCGCAGACGTCCGCGTCGTGATCAACCGTGACGATCCCTACCTCAGCAAGATCGACGAGTCGACGTTGAAGGCTCCGGTCTCGTTCTTCGGTGCGTCGCGCGACGTGGTCGGTGCCTCCGCGCATGGCCTCGTCAACGCGACCGACACGCGCAGCGGCGAGGCGGGGGCGCGTGAGCGCGCGGCGGAGTCCGAGGTCGTCTCCGTGGACGGCCGGTCCGTGACCCTGTCTCTGGAGGGCGACGAGTTCTCCCTCACTCTGCCCGCTCGCGGCCTGCACTACGCCGTCGATGCGGCGGCCGCGGTCAGCGTCGCGCGGCATGTGCTCGGCGACGAGTTCCGCACGGAGGCTGCGGCACAAGGATTCGCGCGGATGACTCCCGCGTACGGGCGCGGCGAGCTGGTGCCCCTTCGTCGCACCGGTGACGAGCAGGTCGAGTTCGTGATGTTCAAGAACGGCCCGAGCCTGCAGCTGAACGTCGACGCGCTCGACGGCGCTCCCGAACGTCTCCTGATGGCGATCGACGAGGGCACGCCCGACGTCTCCTGGT
The DNA here is from genome assembly GCF_021117345.1 of Microbacterium sp. cx-55. Classification (NCBI taxonomy): domain Bacteria; kingdom Bacillati; phylum Actinomycetota; class Actinomycetes; order Micrococcales; family Microbacteriaceae; genus Microbacterium; species Microbacterium sp. cx-55. Next base: position 1,694,776 of record NZ_CP088261.1, on the reverse strand, counting down.
TGTACGACGTCGATCTGACCGGCCTCGACCATGTCGACGTCGTGTCGGGTGAGAAGGCCCACCAGATTGCGACACGGCTCGCGTATGCGGGTATCCCGATCGGCACGGTCGAGCCCGACATGGAGAAGGCCGCGGCGATCATGCGCGGCTTCGCGCCGACCGCCGGCGGACGCCAGGTGTGGTTCGTGAACTACGAGCTGATGATGATCGGCCGCCGCATCCTCGGACACGGCGACCAGGAGGTGGCACGGCGATGACCGCGATCCGAATCGTCCAGCTGTACCCCGACCTGCTCGGGGTGACCGGAGACCGCGGCAACGTCGAGGTGCTGGCGGCGCGCGCAGCGCTGTCGGGTCACGAGACCGAGGTCGTCCTGGTCGGTCGCGGTGAGACCGCGCCCGACACCGCCGACATCGTCGTGATCGGAAACGGTCCGCTCTCGGCGCTCCGCGTCGTCGGCGACGACCTCCACGGGCGACGTGACTGGCTGGCGGCGCAGCTCGCGTCCGGCGGCGTGGTCTTCGCTGTCGGCGGCGGCGCCGAGTTGCTGAGTACAGGAATCGATCTGCTCGATGGGACGGCGATCGAGGGCCTGGGGCTGCTTCCGGCGCGGGTCGCTCGCACCCGTCAGCGTCGTGTCGGGTACGTGGTGGCCGAGACGGTCACCGGGCGACTCGTCGGCTTCGAGGATCACGCGTCCGAATGGACCCTGGCGCCGGATGCGGACCCCGCCGTGCGGTACGGGAAGGTGATCGCCGGTAACGGGGGATTCGCGGACGGGTTCGAGTCCATCGCGATCGGCGGGCTGTACGCCACGAACGTGCAGGGTCCGGTGCTCCCGTTGAATCCGCCCCTGGCCGATGCGCTGCTGGCCCGGGCTTTCGCCCGACAGGGCGTCGAGTACGCGTCGGGTGTCGCCCACCGCGCCGTCGACGTGCACGCCGAGGCCGCTCGCGCCGAGATCGAACGACTCGCCGTGAACAAGCGTTTCAACGCGATTCAGCTCTGAGGCCCGCGTGTCCACGGATGCCGACCCGCGCGCCCGCGTCTTCGCGACGGCGATCATCGCGAATGTCCGCGCGAGTGGGGGATCAGTCGTGGACGTGCGCCGCGACGCACGCGGGCACGGAGTCGCCGACGTCGCTGCCGTCCTGCTCGAGAGCACCGACGTGCTCCTGTTGGCGGATTCCGCTGACCTCGCGCGTCACGATCTGAGCAACCCGAGGATCCTGACGTCCGGCGTGCTGCCCGATGTCGCGCCCGCGGTCGCCTTCGGCCTCCAGCCGGGTACGCGCCCCGCGCTCAGCCTGTGCGGCACGGTGCTCGCCGTCAAAGATCTGAAGGCGGGCGAGGGCGTCTCGTACGGCTACACCTTCCGCACTCTCCAGGACACCCGGGTCGCCCTCGTCACCGGCGGGTACGCGCAGGGAATCCCGCGCTCGCTCGGCAACCGAGTGGCCGTGGGCGTGGGCGATGCGCGGCATCCGATCATCGGTCGGATCGCGATGGACGTCTGCGTGATCGACATCGGAGACGCGCGCGTCGCCCGCGGCCAGTCCGTCGTGTACTTCGGCGACCCGGAAGACGGCGCACCCGCGATCGATCGATGGGCGGCGGAGTCCGGTCTCACGGCACTCGAGATCGTCGCGGGCGTCGGCCTGCACACGCGCAGGGAGTACGTCCGTTGACCGCGATCCTGACCGTTGACCTCGATGCCTTCGCCCGAAATCTCCGGGTGGTCCGCGATCGCGTTGCGCCGGCCGAGCTGATGCTGGTCGTGAAGGACGATGCCTACGGTCTGGGTCTCGATGAGATCGTCACGGCCGCCGTCACCCACGGCGTCCGGTGGATCGGGGCGTTCGACGTTGCGTCAGGAGAGCGTGTGCGCTGCCGTGTCGGCGCGGACACCCGGATCTTCGCGTGGCGCGTCTCCGGGCTTCCCGACGCCCGTGCGGGCATCGCGGCGCACCTCGACCTGGGGATCGGCGATGCACTCGGTCTGGAGGATGTCGTCTCCGCGGCACGCGAGGCAGACGTCGTTCCGCGCGTGCATCTGAAGATCGATACCGGGCTGCACCGGAACGGCGTGCGACCCGAGGAGTGGGCGACGTTCGTCGGCCGCGCCGCGCAGTGCGCGAACGAGGGCATCATCGAGATCGCCGGGATCTGGAGCCACATCGCGGAAGCATCGGATGCGGAGGACGACGCCGCGCGGCGACTCTTCGAGGATGCGCTCGATACGACACGTGCGGCGGGAATCGCGCACCCCGTTCGTCATCTGTCGGCCAGCGCGGCATCGTTCGCGCGTCCGGAGTTCCGCTACGACCTCGTGCGAGTGGGGGCGTTCTGCTTCGGCATCCGTTCGGCGGGTGGCCCCCACGAGGCGGAACTCGGGCTCGTGCCGGTGGCGGCGCTCGATGCCACGGTCATCGAAGTGAACGACGACGAGATCGTCATCGACATCGGTTCTTCCGACGGCCTGCCCTCGTCGCTCGCCGGGAGATTCCCGGTTCGCACTCCCGCCGGCGCCCGCCGCATGACCGGTATCGGCGACCTCACCAGCACGGTAGAGCCGTGGGGCGAGGCACAGGCCGGCGACGTGGTCCGAATATACGGAGAGGGCGCCTCCTCACCGACCGACCTGGCCGAAACCATCGGATCGATCGGCGAGGAGATCGCCCTTCGTCTATCGCCGCTCGTGGAGCGGCGCTACCTCTGATCGAAGATCAGTTGGCGTCGACGAGACGCGCGGTCTCGTCGTGCCACGAGGTGGCAACGCTGCGGAGCTTCTCTTCGTACTTGCGCCCGTGGTGCGCGCAGAAGAGCAGTTCGCTGCCGTTGACCTCGGCGGCGATGTAGGCCTGGGCGCCGCACGAATCGCAGCGGTCAGCTGCGGTGAGGCGGTACTCGAGGACAGCGGTCTCTTCGGTGGGTGACGACATGGTGTTCATCGGGGACCTCCTCGGTGCGTCGTGCGGGGTGCGAGTCATGACATACAACCACGCGCTTCCGGGGTGCATGCCCCCGCGTCGGGGTGTTTCGCTCAGCGCGTACGCCGGCCCCGGTCTTCCGTGTCTGTGCACGGTTGTGTCGGAGGCCGCGGATAGCCTTGTCTTTTGTGACAGCCGAGTACTCCGCCCATCATCTGCAGGTCCTCGAAGGACTGGAGGCGGTACGCAAGCGCCCGGGCATGTACATCGGCTCCACGGACTCGCGGGGGCTGATGCACTGCCTATGGGAGATCATCGACAACTCCGTCGATGAGGCACTCGGCGGGCACGGTTCGCGCATCGATATCGTCCTGCACGCCGATGGCAGCGTGGAGGTCCGCGACCGGGCCCGCGGCATCCCCGTCGACGTCGAGCCCCGTACGGGCCTGAGCGGCGTGGAGGTCGTGTTCACGAAGCTTCACGCGGGAGGAAAGTTCGGCGGCGGTTCGTACGCCGCATCCGGCGGTCTGCACGGTGTCGGCGCCTCGGTCGTGAACGCGCTGTCCGAGCGGCTCGACGTCGAGGTCGACCGCGGCGGCAAGACGTGGGCGATGTCGTTCCGGCACGGCGAGCCGGGGCTCTTCGCCGACGAAATGGGCGCCCGTGCGGACGCCCCGTTCCGCCCCTTCCGCGACAAGAGCGAGCTGCGGGTCGTCGGCAAGACCGCGAAGAGCGTGACCGGTACCCGCATCCGGTACTGGGCCGACTCCCAGATCTTCACGAAGGACGCGGCGTTCCACCTCGACGAACTCGAGCAGCGCGCGCGTCAGACCGCGTTCCTGGTTCCGGGGCTCGAGATCGTGATCCGCGACGAGCGCGCGGCCGAGCACAAAGAACTCGTCTACCGCTACGACGGCGGCATCTCCGAGTTCGCCGAGTTCCTCGCACCGGATGCGGCCGTCACCGACACCTGGCGGCTCACCGGCACGGGCACCTTCACGGAGACGGTGCCCGTGCTCCAAGCGACCGGCGCCATGGTGGCGACCGAGGTGCAGCGAGAGTGCGAGGTGGATGTCGCGCTCCGCTGGGGCACCGGGTACGACACCACGATGCGATCCTTCGTGAACATCATTGCGACGCCGAAGGGCGGCACCCACCAGCAGGGCTTCGAGCAGGGCCTGATGAAGGTGCTGCGCACCCAGATCGAGCAGAACGCGCGCCGCCTGAAGGTGGGCAACGACAAGATCGAGAAGGACGACATCCTCGCCGGGCTGACCGCGGTGCTCAACGTGCGGTTGCCGGAGCCGCAGTTCGAGGGGCAGACGAAGGAGATCCTCGGCACGCCCGCGGTTCGCCAGATCGTGAACTCCGTCATCACGAAGGAGCTCACGGCGCGGTTCGCGTCGCCGAAGCGAGACGACAAGGCGCAGACGTCGCAGTTGCTCGAGAAGGTCGTGTCCGAGATGAAGGCGCGCATCTCCGCGCGCACGCACAAAGAGACGCAGCGGCGCAAGAACGCGCTGGAGTCCTCCTCCCTTCCGGTAAAGCTCGTCGACTGCCGTTCGACCGACATCGCCGACACGGAGCTCTTCATCGTCGAGGGTGACTCAGCGCTCGGCACGGCCAAGCACGCACGCAACAGCGAGTACCAAGCGCTACTGCCCATTCGAGGCAAGATCCTGAATGTGCAGAAGTCTTCCGTGAGCGACATGCTCTCCAACACGGAGTGCGCCGCGATCATCCAGTCGATCGGTGCCGGGTCGGGTCGGTCGTTCGAACTCGACGCTGCGCGCTACGGAAAAGTCATTCTGATGAGCGACGCGGATGTCGACGGCGCCCACATCCGTACCCTTCTGTTGACGCTGTTCTTCCGGTACATGCGCCCGCTGATCGAGGCGGGTCACGTCTATGCGGCCGTTCCGCCGCTGCACCGGGTCGTCGTGATGAACCCGGGCACCAAGCCCAACGAGACGATCTACACGTACAGCGAGCAAGAGCTCCACACCCTGCTCGCGCGCCTCACGAAGTCGGGCAAGCGCTGGCAGGAGCCGGTGCAGCGATACAAGGGTCTCGGCGAGATGGATGCCGATCAGCTCGCGGTGACGACGATGGATCGCGCCGGACGCATGCTGCGACGCGTGCGGGTGACGGATGCGGAAGCCGCGTCATCCGTGTTCGAGCTATTGATGGGCAACGAGGTCGCGCCGCGCCGCGACTTCATCGTGACCTCGAGTGACCGTCTCGGGCGCGAACGCATCGACGCCTGAGCACGGCCCCGGGAGGGCTTAACGGGCCGCCGGCATCGTCGGGCCGTTCGTCGCGCCGCCGCCCTCGCGTTCCCGTTTCTTCGCGTTCCCGTTCCGTCGCCCTCGCCCGCGCGCTCGAACCGCGCGCTCGAACCGCGCGCTCGAACCGCGCGCTCGAACCGCGCGCGGGTCCTCGACCCGGGGCTCACGTGGCGCGATCTGCGGGGTGTGCCGACCGATTGCGACACGTGAGCGAATCTTTCGCGTCCGTGTCGCGCTCCGGCTTCGGCTCACGTGGCGCGATGTGCGCGGTGCGCGGGCGGATTGCGACACGTGAGTGAGTCTCCCGCGTCCGTGTCGCGCTCACGCTTGGTGCTCACGTGGCGCGATCTGCGGGGTGTGCCGACCGATTGCGTCACGTGAGCGGGTCTTTCTACCCCGTGTCGCGCTCACGCTTGGTGCTCACGTGGCGCAATCTGCGCGGGGCGCCGGCGGATTGCGACACGTGAGCGGGTCTTTCGAGCCCGTGTCGCGCTCGCGATCAGGCGACGGCGGAGCCGACGGCCGCGATCACGGCGTCGAGGGGTTGACCCGAGGCGTCCCGCTTCGCGCCCGCATCCGGAAGCGCACGGACCGAACCGTCGGCGCCGACCGCGCGCGGCCCGGCACCGACCCACGCGAGCGTCAGCTCGTCTTCCCCACGGAGGAACCGCTGCGCACGCACGCCACCGGTCGCGCGTCCCTTCGGGGGGAATTCGGCGAAGGCCGAGACCTTCGCGGATCCCGCGTCCGTTCCCGGCAGCGCCTGCGCCGAGCCCGCCAGAGTCACGACGACGACCTCCGCCGGGTCCGCGGTCACGACGTCGAAGGCGACCACTCGCGCACCATCGCCGAGTCGGATCCCTGCCATGCCGCCCGCCGCGCGTCCCTGCGGACGCACACTCGTGGAATCGAAACGCAACAACTGCGCATCGGATGCGACAAACACCAGCTCGGCACCATCCGGTGCCGGTGCCGCCCCCACGACCCGATCGCCGGGCTTCAGGGCGATGATCTCGACATCGTGTTTGCCGGGGGGCAGCTCGCTCGCCGCGACCCGCTTGACGACTCCCTGCGCGGTGCCGAGGGCGATCACGGGTTCCGCCGTGAGCGGTACGACGGCGACGACGTGCTCGGATCCGGTGAGCCCCAGGTAGGTGTCTGCGCGGGTACCCGCCGCCAGCGCGACGGAGTTCGCCGGCACGGAGGGCAGATCGACGGGGGAGAAGCGGATGAGGCGCCCGGCCGATGTCACCGCACCGACGTCCCCGCGAACCGTGGCGTCCACCCAAGAACGCACGGCATCGTGCTTCGACCGCCGCGTCGGCGCCACGATGCCGCCGCCGGGCACATCCGCCACGAGTTCCGCGCGCACCATCCGACCCGTCGCCGACAGGAAGACGCGGCACGGAAGGTCGGCGAGCTGCAGATCGGCCGCGGTTGCGGCGCGTGCCGATGCTCGGGCGGTGACCGGTCCGCCGTTGAGCAGCAGTGTGCGCCGCGGAGTGCCGTACGTATCGGATGCGGTCTCCAGCTCGCGCGCTACCTGCGCACGCAGGAGCGCGTCATCGCCCAGCAGCTCGCGGAGGGCGGCGATATCGGCCTTCAACGCGTCCTGCTCGGCCTCGAGCTCCACGCGCGAGAACTTCGTGAGCCGCCGCAGTCTCAGCTCGAGGATGTACTCGGCCTGGATGTGCGTCAGGTCGAAGACATCCATCAGCCGTGCGCGGGCCTCTTCCGAGTCGTCGGACGTCCGGATCACCTGGATGACTTCGTCGATATCGAGGATCGCGATGAGCAGACCTTCGACCAGGTGCAGACGCTCGACCTTTCGGGCGAGGCGATACTCGCTGCGCCGCGTCACGACGCGCAGGCGGTGGTCGAGGTACACGCGCAGAAGCTCGCGGAGACCGAGAGTCTGCGGCTGACCGTCGACCAGCGCGACGTTGTTGATGCCGAAGGAGTCCTCGAGCGGCGTCAACCGGTAGAGCTGGTCGAGCACGGCCTGCGGATCGAAGCCGGTTTTGATGCCGATCACGAGGCGCAGGCCGTTCCGCCGATCGGTCAGGTCGGTGACGTCGGAGATGCCCGTGAGCTTCTTCGCGTTGACCGCATCCTTGATCTTCTCGATCACGCGTTCGGGACCGACGAGGTACGGCAGCTCGGTCACGATGAGACCGGACTTGCGTGGCCCGAGCTGCTCGATGCTGACCTTGGCGCGCGTCCGGAACGAGCCACGGCCGTTCGTATACGCATCCTTGATGCCGTCGAGACCGACGATGATGCCCCCCGAGGGCAGGTCAGGTCCGGGCACGAACTCCATCAGCTGCTCGAGAGTGGCGTCGGGGTGGCGCAACAGGTGCACGGCGGCCGCGACGACCTCGACGAGGTTGTGCGGCGCCATGTTCGTCGCCATGCCGACGGCGATTCCGGCGGCGCCGTTGACCAGGAGGTTCGGGTACGCGGCGGGGAGCACCTCGGGCTGCTGGAACTGCCCGTCGTAGTTGGGGATGAAGTCGACGACGTCCTCGTCGAGGTTCTCGGTGAGCGCGAGCGCTGCCGGAGCGAGCCGGGCCTCGGTGTATCGCGGAGCAGCCGGACCGTCGTCGAGGGATCCGAAGTTGCCGTGCCCGTCGACGAGCGGCACGCGAAGCGAGAACGGCTGGGCCAGGCGCACGAGGGCGTCGTAGATGGGCGCGTCGCCGTGCGGATGCAGCTTTCCCATCACCTCGCCGACAACGCGCGCGCTCTTCACGTGTCCGCGGTCGGGACGCAGGCCCATGTCGGCCATCTGATACAGGATGCGGCGCTGCACCGGCTTCAGACCGTCTCGCGCATCGGGGAGGGCGCGGGAGTAGATGACGGAATAGGCGTACTCGAGGAACGAACCCTGCATCTCGGCGGCGACGTCGATGTCTTCGATGCGTCCGTGATCTGCGGGGATGGACGGGGATCCGGAAGAAGGCATGACGTTCGAACCTCGGGTAGCGATGAGGGGCGTGTGCGCGGGTGTGCGAGACTGGCCCCGATGCCCCTCAGCCTACCGGCGGACCCGTCCCACGCCCGGAGCCTCACCGCGGTTTTGACGGACGTCCTTGCCGCCATCGACGGAGTGTCACCGACTCTGCCGCCCGTCCGGAGCGCCGTGGTCATGGTCGTCGATGGCCTCGGATCGCACGCGCTGGCCGCCCACGCCGGATATGCCCGCTTCCTCGCGTCTCGCAGCACGAAGAAGAGCGTGGCGACGACGGTGTTCCCGAGTACGACCGCGGCCGCACTGACGAGCCTCCTGACCGGCACCGACGTCGGCGCGCACGGGATCGTGGGATACCGGGCCCGTGTGCCGGCGACGGACCGGGTGTGGAATCAGCTGACCGACTGGGGGCCGGGCCAGCTCGATGCCGCAACCTGGCAGCGGTCCCCGTCGTTGCTGGACGCGCCGAACCGGTTCGTCGTCTCGAAGCCCGAGTACGCGCACACCGGGTTCACGACCGCCACCACGCGCGGAGCGCGCTTCATCGGCGAGCGGGATCTCGACGCGCGGATCGATGCGGCGGCGCACCTCGCGCGCACTCACCCCGGAGCGGCGATCTATCTCTACGTGCCCGAACTGGACTCCGCCGGCCACCGCTACGGGATGGGCTCGGATGCGTGGCGGTCGGTGCTCGAGGCGGTCGATGCGGCTGCGCGGCGGCTGCACGGCGCGGTCGGTCCCGACGTGGGCGTTCTCCTCACCGCCGACCACGGCATGGTCGATGTCCCGTCCCACCGGCACGTCATCGTCGGGCACGGCGACGCGCGGCTCGACGGCGTCCGCGCACTCGGCGGAGAACCCCGGATGCTGCACATCTACGCCGAAGACGGTGCCGCCGCATCCGTCCGCGAGGCGTGGCGTGGCGAGGATGGCCGCTCGTGGGTCATGACGCGTGACGAAGCGATCGTTGCCGGACTGTTCGGGGCGACGGTCGCCGACGACGTGCGCCTGCGTATCGGCGACGTCCTGGTGGCCGCGCGAGCGGAGATCGCGTACTACGACGGCAGACTCGCTGACACCTCCGGACAGCGGATGGTGGGCCAGCACGGCTCGCTCACCGCGGACGAGCGGATCGTGCCGCTCCTGCGTCTCGGCGCCTTCGGGATCTGACGGACGGGGAGCCGAGCTCAGTTCTCGTCTGTACGAGCTCCGAAGACGATCTCATCCCACGACGGCATCGACGTACGACCCTTGCGACGTTGGGCGTCGCTTCCGGACGGTTCGGCCTGCGTCGGGGTCGGTTCTGCGGCGGGGGACGAGTCGTAGCCCGGCTCGAGGGCGTCGAACAAGGCGACCGGAGCCGGCGAACGGGAGCCTTCCGTCTCTCCGACGGGTGCCGACGTGCGCTGGCCGCGCCGGCGACGAAGCGCCTCGAGGAGGTCGGCGGTCTCCGCCGACGTGACGGGCGCGTCCGGCGCGCGCTTGATGGCGGCATCCTGTACCGCCGCACTCGACGGCGGCGGCGAGGCGTGGCTCTGCTCGGCGTCGTGCCGGGGGCCGAAGGCGCCGCTGTCGAACCGCGACTCGTCCTTGATCCCCGATGTGTCGAGAGCACGAAGCCTCGGGATGAGTCCCTCCGGAAGCGAGCCCTGTCGGGAGAGCTGGGTGGCGTCCGTGTTCAGCGGAGACAGCGAGCTGCGGCGCGGATCGAAACCCCAGCGCGCATCGCGCTCGACCTCGCCGGCGACGAAGAGCAGCTTCACGATCCAACCGGATGCTTCTTTCCAGCTCGACCAGCGCTCGGCGGTCGCGCCGGCCTCCGCGAGCTTGGCGCGGACGGCATCGCCGAAGGTCGTGGGTGCGTCGTCACCGAAATCCGCTCCGAGCAGCACCGGGACCGAGAGGGCCTGGCCGACGATGAACTCGCGCTCGGCGAGAACGGGAGGCTCGAACCGCACGACGTCTTCGAGCGTCGTGCCGAGCACCTCGGCGACCTCGCGTGCGGAAAGCCCCGCGCGGATCTGCGCCTGGATCTCACGCGGGCTCGGCCGGGGGCCGCGCGCGGGTTCTTCGCGCTCCTTGCGTGCGCGGCGGAGCTCCGCGCGCAGCACGTCGTCCACGACGAGGGAATACCGCTGGCCGGATTCGGATGAGACGACGAGTACGCCGTCCTCGGTGCCGATCACTCTGAGCTGTTCCATAGGTCACACGCCTCCGATCTGCCGTGTGGGGCCATGGTGTCACAGCGAGCAGGCGACACCGGGAATATCGTGCGCGTGGCGCGAGTTTCCTCGGCGTACACAATCACCCGACGGCACCGCGACGCATTTGCTTAATGGTCAGCCGTCATGCAAACTATGGCCGCCCGCCGCGATGGCGGACGCTCCACATCGATCAAGAGACACGGAAGCATGGCTACGGATTACGACGCCCCCCGCAAGACCGAGGACGACAGCGAGTCCATCGAAGCGCTCAAGGAGCGCGTGCCGGACAAGATGTCCGGTTCGGTCGATGTCGAGGATGCTGACAACCCGTCCGGCTTCGAACTTCCCGGCGCAGATCTCTCCGACCTCGACCTCGACGTCGTGGTTCTGCCCGCCCAGGAAGACGAATTCACCTGTGTCAACTGCTTCCTCGTGAAGCACCGATCCCAGGTGGACCACGAAGAGTCCGGCGGTTACATCTGCATGGAGTGCGCAGCGTAAGACTGCGCGCGACGCAGCGCTGCTGCGAGACGATCCGGAGTCCGGCTGGAGATGATCCAGAAGGGCGCCGGATCGTTTGCGTCGAGCACGGCGATGCGCACCGCTCCATCGATGCCGCCGCGAACGAGCGTCCACGACCGCGGGTCGAACTCGCGACCGCGCGCGGTGCGGGCCTCTTCGCCCGCGAGCGCTTCCGCATCCCCCAGCAACGCGACGTCGATGTGCGCGCGTCCCGCGCGCAGCTCACCGTCCGCGACGGAGACGGATGGCGAGAGCCAGATCAGCAGCGCGATGATCGCGGCAGAGACGGCGACTCCGCCGACCAACGCCAGGGTCAGATCGACCGGGCTGAGCGCGAGCGCGATCATCGGCGCGCCGAGCGCGGCGGCGACGAGCGTCCAGAGCGAGGGGCTGAGCTTTTCGCGGTAGACGGGGGCGGGGGAGCGGGTGTTGACGTGCATGATCTGCATTACCCTCGTTGGGTGGCCGAAAGCGTGAACGTACTCATTATCGCGTCGGTCGTCCCCGCGTACGCGCACCCCGGTGACGCCGGCGCCGATCTGGTCGCCACGGAGGCGGTCACGCTCGAGCCGGGCGCGCGTGCTCTGATCGGAACCGGCGTGCGGATCGCCCTCCCCGACGGCTACGTCGCTTTCGTCGTTCCGCGCAGTGGACTCGCCGCGAAACACGGCATCACGGTGCTGAACGCCCCCGGAACGGTGGATGCGGGCTACCGTGGCGAGATCAAGGTGACGCTGCTGAACACCGACCGCGATACGGCCTACGACGTGGCCGTCGGCGACCGGATCGCGCAGCTCATCATCATGACCGTTCCGCCGGTGCACTTCGTTCCCGTCGAAGAGTTGCCGGACAGCATCCGAGGTTCCGGCGGTTTCGGTTCCACGGGTTACGACACTCAGAGGAGTCCTCGATGACTGACGCGTCACTGGAACCGCTCGATAAGACCGCACCCGCCGATCGCGCCGTGGCCGGCCCCTTCGATGAGTCGGAGGTGAACCCGGTGCGTCCGTACATCGACCTCGGCGCGGTGAAGGTTCTTCCGCGCGAAGGCCTCAACCTCCGCCTCGAGGTCGAGGAGCAGACGAAGCGCATCGTCGCGGTCGGGCTCGACTACGTGGACTCCACGCTCCAGGTGCAGGCGTTCGCGGCCCCGCGCTCGACGGGCCTGTGGGAGGAGACGCGGGAGCAGATCCGCCAGCAGGTGCGCCAGCAGGGCGGTCGCGTCGAAGAGCGCGAGGGCCCGCTCGGGCCGGAGCTCCTGGCCGAGGTGCCGGTCGTCGTCGGCGGTGACGGTGGTTCCGCTGGCAAGCGGCTTGCGCGCTTCGTCGGTGTCGATGGGCCGCGCTGGTTCTTGCGTGGTGTGATCGGCGGAGCGGCGACGTCCGACGTCGAGGCTGCCGCCCAGGTCGAAGATCTCTTCCGGTCGCTCGTGGTGGTTCGCGGCACGTCGCCCATGCCGCCCCGCGATCTGATTCCGCTCAAGATGCCCGCGACACCGGGCAGCGCGTGAGCGAGGGCGCCGACCCGCGCGAGCCGAAGGCATCCGAGCTGATCGGGGAGGCCCTCGGCACGGCAGCACGTCGCGCAGGACTCGATCCGTCTTCGTCCGCCACCACGGGTCACGTGGTGTGGAAGGCGATGGGCGGATGGCGCGGCGTCGTCGAGTCGGTGCTGCCGAGCCTCATCTTCGTGGTGGCGTACACGGTCTCGCGCGACCTGGTCGTTTCGCTTATCGCGTCGGTCGGGATCGCTGCCGTGTTCACGGTCGTCCGATTCGCCCAGAAGTCTCCGCCGGCGGCCGCGCTCGGCGGCCTGATCGCCGCCGCGATCGCCGCCGTGCTGTCGCTCCTGACGGGCAACCCGTCAGATAACTTCGTGCCGGGACTGCTCACCAACGCGGCCTACGGCACGGCGATGCTGGTCTCCGCGCTGATCGGGTGGCCGCTCATCGGTCTCGCCGCGGGGTACCTGATGGGCGAGGGTGTGGCGTGGCGCCGCGATCGCCGTAAGCGTCGCGCGTTCTTCTGGCTGACCATCGCGTGGGCGGCGCTCTTCGCCGTGCGCCTGGGCGTGCAGCTGCCGATCTACCTGAGTTCTCTCGATCCGGCGAACCGCGAGAGCGCCGTCGCCCTCCTCGGCACGCTGAAGATCGCGATGGGATTGCCCCTGTTCGCCCCGCTCGTCGCGGTGACCTGGCTGACCGCCCGCGCCCTGTACGTGCGCCGCGCGGCGACGCCGGATGCGGACGCCGCGGACGCTCCTCGGTGATATATTTATCTTGACGTCAAGATAAATATTCGGGCTACCGAGTAAGGCTTGCCTTGCTAGCTCCCCACCATGGCGGCGGGGAAGATGGGGTCTGCGGGCCCCGCGATGTCGCCCGTCCATGCCGACGAAGGAGACACACGTGTCCACTGTTGACAGCTTCGGTGCGAAGAGCACCCTGACGGTCGGCAGCACCGACTACGAGATCTTCCGGATCGACACGGTTCCGGGTTACGAGAAGCTCCCGTTCAGCCTGAAGGTCCTGCTCGAGAACCTCCTTCGCACCGAAGACGGCGCGAACGTGACGAAGCAGCAGATCGAGGCGCTCGGATCCTGGGATGCGGCGGCAGAGCCCGACACCGAGATCCAGTTCAGCCCGGCCCGTGTGGTCATGCAGGACTTCACCGGCGTTCCCTGCATCGTCGATCTCGCCACCATGCGCGAGGCGGTCGCCGCCCTCGGTGGGGAACCGTCCAAGATCAACCCGCTGTCTCCGGCCGAGATGGTCATCGACCACTCCGTCATCGCCGACCTGTTCGGCAGTGAAAACGCCCTCGAGCGCAACGTCGAGATCGAGTACCAGCGCAACGGCGAGCGCTATCAGTTCCTGCGCTGGGGCCAGACCGCCTTCAACGACTTCAAGGTCGTGCCGCCCGGAACCGGCATCGTCCACCAGGTCAACATCGAGCACCTCGCGAAGGTCATCTACGACCGCACGATCGACGGCACGCTGCGCGCCTACCCCGACACCTGCGTCGGCACCGACTCGCACACCACGATGGTGAACGGTCTCGGCGTGCTCGGCTGGGGCGTCGGCGGCATCGAGGCGGAGGCCGCGATGCTCGGGCAGCCTGTGTCGATGCTCATCCCCAAGGTTGTGGGCTTCAAGCTCTCCGGCACGATCCCGACCGGCGTCACCGCGACCGACGTCGTGCTGACGATCACCGACATGCTGCGCAAGCACGGTGTGGTCGGCAAGTTCGTGGAGTTCTACGGCGCGGGTGTGGCATCCGTGCCTCTCGCGAACCGCGCCACGATCGGCAACATGAGCCCCGAGTTCGGCTCCACGGCCGCGATGTTCCCGATCGACAGCGTGACGATCGACTACCTGCGTCTCACCGGGCGCAGCGAGCAGTCGCTCGCGCTGGTCGAGGCGTACGCGAAGGAGCAGCACCTCTGGCACGACGCGTCCGTCGAGCCGGTGTTCAGCGAGTACATGGAGCTCGACCTGTCGACGGTCGTGCCCTCGATCGCCGGCCCCAAGCGCCCCCAGGACCGCATCATCCTCACCGAGTCGAAGGAGCGCTTCGAGCAGGACCTGCTCGACTACGCGACTCCCGGCGCGCATACGGCCGTCGACGCGGCCGTGGAGGGCACGTTCCCCGCATCCGACCCCATCGGTTTCACCCCGCAGGACGAGACGAGCCAGGGCGAACCCCCCACCGAGGTGAGCCACGCGCACGAGCACGCGGCCCGTTCGCTGAGCCACGCGCCCTCGACGGTGTCGAAACCGACCAAGGTCACCCTGGAGGGCGGCGAGTCCTTCACGCTCGACCACGGAGCCGTCACGATCGCAGCCATCACCTCGTGCACCAACACGTCGAACCCCTCCGTCATGCTCGCGGCCGGTCTGCTCGCGCGCAACGCGGTCAAGAAGGGGCTGAAGGCCAAGCCGTGGGTCAAGACCACGCTGGCCCCCGGATCCAAGGTCGTCACCGACTACTACGAGAAGGCCGGACTCACGAAGGACCTCGAGGATCTCGGTTTCTACACGGTCGGCTACGGCTGCACGACCTGCATCGGTAACTCCGGTCCGCTGATCGAAGAGGTCTCCACGGCCATCAACGACAACGATCTGGCCGTGACCGCGGTGCTCTCCGGCAACCGCAACTTCGAGGGACGCATCAACCCCGACGTGAAGATGAACTACCTCGCCAGCCCGCCGCTGGTGATCGCGTACTCGCTCGCGGGGTCGATGAACTTCGACTTCGAGGTTGACGCGCTCGGTCAGGACTCCGACGGAAACGACGTGTTCCTGAAGGACATCTGGCCGGATGCGGCCGAGGTGCAGTCGACGATCGACTCGTCGATCAACGAAGAGATGTTCACGCGTCAGTACGCGACCGTCTTCGAGGGCGACGACCGGTGGAAGAACCTGCCGACGCCCACCGGTGACGTGTTCGAGTGGGACGACGAGTCCACCTACGTCCGCAAGCCCCCGTACTTCGACGGCATGACGATGGAACTCACCCCGGTGCGCGACATCGAGGGCGCCCGCGTGATGGCGACGCTCGGCGACTCGGTGACGACGGACCACATCAGCCCCGCCGGAAACATCAAGGTCGACAGCCCCGCCGGGCGTTACCTCGCCGACCACGGCGTGGAGCGCAAGGACTTCAACTCCTACGGCTCGCGCCGAGGAAACCACGAAGTCATGATCCGCGGCACGTTCGCGAACATCCGCCTGAAGAACCAGCTCGTCGGCGCGGTCAACGACGGCGCGGTCGTCGAGGGTGGATACACCCGCGACTTCACGCAGGAGGGCGGCCCGCAGTCGTTCATCTACGACGCGAGCCAGAACTACCAGGAGCAGGGCACCCCCCTCGTCATCTTCGGTGGCAAGGAGTACGGCTCGGGATCGTCGCGCGACTGGGCGGCGAAGGGCACGAGCCTGCTGGGCGTCAAGGCTGTCATCACCGAGAGCTTCGAGCGGATCCACCGCTCGAACCTGATCGGGATGGGCGTCGTTCCGCTGCAGTTCCCGACGGGCGAGAGTTGGGCGTCGCTCGGCCTCGACGGTACCGAGATCGTCTCGATCTCGGGCCTGGCGAAGCTGAACGAGGGCGTGACCCCGAAGACGGTTCGCGTCACCGCCGCCCCGAGCGAGTTCTCCGCTCCCGGCAAGGAGACGGTCGAGTTCGACGCGATCGTTCGCATCGACACCCCCGGTGAAGCCGACTACTACCGCAACGGTGGCATCCTGCAGTACGTGCTGCGTTCGCTCGTGTGAGTGCATCGACGATGGCCCCGACGTTCGCGTCGGGGCCATCGTCGTCTGAGGGCCGGTGATTGCCGGCCCGGACCTAGACTGGGTCGACGCTCTGCGTAAGACTCTCGACGGCGAAAGGAGCGGGATGTCTCTGCTCACCTCTGTGGCCGGCCCGCGCGATCTCGACACTCTGAGCATCGAGCAGCTCGAGCAGCTCGCCGCGGAGACGCGGGCGTTCCTGATCGAGAACGTCTCCCGCACCGGCGGGCACCTCGGGCCCAACCTCGGTGTCGTCGAACTCACGATCGCCCTCCACCGCGTCTTCGATTCTCCTCGGGACCCGATCGTGTTCGATACGGGCCACCAGTCGTACGTCCACAAGATCCTGACGGGTCGTCGGGACTTCTCCGGTCTGCGCTCGCGTGGGGGCCTCGCCGGCTACCCGCAGCGCTCCGAGAGCGAGCACGACATCGTCGAGTCGTCTCACGCGTCGAGCTCGCTGAGCTGGGCGGACGGAATCTCCCGGGCGTTCGCACGAACCGGACGCAAAGACCGCCATGTCGTCGCGGTCGTGGGAGATGGCGCGCTCACCGGCGGGATGACGTGGGAAGCCCTCAACAACATCTCCGATGACAACGATCGGAATCTCGTCATCGTCGTGAACGACAACGGCCGTTCCTACGCCCCGACGATCGGCGGAATGGCGCGCTACCTCAACCGCGTGCGGACGGCGGACGCCTACCAGAGCCTCCACCGGAACTCGCGGAACCTGTTCATCAAGCTCGGGCCGGCCGCGCGGGCGGTGTACCGCGGTGTCCGCGGCGGAACGCACGGCTTCCTTTCGCGTTTCGTGAACAACGAGGCGCTGTACTCGAACCTCGACATCAAATACCTCGGCCCGATCCACGGACACGACCTGCCGACCCTTCTCGAAACGCTCGAGCTCGCCAAGAACTACGGCGCCCCCGTGATCGTGCACGTGATCACGGAGAAGGGCCGCGGGTATCAGCCGGCCATGGACGACGAGGCCGACCAGTTCCACGCGGTCGGGCGCATCGACCCGCTCACCGGTGAGACCCTCGGCGGCGACGCCGGTACGGCCTGGACGGACGTGTTCGCGGAAGAGCTGGTGCGGGTCGGCGACGCTCACCCCGATGTGATCGCCATCACCGCGGCCATGCTGCGACCGACCGGGCTCCTCCCCTTCGCGGTGAAGCATCCGGATCGGGTGTACGACGTCGGAATCGCCGAGCAGCACGCCGTCACGTCTGCCGCCGGCCTCGCGTATGGCGGACTGCATCCGGTCGTCGCGCTGTACGCGACCTTCATGAATCGCGCGTTCGACCAGGTGCTCATGGATGTGGCGTTGCATCGCGCCGGCGTCACGTTCGTGCTCGACCGCGCCGGCGTGACGGGACCCGACGGCCCGAGCCACCACGGCATCTGGGATCTCGCGATGCTCCAGCTCGTGCCGCGCATCCGGATCGCGGCGCCGCGGGATGCGACGCGCCTCCGCGAAGAACTCGCGGAAGCCGTCGCCGTGTCGGACGCACCGACGGTGCTGCGGTACCCGAAGGGTGCGGTCAGCCCCGAGCTTCCCGCCATCGAGCGTCTTCCGGACGGAGTCGACGTCCTCGTCCGGCCCTCCGCATCCGATGTTCTGCTCGTCGGTATCGGGCCGATGGCCCACGTCGCAATGGATGTCGCCCGGAGGCTCGGCGCCCAGGGAATCGGCGCGACCGTCGTCGATCCGCGCTGGGTGGTGCCGGTGGCGAGCTCGCTGATCGAACTCGCCGCTGAGCACCGGCTCGTCATCACGATCGAGGACGGCATCCGGGTCGGCGGCATCGGCACGCGCATCAGGCAGGTGCTGCGCGAGGCGGGGGTCGACACGGCGGTCGACGAGCTCGGCGTGCCCGACGAGTTCATCGACCACGCTTCGCGTGATCAGATCCTGCAGGACGCGGGTCTCACGGCCGCGAAGATCGCGCAGGACGTGATCGCTCAGGTGCTCGGCACCCGCATCCCGGTCGCTCGTCCCGCAAACGACGACGCCGATGCGTCCTGGGCGCAGGCGGAACAGACCTCCGAGAATCGCGACTGAGGCGAACCGAAGAGGGGCGGGGCCGGCTGACCGGTCCCGCCCCTCTTCATTCGCCCGCGCTCAGCGCGAGACGATGCCGAGGATCGGCGGATGGTGGAACGTGTCGGCGAAGACGCGCTCGGACGCGCCCTCCCGGTCGAGGTAGGGCGATGCACCGCCGTCAATGAACGGCCAGCCCGCCCCGAGGATGAGGCACAGGTCGACGTCTTCGACCTCGGGCACGACACCCTCCTCGAGCATGAGGTGGATCTCCTGCGCGAGACCGTCCTGCACCCGCTGCAGGATGGTCGCCTCGGAGGACGGCGTCGATCCGACCGCACCCGTCAGCACCTTCTCGGCAGCCTTCGTCCAGCCGGTGACCCGTCCGGACTTGTCCTTCTCCACAACCTGCGACAACTCGGCCAACGAGTGGAAGTTCTCGGACGCGAAGAACCGCTCGGGGAAGGCGTGCGCCATCGTATCCTGCACGTGGGCGGCGACCTTCCACCCGACGAGGTCGATCAGCTGGAACGGCGACATGGGCAATCCGAGCGGCGCGAACGCCTTCTCGACGGTCATGAGGGGGGTTCCTTCGTAGACCGCACGCGCCGCCTCCCCCATGACCTTCGCCAGGAGACGGTTGACGACGAAGCCGGGCGCATCCGCCGTCAGAACGGCATTCTTGCCGAGTCCCCTCGCGACCACGAACGCGGTGGACAGCGTCTGCTCGTTGGTCGTCGGCGTCTTGACGACCTCGATCAGCGGCATGACCGCGACGGGGTTGAAGAAGTGGAAGCCGACGAGACGCTCGGGGTGGGCGAGGTGAGCGCCGATCTCCGCGACGGAGAGCGATGACGTGTTCGTCGCGAGGATCGCGTCCGGGGCGATGATCGGTTCGATTCCGGCGAACACCTGCTGTTTCACGCCCACCTCTTCGAACACCGCCTCGATCACGAAGTCGCAGTCGGCGAACTCGGATGTGTCGGTCGTGCCGCGGACGAGCGCACGGAGCTGGTTCGCCGTGTCGCCGTCAAGCCGACCCTTGGCCTCGAGCGCGCCGATCTCGTCGTGGATGTGCGCCACGCCCTTGTCGACGCGGGCCTGATCGAGGTCGGTGATCAGCACGGGCACCTTGAGTCGGCGCACGAACAGCAGCGCGAACTGGCTGGCCATGAGCCCCGCGCCGATGATGCCCACCTTGGTGACCTTCTTCGCCAGTGACTTGTCGGGCGCGCCGACGGGGCGCTTGGCGCGCTTCTGTACGAGATCGAACGCGTACATCGATGCCGCGAACTGGTCGCCCGCGACGAGGTCGGCGAGGGCGTCGTCCTCTCGGGCGAAACCCTCTTCTTTCGTGCCGCTCCGCGCCTTTTCGAGCAGCTCGAGGGCGACGTACGGCGAACGGGGGACGGTGCCGATTCGGCTCTCCAGCATGGAGCGAGCCATCTTGATCGCCACCGGCCACTTTGTAAGTCGCTCGATTTTTCCGGGCTCGTTCTTCCGGACGACCTTCTGAGCTCCCGTGAGCACACGATCGGCCCACGAGAGCGAGTCCTCCAGGTAGGTCGCCGGCGAGAAGATCGCGTCGAACATGCCGAGTTCGAACGCGCGCTGCGGCTTGAGTGTGCGGTTCTGCTTCAACGGGTTCGAGATGACGACCTCGAGGGCGTTCTCGATTCCGATCAGATTCGGCAGAAGGTAGGCGCCGCCCCATCCAGGGATGATGCCGAGGAACACTTCGGGCAGCGCGATGGCGGCAGCGGACGAGTCCACGGTGCGGTAGGTCGAGTTGAGGGCAACCTCGACCCCGCCACCGAGCGCGAGCCCGTTCACGAACGCGAACGACGGAACGCCGAGCGTCGAGAGTTGGCCGAGCACCTGGTGTCCGCGCTGCGCGATCAGCTTCGCCGCATCGCGGGAGGGCACCTGCGAGACCTGGGAGAGGTCGGCGCCGGCCGCGAGGATGTACTGCTTGCCGGTGATGCCGACGGCCTGGATTTCGCCCGCGGCCGCGCGGGCACGCAGGGTGCTCAGCGTGTCGTTGAGCTCCGCGAGCGTGGCCGGCCCGAGGGTGTTCGGTCGGGTGTGGTCGCGGCCGTTGTCGAGCGTGATCAGTGCGAGAACGTTCCCGGAGGGCAGCCGGATGTCGCGAACGGGGGAGTGGGTCACCACCTCATCGGCGGTGAAGGCATCGAGCGGCGAGAAATCGATGGCGTCGTAGTTCGTCACGGT
Source organism: Microbacterium sp. cx-55 (assembly GCF_021117345.1). NCBI lineage: Bacteria > Bacillati > Actinomycetota > Actinomycetes > Micrococcales > Microbacteriaceae > Microbacterium > Microbacterium sp. cx-55. Next base: position 1,674,292 of record NZ_CP088261.1, on the reverse strand, counting down.
GGTCGCGCTCACTTCTTCCTCTTCTTGCCGTCGAAGGACGGGTTCTCCCAGATGACGGACCCGCCCTGACCGAGACCCACGCACATGGCGGTGAGCCCGTACCGGACGTCGGGGCGCTCCTGGAACTGCGCAGCGAGCTGGATCATGAGACGGACGCCGGATGCGGCGAGCGGGTGCCCGAAGGCGATCGCCCCACCCCACGGGTTCACGCGGGGATCGTCGTCGTCGATACCGAAGTGGTCGAGCAACGACACGACTTGGATGGCGAACGCCTCGTTCAACTCGAACAGGCCGATGTCGTCGATCCCCAGGCCAGCTTTACGCAGCGCCTTCTCGGTCGACGGGATCGGTCCGATTCCCATGATCTCGGGCTGGACTCCGGCGTAGGCGAAGGACACGAGTCGCATCTTCGGGCGAAGGCCGAGCTCCTTGACTGCGGCAGCACCGGCCAAGAGGCCCATCGTGGCGCCGTCGGTGAGCGGGGAGGACGTGCCCGCCGTGACCCGGCCGTGCGGGCGGAAGGGCGTCTTCAAACCTGCGAGATCTTCCATCGTGGTCTGCGGGCGGCGCCCCTCGTCCTCGGTCGCCAGTCCCCACGCGCCGGAGGCGTCTTTCGTTCCGACCGTGACGAGATCCGGCTGGATCTTTCCCGCGTCGTAGGCCGCCTGCACCTTCTGCTGGCTCCGCATACCGAAACGGTCGCTGCGCTCCTTGGTCAGATGGGGAAAACGATCGAAGATGCGCTCGGCGGTCACCCCCATGTTGAGGGCGCCGGGGTCCACCATCTTCTCGGCCACGAACCGCGGGTTGGGGTCGGTGTTCGCGCCGATGGGGTGGTGCCCCATGTGCTCGACACCGCCGGCCAGGGCGACGTCGTACATCCCGATGCCGATCGAACCGGCCATCGTCGTGACACTCGTCATCGCGCCCGCGCACATGCGGTCGATGGCGAATCCGGGAACGGTCATCGGCAGCCCCGCAAGGATCGCCGCTGAACGGCCCAGGGTGAGACCTTGATCTCCGGTCTGGCTCGTCGCGGCGATCGCGACATCGTCGATGCGATCAGCCGGAACATCGGGGTTTCGCTCCATCACACCGATGATCGTCTTGACCACCAGGTCGTCCGCACGGGTGTTCCAGTACATGCCCTTCTCGCCGGCGCGACCGAACGGGGTCCGCATGCCGTCGACGAAATAGACGTCCGAAATTTCGGCCACTTTGCCTCCAAAGTCTGTGTGCTCTCGACACTATGGAGGCCCCTGCGGGGGCGGGAATCGGTTGGGCCGAACCTACGAATCGTTCTCGGCGGGCGACGGCGGCTCTTGCACGGAAGCCACAAAGGCATCCGCGATCATCTGTGCGGTTTCGTGCACCTGCCAGGACCGCGCGCCCAGAGCGCGCAGGGCTTCCCCGATGCCCTCGGCATCCGTCGGCTCCGGCGGTTCCCACGCCACGCGTCGAAGCAGCTCGGGCGTCAGCAGGTTCTCCGTCGGCATGCCGAGCTCGCTCGCTCGTTCTTCGACGATCGGGCGTGCGGCCTTCAACCGGAGATCCGCGGCCGGGTTGCGATCGGACCACGCGCGGGGAGGCGGCAGGGTGTCGCTCGGCACACGGTCGGGCGGGAGCACGGTGGCCGCGCGGCCGCGTTCGAAGGCCGCCCACCACCGGTCGAGCTCGGTACGGCTCGCCCGTCCGTTGAACTCCTTGATCGCGCTCAGTGCGCGTTTCGACTCGGGATCGGCGGCGATCGCGGCGACCAGCGAGCGATCCGGCACGAGGCGACCCGGCGAGACGTCCTGTGCGATCGCGAGCTCTTCGCGGGCTTCCCAGAGCTCCCGCGCGATCGCGAGCGTACGCCGGCCGCGCAGCGTGTGCAGACCGCTCAGCCGGCGCCACGGGTCGGTGCGCGGCGGTTTGGACGGGCGATCGAGCACCGCCTGGAACTCCTCCGCGGCGATTTCCGTCTTCCCCTGCTCGGCGAGTTCGGCGACCAGGATGTCGCGCACGTCGATGAGATGCAGCACATCCAGCGCGGCGTACTCGAGCCACCCCTGCGGCAGCGGGCGCGTCGACCAATCCGCCGCCGAGTGCGCCTTCGCGAGGGTGATTCCGAGCGTCTCCTCCACGATGGCGCCCAGGCCCACGCGCTCGTGGCCGAGGAGCCGCGAGGCCAGCTCGGTGTCGAAGATGCGCGGCGGTTCGAGGCCCAGTTCCCGGAGCGAGGGGAGATCCTGACTCGCGGCATGCAGGACCCATTCATCGGTCGCGAGGACGCCCTGGAGATCGTCGTAGCGAGACAGCGCGGGCGGATCGAGCAGGAAGACCCCCGCGCCGCGGCGGAAGATCTGGATCAGGTACGCACGCTGCGAGTACCGGAAACCGGACGCGCGCTCCACGTCCACGGCGAACGGACCTTCGCCATCGGCGAGAGCGATGACCGCATCCGCCAGCGTGTCGTCGTCGGCGATCACGGGGTACTCAGCCACGCCTTGTTCCTTTCGTCCGGATGCTGTCGATGTTCTCCGAGCCCGGCGGAAGACCCGCCAGCATGCCCAGAAGCTCGGCCCATGCCTCGACGTGAGCAGAGAAACGCCCGTCGGGGGACCACGATGCCCGCAATTCGATCTGGGCGCCGTCGCCTTCTCCGGCGAGCCCGCCGAACCCCTTGGACAGGGTCTTCGTCGCGGTCCCGGATGCGGAATGGTGCGGCGCATCGTGGGCTCGAAGCGCGTCGACCAGCCACGACCAGGCCACGTCCGCGACGAGCGGATCGATGCCGATGTCGGCGTCGAGAGGCGCTTGCGCGAAACAGACGACGCGCCAGGGACCGCCCCAGGGGTCGGGCTCGGTCGGGTCGTGCAGCAGGAGGAATCGGCCCGTTCCATACAGCGACTCGCCGTGCTCGGACTCGGGACGGATGTCGCCGGCCAGCGCGATCGCGTTCGGCGCCAGCCCGGTCGGCGCGCTGATCTGCCGCACGGCCAGGTCATCGCGAAAGACGACCTGGGCCACATCCGCCACGGCATCCTCGAACGAGGAGGGTGACGGGGCAGAGGGGTGGGCCACGGCGACAGACTAGGCTGGTTCGACCATGAACAACTTCAGGCGCGCCGCTTCACACAGTGCCTCTCCCGTTCTGCGCGGGGCTCTCGGCGGTGCACTTGTCGGACTCGCGGCAGCGACCGCGATGACGAGTGCGTTGCTCGGCGCCGTTGCGCTACGGGTGGCTCGCCGGGTCGTGACGCCCGCCGCACGACGCGCCGACACCCGCATCCTCGCGGTCGACCCGACTGCCCAGACCGTCACACTCGAGCGCACCCCCGACACCGAGCTGCCGGGCCGATACGGCTTGTTCACGACGGGTACCGAGGACTATATGAAGCTCGGCAGCGTGCTCGATTCGAACGAGCACAGCGTGAAGCGGAAGCTCCTCACGCACGTCGGTCTGGATTCCCAGCTCGCCGCCGAGGCCGCCTTCAGCGGCTGGTACTACGACCGTCCCGAGCAGTTGCACCTCCCGTTCTCCTCGCAGCTCATCGGCTCGGCCGTGGGCCCTTGCCCCGCCTGGCTGTTCCCGGCCGAGGAAGCCACCGACCTCTGGTGCATCCAGGTGCATGGGCGGGGAACGACCCGCGCCGAGTGCCTCCGTGCCGTCCCCCTCATGCACGGTCTCGGAATCACGACCCTGGTCGTGTCGTACCGTAACGACGGCGAGGCTCCGCGAAGCCGCACGGGAACGTACGGACTCGGTGCGACCGAGTGGCGTGACGTCGACGCCGCGATCGGTTTCGCCCGCCGTCAGGGAGCACGCCGCGTCGTGTTGATGGGCTGGTCGATGGGCGGCGCGATCGCGCTGCAGCTGGCCCTGAGCTCGGCGCACCGCGACATGATCGCCGGCATCGTGCTCGACTCACCGGTTGTGGATTGGCGCGTCGTGCTGGACTACCAGGCGCAGGCCATGAAGCTGCCGCACGCCGTCACCTCGGTCGCCTACGCGGCGCTCGAGTCCGAGTGGGGAACCGCCTTCACCCGCACGGGCCACCCCATCCCGTTCGAGCGCCTCGATGTCGTCGCGCGGGCCAAGGAGCTGCGGGACCCCATCCTGATCCTGCACAGCGACGACGACGGCTTCGTGCCCTCCGACGCATCGCACGCGCTGGCCGACGCACGTCCCGATCTCGTCGAACTCGACGTCTTCGAGGTCGCACGGCACACGAAGCTCTGGAATTACGACGAGAAGCGGTGGAGCGACAGCATCCGGAACTGGATGCGGCGCCACGAGCTCACGGTCGAGGGCGCAGCCTCAGATAGCTGAACCCCGCGTCGTCTACGAGCAGGGCCCGTGGCTCTGCCGCGATGTCGTGCTGCACGTGCAGGAACGGTGCCGGTGACGCGCCGATCCGCGGCGCGACCGTGACGCAGTACTCGTCGATCGCTCCCGCCGCGGCGAACTGCGATGCCAGCCCGGGTCCGCCTTCGCAGACCACTCGGGTCCACCCGCGATCGGCAAGTGACGCCACGATCGCTTCCGGGGTCAGGTCGCCATCGCCGGCGATCGGCAGCACCTCGATGGCCGACTCGGCAACGGTCGCGCGCACCGCTTCGGCACGGTCGGCCGGGCACAACACGACGACACGTCCCGCATCCTCCGCCTCGATCCGAAGACCGTCGAGCCGGCCGGATGCGGTCACGATCGCGAGACGCGTGCGGCGCGGCACGATGTACTTCTCTGCGCGCACGGTCTGCGCACCCACGACCACGACGTCGGATGATGCCCGGATGATGCCGAGGACCGTGCGGTCGAGCGGGCTGGTGAGCGTGTCGCTCGTTCCGTCCGAACCCGTCGCGCCGCCGGTGAGCGAGGTCACCATGTTGAGGCGCACGAACGGGCCCGCCGGCGGTGCGTACGCAGCCTCGAGCCATGCCCGGCCCGCGTCGGTTCCGGCATCGACCGTCTCGACGGGGCCCGGGATCATGCGAGTGATCAGCATCCGGAACTCAGGACCCGATCTTCGCGCGGACCTGCCGCTTGGCGCGCAGGAGCATGCCGGTCATGCCCGCTATCCGCAGCGGCGACACGGCCCGGGTGAGACCGATGCTCTGCGGGTAATCATCGGGCACCGCGAGAACCTCGTCGGCGGTGAGCCCGGTCAGACCCTGCACCAGGATGCTCGCGAACCCGCGGGTCGTCGGGGCTTCGGCCGGTGCCGTCGCGTGCATCGCCACGATTCCGTCCGGCGACACGTCGACCACGATATACACGGGGGACTGGCACTCCGCGACCCGCTCGCACAGCTCGGGGTGCCCGTCGTACTGCGCCGGGACGGGCGGAAGCTCCTGCGAGAACTCCAGCAGGAGCTGAAGCCGCTCGGCTTCGGGGAGCGCGAGGAAATCCTCGCGGATCTCGGCGAGGGCCTCGGGCAGTGCGGTGTCGCTCATCCCGGCCATCCTTTCACGAGGAGACCGCGCGAGGGCGGGCGCTCGGCCCGCGCCCACCCTCGCGACATGGGCCGTCGATCAGCTGCCGGGGACTGCGCCCGGCTCGGCGCCCGTGACGATTGGCACGCGCACCGCGCTGCCCCACTCCGTCCAGGATCCGTCGTAGTTGCGTACGTCGTCGAAACCGAGGAGGTGCTTCAGCACGAACCAGGTGTGGCTGGAGCGCTCACCGATGCGGCAGTACGCGACGACCGAGTCGCCATCGCGGAGACCGGCATCGCCGCGGTAGATCGCATCGAGCTCCTCGCGGGGCTTGAATCCGCCGTCGGCGCCGACGGCACGCGCCCACGGCACGCTCTGCGCGGAGGGGATGTGGCCGGCGCGGAGCGCGCCCTCTTCGGGGTAGGCGGGGGCCGTGGTGCGCTCTCCGCTGTACTCCTCGGGGGAGCGCACGTCGATGAGCGGATTGCCGAGGTGCGCGAGCACGTCTTCCTTGTATGCGCGGAGCACGCTGTCGTCGCGTTCGACGACCGGGTAATCGGTCGGCGTGGGAGCCGACGCCTCCGTCGTGATGGGGCGCTCCTCCGCGATCCATCGGTCTCGACCGCCGTCCAGAAGACGCACGTCCTCGTGGCCGAACAGGGAGAACACCCAGAACGCGTAGGCGGCCCACCAGTTGTTCTTGTCGCCGTAGATGACCACGGTGTCGTCGCGGGAGATGCCCTTCCGGCTCAGCAACTCCGCGAAGCCCGCGCCGTCGACGTAGTCGCGGACGACGGGGTCGTTGAGCTCGGTGTGCCAGTCGACCTTGACGGCGCCCGGGATGTGGCCGGTCTCGTAGAGGAGCACGTCCTCATCCGATTCGACGACGACCAGGCCCGGCGAGCCGAGCCGCTCCTGCAGCCAGTCCGCCGTCACGAGACGTTCCGGGTGGGCGTAGGCGGCGAACTTGTCGGACGTGGTGTCGGGTTCGACGGGCACGATTGCTCCTCGCGATCAGGGCGTACGGGACACGGCGTAGTGTGGTAGCCGTCTGCATCGACCCTAGATACCTCGGGTGGGAGACGCATCCGCATCCGTAAACAGGGGACACAGGACGCCCGCATGACCGCTACCGTGACGCCCACCGGCATCGTTCACCTCGTCGACCGGACCCCGCAGGTCTCGGGCACCGACATGGTCGCCGCACTCGTACCGCCCCCGCAGTTCGCCGACGCGACGTTCGAGTCGTATCGCGCCGATGACGCGCACCCGTCGCAGCAGGAGGCGAAGGACGCGCTGGTCGCCTTTTCCGGCGGATTCGTCGAATCCGGCGCGAAGCGCGGTCTGTTCCGCCGCGCACCGAAGGCTCCTGACCGCAAGCCCGGGATGTACCTCGACGGAGGGTTCGGCGTCGGCAAGACCCACCTGCTCGCGGCGATCTATCACGCCATGCCCGCACGCCGGAAGTACTTCGGCTCGTTCATCGAGTACACCGCTCTCGTCGGTGCGCTCGGCTATCAGCAGACCGTGCAGCTCTTCCGCGGTGCGGATCTGTTGTGCATCGACGAGTTCGAGCTCGACGACCCGGGCGACACCATGGTGATGACCCGGCTGCTGGGTGAGCTCGTGGCCTCCGGTACGAAGCTCGCGGCGACCTCCAACACCCCGCCGAACGCGCTCGGCGAGGGCCGCTTCGCCGCGCAGGACTTCCTCCGCGAGATCAGCGCGATGTCTGCGAGCTTCGAGACGCTGCGCATCGACGGCGTCGACTTCCGCCAGCGTGCCGTCGACGGGCACGCCGTCGTCCTCACCGCCGAGGAGTACGAGTCCCGCGTGGCTGCGGCGGCGGAATCCGGAATCGCCTCCGACGACGCCTTCGCCGACCTCGTCGCACACCTCGCCTCCGTGCACCCGTCGCGATACATCCGGCTCATCGACGGTCTCGCCGAAATCGGACTCCGCGACGTCACGGTGCTCACCGACCAGTCGGCCGCCCTCCGATTCGTCGCGTTCGTCGACCGGGCCTACGACGCGCAGATTCCCGTGCGGGCGACCGGCGCACCGCTCGACACGGTGTTCGGCGAAGAGATGCTTGGCGGGGGATACCGCAAGAAGTATCTGCGCGCGGTCTCTCGGCTGATCGCGCTGACGCACTCCTGAGCTCACGTGGACAGCGGAAATCTGGCGTGGGCGGTCGTCGCGACGGCGCTCGTGCTGCTCATGACGCCCGGGGTCGCGCTGTTCTATGGCGGGCTCGTTCGGGCCCGGAGCGTCATCAGCATGATGATGATGAGTTTCGGCGCGCTCGGGCTGATCGGCGTGCTCTGGATCCTGTTCGGATTCCAGATGAGCGCCGTCGACACGACGTGGGCGTTCGCGGGTAATCCGTTCGCCGATGTCGGCCTCGCCGGAGCCGACGACGACACCCTTGTTCGTGCGGCGTATAGCGCGACTTTCGCGATCATCGCGGTCGCGCTCATCTCGGGCGCCATCGCCGACCGGGCGAAGTTCGGCGCGTGGATGCTGTTCGCCGGCCTCTGGGCGACGCTGGTCTACTTCCCGGTGGCGGCGTGGGTGTGGGGCGGCGGGTGGATCATGGGTCTCGGCGAGCAGCTCGGCTACTCGGTCGACGTGATCGATTACGCGGGTGGTACCGCCGTGCACATCAACGCGGGTGCCGCCGCCTTCGCGCTGGCATTCGTGTTGGGAAAGCGCATCGGGTTCCGGAAAGGACTCGCGAAGCCGCACAACGTCCCCTTGGTGATGCTCGGCGCCGCGATCCTCTGGTTCGGGTGGTTCGGGTTCAACGCGGGCGCGCAGGGAGTCGAGGGGCTGCTCGGCACCGACGAGTCCGCGGTGGGACTCATCGTGGTCAACACGCTGGGCGCGACGGCCGCCGCGATCCTCGGGTGGATGGTCGTGGAGAAGCTGAAGGATGGCAAGGCCACCTCGGTGGGCGCCGCATCCGGTGCCGTGGCGGGACTGGTCGCGGTGACTCCGGCGTGCGCGTCGCTCACTCCCGGATGGGCGCTGCTTCTCGGCGCGCTCGCGGGAGCGATCTGCGCGATCGCCGTGGAGCTCAAGTGGGCGCTCGGCTTCGATGACTCGCTCGACGTCGTCGGGGTGCACCTCGTGGGCGGACTCGTCGGAACCCTCTTCCTCGGGTTCTTCGCCACCGGCACGGGGCTGTTCCTCGGTGGCGGCTACGAACAGCTCGTGCTGCAGTTCGTCGCGGCGTTCGGCGTGCTCGTCTACTCGTTCGTAGTCGCCTGGCTGCTCGGGTTCGCGATCGAGAAGACGATCGGTTTCCGCATCCGGAACGAGGACGAGGTCGCCGGCGTTGACACCGCGGTGCACGGCGAGCGGGGATACTCGCTGACCGACGCCGACTGAACGCCGCCGATAAGGTGTGATCATGTCGACCGTCGGACGGTTTCTGTCGCGCGTGGCGCGTGTGTTCGGGCGTCCGCGCACGGCTCACACACCCGCGAGCGACTCCGGTGCGACGGTGGAGATCGATCCGACCCGGGTCTCGCCGTTGACGCTCGCCTACGCACCTCGCCGGGACGCGCGGGCGGATGCGGGCGAGATCGTGTGGACCTGGGTTCCGTACGCCGAACGCGACGGCCGGGGGAAGGATCGCCCGGTGCTCGTGATCGCGGGGGAGTCCGACGACCGCGTGTACGCCGTGAAGCTCACGTCCCGCTCGCACGACGGCGACCGCGAGTACGTGCCGATCGGCGCGGGGGACTGGGACGCCCAGGGTCGCCCCTCCTGGGTCGATGTCGACCAGCTGTACAGCGTTCACCAGCGGGGTCTTCGTCGCCAGGGTGCGCCGCTGGACGCCCGTCGCTTCGCGGGTGTCGCCGAAGTGCTCGCGCGCCGCTACGGGTGGAAGCGGCGCTGACGGATCGCCACGCCCGGCACGAGCGGTGCGTGCGCCGCGTCACCCTGCACGAGCGGCGTGTGCGCCGCAACCCCCCGAGCGACCGCGCTGACGCAGTACCGTGAAGTGGTGACAGATACGCAGACCATGGTGCGCACCGAAGTCCAGGTGAACGGCGACAGCTACCTTCTGGCGCAGGGGCAAGACGTCGACGACCTTCGCCGCCAGATCGAGCAGGCGGCGCGCGCCGGCGCCACCTTCGTCGAGTTCATCGTGGTCGGCAACCGTGCCACATCCGTCCTGATCACCTCGCACACCCAGGTCGTCATCTCCTCTCAGGCCGTGCAGTTCGATGCGCGAGACAACGGCGACGGCGAGGAGCCGTTCGGCGGGTTCTTCGACTTCTGAGCCGCAGCCCCTACCGGGGCGGGCCCGGCACTGATTCACCTGAAGCGCCGTCACGAGCGGCCGACCAGAAAGTTCGGATGGGAAAGTTCACCTACGACACCCAGATCAGCGCGACCTTCGACGATCGTCTGCTGGCGCATCTGCAGATCGTCATCGGTACGAAGCTCCGGCGATCCGAGCCGTTCTACTTCACATGGCGCGACGACGCCAGCGTCGGCTCCGGGCGCACAGCGGTCTGGATGCACGCCGGGGCGACGATGACGTTCAAGTTCCACGGCAGCCGCCAGCCGAAGATCAACCGGGCGTGGATCGAAGCGCTGACCGCGACGGCTGACTCGCCGCGGGGACTGTACGTCGTGAGCGAGCCGCAGTCCGTGGAGGCGGAGCAGGCACGCGTGCTCCTCGGTTAGCGCGGCTCGGTCCGTCTTCCCCGGGAAGCTGTCGGGGCGCCTGTTTCTTGGCGCGGCGCGTGAAGTGTCTGGCGCCGCGGCAGGTTTGTGCCGCCCCGGCGGGTTTGGGGTGCCCCGGCGGGTTTGGGGTGACCCGGCGGGTTTGGGGTGACCCGGCGGGTTTGGGGTGTGAGGGGTGCCACGAGGCTTTCGAGCGCCCGGAGCGAGGAGATCTGCCGGAGCGAGGTCCGCATCCGAGGTTCTGGTCCTCGCGTCGGCAGATCTCCTCGCTTCGGCCGTATATCCGACGGGATCAGCGCGCGACGCGAGTTGCGGATGCGGACGGAATGCGAAAGGCCCGGATCGCGCGTGTTCTGCGCGATCCGGGCCTCTTCTGGTGGGCGATGCCGGACTCGAACCGACGACCTCTTCCGTGTGAAGGAAGCGCGCTACCAACTGCGCCAATCGCCCATCGGCCACGTGGGCCGGTAACCGAGCATACCGGATGCGGACAGCGGTGCCGTGCACGTGCGGGGACCGCGGTGAGACACGCGCGGGGCGATTCTGGTTTTGCGTCGGTCTGGGATTGGGCTAATGTAATGCGAGTGCCCGAGCGATCGGAAAGCACGCGGATGTAGCGCAGTTGGTAGCGCACAACCTTGCCAAGGTTGGGGTCGCGAGTTCGAGTCTCGTCATCCGCTCGAGTGCGGGGGTTCTCTCTAGAGAGAATCACGACACGTGGGTCGAACCACATGGTGGCGTGGCCGAGCGGCTAGGCACCGGCCTGCAAAGCCGTTTACACGGGTTCGAATCCCGTCGCCACCTCCACTCCACAATAGAACAGCCTGTATAGGCGCGATTGGCGCAGCGGTAGCGCGCTTCCCTGACACGGAAGAGGTCACTGGTTCGATCCCAGTATCGCGCACCACCTAAAACCCCCGAGAGATCGGGGGTTTTTTGCTGTGCCCGTAAGACGCAGCTCGTTGGGGTGGGACGCGTGGGCGCATGGGTGGTGTCGAACCCGCCGTACTGCGATGTGAACGGCCTCGCACGGATGTCCTGCGCTGGCGCCTGCGCTCGGATGCTGATTCGACGACGATCCGGGCGTGTTGCTCCGCGCCGAACGTACGGTGAAGCTAGGGCCGAACCGAGCCGAGATCAGAGGGCTGCGCCTCCGCTCGTCGTTCGGCTCGGATAATGGAATCGTGGAGCCCTGGGAACTGCGCGAGTGGTACGCCGACTTCCTTGAGGCGTCCAACCGGCACGATCTCGACGCCATCCGCTGCTTCCTCGACGCAACCGTCCGACGCGCGCATCGGCCCGCGGGCGCGGATGCCTGGATCGACGATCTCGCCGAGCTCTTCGCCGCCTTCCCCGACTGGCGGTGGCGCCGCATCCAGCTGATCGTCGAAGAGGATCGGGTTGCCGCTCACCTGAGGGGGAGCGGAACCCACCTGGGCGCCTTCCGGGGGATCGCGCCCACCCGGAGGCATGCGAACGTCGCCGAGTTCGCGATGTACCGGGTGACGGCCGGCCGTATCACCGAGTTCTCCGGGTCCGACGCCTCGGAGCTCCTGGCTCAGTTGAGCGGATGATCCGCAGATGCCCGGCCCGGACGGCTACCGCGCGAGCGGTACGACGGCGAGCAGCACGACGAGGGGCGTCGCGAGCGCACCCCACAGGATGAAGCGCCGCCACGGCACTTCGATCCCGTCCGCGCTCAACCGCTGATGCCACAGCAGCGTCGCGAGTGATGCCCACGGGGTGATCAACGGTCCGGCGTTCACCCCCACCAGAAGCGCCGCGAGGCGTTCGGGTGCACCGGATGTGGCCGGCTCGAGCGCGAGATACGCCGGCAGGTTGTTCACCAGGTTCGCCCCGATGGCGCCCGCGCCGGCCACGCCCCAGAGCGAGAACAGATCGTCTCCGGAGCCCAGCCATCCGGCCACGACATCGAGCAGTCCGGACGATTCCGCGACGCCCGCGACGAGGAAGAGTCCGGAAGCGAAGACGAGCAGCGACCACGGCACGAGCGTGACGCGGATCGTCCGGGGCGAACGCCACACGAAGACGACGAGCAGAACAACCGCGGCCCCGGATGCGGGAATCCACGGCTCGACGCCCGACACGAGAAGTGGCATCATCACCCCGACCACGACGGCGGCCACCGTGAACAAGGGGCGGTCGGCGATTCGGGGGAGCGGCGCCGGATCGAAGGTGCCGCGCAGCCGGGTCCGGTACCGCAGCCACAGGATCACCACCGTCACCAGGATCGCCACCGCGGCCGGCGCGGCCATGATGCTGACGAATCCTGCCGTGCCCGCATCCGTCAGCCGCTCCGAGGCGAGCAGGTTCGTGAGGTTCGAGACGGGGAGCACGAGGGATGCGGTGTTCGCCAACCAGACCGTCGCGAACGCGAACGGCAGCGGCGGGAGCCCGTTGGCGCGAGCGACCGCGACGACGACCGGGGTGAGCAGGACCGCCGTCGTGTCGAGGGAGAGGAACGCCGTCGCCAGCACCGCCAGCAACACGACGAACAGCCACAGCACCATCGTGCGCCCGCGAGCCAGGCGTGCGAGCAGGCCCGCGACAACATCGAACACCCCCGCGCGTGCGGCTAGTTCCGCGACGACCGTGACGGCGACGACGAAGGCGAGGATCGGCCACACCCGGTCGGCGATCGTCGCAACTTCGCTCCACGGCATCGCGCCGACCAGCAGCGCGATGACGGCCACAGCGACGAGGCAGCATCCGACGATCGCCAGTTTCACTGGTCCATCATGCGGCCTGCGTGCCCGAACTCCCGCCGTTCACGTGACGCAATTTGTCGTCGACCCCGGCGTGTTGTGACACGTGAGCCGATCGCCTTTCCGCTCACGTGACGCAATGCGCGGGGCGGGGCGGCGGATTGCGACACGTGAGCGAATCCCCATCCCGCGCAGACGTGAGCCGATCCCGATCCCGCTCACGTGACGCAATGCGCGGGGCGGGGCGGCGGATTGCGACACGTGAGCCAGACCGGGGAGGCGACGAAGGCGGCACGGGCGACCGGTAGCCTGGAGAGGACCACCAGGAGTGTATTCGTGACTGATCTGACCCCCGCCGAGGTCGCGTACCCGGCCGACGGCTTCGCCCTCTTCTCCGACCGCTCGGTCGTCGCCCTGCGGGTGAACGGCGAGCTCAAAGACCTCGCGACGACCGTGACGGCCGATGATGCCGTCGAGCCCGTCGCGATCGATTCACCGGATGGCCTCAGCATCCTCCGCCACTCCGCCGCGCACGTGCTCGCGCAGGCGGTACAGCGCATCAAGCCGCAGACGAACCTCGGCATCGGCCCGCCGATCACCGACGGCTTCTACTACGACTTCGGCACCGACACGCCCTTCACCCCCGAAGACGTCAAAGCCATCAAGAAGGAGATGGAGCGCATCGTCCGCGAAGGGCAGCGCTTCGTCCGCCGCGTCGTCACCGACGAAGAGGCCACCGCCGAACTCGCCGACGAACCGTTCAAGCTCGAACTCATCGGCCTCAAGGGCGGCGCCGACAAGACCGACGGCGCCTCCGTCGAGGTCGGTGCGGGCGAGTTGACGATCTACGACAACGTCACCCGCGACGGCACCGTGGCGTGGCGTGACCTGTGCCGCGGACCGCATGTGCCGAGCACCCGCACGCTCGGCAACGGCTGGGATCTGCAGCGGATCGCGGGAGCCTACTGGCGCGGCAGCGAGAAGAACCCGCAGCTGCAGCGCATCTACGGCACGGCGTGGCCGACCAAGGACGAACTGCGTGCCTACCAGCAGCGTCTCGAGGAAGCCGGAAAGCGCGACCACCGCAAGCTCGGCAAGGAGCTCGATCTCTTCTCCTTCCCCGACGAGATCGGTTCGGGGCTCAGCGTCTGGCACCCCAAGGGCGGTGTCGTCCGCGGCGAGATGGAGCAGCATGCGCGGCGCCGGCACGTCGAGGGCGGGTACACCTACGTCTACACGCCGCACATCTCGAAGGAAGATCTCTTCCTCCAGTCGAACCACCTCGTCACCTACCGCGAGGGCATGTTTCCCCCGATCCGCATGGACGAGGAGTGGGACGCGGACGGCAACGTCACCAAGGCCGGTCAGGACTACTACCTGAAGCCGATGAACTGCCCGATGCACATCCTCATCTACAAGGAGCGGGCGCGCAGCTACCGCGACCTGCCGATGCGACTCGCCGAGAACGGCACGGTCTACCGCAACGAGCTCTCCGGCGCGCTCCACGGTCTCACTCGCGTGCGCGGCTTCACGCAGGACGATTCGCACCTGTTCGTCACCCCCGACCAGCTCGAGGCGGAGACGACTCGCGTGCTCGAGTTCGTGATCTCGATGCTCCGAGACTTCGGTCTCGAGGACTTCGAGCTCGAGCTCTCGATGCGCGACGACGAGAAGTCCAAGTGGATCGGCAGCGACGAGTTCTGGGACTACTCCACGAACGCGCTCCGGAACGTGGCGCATGCCAGCGGTCTGAAAGTGACCGAGGTTCCCGGCGAGGCGGCCTTCTACGGCCCCAAGATCGACCTCAAGACCAAGGACGCGATCGGCCGCACCTGGCAGCTCTCCACCGTCCAGGTGGACGTCAACCTTCCCGAGCGCTTCGAACTCGAGTACACGGGTCCGGATGGCGAGAAGCACCGCCCGATCATGATCCACCGTGCGCTCTTCGGCTCGATCGAGCGATTCTTCGCCATCCTGCTCGAGCACTACGCAGGCGCGTTCCCGGTGTGGCTGGCGCCCGTGCAGGTCGTCGCGATTCCCGTCGCGGCCGACTTCGGCGACTACCTCGACGAGATCGTGCAGCGTCTTCGCGCTCAGGGCGTGCGGGCCGAGGTCGATCACTCCGACGACCGGATGCAGAAGAAGATCCGCACGCACACCACCCAGAAGGTGCCGCTGCAGTTGATCGCGGGCGAGCAGGACCGCTCCGGCGGGACGGTCTCGTTCCGGTTCCGCGACGGCACGCAGACCAACGGCATCCCGGTCGAGGATGCCATCGAACGCATCCTCGGGGCGATCGCTCAGAAGACTCTCGTCAACACCGCGGAGGACCTCGCGTGACGACCGATTCCGGTGACTCGGATGCGGTGCTGGCCGCCGCATCCGAGTTCGCCGGAGTACCCGACGAGTTCCAGCGGCTCTGGACGCCGCACCGGATGGCGTACATCCAAGCGGGCCCGCAGCCACTGGTCGAGGAGTGCCCGTTCTGCGCCGCACCGGAGAATACCGACGAAGACGCGCTGATCGTGCACCGCGGCGAACATGCCTACGTGCTGCTGAATCTCTTCCCCTACAACTCCGGTCATCTGCTCGTCTGCCCGTACCGGCACATTCCGACCTACGACGAGGCGACCCCGGCGGAGGTCGCCGAGATCGGCGCGCTCACCCAGACAGCCATGCGCGTACTGCGCACCGTGTCGCGTTGCGACGGCTTCAACATCGGCATGAATCAGGGCGCCGTCGCCGGCGCGGGAGTCGCCGGACACCTGCACCAGCACGTCGTACCCCGCTGGGCGACGGACGCGAACTTCTTCCCGATCATCGCCAAGACGAAGGCATTGCCGCAGCTCCTGGGCGACGTGCGCATCGCGGTGGCAGACGCCTGGTCCGCACACTGAGCCGTCGCTCCGCAAGGGCCGTTCGGCCGCGCACCGCCGTCGTAGCGTGGCAGGACCGAACGATGGCCCAGGGGGACACCATGACCGCTCGACACACCCGCATCGCGATCCCGCTCGCGCTGACCTCTCTCCTTCTGCTCAGCGGATGCTCGCTCCTTCCCGCCGCCGCCCCCGATGCGCAGGCCTCGCCGAGTTCCACGCCCACGCCGTCTGCGTCATCGAGCACGGACAGCGGCGCGGGCGACGTGAGCGATGCGCTCGCGGAACGAGACGAATTCTTCGCCGCTCAGCAGCAGCTACCCGGCGAGAGCACGCTCGTGGCACGCACCGAGGCGCAGAAAGAACTCGTCGCCAACCAACGTGCGTACGTCGAGTCGCAGGGTGTCACCTGGTCGACCGAACTCGAGAGCATCACGCTCGCGCTGGGTCTCGACGCGTGCGAGACGTCGATACTCAACTCGCACACGGTCGACGTGAACACCTTCCAGTCGCACGTCGCGACGTCTCCGCTGATCTCCGCCCTCGCCGGCGAGGATGCGGCAGCTCAGGCCGGTGTCGTCAGCATCATGATCTACGGCACCGGGTTCCTCTGCCCCGACGACGCGCCCCAGTGGCAGGCCGCCGCCGGCGAAGCCGGCTTCTGACCGACGGATGCCGCGTCAGCGCACCTGACGCACGGTGAACTGCATGCGCGGGTGAGCGTAGAACTCCTGCGACTCGATCAGCTGCAGCTCGCGTTCTCCGGACTCGTGCGTCTTCGCGAGCAGGTCGTAGACGCTCGACGTGGTGCGGGCGAGCGCATCCGCAGCATCGCCCGTCGAGCCGTAGTGCGCGGTGAACAGGGCGGCCGTCACGTCGCCGGAGCCGTTCGCCTTCATCGGCAGGAGTGGTGTCTGCACGATCCACGCGCCGCGGTCGTCGACGACCATCATCTCGATCGTGCCGTCCTCCCGGTCCGGGCGCTCGACGCTCGTCACGAGCACCGTGCGAGGGCCCATCGCCCGGGCGAGGTCGGCGGACGCGAGGGTCTCCTCGATCGTGGCCGGCGAGGTGCCGGTGAGGAATCCGAGCTCGAACTGGTTCGGGGTGATGATGTCGGCCACCGGAACCACGCGTTCGCGGAGCAGTTCGGGGATGGCCGGTGCGACGAAGCATCCGGACTTCGCGTTGCCCATCACGGGATCGCACGCGTAGATCGCCGACGGGTTCGCCGCCTTGACCCGCGCGACGGCGTCGATGATCACGTCGCCGATTCCGGCGCCGCCCTGATAGCCCGACAGCACCGCGTCGATCTCGCCGAAGACACCGCGCTCCTCAATGCCGAGGAGCACCGCGGCGACGTCCTCGGGGGCGATCAGTGGTCCGCGCCAGGCGCCGTACCCGGTGTGGTTGGAGAAGTTCACCGTGTACACGGGCAGCACCTCGACTCCGATGCGCTGCAGGGGGAACACGGCTGCCGAGTTGCCGACGTGGCCGTACGCCACCGCCGACTGGATCGAGAGGATCTTCACCCGTCGATCATCCCACTTCCGCGGCGGTCGCCTCCCCGACGGCGATCGCGAGATCGGCGGCCAGGCGTTCCGCATCCGCGTCATCCAGGTCGTGCACGGTGAGGCGCAGACGTCTGCTCGCGGCAGGATCCGACAGCACGAACTCGTCACCGGTGCGGGCGAGCCACCCTCGGCGCATCAGCCGCGCCGAAACCGCGCGCGCGGCAACGGGCAGCTCCACCCACAGGTTCAGGCCGTCGCCGACCGACGCCGGCACGCCCTGTGCGACGAGAAGCCGGGCGAAGGCCGCGTTGCGTGCGGCGTAGTGCGCAGCGGCCTCGGACACCGTGCGCGTCGCGTCGGCGTCCGTCGCCAGGGCGTGCACGAGCCGCTGCAGAAGGTGGCTGACCCACGTGGTGCCCGGGCTCAACCGCATGGCGAGTCGCCCCGCCGTATCGGGATCGGATGCCGTCACCGCCAGGCACATGTCGGGTCCGAAGAACTTCGACACCGACCGCACGAGCGCCCAGCGTTCATGGTCGGCGCCGATGATCGAGTGGAACGGCTGCGACGACAGCAGGGAGAAGTGATCGTCTTCGATGATGAGGACGTACGGGTAGTCCGCCAGCGCGGCTCGCAACTGCGCCGCGCGCTCCGCCGTCAGGCTCGCACCGGTCGGGTTCTGCGCGCGCGGTGTGCAGACGATCGCCCGGACGCCGGCCTCGAGCGCCGCCTGCACCCCGGCGACCGTCATGCCCTGGTCATCGACCGGCACCGCCACCGCGCGGTACCCCCCGAGCCGGACGGTCTGGATGCTGGCGAGGAAGCACGGGTCTTCGAGCGCGACGGGATCATCGCGGGTGAGAGCCTGCGCGAGAAGCCGCTCGACGGCGTCGACGGCGCCGCTCGTGATCGTGAGGCGCATCCGATCCGCGGGGGCGAGACCCGCGCGCATCCACTCCGTCGCCCACGCCTCGAGCCCGCGGTCGATGACGGGTTCGCCGTACAGCACCGGTCGACCGACGACGCCGGCGAGCGCGGCGGATGCGTCGGGGATGCGCGCCGGATCCGGGTTGCCGGTACCGATGTCGCGCAGCACCGTGCCGGTTGCGAAGCCCTCCTGGGCGACGGGGGAGCGCGGCGCGATCAGGGTGCCGCCGCGGCCGCGGGTCACGACGATGCCAGCCGCGGCGAGTTGGCGGTACGCCGAGACGATCGTGTTCCGGTTGACGTGCAGGGTGTCGGCGAGCGTGCGCACGGGCGGGAGGGAGTCGCCGGATCCGAACGCGCCGCGTTCGACGAGATCCCGGATGCTGTCGGCGATCTCGGCGGCGGAATCGCCCCGGATGCGGCTCGTTCCCTCGGTCGTCGTCACACGCGGAGTCTACGTGCCAGACATGCTACCTTTTGGCCTAGGTCAATCGAGCCCGTCGATCGACCGCGTTTCGGCAGAAGGATTCGACCATGACTACAGGCGACACCGGCTCAACGCGCGTCAAGCGTGGACTCGCAGAGATGCTGAAGGGCGGCGTCATCATGGACGTCGTGACCGCCGAACAGGCGCGCATCGCCGAGGACGCCGGCGCGGTCGCCGTGATGGCGCTCGAGCGGGTGCCCGCCGACATCCGGGCACAGGGCGGTGTCTCGCGGATGAGCGACCCGGACATGATCGACAGCATCATCGAGACGGTGTCGATTCCGGTGATGGCCAAGGCGCGGATCGGACACTTCGTGGAGGCCCAGATCCTGCAGGAGCTCGGTGTCGACTACATCGACGAATCCGAAGTGCTGTCGCCGGCCGACTACGTCAACCACATCGACAAGTGGAAGTTCACCGTTCCCTTCGTGTGCGGCGCGACGAATCTCGGCGAAGCGCTGCGTCGCATCAACGAGGGCGCGGCCATGATCCGGTCCAAGGGTGAAGCCGGTACCGGTGACGTGTCGGAGGCGATGAAGCACATCCGCAAGATCCGGAGCGAGATCAACGTGCTGCGTTCGATGTCGAAGGACGAGCTGTACGTCGCCGCCAAAGAACTGCAGGCGCCCTACGAACTCGTCGCGGAGATCGCCGAAACCGGCACGCTGCCCGTGGTCATGTTCGTGGCCGGCGGCGTCGCGACGCCCGCCGATGCCGCGCTGATGATGCAGCTGGGTGCGGACGGCGTCTTCGTCGGATCGGGCATCTTCAAGTCCGGCAACCCCGCCGAGCGCGCCGCTGCGATCGTTAAGGCGACGACGTTCTTCGACGACCCGAAGGTCGTCGCCGAGGTGTCGCGCGGACTGGGTGAGGCCATGGTCGGCATCAACGTGAGCGACCTGCCCGCACCGCACCGGCTCGCCGAGCGTGGCTGGTAAGCCGCCCCGCGTCGGAGTCCTCGCCCTGCAGGGTGACGTCCGCGAGCACGTGAACGTGCTGGAATCGCTCGGCGCGGAGGCCGTCCGCATCCGCCGTCCCGACGAGCTCCGCACGGTGGACGGGCTGATCATCCCCGGCGGCGAGTCCAGCGTGATCGACAAGCTCGCCCGCAGCTTCGGGATGGCGGAGCCCGTCCGCGCGGCGATCGCCGACGGTCTCCCCGTCTACGGGACGTGTGCCGGACTCATCATGCTCGCGGACTCCATCGCCGACGGCATCGAGGGGCAGCAGAGCTTCGGCGGCCTCGACGTCGTCGTGCGACGAAACGCCTTCGGCGCCCAGGTGGAGTCCTTCGAGACAGACCTGGACGTGCCGGAGCTCGGCGATCCTCCGGTGCACGCCGTCTTCATCCGTGCTCCGCTCGTGGAGAGCGTGGGACCGGCGGCACGCGGGCTGGCCTCGCTGGCGGATGGCCGCGTGGTCGCGGTGGCACAGGGCAACGTGCTCGGCACGGCCTTCCATCCGGAGGTCACGGGAGAGACGCGCTTCCACGAACGCCTGCTCGAGATGGTCCGCGCGCGACTGAACTAGAATCGACCACGGACTTTCCAGCCGCTGAACACGGGAGATTCATGTCCGGGCATTCCAAGTGGGCGACGACCAAGCACAAGAAGGCTGTCATCGACAGCCGTCGCGCGAAGTCGTTTGCCAAGCTGATCAAGAACATCGAGGTCGCCGCGAAGATGGGCGGCGCCGACCTGTCGGGTAACCCGACCCTGTACGACGCCGTACAGAAGGCGAAGAAGACCTCGGTGCCGAACGACAACATCGACCGCGCGATCAAGCGCGGCGCGGGAATCGGCGGCGAGGCCGTCGAGTACACCACGATCGTCTACGAAGGCTACGGCCCGAACGGCGTCGCCCTCATGATCGAGTGTCTGACGGACAACAAGAACCGTGCAGCGGCCGAGGTGCGCACGGCGCTGTCGCGCAACGGCGGCACTCTCGCCGACCCGGGGTCGGTCGCGTACAACTTCGCCCGCAAGGGCGTGATCGTCGTCTCCGGCGAGGGTGCGAACGAAGACGACGTGATGCTCGTCGCTCTCGAGGCGGGCGCGGAGGAGATCGAGCCGCACGCCCAGGGCTTCGAGGTCGTGACCGAGGCCTCCGACCTCGTCGCGGTCCGTTCTGCGCTCCAGGGTGCGGGGCTCGACTACGAGTCGGCCGACGTCGAGTTCGTTCCGAGCTTGAAGATCGAGGTGGATGCCGACACCGCCCGCAAGGTGTTCCGGCTCATCGACGCGCTCGAAGACAGCGACGACGTGCAGAACGTCTTCAGCAACTTCGACCTGACCCCCGAGGTGCAAGCCGAACTCGAGAACGACGAGTAAGGCGCGCCGCAACGGCCGAGACGCCGGGCTGCGCTTAGCGTGGTTGAGATGAGCTCTGTGCTGCGTGTCATGGGCGTCGACCCCGGCCTCACCCGATGCGGTGTGGGTGTGGTCGACGTGGCACCCGACCGCAGCGCGCGTCTCGTGCACGTGGGTGTCGTGCGGTCGGGCGCGGAACTGCCCATCGCCGAGCGGCTGCACATCATCGCGGAGGGCCTCCGTGCGGCGGTCCGCGAATTCGGACCGGCCGTGATCGCCGTGGAGCGCGTCTTCGCGCAGCACAACCGGAGCACAGTGATGGGCACCGCGCAGGCGAGCGGCATCGCGCTGCTCGTGGCGGCCGAGAACGGACTGGGCGCGGCGACCCACACCCCCAGCGAGGTGAAAGCGGCCGTGACCGGATACGGCGCCGCCGACAAGCTGCAGGTGCAGACCATGGTCGCCCGCATCCTGCGCCTCGACGCCCTCCCTCAGCCCGCGGATGCGGCGGACGCCCTCGCCCTCGCGCTGTGTCACGCGTGGCGGGGCGGAGCGAACCGCGGAGCGGGCGTCGGCCCGGGTGCGGACGACGCCGCGCTGACACCGGCGCAACGGGCGTGGCAGCGCGCCGAGCGATCCACGCGACGCTGAGCGTGTCGATCGAACAAACATGCGAACCCGCTTAGGCTGGTCGAATGATCGCTTCGCTGCGCGGCACCGTCGTCCATCTCGGCCTCGATGCGGTCGTGCTCGAGGTATCCGGAGTCGGATACGCGGTGGCCGTGACGCCCGATGTCGCCCGGGCGGCGCACCTCGGTGAAGAACTCCTGCTGTACACGCACCTGATCGTCCGAGAAGACGCGCTCTCTCTCGTCGGCTTCCCCTCGCGGGAAGAGCTTTCCGTGTTCGTGGCTCTGCTCGCCGTATCGGGCGTCGGTCCGAAGTCCGCGCTCGGGGTGCTCGCCGACCTCAGCATCGAACAGATCGCGCAGGCCGTCGCCGACGAGGCCGACGCCCCCTTCCGCAAGGTCTCTGGCATCGGTCCCAAGACCGCGAAGCTCATCGTCGTGCAGCTCGCCGGCAAGCTCGCCCCGCCCGCTCCGACCTCGACGAGCGGTCGCGCGCACGCGGCCCCGGACCTCGCCGCCCAGGTCGCGCAGGCCCTCGTCGGTCTCGGCTGGACGGAGCGGGTCGCCGCCGAGACTGCGGAGGATGTCGTGGCGAGCGCCGATCCACAGGAGCGCACCGTGGCGGCACTCCTCCGCCGCGCCCTCGCGGAACTCGGACCCGCCCGCACGGAGGTGTCCCGTGGATGAGCTCCGTGACGCTGCGGCCCCGGCGGAGGATTCGGAACTCGCGATCGAGGGGGCTCTGCGCCCGTCATCTCTCGCCGAGTTCGTCGGCCAGCAGAAGGTTCGCGCGCAGCTGCAGCTCCTGCTGGATGCGGCCCGCATCCAGCAGCGTCCGCCCGACCACATCCTGCTCTCCGGTCCGCCCGGACTCGGAAAGACCACGCTCGCGATGATCGTCGCGCACGAAAGCGGCCGAGCACTGCGGCTCTCCAGCGGTCCCGCCATCCAGCACGCCGGCGATCTCGCCGCCCTGCTGTCGTCGCTGACTCCGGGGGAGGTGCTGTTCATCGACGAGATCCACCGGATGGCGCGATCCGCAGAAGAGATGCTCTATCTCGCGATGGAAGACTTCCGCATCGACATCATGGTCGGCAAAGGGGCAGGCGCCACCAGCATCCCGCTCGATCTCGCCCCGTTCACGCTGGTCGGGGCCACCACGCGGTCCGGTCTGCTGCCGAACCCGCTGCGCGATCGCTTCGGGTTCACGGCCCACCTCGAGTACTACGAACCCGAAGAACTCGAGCGGGTGATCGAACGATCGGCGGTCATGCTCGGCGTCGGCATCCCGGGCACGGCCCGCGCCGAGATATCCCGGCGCTCCCGCGGCACCCCGCGTATCGCGAACCGCCTACTGCGCCGCGTACGCGACTACCTGATCGTCCACGCCGATATCGCCGCCGGCGATATGGCTGCCGTCGACGCGGCACTCGACCTCTACGACGTCGATGTGATCGGGCTCGACCGCCTGGATCGCGCCGTCCTCGATGCGCTCATCCGCCGATTCCGCGGCGGACCGGTGGGCCTTGGCACGCTGGCTGTCGCCGTCGGTGAGGAGGCCGACACGATCGAGTCCGTCGTGGAGCCCTACCTCGTGCGGATCGGCTTCATGAGTCGCACCCCGCGCGGACGCGTCGCCACCCCCGAGGCCTATGCCCACCTTCGCGTGCCGCACTCGTCGGGGACGCTTCCGATCGATGACCTATAATCGGCGGAGGCTTTCGCCGCACTACACCTGATCAGCGCCGCCCTCGTGGACGCTGCCCCTGAAAGGCCCCGACCTTCCCATGGATTTCGCGAACTTCTTTGCCAACTACGGCCTGATCATCCTTCTGGTCATCCTGCTCGTCTTCATGTTCTACAGCTCCCGTCGACGGATGCAGAAGGCGAAGGCCGAGCAGGAGGCGAAGTCCGCTCAGACCGTTCCGGGCGCCGAGGTTCTGCTGCAGGGCGGCCTCTACGGCACGATCGTGGAGTACGACGGTGAGAACCTCGACCAGCCCGCGATCGTCTCCATCGCGCCGGGCGTGGAGATCAAGGTGCACAGCCAGGCGATCCTCCGCGTGGTCGACCCGACCGAGGGCGTCGTGACCGAAGACGAGTTCATCGAGGCCGAGACCAGCGAAGCAGAGTACATCGCGGGCGTCGCCGACGGTGACATCACCTCGATCAGCGACGACCACAAGTACTCGGCGCACACCGACGACGCGGACCCTGACAAGAAGAACAAGCCCGAGGCCTGAGTCTTCGTCCCCGCTGCACCACGAGAAAGCTGACTGTCCGTGGCGACACCCACCCCTGTCCGGCATGCCTGGCGCGCCCTGATCGGCCTTCTGGCGATCACCGCGATCCTGTTCGGAATCAACGCCCTCGGCGTCTACGCCTTCAAGACGTCTGCCGGTGAACCGGCGAGCTCCTGGATCCCCGAGCTCGCGCTCGACCTCCAGGGCGGTACGCAGATCATCCTGCAGGCGCAGACCGCGGATGGCGCTGCCCCGAGCACGGAGCAGATGAACCAGGCCGTGACGATCATGCGCCAGCGCATCGACGCCACGGGCGTCGGCGAGGCCGACGTCACGACCGAGGGCGGCACGAACATCGTCGTGCAGATTCCTGGCGAAGCCGACGAGGAGACGCGTCAGCGCATCCAGTCGGCGGCTCAGCTGCAGCTGCGTGCGGTGCTCTTCGTGTCGGGCGAAGTCAGCGGCTCCTTCGTCGGCGAAGACGGAACGGCGACCCCGTACCCGACCGCCGACCCGGCTCTGCCTTCGACCCCGACGGCGAGCCCCACGAGCGGAAGCGACGTCAGCTGGATCACGCCCGCGCTGCAGGCGCAGTTCCAGGCCTACAACTGCGATGATCCGGCGAACGATCCGGCCAACGAGCCGGCGGACCAGCCCCTCATCACCTGCGATGCCACGGGTTCAGCGAAGTACATCCTCGGGCCGGTCGAGCTCGACGGCGACTCGATCTCCGACGCCAGCGCCGGAGTGGTGCAGACCTCGGGTGCGTGGGCGATCAACATCGTCTTCAACGACCAGGGCACGGAGCAGTTCGCGGCGATCAGCCAGCGGATCTATCCGCTCACCTCGCCGCTGAACCAGTTCGCCTTCGTGCTCGACGGCGACGTGCTCTCCGCTCCGTCGATGAACGCGATCATCACCGACGGCAAGCCGCAGATCACCGGCAGCTTCACGCAGGAGACGGCGCAGACCCTGGCCGACCAGTTGAAGTACGGCGCCCTGCCGCTCAGCTTCTCGGTGCAGAGCTCCGACACGATCTCGGCGACGCTCGGCTCCCAGCAGCTGATGATCGGTGTGATCGCCGGCCTCATCGGGCTCGCGCTCGTCGCGATCTACTCGCTTGTGGTCTACCGCGCGCTCGGCACCGTCATCATCGCCTCGCTCCTCGTCATGGGTGTTCTGACCTACATCGCGCTCTGCATCCTGGCGTGGCGGATGGGCTTCCGCCTCTCCCTCGCCGGAGTCGCGGGTGTGATC
Organism: Microbacterium sp. cx-55; assembly: GCF_021117345.1. NCBI lineage: Bacteria > Bacillati > Actinomycetota > Actinomycetes > Micrococcales > Microbacteriaceae > Microbacterium > Microbacterium sp. cx-55. Next base: position 1,649,199 of record NZ_CP088261.1, on the reverse strand, counting down.
GTCACGATCGGCTTCACCGCGGACTCGTTCATCGTCTACTTCGAGCGAATACGAGACGAGATGCGCGACGGCAAGTCGATCACCTCGGCGGTGGAAGACGGCTGGAACCGCGCGAAGCGCACGATCTACATCTCGAAGTCGATCAACATCCTCGCGGCCGTGGTGCTCTATATCCTCGCCGACGCCACGGTGAAGGGCTTCGCGTTCACGCTGGGTCTCACGACCGTGATCGACATCGTCATCTTCATCCTGTTCACCCACCCCGTGATGCAGCTGCTCGCCCGCACGCGGTTCTTCGGCGGCGGACACCCGCTCTCCGGCCTCGACCCGACGGCTCTCGGCGCGGTGTACCGCGGTCGGGCGCAGTTCCGCGCTCCCGCGGCCGCAGTGAAGGGCCGCACCGCGCGCTCGCGTGGCGAAGCGGAGCGCCGGCAGACGATCGCCGAGCGTAAACGGGCCCTCGAGAGCGGCTCGACCGCATCCACCACCGAGGCCTCGAAACCCTCGAACGACGCGAAGGCGGGACGCGACTGATGCGCTCCATGGGCCAGCTCGGCAACGACCTCTACTCGGGGAAGTCCTCCTTCCCGTTCATTCCCCGTCGGCGGCTGTGGTTCACCATCGCGGCGCTGCTCGTCATCGGTTCGGCGCTTGTGCCGCTGTTTCGTCCCGTCCAGTTCTCAATCGAGTTCACCGGCGGTTCGCAGTTCACGGTCACCGGCGTGTCCTCGCCCGATCAGGCGATCGCGAGCGACGCCGTCGAAAGCGTCGTGGCGAACGCGGAGACGAAGGTCTCCACGGTCGGGTCGGATGCGGTCCGTATCCAGACCGACCAGATGACGCCCGAGGAGACGCAGGCCGTCTCGGCCGCGCTGGCGGAGGCGTACGGCGTCGATTCCAGCGAAGTGACGTCGTCGTTCATCGGACCCAGCTGGGGTGCCGATGTGACCCGGCAGTCGCTCTGGGGCCTCGCGATCTTCCTCGCCCTGACCTTCCTCATCCTCGCGCTCTACTTCCGGACCTGGAAGATGTCGGCGGCGGCTGTCGTCGGTGTCGTGGACGTGCTGATCATCACAGTCGGCGTGTACGCGCTCTGCGGCTTCCCGATCTCGCCGGCGGCCGTGATCGGCTTCCTGACGATCCTGTCGTACTCGCTGTACGACACGACCGTGGTGTTCGACAAGATCAGGGAGAACACGCGCGAAGACGGCGAGATCTCGTCGCGGACATTCGGTGAGTCCGTCAACCTCGCGGTCAACCAGACCCTGATCCGCTCGATCAACACCACCGTCGTGGCGATCCTGCCGACCGGAGCGATCCTGTTCATCGGCGCATTCTGGCTGGGTGCGCAGACGCTGACCGACATCTCGCTGTCGATCTTCGTGGGCACGATCGTCGCCGCGTACTCGACGGTCTTCGTCGCCGCCCCGCTCTACGCGCTCTTCCGCGAGGGCGAGCCGCGGGTGAAGGCCAACGACGCGCGCGTCCTCGAGGCGCGCGAGCGCGCGGGCGTCCCGGCCTGAGCGGGTCGATGGCACTCTGCGGCGGCGTAGGATGATTCGATCCGGCGGAGGGTGGTGATTCGAGCATGGCGGAGACCGTTCCTCCCGGCGCGCAGCCCTCGTCGCTGCGACGTCTGATCCCTCGGATCTTCTCGCGTGCGGCGCGTCGCGATGACGTCGAGAAGCTCGTGCGGACGGTGCGGACGCACCATCCGAAGGGCGATATCGCGATCATCGAGCGCGCGTACGCGGTCGCCGAGAAGGCCCATGACGGGCAGAGGCGGCAGAGCGGCGAGCCGTACATCACGCACCCGCTCGCGGTCGCCCAGATCCTCGCTGACCTGGGGCTCGGTCCGAAGGCCATCGCCGCGGCCCTCCTGCACGACACGGTCGAAGACACCGGGTACGAACTCGGCACGCTGAGCGCCGAGTTCGGCGACGAAGTCGCGATGCTGGTCGACGGCGTCACGAAACTCGACAAGGTCAAGTACGGCGAGAGCGCGCAGGCCGAGACCGTTCGCAAGATGATCGTCGCGATGTCGCGCGACATCCGCGTGCTCCTGATCAAGCTCGCGGATCGGCTCCACAACGCCCGTACCTGGGGTTTCGTTCCGCCCGAGAAGGCCGCGAAGAAGGCCACCGAGACGCTCGAGATCTATGCCCCGCTCGCGCACCGGCTCGGCATCCAGGCCATCAAATCCGAACTCGAAGATCTCTCGTTCGCCGTGCTCCACCCGAAGCTGTACGTCGAGATCGACAGTCTGGTGAAGCAGCGCACGCCGCAGCGCGAACAGTACGTGCAGAACGTCATCCAGTCGGTCGAAGAAGACCTGCGGGAGCTCCGCATCCGCGGCCGCATCGCCGGGCGTCCGAAGCAGCTCTACTCCGTCTACCAGAAGATGGTGGTCCGAGGCCGCGAGTTCGACGACATCTACGACCTCATCGGCATCCGGGTCATCGTGGGCACGGTGCGCGACTGCTACGCGGTGCTCGGGGCTTTGCACGCCCGCTGGACACCGATCCCGGGCCGGTTCAAGGACTACATCGCCACACCGAAGTTCAATCTCTACCAGTCGCTGCACACGACCGTGATCGGCCCCGGCGGGCGCACCGTCGAGATCCAGATCCGCACCAACGAGATGCACCAGCAGGCCGAGTTCGGTGTCGCCGCGCACTGGAAGTACAAGGAGCGGATGACGGGTCGGAGTGTCGATCCCAAGTCCTCCGACACCGACATGGCGTGGCTGGCGCACATCTCCGACTGGCAGGCCGAAACGGCCGACCCGGGGGAGTTCCTCGATTCGCTGCGCTTCGAGATCGGCGCGAAAGAGGTCTACGTCTTCACCCCGAAGGGCCGCGTGATCGGTCTTCCCGCGGGCGCCACGCCGGTCGACTTCGCGTACGCCGTGCACACCGAGATCGGCCATCGCACGATGGGCGCGAAGGTGAACGGCCGACTGATCCCGCTCGAGTCGGAGTTGCAGTCCGGTGACGTCGTCGAGGTCTTCACCTCGAAGAATCCGGATGCGGGGCCCAGCCAGGATTGGCTCGGCTTCGTCAAGAGCACCCGCGCGCGCAACAAGATCCGCGGGTGGTTCACCAAGGAGCGACGCGAAGAGGCGATCGAACAGGGCCGCGAGTCGATCGCCCGCGCCATGCGTCGACAGAACCTGCCGCTTCAGCGGTTGATGAGCCAGGATTCCTTCTCACAGGTCGCGCAGCTGCTGCGCTACGAAGACGTCTCCGCGCTCTACGCCGCGGTCGGCGAAGGCCATGTCTCGACGCAGTCCGTGATCGAGAAGGTGACGTCGCTCGTCGCCGATCAGGACACCACGACCGGTCCGATCGATATTCCGCACATCGGGCGCGGCCGTGCGCCGCGCGACGGCGATTCGGGAGTGCTCGTGCGCGGTGCGCCCGACATCCTGGTGAAGCTCGCGAAGTGCTGCACGCCGGTTCCGGGCGATGAGATCGTCGGCTTCGTGACGCGCGGGAGCGGTGTGTCCGTCCACCGCAGCGATTGCACCAACGTGAAGTCGCTCATGAACGAGCCCGACCGGGTGATCGACGTCGACTGGGCACCGACGACCAAGAGCGTGTTCCTCGTGCAGATCCAGGTGGAAGCGCTCGACCGTTCCGGACTTCTGAGCGACGTGACCCGAGTGCTCAGCGAGCATCACGTCAACATCCTCTCCGCGACGGTGTCGACCTCGAACGATCGGTTGGCGATCAGCAAGTTCGTGTTCGAGATGGGCGACACCGTGCACCTCGACAGGGTGCTGAACGCGGTCCGTCGAATCGACGCGGTCTACGACGTCTACCGGTTCACGTCGTCCTGATCAGATCCTCGAGGATCTCGATCGCGGCTCGCTTGTGCGGCATCCGGGTCGAGGTGCGCAGCAGTTCGCATCCGTCCGCCAGAACCTGCGGGTCGGTATCGACGAAGCCCTGGAGCGCCGCCAGATCGGTGGGCGTCGCGCTGCGGGCGAGGTCGGCGACCGTCCGTGCCGGCGTCGTCACCGCGACCTCGGCGATCCGGACGATGTCGCCCGCGGGAAGCTGCGGATCGCGGTAGACGAATCGGCGGCCGATGGGCTCGTGGATCCGCTGCGGACTGGCGCGTTGCAGCCGGTGCCGCGCGGGAGGCTCCGCGAGAGCGCCGTGCACCCACGCCGCACTCGTCAGGATCGCCGCGAGCTCGGTTCCGGCGATCGCGCGGAGCGATGCCGCGCGCAGCCACGACGTTTCCACGGTGTCGGCCGGCACGTACCCTTCGCCGAGCTCGACCAGATGCCCGTCGAGGCAAGCCGCGCTGAGTTCGGCCGAGCTCAGCCGCTCACCGGGGAAGTACACGAACAACGACGTCATCGCACCAGTGTCGCCCGCGACGCCCTCTCTTCGGGGGCGTCGCGGGCGACCTGTGGACAGACCCGGATGACAGTCATCCGGGGGAGGAGTCAGCCGCCGATCGCGCGGAGCCACGCCTTCCGCGCCTCGAGGGCGGCCTGGGCTTCTTTCGTCGCCCGGGCGTCGCCGCGCTTCTCGGCGGCGGCGACGTCGGCCTCGAGCTTCTCGATCGCGTCGGTCAGCTGCCGCGTCATGTCGTTCGCGCGGGCGGTCGTCTCGGGGTCGTTGCGCTTCCAGTCGGCGTCTTCCCGCGTGCGCACAGACGTCTCGATCTTGCGCAGTTCGTCATCGAGCGTCCGCTCCTTGTCGCGCGGGAAGATCCGACCGATCTCGTCCCACTCGCGCTGGATCGCCGTCAGCTGCTGGCGCGCGGAGGCGAGGTCCTTGACATCGACGATCGGCCGGGCACGCTCGAGTACCGCACGCTTCAGTTCGATGCGCCCCTTCGACTCCTCGGCCTCCACGGACTCGCGCTCGATGCGTGCGCCGTAGAGCGCGTCGCCCGCAGCCTTGAACCGAGCCCAGAGCGCGTCGTCGACCTTCTTGCCGGCGCGTCCGGCGGCCTTCCATTCGTCGAGCAGTCCGCGGTACGCGGGAATGCCCTCTTCGCCGCGAGGGGCGAGCGCCTCCGCGCGTTCCACGAGACGGGTCTTCTGGTCCTTCGCGTGCTTGTGGGTCTCGTCGAGCTCCGCGTAGAACGCCCGACGGTGCCGCTCCACGGTGCTGCGCGCGTCGCGGAATCGGGACCAGAGCTGCTGCGACGTCGACTTGGGCAGGCGCGGACCGTTCTGCTGGTGCGCCTGCCACTGCTCGAAGAGGTCGTTCAGTTCGACCGACACCTGCTTCCACTGCACCGTGCGCGGGTCGCGGGCCGCGATCGCCTCTGCGCGGTCGACCAGCGCTGTGCGCTCGACGATGGCGGCATCGACGGCCTGCTTCGCGACCTGGGCTTCGGCGGCGGTCGCCTCCTGCAGCGTGCCGAACAGGGCGTCGAGGCGCGAGGTGAGGGAAGCGAGATCGCCCACCGCCGCCGCGTCCACGAGCTTGCCTTGCAGGGTCGTCGCGGTGTGTCGAAGGTCGGAGGCGGACGCCCCGCCGCGGCGCTGACGCACCTCCAGCAGGGTCACCTCGCTGGCGAGGTCGGCGTACTTGCGGGTGAAGTAGGCGAGCGCCTCCTCGGGGGAGCCGTCGGGATACTGACCGACGACACGCCACTGGTCGCCCTCGCGCACCGAGACCGTTCCGTCATCGTCGACGCGGCCCCAGGGCTCGCCGTTCTCGACGGCGACGGGTGCCGCCTTCGGCTTGCGAGGCATCGCGGGAGTCGGCGTCGGAGCCGCAACGGGCTCGGGGGTGCTTTCGGCCTCGGGCTCGCTCGCCGCCTCGGGCTCGGGCTCCGGTTCGGACGCCCGCTCGGGCTCGGGCTCACCGTCGGGCTCGGCGGGGTTCACGGAATCGGGAGTCGTCACCGGCTCAGCGATGTTCTCGGGCGCGTCGGCGCCGGGATCAACGATCCCGGTTTCGGGCTGATCGGAAGAGTGTTCTGTCGCGGCAGTCACGGGGCACCTCAAGCGGCTCGCATCGGCGGTCGGGCAATCGGATTCAGCCTAGTACCCGCGGTCGCAGCGCTGAGGGACGGCGACCGGGGATGACGCGTCCGGCCGGCCGAGCCGATCGCGACGACCGTGCGGCGCCCCGATCAGGGCGCGGGTATCGACGGCGTCGCCGTCGGGGAGGGGGAGGAGGACGGAGCGGGTACGCCCGGTCCGAGCGTGTAGTACGCGACCTGTCCGCCGACGACGGCGAGGATGAGGATGCCGCCGGCGATCCCGGCGATGAGGTTGTCTCGCACGCGGCGGCGGCTGATGCCGGCGTGGAAGTCCCGTCGGGCCTGGTACAGGCGAGCACGCTCGCGTTCGGCGCGCTGTTCGCGTGACTTCGGGTTGGCCACTGTTCCTCCTCATCCGTGAGCCGGAGCTCGCCCGATCCTACGCACAGCCGCCCGCGAGCGACAAAGCCGCGGGGCGGACGCGGTGTCGGCGCGCACGTCTAGCCTGGAGGGATGACCGGCGGCGCACTCTTCCAGGGGCAGACCCCTCTCGCGGTGCGGATGCGGCCGGTCTCGCTCGACGAGGTGGCCGGCCAGCGGCACCTTCTGCGACCGGGCTCGCCGCTCGTGGCGCTGGCAGACCGCTCCCGCCAGACGAACGGCGCTGTCTCGGTGATCCTTTGGGGTCCCCCCGGCACGGGGAAGACGACACTCGCGCAGGCGATCGCCCGGTCTTCGGGGCGTCGGTTCGTCGAGCTCTCCGCCGTGACCGCGGGCGTGAAAGACGTTCGAGAGGTGATGCAGGACGCGCTGAATCAGCGCGACCTCTACGGGCAGTCGACGATCCTCTTCCTCGACGAGATCCACCGATTCACGAAGGCCCAGCAGGACGCGCTGCTTCCGGGCGTCGAGAACGGATGGATCGTGCTGATCGCGGCGACCACCGAGAACCCCTCGTTCTCCGTGATCTCGCCGCTGTTGTCACGATCGCTGCTGCTGACGCTCGAGACGCTCGGCGATGACGATCTGCGCTCGCTCGTCGACCGGGCGGTGAGCGACCCGCGGGGGCTCGCGGGCTCGGTCGCACTCGCCGACGACGCCCGCGCGGCGCTGGTGCAGATGGCATCGGGCGACGCCCGACGGGCGCTCACGGCGCTCGAGGCGGCCGCGGCGATGGTCGACGACCCGGAATCCGATGACACTCCTGAGATCACGGCCGAGGTGGTGGCGCAGGCGGTCGATCGCGCGCTCCTGCGCTACGACCGTCAGGGCGACGAGCACTACGACGTGATCAGCGCCTTCATCAAGTCGATCCGGGGGAGCGATGTGGATGCGGCGATCCACTACCTCGCGCGCATGATCGAGGCGGGGGAGGACCCCCGGTTCATCGCCCGCCGCCTCGTCATCTCCGCCGCGGAGGACATCGGCTTGGCCGATCCGCAGGCGCTGCAGATCGCCGTCGCCGCCGCCGACGCCGTGGCGTTCATCGGCATGCCGGAAGGCCGCATCCCGCTCGCCGAAGCGACGGCGTACCTCGCGTCCACCGCGAAGTCGAATGCCGCGTACCTCGCGATCGACCGGGCCATCGCCGACGTCCGAAACGGCGGATTCGGGCGGGTCCCGAATCATCTGCGCGATGCCCACTACGCGGGCGCGAAGCGGCTCGGGCACGGCAAGGGCTACCGCTACCCGCATGACGCGGATGTCGGCGTCGTGGCGCAGCAGTACCTGCCCGATCCGCTCGTCGGACACCGCTACTACGAGCCGACATCGCACGGGCACGAACGTGACGTCGCCGCCCGGCTCGAACGCATCCGTCGCATCCTGGACGGCACCGCGTGAGCGCGGGAGCACCCGCCCCGGGCTCCTCCGCCCCGGTCTGATAAGCTGAATCGGCTCGAAACCATGTTTTCGGGCATCTCCTCCTTCCATCCACTGCTCCGATGCGCCCCGGCGTGCGCGCGGAATGGGGAATCGGGAGATACGTCCGTGAGTCGTGAAAGGCACGACCGCGTCATCGAAAGGAACACTTCGTGACCACGAAGTCCCAGGACCGCCGCAAGGTGCGCCTCAGCCGCGCACTCGGCATCCCGCTCACCCCGAAGGCCGCCAAGTACCTCGAGAAGCGTCCCTACGCTCCGGGCGAGCACGGCCGCACCAAGCGCAAGCAGGACAGCGACTACGCCGTTCGTCTGCGCGAGAAGCAGCGCCTTCGCGAGCAGTACGGCATCCGCGAGAAGCAGATGCGCAACACGTTCAACGAGTCCCGCCGTGCCGAGGGGCTGACGGGTGAGAACCTCGTCGAGCTGCTCGAGATGCGTCTGGACGCCCTCGTCGTGCGTGCCGGCTTCGCCCGCACCACCGCGCAGGCCCGCCAGTTCGTCGTGCACCGTCACATCCAGGTCGACGGCCAGATCGTCGACCGCCCCTCGTTCCGCGTCAAGCCGGGCCAGCTCATTCACGTGAAGCCCCGCAGCGAGGGAACCGAGCCCTTCCAGGTCGCCGCAGCCGGTGGCCACGCCGAGGTCCTGCCCCCCGTTCCGGGCTACCTCGAGGTCGAGCTCGACAAGCTGCAGGCGCGCCTCGTGCGTCGCCCGAAGCGTGCAGAGGTCCCCGTGACCTGCGACGTGCAGCTCGTCGTCGAGTACTACGCCGCGCGCTGATCCAGCTCGCATGAAGGGCGCCGGGGCATCCCCGGCGCCCTTCGTCGTCTTCGAAGCCCCCGGCGCGCCACTTTTCAGCATGCGCGCTACAGATCTGAGGCGCGCGCGCAGGAAAGTAGCGCGCGGAGAAGAGCACGGCCACACCGACCGGTTGAGGTGTTCTCACCTACGATGGATGAGGGCCGCCAGCTGAACGGCCGCAACAAGGAAGAGGTCCCGGTGAAGAATGTCCTGTGGTTCGTGCTCGGCACGGGGGCCGGGTTCCTGCTCGCCCACCTCGTGAACAAGGATCCCCGCGGGCACGAGGTGCTCGCCGAGATCGACGCTCGGATCACCGAGTTCACCGACCGCATCGGCGAGGCCTACCGCGAAGAGCAGGCCAAGTTCTCCGACTCCGACGTCGCCTCCGTCGTCGCCGACCGCGACTGACCCGTACCGCCGTGCGCGCCGGGGCCGATCGGTCCGGGTGCTCCTTCCCGAGGAACAGACTCCATGAAGACCGCTGACATCGCCGCACGCTACCTCTCCTACTTCGAGAAGAACGATCACGTCATCGTCCCGTCGGCGTCTCTGGTCAGCGATGACCCGACGCTGCTGTTCACGGTCGCCGGGATGGTTCCCTTCGTTCCGTACCTGAACGGCACGGTTCCCGCGCCCTTCCCCCGCGCGGCCGATGTGCAGAAGTGCATCCGCACGAACGACATCGAAGAGGTAGGGCACACGGCGCGGCACGGCACGTTCTTCCAGATGCTCGGCAACTGGTCGTTCGGCGACTATTTCAAGGAACAGGCGATCACGTACGCCTGGGAGCTGCTGACGTCGGCGGAATCCACCGGCGGACTCGGATTCGACGAGAAGGACCTCTGGGTCACCGTCTACGAGACCGACGACGAAGCAGCGGCGCTGTGGCAGCGGATCGCGGGCCTGCCGGCCGAGCGCATCCAGCGGCTCGGCAAGGAAGACAACTACTGGTCGACCGGCCAGCCGGGCCCGGCCGGCCCCTGCTCGGAGATCTACTTCGACCGCGGTCCCGCGTACGGCCGCGACGGTGGCCCCGCGGTCGATGACAACCGCTTCACGGAGATCTGGAACCTCGTCTTCATGCAGGATTCGATCGCCAACGTGCGATCGAAGACGGACTTCGACATCGTCGGCGAGTTGCCGAACAAGAACATCGACACCGGCATGGGCCTCGAGCGCGTCGCGTTCATCAAGCAGGGCGTCGAGAACATGTACGAGATCGACCAGGTGCGCCCGGTGCTCGACCGTGCCGTCGCCCTGTCGGGTCGCCCGTACGGCGCCGAACACGAGGACGACGTGCGCTACCGCGTGATCGCCGACCACGTGCGCTCCTCGCTCATGCTGCTGTCCGACGGCGTGACTCCCTCGAACGAGGGACGCGGCTACATCCTGCGTCGCCTCATGCGCCGCGCCGTGCGCGCGATGCGTCTGCTCGGCGTCGACGGCCCCACGTTCCCCGAACTGTTCGCGGCGTCGCGTGACGCGATGTCTGCGGCGTACCCGGTGGTCGCCGACGACTGGTCGCGGATCTCGCAGTACGCGTTCGGCGAGGAGGAGACCTTCCTCCGGACGCTGGCCTCCGGATCGACGATCCTCGATCTGTCCATTGCGCAGACTAAGCAGGCCGGCGGCACCTCGCTCGCGGGTACCGAGGCCTTCCTGCTGCACGACACGTACGGTTTCCCGATCGATCTCACGCTCGAGGTCGCGGAGGAAGCAGGCCTCAACGTCGATCGCGCGGCGTTCGACACCCTCATGCAGGAGCAGCGTTCCCGCGCGAAGGCGGATGCGAAGAACCGCCGCCGGGCGATCGCCGATCACAGCGTCTACCGCGATTTCCGCGCACAGGGTGAGACCGTCTTCACCGGGTACACCGACCTCGAGACGGAGTCGCGGGTCCTCGGCATCCTGATCGACGGCGTTCCCGCCGACCGCGCCCGCGCGGGCCAGATCGCGGAGATCATCCTCGCCGAGACCGCGCTGTACGCGGAGTCCGGCGGCCAGGTCGCCGACAAGGGCGCGATCGTGGGAGCCGGCTTCGAGGCCGACGTGCTCGACGTGCAGAAGCCGGTCCCGGGACTCGTCAGCCACACCGTCGAGGTGACCGTCGGCGAGATCGGCGTCGGCGACCCCGCGACGTCGGTCGTGGACGCCGCCAACCGCCGCGCTGCGCGCCAGGCGCACTCCGCGACGCACCTCGTGCACGCCGCGCTGCGGGACACCCTCGGCAAGACCGCCACCCAGGCCGGTTCGCTCAACCGCGCCGGGTACATGCGTTTCGACTTCACCTGGGGTCAGGCACTCTCGCCCGAAACACGCACCGAGATCGAAGAGATCGCGAACAACGCGGTGCACGACAACCTCGAGGTCACGACGCGAGTGCTGGCACTCGACGACGCGCGCGAGCTCGGCGCGATGGCGCTGTTCGGTGAGAAGTACGGCGACACGGTGCGGATGGTCGACATCGGCGGGCCGTGGTCGCGTGAGCTGTGCGCCGGGACACACGTCTCATCCAGCGCCGAAATCGGCCTCATCAATCTGGTGGGGGAGTCCTCGGTCGGTGCGGGCGGACGTCGCGTCGAGGCGCTCGTCGGTCTGGACGCATTCCGTGACCTCGCCGCGGAGCGGGCGATCGTCTCGCAGCTGAGCGGGTCGCTGAAGGTGCCGCGCGACCAGCTGCCGGCGCGCATCGCCGACCTCGCCGCAAGCCTCAAGGCGGCGGAGAAGAAGATCGCCTCGTTCGAAGCGCAGGCGCTCGCGGGTCGTGCGCCCGAACTCGCGTCGCAGGCGCGATCGGTGGGGGGCCTGCGGGTCGTCACCGGTTCGCTCGGCGCGGTGTCGTCCGCCGATGACGTGCGTTCGCTCGCCCTGCAGGTGCGGGACCGACTCGGCTCGGATGCCGGTGTCGTCGCGCTCGGCGCGGTCGCGGGTGAGCGCGTCGTGGTCATCGTCGCGACGACGGCCGGTGCACGGGACGCGGGTGTCAAGGCGGGCGTCCTCGCCAAAGCCGCAGCCGCAGTGCTCGGCGGCGGCGGCGGCGGGCGGGACGACGTCGCCCAGGGCGGCGGGACGGATGCCGACGCGCTTCCGGCCGCTCTCGACGCCGTGACCTCCGCGCTGGAGGCCGCTCGCGCGTGACGGGTTTCGACCGCGGCGTGCGGCTGGGCATCGACGTCGGACGAGCCAGGGTCGGGGTCGCGAAATGCGACCCCGACGGCCTGCTCGCGACCCCCGTGGAGACGGTCGCGCGCAACGAGGACTCCGTCGCGCGCATCATCGCGATCGGTCGTGAGTACGACGCCGTGCAGATCCTCGTGGGATTACCGACGAACCTGCGCGGCGAAGACACCGCCTCCACCACGGACGCGCGCGAGTTCGCGACCGCCATCGCCCGGGCGACCGATGTGCCGGTGCGCCTCGTCGACGAACGGTTGAGCACGGTCTCCGCACACGCGGCGCTCAGGCAATCCGGACGATCTCAACGGGGGAGCCGTGGCATAGTGGACCAGGTCGCCGCCGTGATCCTGCTGCAGAACGCCCTCGATGTCGAGAAGAGCAGGGGCTCGGCCGCCGGCACACCCGTACACCCGGACGAGGAGCCCGACTGATGTCCGACAGCCAGCCGCCGTCTCGGCGCGCCGCCCGCGAAGCTGCGGCGGCGGCAGAAGCCGCATCCGGATCCGCGCGCCCCGTCACGCCTCCCGAGGGATGGTCGGTCGTCTCGGCGCCTGCCGCGTCCTCGGCGCGCGAGACGCCGGCCCCGCGGGCAGGGTCACTCGATGCGCTCTTCACGGGCGAAGTCACGACCGACGTGCTCGGATCCCCTCCGCCGCCGCCCGACAAGCGCCGCCGTCGCATCGGCGGCTGGATCGCTCTCATCGTCGTGGTGGCCCTCGTCGGCGGCATCGCCGGCGGCGGGTTCTGGGTCTGGAACACCTACGAGGACCGCATCCGCGCCTTCATGGGATGGGAGGAGCCGGCCGAGTTCGACGCCGGCACCGAGGGCGAAGCGACGACCATCACGATCGCATCGGGCGACGCTGGCCCGCAGGTGTCGCAGAAGCTGTACGACGCCGGTGTCACCCGCACCCCGGACTCGCTCTACGACTACATGATCGAGAACAACGTCGGCTTCACGTTCCAGCCCGGCGTCTTCACCCTCCGCACGCACATGACGTCCGCAGCGGTGATCACCGCGCTCGAAGACCCGGCGAACCGGATGGAGAACTCCACGCAACTCCGCGAGGGGCTGACGGTCGAGCAGTCGCTCACGACGATCTCCGAGCAGATGACGGTGCCGATCGAGGACCTGCAGGCGGCGGTCGCCGATCCCGCCGCGTACGGGGTGCCGGCGGACTCGCTCGAGGGCTGGCTCTTCCCCGCGACCTACACCTTCGATCCCGGCACGACCGCGCCCCAGATCATCCAACGGATGGTGGACCGCACGGTGCAGTCGCTCGACGCCGCCGGTGTGCCCGTCGATGACCGGCAGCGCATCCTCACGATCGCGTCGATCATCCAGCGCGAGGCGCGCTCCACCGAGGACTTCTACAAGGTGTCGCGCGTGATTCAGAACCGCCTCGACCCGGGCAACCAGGAGACGTTCGGGCTCCTGCAGATGGACTCGACCGCCCAGTACGGGTTCAACGAGCTGCACGACGGCACCGCCAGCTCGTCGGCAGAGGCTCTCGCCGACGACAACCCGTGGAACACCTACGTGCATCCCGGGCTGCCGGTCGGCCCGATCTCCAACCCGGGCGACACCGCGATCGATGCGGCGATGTCTCCGGCCGAGGGCAACTGGCTGTACTTCGTGACGGTCAACCTCGACACGGGGGAGACCGTCTTCACGGCGACCGCGGCCGAGCACAATCAGGCCGTCGCGCAGTGGCGCGCCTGGTGCACGGAGAACCCGGACTCCGGATGCTGACATCCCGGCGTCTCGCCGTCTGGGGGGATCCGATCGGGCACAGCCGTTCTCCGGTGCTGCACGCGGCGGCCTACGCCGCCCTGGGTCTCGACTGGACATACGAGCGTCGCCGGGTGACCGAGGACGGTTTCGCCGGGGCGATCGCCGCGCTCGATGCGAGCTGGCGGGGCCTGTCGCTGACGATGCCGCTGAAGCTCGCCGGCTACCGGCTCGCGGGTGTGCGCGATCGGCACGCGGAACTGACCGGCGCGGTCAACACGCTGATCGTGGACGCCGAGGAGCCGATCGGGTTCAACACGGACGTCGGCGGGATCGTCGGCGCGCTCCGGGAGAGCGGAATCGACCAGGTCGACTCCGCGCGCATCATCGGCACGGGCGCGACGGCCACCTCGGCGCTCGTCGCTCTGCACGAACTCGGCGCGGGGCAGATCGACGTGCGCGCCCGCCGGCCCGAGCGCGCAGACACGTTGATGCGCCTCGGCGAAGACCTCGGGATGCGGGTGACCGCATCCGGACTCGACACCGCCCCGGTTCCGCACGTGTCGCTGACGATCGCCGCGCTCCCGGCCGACGCCGCGCTGGCGGAGAACGTGACGGACTCCCTCGCGGCGGGCGGCGGCACTCTCTTCGACGTGGCCTACGGCACGTGGCCGACCGTCCTCGGGCACGCCTGGCAGCGGGCGGGGCTCCCCGCGTCGTCGGGACTCGGGATGCTGGTGCACCAGGCACTCCTGCAGGTGCGCGCGCTCACGACGGGTGATGCGCAGCATCCGCTGCCCGACGAGGCGCGTGTGCTGGCGGAGATGCGCCGCGCGGTCGTGGGAGACTAGACCAATGCTCCGCGTGCTCACGGCCGGCGAATCCCACGGCCCCGAACTCGTCGCCCTCATGGAGGGCCTCCCCGCCGGCGTTCCGATCAGTCGGGCCGCCATCCAGGCCGACCTCGCTCGCCGCAAGCTCGGCTACGGTCGTGGCTCCCGGATGAAGTTCGAGGAGGACGAGCTCACGCTCTCCACCGGGGTGCGTTACGGCGAGTCGTTGGGCAGCCCGATCGCTGTGCGCATCGGCAACACCGAGTGGCCGAAGTGGGTCGAGGTCATGAGTGCCGAGCCGGTCGAGCTGACCGAACGCTCGCGCGGCCGCGGCGCCGCCCTGACACGTCCTCGTCCGGGCCACGCCGACCTGGTCGGCATGCAGAAGTACGGCTTCGACGAGGCCCGGCCGATCCTCGAGCGGGCGAGCGCCCGGGAGACCGCCGCGCGCGTCGCGCTCGGCGCGATCGCCCGTTCCTTCCTCTCGGAGCTCGGCATCACGCTGGTCAGCCACACGCTTTCGATCGGACCGGTACGCGTGCCCGAGGACGCCGCCCTGCCCGTGCCGAGCGACGTCGACGCGCTCGATGCGGATCCGCTGCGGTGCTTCGACGCGGAGACGTCGGCGCGGATGGTCGCCGAGGTCGACGCCGCCAAGAAAGACGGCGACACCCTCGGCGGAATCGTGGAGGTGCTGGCCTACGGCGTTCCCCCGGGGCTCGGATCGCACGTGCAGTGGGATCGCAAACTCGATGCGAAGCTCGCGCAGGCGCTCATGAGCATCCAGGCGATCAAGGGCGTCGAGATCGGCGACGGATTCGAGACGACTCGCCGCCGCGGATCGCGCGCCCACGATGAACTGTTCGCCGCGGCCGACGGCATCACCCGCTCGAGCGATCGTGCCGGCGGAACCGAGGGCGGAATGTCGACGGGCACAGTGCTGCGCGTTCGCGCCGGGATGAAGCCCATCGCGACCGTTCCGCACTCGCTGCGGACCGTCGATGTGGCAACCGGCGACACCGCGACCGCCCACCACCAGCGCTCCGATGTCTGTGCCGTGCCCGCGGCAGGAGTCGTGGCCGAGGCGATGGTCGCCGTCGTGCTCGCCGACGCCGTGCTCGAGAAGTTCGGCGGCGATCACGTCTCGGAGACACGTCGCAACCTCGAGTCCTACCTCGCCGCGATCCCGGAGGCGCTGCGCACGAGCGTGCAGAGCGACCCGGCGCTGCACGACGATGAGCGCAGCCGCTGACCCGGCGCTGGTGCTGGTCGGGCCGATGGGGGCCGGGAAGAGCAGCCTCGGCCGCCGCGTCGCGCGCACGCTCGGAGTTCCGTTCGTCGACACCGATTCGATGATCGTTCGCCAGCACGGTCCGATTCCGGAACTCTTCCGCTCCCACGGGGAGCCGCACTTCCGCGCCCTCGAGCGCGACGCCGTCGTGCGCGCCCTCGCCGCCGGCGGAGTCGTCTCGCTCGGTGGCGGTTCCGTGCTCGATGCGCAGACGCGCGACGACCTCCGCGCGCACCGCGTCGCCTTCCTCACGGTCGACCGTCAGGTGGTCGCTCAGCGGATCGCCGGAGGCTCCCGGCCGCTCCTGGCGGGCGGGACCGACCCCGTCGAGGAATGGGAACGGATCTTCACCGCACGCCGGCCGCTCTACGAGGAGGTCTCGGACGCGGTCTTCGACACATCCCGCGGACCGCTCGCCGACGTCGTCGAGAGCATCGCCACGTGGGCGGCGACCGCCGTCCCGAGAGGAACCCCCGTATGAGCGAGACCACCGTCATCTCGGTGCCCGGCGACCCCGGGTACGACATCGCGATCGGCCGCGACATCCTGGATCGCGTCGGCGAAGCCCTCGCGCCGAGCGTCCGGAAGATCCTGATCGTGCACCCGCCGACCCTCGCCGAGCGCGCGGGGCTGCTCCGCGATCAGCTCATGGGCACCCCGGGACGCGACGTGCTGCTCGCGGAGATTCCGGATGCGGAGCAGGGGAAGCGCATCGAGGTCGCGGCGTTCTGCTGGCAGGTCATGGGACAGTCCGACTTCACCCGGACGGATGCGGTCGTCGGATTCGGCGGGGGAGCGGTCACCGATCTCGCGGGCTTCGTCGCCGCGACCTGGCTGCGCGGCATCCAGGTGGTGCACGTGCCGACCACCGTCCTCGGCATGGTCGACGCCGCCGTCGGCGGCAAGACCGGCGTGAACACCGCGGAGGGCAAGAACCTCGTCGGCGCGTTCTGGGCTCCGCGGGCCGTCATCTGCGATCTGTCGCTGCTCGACTCGCTCTCGGCCAACGAGGCGACTGCGGGGTTCGCGGAGGTCGTGAAGGCGGGCTTCATCTGGTACCCCGAGATCCTCGATCGCATCGAGGCGGAGCCGACCGCGATCGTCGACCCGGCATCCGCGTCGTTCCGACGCTGCCTCGAACTCGCGATCGATATGAAGGCGCGCGTCGTGGGGGAGGACTTCCGCGAGGCGGGGCTCCGCGAGGTCCTCAATTACGGTCACACGCTCGGCCACGCGATCGAGCACGCCGAGCGCTACCGCTGGCGGCACGGGGCGGCGATCTCGATCGGCATGGTCTTCGCCGCCGAGCTCTCCCGACTCGCCGGACGCCTCTCCGATGACACCGCGCAGCGTCACCGCGATGTGCTGCAGTCGCTGGGTCTTCCGACCACCTACCGCGGCGGGGCATGGCCGACGCTGCTGGCGACGATGCAGCGCGACAAGAAGTCGCGCGGCGGGATGCTGCGCTTCATCGTGCTCGATGACCTCGCCCGCCCGACAGTGCTGCAGGCGCCCGACGAGTCGCTGCTCTTCGCCGCCTACCAGGAGGTTGCCGAACAGCAGTGAGGCCCCGCCGAAGCGGGGCCCCACTGGCGATCCGGTTCAGGCGTCGGCGTGCACGCGCTCCGCGCGGAGCCCGAGCTCGGCCGTGGGCACCGACTTCGTCTCGCGCGCGGTGAGCGCGCTCACCGCGGCGATCAGCGAGATGACCGCCGTGAAGATGCTGATCACGACCCAGCCGCCCTCGGCGACACCGCCCAGGGCGGCGACGATGCTCGGCGCGAAGCCGGCCATCAGGAACCCGAGCTGCGTGCCGATGGCCATTCCGGAGAACCGCACCCGGGTGCTGAACATCTCACCGTAGAACGACGGCCACACCGCGTTGGCCGCCGCGTACCCGCCCGAGAACGTGAGGATCGCGAGCGCGAACGTCAGGATCGTGCTGTCGCCGCTCATCGACAGCATGTAGAACGGCATGAACACCGCCGACGACAGCGCCCCGTAGATGAAGACGGGCTTGCGACCGATCTTGTCGGCGAGACGACCGAACAGCGGCTGCGTGCCGAGTGCCACGATGTTCGCGACGACGACCAACCAGAGCGTGAGGCTCTGCGCCAGGCCGACCTCCACGCCGTAGGCGAGTGCCAGGTTGCCGAACACCGTGGAGACGGCGGCGATGAACGCGCAGCAGATGACGCGGATCACGTCACGCCAGTGGTCGCGAAGAAGCGGGATGAGCGGCATCCGTGCGATGTCGCCGGACGCCTTCGCGGCTTCGAACTCCGGCGTCTCGTTGAGGGAGCGCCGGATGAAGAACGCCACCAGCACCACGACGGCGCTGAGCCAGAACGGGACGCGCCATCCCCAGGTGAACTTGATGTCGTCCGGAAGCGCCACGACCGGGATGAAGACGAGGGCGGCGAGGATCTGACCGCCCTGGGTGCCGGTCAGCGTCCACGACGTGAAGAACGAGCGCCGGTCGTCGGGGGCGTGCTCGAGCGTGAGCGACGAGGCACCCGCCTGCTCCCCGGCCGCCGAGAGACCCTGCATCAAGCGGCAGAGCACGAGAAGACCAGGGGCGAACCATCCGATCTGCTCGAAGGTCGGAAGGCACCCGATGATGAACGTCGAGATGCCCATCATCAGCAGGGTGAACATCAGGACCTTCTGACGGCCGATCCGGTCGCCGAAGTGACCGAGGATCACGGCGCCGAAGGGCCGCGCGATGTACGCGAAGCCGAACGTCGCGAACGACATGACGAGCGCGGCGTCGTCGCCGCTCGGGAAGAAGATGACGGGAAAGATGAGTGCGGCGGCGGAGCCGAACAGGAAGAAGTCGTAGTACTCGACGGCACTGCCCATGAAGCTGGCGACAGCGGCCTTCACGGGTGTCTTCCGCGGCGTTGCGGTGGTGGTCATCGGGTGGACGCTCCTATCGGATGGGAATCTCGTGCGAGGCGACGAGATCGTGGAAATGGCGGATCATTCGGTCGGGGTCCGGGCGCTGCCCGGTGATGAGCTCGAGGGCGTCGACGGCCTGATAGACCGCCATCCTGCCGCCATCGAGGGTCGTGCATCCGGCGCTTGCGGCGGCCGTCAGCAGCTCCGTCCGAAGCGGACGGTAGACGATATCGGCGACCCACAGGTCGGGCCGCAGGAGGTCTTCCGGGAAGGGCATCCCCGGATGCGCCGCCATTCCGGTCGGCGTGCAGTGCACGACGCCGTCGGACCGGTGGACCGCATCCGGAAGGTCATCCGTGCCGGCCGTGGTGACGCGGGCGTCGTGCCGCGCGGACAGCTCGGCGGCGAGCTCGGTGGCGCGCGCCGTGTCGATATCGACGATCGTGAGGTCGCGGACGCCGAGCCGCAGGAGCGCGTCGGAGACAGCGGAACCGGCGCCGCCGGCACCGAGCTGCGTCACCCGGTCGAGGTGCGCATCCGGCATGCCGGTGCGGAACGCGCGCTCGAACCCCGTCGTGTCGGTGTTGTGGCCGATGCGACCGGATTCCGTGAAAAGCACTGTGTTGACGGCTCCGAGCGCGGCGGCGGTCTCGTCGACCCGGTCGAGGTACGCGATGACATCGCGTTTGCAGGGATGGGTCACGTTGACGGCGTCGAAGCCCAGCCGCTCGCACCACGCGAGGATGTCGCCGAGATCGTCGGGGGAGAGGCCGAGATCGGTCAGATCGATCGTGCGGTACAGGTACGGGATGCCGAGCGCTGCCGCCTCGGTCATGTGCAGTGCGGGCGTCAGCGAGGGCCCGACGCCGGTACCGATGAGGCCGACGAGATACGGGTGATCGACGTGCACGGGCTACTCCTTCGTGGACGCACTCGACGACGAGCGCGCGACCCGGAATGTACTAACTGGTGCGTCCAGGGTGAACGATGCACCCGCGACCTGTCAACTCCTTCCTTCGACAGAAGCCACTCATCGCCCCTGTTGCGATGAATGTACTGCGTGGTACATTCGCCGCGATGAAGACGTCAATCGCCACTGTGTGCCTGAGCGGAACCCTCGCCGACAAGCTGCGCGCGTGCGCCGCCGCCGGCTTCGACGGCATCGAGATCTTCGAACCCGATCTCGTCGCTGCTCCCGAGAGTCCCTCCGAGCTTCGCGCTTCGGCGGAGCGTCTGGGACTGTCGATCGACCTCTACCAACCGATGCGCGATGTCGAGGGCGTCGATGAGCCCGCGTTCCTCGAGGTGCTGCGGCGGGCGGAGGCGAAGTTCGCTCTGATGCGCGAACTCGGCGTCGAGACGGTGCTGTGCTGCAGCAACGTCGGCACCGCGACGATCGACGACGACGACGTCAGCGCGAGCCAGCTGCGCCGGCTCGGCGATCTCGCGGCGCGCTACCGCGTGCGGATCGCGTACGAAGCGCTCGCCTGGGGACGCTTCGTCGACGACTACCGCCGTGCGTGGCGCATCGTGCAGCTAGCCGATCACCCGGCCGTCGGAGTCTGTATCGACTCGTTCCACATCCTCTCGCGGGGCCACGATCCCGCGGCCATCGAGCAGATCCCGGGCGAGAAGATCTTCTTCCTGCAGCTGGCCGACGCGCCGACGCTCTCGATGGACGTGCTCTCCTGGAGCCGCCACCACCGGCTGTTCCCGGGCGAGGGCAGCTTCGACCTCGTCGACCTCATGACGCACGTCGTGCGCGCCGGCTACACCGGACCCTGGTCGCTCGAGGTGTTCAACGACACGTTCCGGCAGACGGATGCGAAGCGGACCGCCGTTCACGCCCGACGCTCGCTCCGGCACCTCGAGGACGCGGTCGCGCGGCGGCTCGGCGACGACGCCCCCGGGGGCCTCGCGCTGCTGACCGACACGACCCCTCCCGTCGAGATTGACTTCGTCGAGATCAAAGCGGAGGACGCCTCGGCCGTGGAGGCGCTGCTCGCTCAAGCCGGGTTCACCTCCCGGGGGCGGCACCGAACCAAGCCCGTGACCCTCTGGACGTCCGGTCGCGCACGCGTCGTGTTGAACGAGCAGCACGCCCGCGGACTGGCCCCGCACATCGCGGCGATCGGGGTGGCCGTCCAGGATGCGGAGGCACTGACCCGCCGCGCGGACGAACTCGCCACACCCCGCGCTTACCGCCGGACGTACGCCGCGGAGCAGCCGCTCGACGCCGCCGTCGCCCCCGACGGAACGGAGCTGTACTGGGCCGACGCCACGGCGGGCGAGCCGGCGTGGGTGGGGGAGTTCGAGCACGGCGCGTCGGCGGTGTCCGGCGCGGTCGAGGGAGTCGACCATGTGAGCCTCACGCTGCCCTGGCAGGTGATCGAGGAGTCCGTTCTGTTCTACCGCTCGGTGCTCGGGCTGCGCGTGACCGGAACGACCGACGTACCCGGCCCGCAGGGACTCATGCGCAGCCGCGTCATGAGCAGCGCAGACCGCGCCGTGCGCCTGCCGCTGAACGTGGCACCCCCGATGACCGTCGAACGCGGACACGCGGTGGGTCTCGCACAGCACGTCGCGTTCGCCTGCGGAGACGTTCGGGCGTTGGCCGCCGCCGCCGCCGCCCGCGGCCTCGAGTTCCTGCGGATGCCGGACAACTACTACGACGATCTCGCCGCCCGATTCGACCTGAGCCCCGAGCGCGTGCAGGAACTGCGGTCCCTGCGGCTGGCCTACGACCGCGACGACGACGCGGAGTACCTGCACTGCTACACCCGCACGGTGGGCGAGGTGTTCCTCGAGTTCGTCGAACGACGCGGTGGCTACGACGGGTTCGGCGCGGGAGCGGCGCCCGTCCGCCTCGCGGCGCAGGGCGCGATGACCGCATCCGCTGGTAGCGTGCGCTCGTGAGCACTCCCCGACGCCTCCTCCTGGTCAACGGTCCGAACCTCAATCTTCTGGGCACGCGCGAGCCCGACATCTACGGCAGCGCGACCCTCGCCGACGTCGAACGCGTGGCGACGGATGCGGCCGCGGCGTTCGGCTTCGATGTCCGCGCTCTGCAGAGCAACCACGAGGGCGTGCTGCTGGACGCCATCCACGCCGCACGTGAGGACTGCGCCGGGATCGTCATCAATCCCGGCGGACTGACCCACACCTCCGTCGTGCTGCGCGATGCGCTGAGCGGGGTGAGCCTGCCGATCGCGGAGGTGCACATCTCCGACGTGTACGCCCGCGAGGAGTTCCGACACCACTCATACGTCCACGACGTCGCGGTCGTGCACGTGATCGGGCAGGGAGTGCCCGGCTACGCCACTGCGGTGGCCGACCTCATCCGTGTGATCACCGGCCAAGCCGACGGCTGATCCCCCCGCCCGAGAACCCGCGAGACGGGATCTTCGCGCCCAGACAGTGGGGTTACTCCATGGTCTCGGCGCGAAGATCCAGTCTCGCGGACTAGAATGGGCGGTCGGGCCGTACGGACCCGAACGCTGACGAACGGAAAACTCGACACCATGGCATCCACCGCAGACATCAAGAACGGCGTCGTCCTCAACATCGACGGGCAGCTCTGGAGCGTCGTGGAGTTCCAGCACGTCAAGCCCGGCAAGGGCGGCGCCTTCGTGCGCACCAAGCTGAAGAACATCATGTCCGGCAAGGTCGTCGACAAGACGTTCAACGCCGGCGCGAAGATCGAGACCGAGAACGTCGACCGCCGCGACTTCACGTACCTGTACAACGATGGTGACAACTTCGTGTTCATGGATGTCGCCGACTACGACCAGCTCAACGTCAGCAAGACGATCGTCGGCGACTCCGCCAACTTCCTGCTCCAGAACCAGCAGGTGCAGATCGCGCTGAACAACGGGAACCCGCTTTACATCGAGCTGCCCGCATCCGTGATCCTCGAGGTCACCTACACGGAGCCCGGCCTGCAGGGCGATCGTTCGTCGGCCGGCACGAAGCCCGCGACGGTCGAGACCGGCTATGAGATGCAGGTTCCGCTCTTCCTCGAGACCGGCACGAAGATCAAGGTCGACACCCGCACGGGCGACTACCTCGGCCGCATCAGCTGACGCGGCGGCGCCCCCTTCATGAGTGCACGTAGCAAAGCGCGTAAGCGCGCCCTCGACATCCTCTTCCAGGCCGACGTCCGCGGTGACGACCTGGCCGTGATCCTCGCCGCCGAAGCCCAGCGTGCGGCCGGCGAGCCCGCGCGCCAGGCATCGTGGACGTACGCCCGCGACATCGTCGACGGTGTGATCGACAACCGCGATGAGATCGACGAGCAGATCATCACGCACGCCCGCGACTGGAAGCTCGAGCGCATGCCCGCCGTCGATCGCGCCGTGCTGCGCATCGGCGTGTGGGAGGCCCTGTACAACGACGAGGTGCCCGTCGCGGTCGCCATCGACGAGGCCGTGGAGCTCGCGAAAGAGTTCTCGACCGACGAAGCCGGCGCGTTCGTGCACGGCGTCCTGGCACGCATCGCGCGCGCCGGCTGACCAGTCCCCGCACGTCCCGACGGGGCGTGACGGATGCGGCGGACCGCCGGTGCATCAACGGGTCGCACAGCCCCCGCTGCGTAGACTCGAACCCGGAAAGGATCCTTCTCTATGCGCATCACGGGTCTCGGACATGCCGGCATGTTCATCGAAACAGCCGGCGGCAGCATCCTCTGCGATCCGGTCGTGAAGTCCTCGTTCTACGGGTCCTGGTTCGTCTTCCCCGACAACCGCGGACTCGACTGGGAGCGCTTCGGTGCCGCCGACATGCTCTACATCTCGCACCGGCACCGCGATCACTTCGACCCGTGGCTGCTTCGTCAGTACGTGCGTCCCAACATCGAGATTCTCCTGCCGGACTACCCGACCGATGACCTCGAGCAGGATCTGCGGAAGCTCGGCTTCCACAACATCACCTACACCCACGCGGGTGAGGCCATCGAGCGCGGGCCGCTGCGCCTGATGGTGACGCCGCTCCGGGCACCGAGCGACGGTCCGATCGGGGATTCCTCGCTCTCCGTCGACGACGGGAGCGCGTCGATTCTGAATCAGAACGACTCGCACCCGCTCGATCTCGAGAAGCTCCTGTCGTTCTCGAAGCCGGAGCTCTACTTCACGCAGTTCTCCGGCGCGATCTGGTGGCCGATGGTCTACGACCTGCCCGAGGACGCGAAGAAGAACTTCGCCCACCTGAAGCGCGAGGCGCAGCACAAGCGCGCCATGTATTACATCGAGAAGGTCGACGCTCCGCACGTCTTCCCGATGGCCGGGCCGCCGATGTTCCTCCGCGACGAGCTGTTCCGCTACAATGGCTGGGGCCTCGAGAACGATTCGATCTTCACCGACCAGGCGCAGTTCCTCGCCCGCCTGGCCGACGAGGCGCCGCAGTACGACGGCCACGTGTTCATCCCCGGCACGGTCGTCACCCTCGAAAGCGGCGACCTCTCGGTCGAGCAGACCCTGTACACCGACGCCGAGATCGACGAGATGTTCGCCGACAAGTGGGGCTACCTCGAGCGGCAGCGCGCGGCGCGACAGCAGGAGATCGCGGATGAAGAAGCCTCGCGCGCCGAGGTCCTGCCGCCCGCGGAGATGCTGGCGGCGCTGAAGGAATGGTGGGAGCCGCTGCTTCGTCGGGCGCGCACCATCCGGAGCGGGGTCGGCGGGGCCGTGCGGATGACGATCGGCGAGCTCGACCTCGTGGTCGACTTCCCCAAGGCGAAGGTGCGCGAGTACGCCGGCGAAGAAGCGGTCTACTGGTTCACGATTCCCGCCGACCTGGTCTCCACGAACATCGCCGAGCACGAGATCGACTGGTCGAACTCGATCTTCCTGTCGATGCAGTTCACCGCCAGCCGGAGCGGCAAGTTCAACGAGTTCATCACCACGTTCTTCAAGTGCCTGTCGCGCGACCGGATCGAGTACGTCGAGAACTGGTACGCCGAGCAGGCCGATGTCTCCGAAGACACGCAGATCGGCGACTGGGTCGTGCAGCGTCGCTGCCCGCACCTGCGGGCGGATCTGTCGAAGACCGGCAAGATCGAAGACGGCGTGCTGACCTGCAGCCTGCACGACTGGAAGTGGGACCTCACGTCCGGGCGATGCCTGACGACCCAGGGGCACCCCATCCGGTCGCATCCGATCGAGGACGCGCTCTACCGCGAGGCGACCGCACCCGCCGCGATCTGATCGCCGTCGTCCTCCGACGCCCGCGCTGCGCGCATCGGAGGACGTTCGGATCAGGCGCGGTACTGGCGCGCCCGGTGGCGGATGCCGGTGAAGTGGAACGGGCCGTCGGTTTCGACGGGGATCTCGACGTCCGCGGCGCTCGACACGGCACCACCGGAGTGCAGCGCGCGGTAGCGCTCCACGCTCACCGGGACGCGGCCGTCGAGACGCGCCGCCGTTTCGGCCTGTCGGCGGAACTCGCGGTACTCGGCGCTCACGACGCCGGTGAAGATCTCGGTCACGCTGCCCGAGCCGTAGCTGACGAATCCGATGCGGCGACCCGCCAGGTCATCGTCGAAGTCGAGCAGCGCAGCGAGCCCGGCGTAGAGCGACGCCGTGTAGGAGTTGCCCATCCGGCGGTTGTAGACGGTGCTGGTCTCGTAGAGCTCGACACCGAGTTCGGTGCCGGTGTGCTCCGCCATGCGGCGGTGGGCCTTCGCCGCCATCCGCGTGAAGGGCTGGTGGTGGCAGAACCGCTCGATCTCGGCGATGTCGACGCCGCCGCGTGCACGGAAGTCGTCCCATGCGGCGGTCAGGCCGTCGAGGTAGGCGTCGATCGACAGCTTGCCGTCAACGACCGCGGTCGCGCTGTCGTTCGGTCGCCAGAAGTCGGAGACGTCGGCGGTGTGCACGCCCACGATGGGCTCGATCTCCACGAGCGCCGGGTCTGCCGCGATGAGGAATGCGACGGCTCCGGCCCCCTGGGTGGGTTCGGCGGCCGTGTCGACCTCGTACCGGGCGATGTCGCTCGCGATGACGAGCACGGTCTCCTCGGGGTTCCGCGCGACGATGCCGAGCGCGGCCTGCATCGCGGCGGTCGCGGCGTAGCAGGCCTGCTTCAGCTCAACCGCCCGGCAGGTGTCGGGCAATCCGAGCAGCGCGTGCGCGAACACCGCGGCGGACTTCGACTGGTCGATCCCCGACTCGGTCGCGAACATCAGGGTCCGGATGCTGTCGCGTCCGTGCCGCTCCAGGATGGGGAGCGCTGCGGCGGCTCCCATCGTGACGATGTCTTCGTCGAGGCCGGGAACGCTCATCTGGTCCTGGCCGAGCCCGATCCGGAACTTGTCGGGGTCGACACCGGTCGCCGCGGCGAGATCGTTCAGGTCGAGGACGTATCCCGCGGTGGCGAGGGACAGATCGTGGATGCCGATCCGCATGCTCATCGGGTTCCTTCCGTGCGGCGCTCGAGGCGCAGGTGCGAGTCCATCAGTTCTCCGGGGTTCGTCTGCGCCGCGAGCAGCGAGAGCTCACCGCAGAGGACGGTCGCGGCGATCAGACCCGCGAGTCGACGGGCGTTGCCGCCCGGCTCGCGGTCCTCGCGGCACCCGATCCGCGTCAGCGCGTCTTCGACGCCGGGGAGGTCCTTGCCGTTGCCGACGGTGCCGACGATCAGGTTCGGGAGCGTGCAGGAGAAGTAGAGATCGCCGTCGCCACGGACCTCGGCCCAGGTGATGCCCTGCGATCCCTCGACGATGTTCGCCGCATCCTGCCCCGTCGCGAGGTAGAAGGCCAGCAGCATGTTCGCGTAGTGCGCGTTCGCGGACCGGAGAGCGCCCGCGATCGTGGAACCGACGAGGTTCTTGCGCGTGTTCAGTTCGACGATGCGAGCGGCGCTCGAGCGCAGCTGCTCGCTGACGAGCGCGGCCGGGATCAGGATCTCCGCGATCGTGTTGCGACCCCGCCCGAGGATGCCGTTGACGGCCGTGGCCTTCTTGTCGGAGCAGTAGTTGCCCGAGATCGAGCCGTACTGCAGCTCGGGGTGCCACTCCAGCACACGGGCCATGAGCGACTCCGCCGCCAGCGTGACCATGTTGTGGCCGGACGCATCGCCCGTCGTCAGAGCGAACCGAAGGAAGAGCAGGTTGCCGACGATCTCGGTATCGATGTCGATCAGGCGCGCGTGCCTGCTCTGCGCGGCGACGATCTCGGCGAGCTCGGCCTGGCGTTCCAGGATGCGGCGCGCCGCGCGGGCCGCGTCGGCCCCGGTCGCGGCGACGAAGAGCGAGGAGCGCGTCATCCGCTCGTCGACGATCGTCACGCGGATGCCGTCCGGCACCAGACGCGAGATGCGTGCGCCACGTCCGACCGAGGGCCACAGGGGGGACTCGTAGGTCGCGAGCGGCACCTGCTGCTCGCCCACGACGTCTCCGCTGAGACGGAGCGGGCCGACCCAGCGCATCGGGATGGAGGTGAACTCCGCGTCACCGGTCATGCCGGCTCCTCTCGGTGGACGGGGCGGCATCCGAACGACGCGCCCACGCGGTGATGTCGATGCCCCGAGCGGCGCAGAAGCGCGCGACCGAGCCGTCGATGATGAGGTCCGAATGGACGAGGTCGGCGGGCGTTGCGGCGCCGAGCACGGCGAGCAGTGCCCGGGTGTGCGCCGACCACTGCGTGATCCGCGCGATGAGAGCGTCCGCGCCGCCCTCCAGCACCGGGGCGAGGAAAGTGCCCGACACCCCCACAGCCCGGGCGCCCAACGCGAGCGCACGCACGACGTCGAGCGGACTGCGCACGCCGCCTGAGGCGAGCAGCACAGGGGCGGATGCGGGGGCGTCCAGGAGCGACGCGACGGCCGACTGCCCCCATCCGGTCAGATACTCGTAATCGGCCCCCGCGCGGCGGGAGTTCTCGATGCGCACGAAATCCGTACCGCCACGGCCCGAGACGTCCGCGTAACGGATCCCCAGGTCGGTGAGACGAGAGAGGGTGCGGGTACTGAGGCCGAATCCGACCTCTTTGACGACGATCGGCACCTCGACGGCATCGCGGAGCGCTTCGAGCGAGCGCAGCCACCCGGAGAAATGCCGGCTGCCCTCCGGCATCACAGTCTCCTGGATGCTGTTGAGGTGCACCTGCAGCGCATCGGCCGCGAGGGCGTCCACCGCGCGACGCGCATCATCCGGTCGCCGCTCGACGCCGATGTTCGCCCAGACGACGCCGTCGGGGTTCTCGTCGCGAAGCACGCGGAAGGTCGACAGGAGCGCGGGGTCGTCGAGCCCGGCACTCAGGGAGCCGGAGGCGATGGCCACGCCGGTCTCGCGCGCGGCGATCGCCAGATCACGGTTGATGCGGCCGGTCGCGGCGCTGCCACCCGTCATCGCGTTGATATGGAAGGGGAGCGCCCACGTCGTGCCGGCCACCTCGACGGACGTGTCCACCGTGTCGGCGTCGATCCCGTCGAGGGCGTGGTGCAGGAACGTGATGTCGTCGAAATCGTTGCCGCGCCGACCCTCTGCCTGCTGATCCGCCGCCAGCCGGACGTGGTCGTCCTTCCGCCCCGCGGGCCCCGGCGCGCTCACGCCGGTTCCGCCTCGGGCGCGTGCACCGACACCGTGAGGTGACGGATGTCGTGCGCCTCCCAGGCGCGCAGCATGCCGGCGACGTCCGCCCCCGCCGGCGCGAGCACGATGCCGCAATCGCCGCCCCCGGCGCCGGACGGCTTCGCCGCCGCGCCGATCGATTCGGCGACCTCGCAGAGCGCGCGGAGAGCGGGCGTCTCGATCGATACACCGGACTGCGCGCCGAGTCCCTGCAGGATGTGGCGCGCGGCGTTCACCGCCCCGAGCGTGGCGGAATCGTCGCCGGTCTCGAGCGACGTCCACAGCCCGTTCACGCATCGACGTGAATCCTCGAGGAACGCGGTGTGATCGATGCTGCCGGCCCGGCTCCGCCGTCCGACGGCGTCCACGAGTCGCTCGGTCGACGCCGGCGCGCCCGTCCATCCGACGAGGAACGAGAGGTCGCGCGGCGCCGATAGTCGACGGATCTCGAGGCCCTCCCACGCCGCAGTGTCGCGGAGGAGCGCGTCGATCGAACCCGCGGCGGTGCGCTGGCGGAGCAGTTCACGATCGGGGGCGCGGTACCCGATCCATCCGCCGAACGTGCTCGCCGCGAGGTCGCCGCCCGACGCGGTCGGGGCGACCTGGATCGTCGCGAGAAGCGCGATCTGGAAGAGCTCCGTGGGCGATAGATCGAAACCGTAGAACCGGTCGATCGCGCGGACCGTGGCGACCGTCACGGCTGCCGACGAACCGAGACCGAACTTCCGACCCGATACGTCGTCGAGTCCGCTGTCGATCCGCAGGTCGAAGAAGCGCGGCGCGAGCCCGCGTTCGGCCCGCAGGCGCTCGGCGACCGTGATCGCCTCGAAGACGTAGTCGTAGGGGTGGTGTTCGCGGTCGACCGTGAGCCCGCCTTCGCTGCGCGTCCAGACCACCGGCATCCGCCCGTACTCGGGGGAATGGATGCTGCCGGCGCCGACGCTCTCGGTCAGGCCGACCGTGAGGTAGCGATCGACCGCGACGAGCACGGACGGCTCGCCGGGGGAGACGACCGCGTACTCGCCGGCGATGAAGAGCTTGCCCGGTGCGCGCACCGTAATCGTCTCCGCGCGCGCCGCCGCGCCGCGGTTCATGCGGGCACCCGGTCGAGGACCTGCATTCCCGGTCCCGGCAGAGAGGTGACCGTGTCGGCCAGGTCGTCGATCGCTGCGGCGACCGTCGCCGCATCCGCCGGGCGACAGATCACGACCACGTTCGGCCCGGCATCGGCCGTCGCGAACGCGGCGACGCCCTCCGCGCGGAGCGCGACCACGCGGTCGAAGATCTCAACGCTCACCGGGGAGAGGTACCGGATGGGCGGATCGCACGACTGGATGAGCGCGTGCATGCGCAGCGCGTTGGTCTCGGTGATGCCACCGAGACGCTCGACGTCGCCCGCGGCCGCGGCCGCCAGGGCGTCCTCGAGGCTGCGGGCCGTCGACGTGATCCAGGCGGGGTAGAACGGCGAGGTGTCGACCGTCCGTCGCATGGCCTCGCGGCTCGAAACGGACTTCTCGCGCCGGTCGACCATGGCGACCACCATGGCGAGTTCGGGTGCCGGCACGGCCTCAGCGAACGAGGACGCATCGTCGTCGCCGGCGTGCCACACCGCGAAGCCGGAGATGATCGATCGGGATGCGGATCCGGAGCCCTGACGGGCGAGCCGGGAGAGCGCGCGCTCGTCGAGATCCAGTCCGTACGCCGCGGCGGCGGCACCGGCGAGAGCGGCGAACCCCGAGGCGGACGACGCGAGTCCCGCGGCGGAGGGAACCGTGTTCTCCGTCTCGACGCGGGCGCGCGCGGAGGATCCGGATGCGGTGCGCACGAGGTCGAGGAATCGTTCCACGCGCTCCCGCGGCACCCCCTGCTGCACGACGCCGCCGAGGACGAGTTCGTCGCGGTCCCGGCCGGGCTCGACCGTCACGGTCGTCGTGGTGGGGAAGACGTCGAGGGTCATCGACATGCTGCCGGTCGCCGGGAGATTCAGGGCGGCGTCACGCTTGCCCCAGTACTTCACGAGCGCGATGTTCGGGTGGGCGCGCGCGGTCGCACGGGTCATCGGGTCTGCTCCACATTCGTGATCTGTTCGGATCCGACCGGCGTCCGTGTGCGGGATACGGGCCGAACGGGCACCGACTCCGCCGGAGCGGCCGGAGCGTCCGACGCCTGAGCGCCGGTGGCGGGCACGGTCGTCGCCCACACGTCGGTGGCCCCGGCCGCACGAAGGGCCGTCTCGAGGTCTTCTGCGTGCGCCGCGCTGCGCGCGAGAGCGAGCAGACACCCGCCCCGTCCGCCGCCGGTGAGCTTCGCGCCGAGCGCTCCGGCAGCCAGCGCTGCCTTTGCCAGGCGATCCAACGCCGCGTCGCCGGCACCGAGCTCGCCGAGCAGGGCGTGCGCGCGGGTCATGCGGCGCCCCAGCGACTCAGCGTCTCCGCTGGCCAGATCGTCGCGGGCAGAGACCGCGAGGTCACCGAGAGCCGCGATCACCTCATCGGTGTGCACCGGGAACTCTTCACGCAGCGCGCGAACGGCCGCAACCGCCTCACCCGTCCGGCCGCGGACACCGGTGTCGGCGATCACGAACACGAGAGGTACGGCGACCGTCAGGGGCTCGACGTCGCCGGAACGGAACCAGATGGGCCCCGCCGCGCGCACCGCGCGCGCGTCGAGGCCGCTCGGCGTTCCGTGGGCCGCACGCTCGGCGATCTGGACGAGCTCGTGATGACGGTCCGCATCCAGGGTGACCTGCAACGCGTCGGCGACGGCCCCGACCACGGCAGCGGCGACCGCCGCGCTGGAACCGACACCGCGTTCGGCGGGGATGTCGCTCCGGATGCGGACGGCGACGGGCGTGTGCGCTGCGCCGAGCGCGGTGAGGGCAGCCTCTGCGGCAACGGCCGTGGGGCGCAGGCGCGCGGGAGCGTCCGCGAGCGGGCCCGAGAACAGTGCGCTGTCGATCGTGCTGCCGCCGAGCGCCGGACGCACATCGGCGCGCACCGTCAGGGCTGCCACCGGGACGGCGATCGCCGGGTACCCGTATACGACGGCGTGCTCGCCGAACAGGATGACCTTCGCCGTCGCCGAAGCCGCGCCGGCACCCATCACGACGGACGCATCCGCACCATCGCCGCGGACCGCGTCGTCGTTCGGAAGGGGACGGTGCGGGTCGGACGCAGCAGCGCCACGGAGGTCGGTTCGTTCGGTCATGGCAGTCTTTCGAGCCTAACAGCGGGGCCGCGTTCCGGGCTCGTCGGGCGCCCGGTATTGATAGGGTGTAGGAGAACCACAGCAACCTTTAACACCGTCCGAGAGGCGGAGAAGGGAGCGGCGGATGAGCACGAGAACCGTGCTGCATGAGGCCGACATCGCCCGAGCGCTCACTCGGATCTCACACGAGATCCTCGAGTCCAACCGCGGGGCGGAAGGTCTGGTGATTCTCGGGATCCCCACGCGCGGCGTTCCGCTCGCGAACCGCATCGGCGCTCTCGTCTCCGAGTTCGCGAACACCCCCGTTCCGGTCGGGGCGCTCGACGTCACGATGTACCGCGACGATCTCGCGAAGAATCCCACCCGCACCCCGCACCGCACCGAGATTCCGGCGTCCGGAATCGACGGACGCACGGTCGTGCTCGTCGACGACGTGCTGTTCTCCGGTCGCAGCATCCGCGCCGCGCTCGATGCGCTGCAGGACATCGGCCGCCCGGCGGCCGTGCGGCTGGCCGCTCTGATCGATCGCGGGCACCGCCAGTTGCCGATCCGTCCCGACTTCGTCGGCAAGAACCTGCCGAGTTCGCGCACCGAGCGGGTGAACGTGCGCCTCGCCGAGGTGGACGGCATCGAAGAGGTGACGATCGAGTCATGAGGCACCTTCTCGACACCCGCTCACTCACGCGCACCGACGCGTTGCGCATCCTCGACGTCGCCGAAGACATGGCCGACACGCAGCGCCGCGAGGTGAAGAAGCTGCCGACGCTGCGCGGCAAGACCGTGGTGAACCTCTTCTTCGAAGATTCCACCCGCACACGCATCTCCTTCGAGGCCGCCGCGAAACGCCTCTCCGCCGACGTCATCAACTTCTCCGCGAAGGGCTCGAGCGTCTCCAAGGGCGAGTCGCTGCAGGACACGGCGCAGACGCTGCAGGCGATGGGAGCGGATGCGGTCGTCATCCGGCACGGCGCATCCGGTGCACCCCGGACCCTCGCGACGAGCGGCTGGATCACCGCCGGCGTCGTGAATGCGGGCGACGGTACCCACGAGCACCCGACGCAAGCCCTGCTCGACGCGTTCACCATCCGCAAGCGCACCTACGGCGACGACAGCCGCGGTCGCGACCTGGCGGGACTCTCGGTCACGATCGTGGGCGACATCCTGCATTCGCGCGTGGCGCGCTCGAACGTCTGGCTGCTGCACACCCTGGGTGCGAAGGTCACGCTGGTCGGGCCCCCGACCCTCATCCCGCAGGACGTCTCGGCGTGGCCCGCCACGATCGGCTACGACCTGGACGCCGCGATCGCCGCGGGTCCCGACGCGCTCATGATGCTCCGCATCCAGCTGGAGCGGATGAACGCCGCCTACTTCCCGACCGAGCGGGAGTACGCGCGGTCCTGGGGGCTGGACGCGGCGCGATTGTCGGCGTTGCCGGGCGATAGCATTGTGATGCACCCCGGACCCATGAACCGAGGCCTCGAGATATCTGCGGCTGCGGCGGATTCTCCGCGGTCGACGGTGCTCGAGCAGGTGACCAACGGCGTGTCCGTGCGGATGGCGGCTCTCTACCTGCTGCTCTCCGGCGAACGCGCGGATGCTGAGAAGGAGGACGCACGATGAGCGAGACCTTCCTCATCCGCGGCGCACGGATCGACGGCGGCGACCCGGCCGACATCCTCATCGAGGATGCGCGGATCGCCGAGGTCGGCAGCGGCCTGAGCCGCTCCGGTGCCACCGTCATCGATGCGGACGGCCTCGTGGCCCTCCCCGGGCTCGTCGACCTGCACACGCATCTGCGGGAGCCGGGTTACGAAGCGTCCGAGACGATCCTCACCGGCTCGCGTGCCGGAGCCGCCGGCGGTTTCACGGCGCTCTTCGCGATGCCGAACACGTCACCGGTGGCCGACACCGCCGGTGTCGTCGAGCAAGAACTCGCGCTCGGCGAAGCCGCCGGCTACGTCACCGTGCAGCCGATCGGCGCCGTCACCGTCGGGCAGAAGGGCGAGCGACTCGCCGAACTCGGCGCGATGGCGCATTCGCGGGCCCAGGTCAGGGTCTTCAGCGACGACGGGTTCTGCGTCTGGGACCCGCTGATCATGCGCCGTGCACTCGAGTACGTGAAGGCGTTCGACGGTGTCGTGGCGCAGCACGCGCAGGACCCGCGGCTCACCGAGGGCGCCCAGATGAACGAGGGAAGTGTCTCGGCGGAACTCGGCCTCGCGGGTTGGCCCGCGGTCGCCGAAGAAGCGATCATCGCGCGCGACGTGCTCCTCGCGGAGCACGTCGGATCGCGGCTGCACGTCTGCCATCTGTCGACGGCCGGGTCGGTCGACATCATCCGCTGGGCCAAGAAGCGGGGGATCGCCGTGACGGCGGAGGTCACCCCGCACCACCTGCTGCTGACCGACGAGCTGGTGCGCGGGTACGACGCGCGCTTCAAGGTGAACCCGCCGCTTCGCCGCGACGAGGACGTTCGCGCGGTGCGCGAGGGCCTGGCCGACGGCACGATCGACATCGTCGCGACCGATCACGCCCCGCATCCGCACGAGGCGAAGGCCTGCGAGTGGCACGCCGCCGCCAACGGGATGGTCGGACTCGAGAGCGCCCTCCGGGTCGTGCAGCACGCCGTGGTCGACACCGGAATGCTCGACTGGGCGGATGTTGCCCGTGTGATGAGCCGCACCCCCGCCGCGATCGGCCGCCTCGGCGGTCACGGGCGCCCGCTGACCGCGGGGGAGCCGGCCCACCTCACGCTGCACGATCCGCGCGGCGGCGGGGTCTTCGGCACCGACGACCTGCACGGTCTGAGCGTCAACTCGCCCTACCTCGGGCGCGAGCTTCCCGGCAGCACGCGATGGACGTTCCACGCGGGGCGGGTCACGCTGCGCGACGGCGCGCTGGTCTCTCCCGAGGAGGTCGCCCCGTGAGCCGCGAGGGAGCCCTGCTGGTCATGCTCGCGGTCGCGATCGTCTTGATCGGGCTGATGGGCCTCGGCTGGCGACGACGAACGCGACGCGATCGAGGTCTCGCCGCGCCGAGCGAGGCGGTGCCCGCCGGTTCTCTCGTGCGCGCCGAGTTCCCCGGTCTCTACGTCGCCACCACGGCGCACGGGGTGGCGCTCGAGCGCCTCGCCGTCCGCGGGCTCGGGTTCCGCGCGCGCGCGGACCTGACCGTGACGGATGACGGCGTCGTGCTGCATCTGCGCGGTCAGGACCCGATCTTCCTCTCCCGCGAACGCCTCACCGCGACCGAGCAGGCGACGGTCGCGATCGACCGGGTCGTCGAACGAGACGGTCTGACCAGGCTCAGCTGGCGACTCGACGACGGCACCGTGGTCGATTCGTACTTCCGCCCGCAGGGCGCATCGGCCCGCGCGGCCGCCGACGCGATCACCGCGCTTCTGACTTCCCCCACACCGACAGGAACCGACGCATGACCCTCTTCCGCAGCAGCCCCGCCGCCCTCGTGCTCGAGGACGGCTCGCGCTACCCCGGCAACGCGTACGGCGCGACCGGCACGACCCTCGGTGAAGTGGTCTTCTCGACCGGCATGACCGGTTACCAGGAGACCCTGACCGATCCGTCGTACGCCGGCCAGATCGTGCTGCAGACCGCCCCGCACATCGGCAACACCGGCGTCAACGAAGAAGACGTGGAGTCCCGACGCATCTGGGTGGCCGGATACATCGTGCGCGACCCTTCGCGCGTCGTCTCCAATTGGCGCGCCGACCGCTCGCTCGACGAGGCCCTGGTCGCCGACGGAATCGTCGGCATCAGCGGCATCGACACGCGCGCGGTCACCCGCCACATCCGTTCCGCGGGCAGCATGCGCGGCGGTATCTTCTCCGGCGATGCCGCAGCCCTCGATCCCGAAGAGCAGCTCCGGATCGTCCGCGAGGCGCCCGAGATGGCCGGGC
Source organism: Microbacterium sp. cx-55 (assembly GCF_021117345.1). NCBI lineage: Bacteria > Bacillati > Actinomycetota > Actinomycetes > Micrococcales > Microbacteriaceae > Microbacterium > Microbacterium sp. cx-55. The sequence continues at coordinate 1,613,935 of NZ_CP088261.1, read as the reverse complement.
AGAACCTGTCGGCCAGCGTGTCCGTCGCCGCCGCCGAGATCACCCCGGCGACGGGGGAGCGCATCGGCAACCTCGCCGTGCTCGATCTCGGGGTGAAGCAGGCGACCATTGTGAACCTCGCGGCCCGCGGCTTCGACGTGCACGTGCTGCCCCAGTCGGTCACGATCGACGACATCCGCGCGATCGACCCGGTCGCGGTCTTCTACTCCAACGGCCCCGGCGACCCCGCCGCATCCGAAGATCACGTCGAACTGCTGCGCGCGGTGCTCGACGAACGGCTGCCCTTCTTCGGCATCTGCTTCGGCAACCAGCTGCTCGGTCGCGCGCTCGGCTACGGCACGTACAAGCTGCCGTTCGGGCACCGCGGCATCAACCAGCCCGTGCTGGACCGCGAGACCGGGCGCGTCGAGATCACGGCGCACAACCACGGCTTCGCGGTCGATGCGCCGCTCGACACCACCTCCGACAGCCCGCACGGCTACGGCCGCGTCGAAGTGAGCCACGTCGGACTGAACGACAACGTGGTCGAGGGCCTGCGCGCGCTCGACATCCCCGCGTTCTCCGTGCAGTACCATCCCGAAGCCGCCGCCGGCCCACACGACGCCAACTACCTGTTCGACCGCTTCGCCCAGCTCGTGCGCGAGGACCTCAGCAAGAAAGCCGCCAATGCCTAAGCGCGACGACATCCGCTCCGTCCTGGTCATCGGCTCCGGCCCGATCGTCATCGGGCAAGCCGCCGAATTCGACTACTCCGGCACCCAGGCGTGCCGGGTCCTCCGGGCCGAAGGCCTGCGCGTGATCCTCGTGAACCCGAACCCGGCGACGATCATGACCGACCCCGACTTCGCCGACGCGACCTACATCGAGCCGATCAGCCCCGACGTGCTCGAGACGATCATCGCGAAGGAGAAGCCGGACGCGATTCTGCCGACCCTCGGTGGCCAGACCGCCCTGAACGCCGCCATCAAGCTCGACGAGCTGGGCATCCTCGCCAAGTACGACGTCGAGCTCATCGGCGCGAAGGTCGAGGCCATCCAGAAGGGCGAGGACCGCCAGGTCTTCAAGGAGCTCGTGCTGGAGTGCGGCGCGGATGTGGCCGCCAGCCGCATCGCCCACACGATGGACGAGTGCCTCGCCGCGGCCGAAGAACTCGGCTACCCGCTGGTCGTGCGCCCCTCGTTCACGATGGGCGGCCTCGGCTCGGGCTTCGCCTACGACGAGCGCGACCTCCGCCGCATCGCCGGCGCCGGCCTGCACGACTCGCCCACGAACGAGGTGCTGCTCGAGGAATCGATCCTCGGGTGGAAGGAGTACGAGCTCGAACTCATGCGCGACACGGCCGACAACACGGTCGTCGTCTGCTCGATCGAGAACGTCGACCCGGTCGGGGTGCACACCGGCGACTCGATCACGGTGGCGCCCGCGCTGACGCTCACCGACCGCGAGTACCAGAAGCTCCGCGACATCGGCATCGACATCATCCGCTCCGTCGGCGTCGACACCGGTGGCTGCAACATCCAGTTCGCGATCGATCCGGCCACCGGCCGCATCATCGTGATCGAGATGAACCCGCGCGTCTCGCGCTCGTCCGCTCTGGCGTCGAAGGCGACCGGGTTCCCGATCGCCAAGATCGCCGCCAAGCTCGCGATCGGGTATCGCCTCGATGAGATCCCGAACGACATCACCAAGGTGACGCCGGCGAGCTTCGAGCCGACGCTCGACTACGTCGTCGTCAAGGTTCCGCGCTTCAACTTCGAGAAGTTCCCGGCCGCCGACGTCACGCTCACGACCACCATGAAGTCCGTCGGCGAGGCCATGGCGATCGGCCGCAACTACGCGACCGCCCTGCAGAAGGCGCTGCGCTCGCTCGAGAAGCGCGGGTCGAGTTTCCACTGGGGCCCCGAGGACCGCTCGGTGCAGGAGCTCCTGGAGATCTCGCGGACGCCCACCGACGGCCGGATCGTCGTGCTGCAGCAGGCGCTCCGGAAGGGGGCGACCATCGAGCAGGCCTTCGAGGCGACCGCGATCGACCCGTGGTTCCTCGACCAGATCGTCCTGATCAACGAGGTCGCCGAGTTCCTGCGCACGGCCGATGAACTGGATGCGGAAGCCATCCGGGTCGCCAAGGACCACGGGTTCAGCGACGCTCAGATCGCCGAGATCCGCGGACTCAGCGAGACCGAGGTGCGCGGCATCCGGCACGGACTCGGCATCCGCCCGGTCTACAAGACGGTCGACACCTGCGCGGGCGAGTTCCCCGCCCTCACGCCGTACCACTACTCGAGCTACGACCAGGAGACCGAGGTCGCCGCGTCCGAGCGCACCAAGGTCGTGATCATCGGGTCGGGTCCGAACCGCATCGGTCAGGGCGTCGAGTTCGACTACTCCTGCGTGCACGCCTCCTTCGCACTGTCGGATGCGGGCTACGAGACGATCATGGTCAACTGCAACCCCGAGACGGTCTCGACCGACTACGACACCAGCGACCGCCTGTACTTCGAACCGCTGACGCTCGAGGACGTGCTCGAAGTGCTGCACGCCGAAAGCCGCTCGGGGGAGATCCTCGGCGTCATCTGCCAGCTCGGCGGCCAGACGCCGCTCGGGCTCGCGAAGGGGATCGAGGACGCGGGGTACCGCATCCTCGGCACGAGCCCGGAGGCCATCGATCTCGCTGAGGAGCGCGAGCTGTTCGCGCGCCTGCTGGATGACGCGGGGCTGGTTGCTCCTCGCAACGGCACGGCGATCGACGTGGACGGCGCCGTCACCATCGCGGAAGAGATCGGCTACCCGGTGCTCGTGCGTCCGAGCTTCGTGCTCGGCGGGCGCGGCATGGAGATCGTCTACGACACCGAGAGCCTCCGCGACTACTTCGTGCGCGTCGCCGACCAGGCGATCATCGGACCGGGTCTGCCGCTCCTGGTCGACCGTTTCCTCGACGACGCGATCGAGCTCGACGTCGACGCCCTGTTCGACGGCGACGAGCTCTACATCGGTGGCGTCATGGAGCATCTCGAGGAGGCCGGCATCCACTCCGGCGACTCGAGCTGCACCCTGCCCCCGATCAGCCTCGGTCGATCCGATGTCGACCGCGTGCGCGAAGCGACGCTCGCCATCGCCCGGGGCGTGGGTGTGCGCGGACTGCTGAACGTGCAGTTCGCGATCAGCGCCGGCGTGCTCTACGTCATCGAGGCCAACCCACGCGCGAGCCGCACGGTCCCGTTCGTCTCGAAGGCCCTCGGAATCCCGCTCGCGAAGGCGGCCGCGCGGATCATGGCGGGCTCGTCGGTGGCGGATCTGAAGACCGAGGGCATGCTGCCCGAGCAGGACGGCTCGCGGGTCCCGCTGGACGCACCGGTCGCGGTGAAGGAAGCCGTGCTCCCCTTCAAGCGGTTCCGCACGAAGGACGGTCAGACCGTCGATTCGGTGCTCGGACCGGAGATGCGCTCGACGGGCGAGGTCATGGGCATCGACCGCGACTTCCCGACCGCGTTCGCGAAGAGCCAGCAGGCCGCATACGGCGGCATGCCGCTGGGCGGAACGGTGTTCATCTCGGTCGCGGATGCCGACAAGCGGGCCGTGATCCTGCCCGCCCACCGCCTGCAGGAGCTCGGGTACGAGCTGCTGGCCACCGAGGGAACGGCCGAGATCCTGGCGCGGAACGGCATCCGGGTGCAGATCGTCAACAAGTACTCGGCCACCCAGGAGAGCGGTGAGGAGAACGTCGTCGATCTGATCAACGCCGGGCGCATCGACATGATCGTCAACACCCCGAGTGGTGGATCTGCGCGCGCCGACGGATACGAGATCCGGGCGGCGGCCGTGGCGGCCGACAAGGCGCTATTCACCACGATGGCCGTGCTCGGCGCGGCCGTGAGTGCGCTGCCGGTCATCCGCGAGGGCTACAACGTGCGCAGCCTGCAGGAGTACGCGGCGGATCGGGCGGCGCGCGCGTGATCTCATTCGGCCAGCGCCTGCGCGCCGCGCTCGATGACCACGGCGCGTTGTGCGTGGGAATCGATCCGCACGCGAGCCTGCTGACGGCGTGGGGCCTCGAGCCCTCCGCCGCCGGCGCGCGCGAGTTCGGCCTGCGCGTCGTCGAGGCATCGGCCGGACGCGTCGGTGTGGTGAAGCCGCAGGTCGCGTTCTTCGAGCAGTACGGCTCACGGGGATTCGCCGCGCTCGAAGACGTCCTGCAGGCCGCGCGCGCGGCCGACCTGCTGGTCGTCGCCGACGCGAAGCGCGGAGACATCGGCACGACGATGGCCGGATACGCCGACGCGTGGTTGCGACCGGGCTCGCCCCTCGAGGCCGACGCCGTCACGCTCAGCCCCTACCTCGGGCCCGATTCGCTCCGCGCATCGCTGCGGATGGCGATCGCCCACGGGAAGGGCGCGTTCGTGCTGGCCGCAACCAGCAACCCGGAAGCCGCCCTCGTGCAGCAGGCGCTCGTCGACGACGATTCGGCGGACGTGCGGGGCCGCCTCGCGGCCCGCGTCGCGCACGACGTGGGCGAACTGAACATGGGACTGCCCGGTGCGCTCGGCTCGATCGGCGTCGTCATCGGCGCGACCGTCGACCGCGCCGCATTCGGGCTGACCGACATCGTCATCGCCGGCATGCCGGTGCTGGCGCCGGGCTTCGGCGCGCAGGGGGCGGACCCCGCCGACCTGCCGCGTCTATTCGGCTACGGGGCCTCGAACGTGATCGCGAACGAGAGCCGCAGCATCCTGTCCGTCGGGCCCGCGGGCCTCGCGGCGCGGATCGAAGAACGCGCCGCGCTCTACCGGGGGAGTGCCCGTGGTTGACAAGCAGACACCCCCCGAGGTCGACCGCGCGGCGGCGTCACGGAAGGCCGTGGCCGCCCGCCGCGCGCGCGCCTCCCTCAAACGCGACATCGCGACCCGTGTCGTGTCGCCGCAGGAGGTGCTGCGCCGCGCCGACACCGACAGCCTGTCGCCGGCGGGAACGCTCCGCATCACCGACTTCCTCACCGCGCTGCCCGCGATCGGCGAGAGCAAACGCGAACGCATCCTCGCCGAACTCGGAATCTCGAACGTGAAGCGCCTCGCGGGTCTCGGCGTGCGCCAGCGGCGCGCGCTCGACACCTGGCTCGAGGGCCGGTTCCCCGAACCCCGTCCGCGCGGGGCACGAAGCCGGCTGATCGTGCTCGCCGGGCCCACCGCCGTCGGCAAGGGCACGGTCGCCACCCACATACAGGAGCACCATCCGGAGATCCTGCTGTCGGTGTCGGCGACGACGCGGACTCCGCGCCCCAGCGAGGTCGACGGCCAGCACTACTTCTTCGTCGATGACGCCGGCTTCGACGACCTCATCGCCCGGGGCGAGCTCCTCGAGTACGCCACGGTGCACAACGCGCACCGGTACGGCACGCCGCGGGCTCCGATCGACAAAGCCCTCGCGGAGGGACGCACGGTTCTGCTCGAGATCGATCTGCAGGGCGCGCGTCAGGTGCGCGAGGCCGCCCCCGACGCGACGCTGGTGTTCCTGCTTCCGCCCAGCTGGGACGAGCTCGTCCACAGGCTCGTGGGGCGCGGCACCGAGGACGACGAGGAACGAGCCCGCCGGTTGCGTACCGCGCGGGTCGAATTGGCCTCCCAGCACGAGTTCGATTACCGCGTCGTGAACGCGGACGTCGCCGAAGCCGCGCGTGAGGTCGTAGAATTGGCCCAGGCATCTTCGCGCGCATCTTGATCGCCGCGTCCGCCGACTTTCGCCGCCACTGAAGAACCAGGAGGTTTCGCCATGGCAGGAACCAACCAGGGCATCATCGAGCCCCCCATCGACAGCCTTCTCGAAAAGGTCGACTCGAAGTACCAGCTCGTGATCTACGCATCCAAGCGCGCGCGTCAGATCAACGACTACTACTCCGACCTGCACGAGGGAAACCTCTTCGACAACGTGGGTCCGCTGGTGGACTCGACGATCGAGGACAAGCCCCTCACCATCGCGATGCACGAGATCCACGAGGACAAGCTGCGTCTGCGGCACGCCGAGTAATTTCGTTCTGTTGCGCGGCCCCGACACCTGGTGTCCGGGGCCGCGTGCATGATGGCGGCAGCGTTCGCCACAACGGGGAGTACCGATGACCGACCTGCGCCTGTTCACCTCCGAGTCCGTCACCGAGGGGCACCCCGACAAGATCTGCGACCAGATCTCGGACAGCATCCTCGACGCGATCATCGCCGACGATCCCGCCGGCCGTGTCGCGGTCGAGACTCTCGTCACGACCGGGCTCGTGCACGTCGCGGGTGAAGTGTCGACGCGTGCGTACGTCGAGATTCCGGCGATCGTGCGCGACGTCGTGAACCGCATCGGCTACACCTCCAGCGACACCGGCTTCGACGGTGATTCCTGCGGGGTGAGCGTGTCGATCGGCGCGCAGTCCTCCGACATCGCCGCCGGAGTGAACCAGGCGTTCGAGCAGCGCGAGGGCCGGTCGATCGACCCGCGCGACGAACAGGGCGCCGGCGACCAGGGCATCATGTTCGGTTTCGCCACCACCGAAACGCCGCAGTACATGCCGATGGCCGCGTGGACGGCCCACCGGATGGCGGAGCGGCTCGCCGATGCGCGGCGCTCGGGCGAGCTGTCCTTCCTACGCCCCGACGGCAAGACGCAGGTGACACTCGGCTACGACGGGCACGTGCCGAAGACGGTGGAGTCCGTGGTGCTCTCGACCCAGCACCACCCCGACATCAGCCAGGAAGACCTGCGCGCCCAGGTGCGCGCCGCGGTGATCGACCCGGTGCTCGCCTCGACCGGACTCGACCTCCCCGACGTGCAGTACTACATCAACCCGGCGGGCCCCTTCGTCACCGGCGGCCCGAAGGGCGACGCCGGACTCACCGGTCGCAAAATCATCATCGACACCTACGGCGGGGCATCCCGCCACGGCGGCGGCGCCTTCAGCGGCAAGGATCCCTCGAAGGTCGACCGCTCCGCCGCCTACGCCATGCGCTGGGTCGCGAAGAACGCCGTCGCGGCGGGTCTCGCCGACCGTCTCGAGGTGCAGGTCGCGTACGCCATCGGCAAAGCGAGCCCCGTCGGACTCTACGTCGAGAGCTTCGGAACGGCCCACGTCGACGACGACAAGATCACGCGCGCGATCCTCGACGTCTTCGATCTCCGCCCCAAGGCGATCATCGACCAGCTCGACCTGCTGCGCCCGATCTATGCCGCGACCGCGGCGTACGGGCACTTCGGGCGCGAGCTACCTGATTTCACCTGGGAGCGCCTCGACCGCGTCGAGGAGTTGCGCGCCGCTGCCGGGCTCTGACGTGACGGCGGGGGCGACCGAGACCGCAGACGATGCGGCGGGCGGCGACGCGACAGTCGACGCGAAGGCATCGGATGCGGCCGCAGGTGGCGCGGCGGAATCGGATACGGCCGCCGCTGCGCCGCCGTCGGCATCCGCCCGCCCGATCGCCCGTGTGCTGCTGGACAGCCCGCTGCCCCAGCTCGACCGCCTGTTCGACTACGCGGTCCCGCCCGACCTCGATGCGGACGCGCAGCCCGGCGTGCGGGTGAAGGTTCCGCTGCGCAGCGCGGGCCGGATGATCGACGGCTTCGTGGTCGAACGCGCCTGGTCTGAGCCGAGTCAGCGCCCGCTCTCCGAGCTCGACTCCGTCATCTCGCCGGTGCCGGTGCTGCCGGGCGGGCTGTACGAGCTGGCGCGGAAGGTTGCCGACCGGGCGGCGGGGTCCGCATCCGATGTCCTCCGACTCGCGGTACCGAAGCGGATGGTGCGAGCTGAGAAGTCCTGGCTGCTGCGGGAGCCGCCGACGGCGCCCGTCGTCGCGCCCGAGGTGGTGCGCGCCGCCGAAGACGTGCTCGACGCATTCCCGACGCTGCGCCCCGGGTTAACGGATCGCGAGCGAATGGCGCTCGACGCACCGCCCCGACCCGTCGTCATCGGGGAGGGTCGCACGGTCGGGGCGTGGGCCGTGCTCGTCGCGGCGGCCGCAGCGGTCACCCTCGCGGCCGGCCGCAGCGTCGTCATTGTGGTGCCGGATCACCGCGACCAGGAGCAGGTCGTTTCCGCGCTCGAGGGCAAGCTGCCGGTCGACGCGGTTGTGCCCGTCGACGCGCGCCAGTCCGGGCCGGCGCGGTATGCGGCGTACCTCCGCACCCTCAGCGATGCCCCCTGCGTCGTCGTCGGCAATCGGTCGGCGGTGTACGCCCCCGTCGCGGCGCTCGGGCTCGTCGTGATCTGGGACGACGGCGATCCGCTGCTCGCCGAACCGCTGAGTCCGGGCGTGCACGCCCGGGACGCCGCACTCGTCCGTCAGGAGCTGGAGGCATCGGCGCTGCTCATCCTCGGGCACACCCGCACGACCGACGTGGAGCGTCTGGTGGGCCTGGGCTGGCTCCGCGACGTGCCCGCGCGCCGTCGGCAGTCTCCGCGCGTCGTGCTGACCGCCACATCCGACGCGCCCACCCAGGCACGGATCCCCTCCAGCGCGTTCGCGGCGGTGCGGGAGGCCCTCGCCTCCGGTCCGGTGCTCGTCCAGGTCGCGCGGCCGGGATACGCACCGGTGGTCGTGTGCTCGTCGTGCCGGCATCCGGCGCGCTGCGTGCACTGCACCGGCCCGCTGCGCGTGCGGGGGCACGGGCGCGCCCCCGAGTGCGGTTGGTGCGGCCGCGGAATCGCGGGTTGGGTCTGCCCGCACTGCTCGGCGACCGAGATGCGCCTCGCCTCCTCGGGCAGTGAGCGCACCGCCGACGAACTCGGCCGGGCCTTCCCGAACACCCGGGTCATCCTCGCCGACCGCGACCATGCCCTGCTGCGCGTCGACGCGCGCCCCGCCCTCGTCGTCGCGACGCGCGGCGCCGAACCGGTCGCCGACGGCGGGTACCGCGCCGTTCTCCTCCTCGACGGCGACCGGATGCTGCTCGCCGAGGACCTGCGGATCACGGAGTCCTGCCTGCGCTGGTGGTCGAACGCCGCTGCCCTCGCGGCTCCCGGCTCTCCCGTGATGCTAACGGGGGTGGCGGGCGCCGTCGCCCGCGCCCTGGCGACCTGGACCCAGCCCGCCTATGCCCGATCCGAGTTGGCGGAGCGCGCCCCGCTGAAGATGCCGCCGACCGTTCGCGTGGCGGTCGTCGAAGGAACCCGCCCGGCCGTGGACGGCGCTCTCTCGGCGCTCGCCCGCGATGTGCACGAACTCACCGCCGACGCGGTCGTGGGCCCGGTGCCGATCCCGAGCGACGACGTCCCGCGGGTGCGCGCTCTCGTCCGATTCGACTACGCGCACGGACGAGCCGTGGCCCAGACCCTTCGCGCATCGGTCGTCGCCGAGGCGGTCGCCGGGCGCCGCAGCCGGGCGAAGGGACGGGCCGCGGTTGCGGCGCGCAATACACTCAGAGTGCGGGTCGACGTGCCCGACCCCGATCTGTGAGGAGCGTCATGCGTCTCGTTTTCGCAGGGACGCCGGATGCGGCTGTCCCCTCTCTGCGGGTGCTCGCCGCATCCGCCCACGACGTCGCCGCGGTCGTCACGCGCACCGACGCGCCGCTGGGCCGCAAGCGCGTGCTCACGCCGTCATCCGTCGCACAGGCCGCCACCGACCTCGGTCTGCCGGTCGTCAAGACGGATCGACTCGACGATGCGGCGACGGCCGAGATCGCCCGTCTCGCGCCCGACCTGGGGGTGATCGTCGCGTACGGCGGCCTCGTGCGCGAACCGCTGCTGTCGACGCCGCGGCACGGGTGGATCAATCTGCACTTCTCTCTGCTCCCGGCCTGGCGGGGAGCAGCACCCGTGCAGCGCGCCCTCGTCGCGGGCGACTCCGTGATCGGTGCCGGCGTGTTCCAGCTCGTCGCGGCTCTGGACGCCGGCGATGTCTTCGACGAGATCCGCTATCGGGTGCCGCCGCTCGCGACGGCAGACCGCGTGCTCGCCGACCTCGCCGAACAGGGCGCCGAGCTCTTGCACCGGGTGGTCGACCAGATCGCCGCCGGCACCGCGCGCGCCGTGCCGCAGTCCGGCGAACCGACGTACGCGCCCAAGCTCACCGCCGAGGACGGGCGACTGGACTGGACCCGACCCGCCGACGAGATCCTCGCCCGGTGGCGCGGCACGACTCCCGAACCCGGTGCGTTCACGACGCTGGAGGGCGCGCGGGTGAAAGTGATCGAGCTGCATCGCGCCGACGCGGAGTCCGCACTCGCTCCCGGTCGGCTGGCGCTGGACGGGTCCGCCATTCGGGTGGGCACGGGCACCGACCCGCTCGTTCTCGCCCGCGTTCAGCCCGCCGGAAAATCCGCCATGGCGGCCGGGGACTGGTATCGAGGAATCCGCTCGGCCGAACCGGTGGTCGGCTCGTGAGCGTCACGCGCGGACCTCGTCGCGTCGCGTACGAGACGATTCGGGCGGTGCACGCCGATGAGGCGTACGCCAACCTGCTGCTTCCGATCGAGATCGAACGCGCGGGGCTGAACTCGCAGGATGCCGGGCTCGCGACCGAGCTGACCTACGGCACCCTGCGGCGGCAGGGCACCTACGACGCGATCATCGCGTCCGCCGCGGGGCGCGAACCGGAGGCGATCGACCCCGACGTCCTCGACGCGCTTCGGCTCGGTACCCACCAGCTGCTCTCCACGCGGATCGCCTCCCACGCGGCGGTGCACGAGACCGTCGCGCTCGTCCGCGCGGTGGCGGGCCCCGGCCCCACCGGCTTCGCGAACGCCGTTCTGCGCCGGATCTCCCGCGACACACCGGGGGAGTGGATCGCTCGCATCGAGGCGTCGGCGCGATCCGCCGACGAACGCCTGAGCCTCACGACCTCGCATCCCGTGTGGATCCTCCGCGCCTTCCGTCGCGCTCTCGCAGCGGAAGGACGCGCAGACGAGCTCGACGAACTGCTGCGGGCCGACAACGCGTCGCCGCGAGTGGCACTGGCGGTTCTTCCGGGGCTCGCCACGCGTCCCGCGGATCTCGCGCCGACCGTGTACTCCCCGGTGGGGGCGCTCTCGGCCGGCGGCGACCCTGCCGGCGTGATGGCGGCAGCGGGTGGCCGCATCCGCGTGCAGGACGAGGGTTCGCAGCTGGTCGCTCTCGCGCTCTCACGCGTCGTGCCGGTGCGCGACGGCGAACGCTGGTTCGATCTGTGCGCCGGCCCCGGCGGGAAGACCGCCCTGCTCGCCGCGGAGGCGCTCGCGCACGGTGCCCATCTCGAGGCGAACGAGATCTCCCACGCGCGGGCGGGGCTCGTGCGTGCGGCGCTGGCGGGCGTACCCGCTGACGTTCCGGTGAGCGAGCTCGACGGTCGGGAGCGCGCCGCCCTGGTGCCCGGGTCGTACGACCGCATCCTCGTCGATGCGCCCTGCACGGGCCTCGGCGCGCTGCGCCGTCGCCCGGAGGCCCGCTGGCGGAAGTCCGCCGCCGACGTCGCGGAGCTCACCGCGCTCCAGTCCGAACTGCTGTCGGCCGCGATCGGCGCACTCCGCCCCGGCGGGATCGTCGCGTACGTGACGTGCTCGCCGCACCTCGCCGAGACCGTGGGGGTCGTCGCGGAGGCGCGTCGCGAGTGGGGCGATGAGCTGGAGGAATTGGACGCACGCGCGGCCGTGCAGGCGGTGGCGCGCACGCCGCTGGATCTGCCGACGCCCGCCGACGGATCGGGGCGTGCGCAGCTGTGGCCGCACCGGCACGGCACGGACGCCATGTTCCTGAGCCTCCTCCGCCGACGCTGACCCGCTCGCGGTCCGCGCCGACGCGCGGATGCCGCCCCGCACTGTGCCCGCGCCGGGCTTGCGACTCGACAACTCCTCCAAAACCGGTAACCCGGGGGTCCACCGGCGCCGCCAGGGCCCCACGTGGAGGAGTTGTCGCGCGCGGCTCGGGAGAACCGGCCGCCCGCGCTGCGCCCGCTCCGAGCTCGCGACTCGACAACTCCTCCAAAACCGGTAACCCCGGGGCCACCGACACCGCCGGGGCCCCACGTGGAGGAGTTGTCGCGACGACCCCGCGGTTGGGCGGCGACCACCCGGGGATAATGGACGCGTGACCGATCTCCGCATCAACCCGTCGATCCTCGCCGCCGACTTCGTGAACATGCAGGCCGAACTCGCCCGCATCGCCTCTGCAGACTTCGTGCACGTCGACGTGATGGACAACCACTTCGTGCCCAACCTGACGTTCGGTCCGCAGATGGTGGGTCGTATTCAGGAGACGAGTCCCGTGCCGCTGGACGTCCATCTCATGATCGAGGATCCCGACCGGTGGGCTCCCGAGTACGCCGAGCTCGGCGCGGCGTCGGTCACGTTCCACCTCGAGGCCGCGGACGATGCGGTCGCGCTGGCCCGGCGGTTGCGTGCGATCGGGGCGCGCGCCGGTGTCGCCGTGAAGCCCGGAACCCCGGTCGACGCGCTGCTCGAGGTTCTTCCCGAGTTCGATCAGGTGCTCGTGATGACGGTCGAGCCGGGCTTCGGCGGACAGTCGTTCATGCCCGAGACCATGCCGAAGCTTCGCACGCTGGCCGCAGAAGCGCGTCGTCGGGACTCTGCCGTGTGGCTGCAGGTCGACGGGGGGATCGGCGAGTCGACGATCGCTCAGGCCGCCGCGGCCGGCGCCGATACGTTCGTCGCCGGATCCGCCGTGTTCGGTGCGGACGATCCCGACAACGCCATCGCGGGGCTTCGCACGGCGGCCGCGCGGGCTCACCTGCACGGGGCCGCGTAGCTCCGGCGCACGCCGCCGCGGTCATCCGGTCCGAGGGGTCCTCCCGGTTCGATACCCTGGACCAGTGAAGACGTTCGACGATCTATTCGCGGAGCTCAGCGAGAAGGCACGCACCCGACCCGCTGGTTCCGGCACGATCGCCGAGCTCGACGCCGGGGTGCACACGATCGGCAAGAAGATCGTCGAAGAAGCCGCCGAAGTGTGGATGGCCGCCGAGTACGAGTCGACGGATGCTGCCGCAGAAGAGATCTCCCAGCTCCTCTACCACCTGCAGGTGATGATGCTGGCGAAGAACCTCACGCTGCAGGACGTCTACCGACATCTGTGACCGGCATCCCTCCGTCCGCACTTTTCGAGAGAGTCTTTCCCCATGCTGAGAATCGCCGTGCCCAACAAGGGTTCACTGGCTGAGACGTCGCACGCCATGCTGGCCGAGGCCGGGTACACCGGTCGCCGCGACCCCAAAGACCTGCACGTGATCGACCCGGTCAACGATGTCGAGTTCTTCTACCTCCGTCCGAAGGACATCGCGACCTACGTCGGCTCGGGAGCGCTGGATGTCGGCATCACCGGGCGCGACCTGCTGCTCGATGCCCGGATGCCGGGCGCCCGCGAGATCGAGGCTCTCGGTTTCGGCGGGTCGACGTTCCGCTTCGCGGCGCCTCCGGGGCGCTTCCACGAGCTGAAGGATCTCGACGGCGTGCGGGTCGCGACCGCGTACCCGGGCCTCGTCGACGCATATCTCGACGAGCAGGGCATCGCTGTCGACCTCGTCCCGCTCGACGGTGCGGTGGAGTCCGCGGTCGAACTGGGCGTTGCGGATGCGGTCGCCGATGTGGTCTCGACCGGTACCACGCTCCGCCAGGCGGGGCTGGAGATCTTCGGTCCTGTCCTGCTCGAGTCGGATGCGGTGCTCATCACTGGCCCCGAAGAGCCCGCCGGACTCGACACGCTGCTGCGTCGCCTGCGCGGAGTGCTCGTTGCGCAGCGCTACGTGCTGGTGGACTACGACCTCCCGGTCGAACTCATCGACGCCGCGATCGCGGTCGCGCCCGGCATCGAGTCGCCCACGATCTCGCCGCTGCGCGACCCCGCGTGGGTGGCCGTTCGGGTGATGAGCCCGCGGAAGAACGTGAATCAGGTAATGGACGAGCTCTACGCCATTGGCGCGCGCGCCATCCTGGTCACCGAAATCCACGCCGCGAGGCTCTGATGAGCCTCGTCTGCCGGGTCATCCCGTGCCTGGACGTGGCCGCCGGGCGCGTGGTGAAGGGCGTCAACTTCGAGAATCTCCGCGATATGGGCGACCCGGTCGAACTTGCGCGGCTCTACTTCGAGCAGGGCGCTGACGAACTCACCTTCCTCGATGTGACGGCGACGGTCGACGAGCGCGCCACCACGTACGACGTGGTGCGTCGCACCGCCGAAGAGGTGTTCATCCCGTTGACGGTCGGCGGGGGAGTGCGCTCCGCGGAGGATGTCGCGCGTCTGCTCGGGGTGGGCGCCGACAAGGTGGGCGTGAACTCGGCGGCCATCGCCCGTCCCGCTCTCATCGACGAAATCGCCGACCGCTTCGGTGCGCAGGTGCTCGTTCTTTCGCTCGACGTGAAGCGCGCGCCGCTCACGCCGTCGGGTTTCGTCGTGACGACGCACGGAGGCCGGACCCTGACCACGCTCGATGCCGTCGAGTGGGCGCAGGAAGCCATCGAACGCGGCGCCGGTGAGCTGCTCGTGAATTCGATCGACGCCGACGGCACCAAGGACGGGTTCGACCTCGAGCTGGTCACGCTGATGCGCGAGATCGCGCGGGTGCCCGTGATCGCGTCGGGCGGTGCCGGTGCGGCCGAGGACTTCGCCCCCGCGATCCAGGCCGGCGCGGATGCGGTGCTCGCCGCATCCGTCTTCCACTCCGCGCAGCTGACGGTCGGCGACGTGAAGTCCGCCCTGACCGACGCCGGAATCGAGGTGCGCGCATGAGTGAGACGCTCGACGAGCGCATCTCCCGGGTGACGTTCACGGCCGACGGACTCGTGGCGGCGATCATCCAGCAGTACGACACCGGTGAGGTGCTGATGCTCGGATGGATGGATGCGGAGGCCCTCCGCCGCACACTCACGTCCGGTCGGGTGACTTTCTGGTCGCGCTCACGCCAGGAGTACTGGCGCAAGGGCGACACCTCGGGTCACATGCAGCTGGTGAAGGGCGCCCGCCTGGACTGCGACGGGGACGCGATCCTCGTCCGCGTCGATCAGGTCGGGGTCGCGTGCCACACCGGTACCCGCACCTGCTTCGACAGCGACGACCTCGACCCCGTGCGCGGCGATCGCTGATGCGGCGCGCCCGCTCGACGTCGGTCCTTGTGACTCTCCTCGCGGGAGCCGCGGGCGTCATCTCGTCGACCCAGACCTGGGTGCACGTGGTGCTGACCGGCGGCGCGACGTCGGATGTCGCCGTGGCGGGAGCCACCGCCATCCCGGTTCTCGCCCCGCTGAGCCTCGCCGTACTGGCTCTCGGCGCGGCGCTGTCGATCGTCGGGCGCGCGTTGCGGCTCGTGTTCGGCCTCCTCACGGTGCTGATCGCCGTGCTGCTCGCGACGCTGGTCGTGCCGCTCCTGGTCGGGGTGCCCGCATCGGCCATCACCCCGAGCGTCACCGAGGTCACCGGGATCGCCGGCGACTCGGCGGTCGGCGACCTCGTGTCGTCGACATCGACGACGGCGTGGCCCTTCGTCGCAGCGCTCGCGGCGCTCGTCCTCGCCGCCGTCGGTGTCTTCGTCGTCGTGACCGGGATGCGGTGGCCGAGCGGGACTCGCAAGTACGAGGCTGCCGCCCGTCGGGACGCGCGACGCACAACCGATGGACCCCTCGATGCCGTCGACTCGTGGGACGACCTCAGCCGTGGCGACGATCCAACGACCCTGCAGACCCCCCGCTAGACTGAGAGCCGGGCACGAGATGCCCGCGCCACGCGAAGGAGACTCATGAGCAACCCCATCGGCGACCCGGGCCACGGACACTCCCCGGCAGCATGGACGGCGGTCATCATCATGCTCGTCGCCGTCGCTTTCGGCACCCTGTTCTTCGTGCTCGACCTGCCGGCGCTCGTGTGGGCTTCGGTGGTTCTGCTCGTGATCGGCGCCATCGTGGGTTGGATCATGTCGCGCGCCGGCTGGGGCGCCAACGGGTCGAAGTACATCGCGAAAGAGCACTGAGCGTGCTCGCCGACCTGATGGCCGGCGCGGTGGAAGATGCCGAGGCCCGCGCCGCTGTGCGTCCGATCGCCGAGGTGGAACGCGCGGCACTCGCGCAGACCCCCGCGCTCGACGCGCTGGCCGCCTTGGCCCCCGCCGACCGCGTCAAGATCATCGCCGAGGTGAAGCGCGCGAGCCCCTCACGAGGTGATCTCGCCGCCATCCCCGATCCGGCCCACCAGGCGTCGCTCTACGAGCAGGGCGGAGCGAGCGCCATCTCCGTGCTCACCGAGGGTCGCCGATTCAAGGGCAGCCTCGCCGACCTCGAGGCCGTGCGCGCGTCCGTGGCGCTGCCGGTGCTGCGCAAGGACTTCATCGCCACCCCGTATCAGGTGCTGGAGGCGCGCGCCTCGGGTGCCGACCTGGTGCTGCTGATCGTCGCGGCGCTCGAGCAACCGCTGCTGGTCGAGCTTCACGACCTGGTGCGACAGCTCGGGATGACGCCTCTCGTCGAGACGCACTCGGCCGATGAGCTCGCCCGCGCCGCCGATCTCGGGGCGCGACTCATCGGCGTGAACGCCCGCAACCTCTTCACGTTCGAACTCGACCGTGACCTGTTCGGCCGCCTGGCCGACAGCTTCCCTGCGGATGCGGTCAAGATCGCCGAGTCCGCCGTGCTGCAGCCCGCGGATGTCCGCCACTATCGCGACGCGGGCGCGGACGTCGTGCTCGTTGGCGAAGCCCTCGTCACCGGCGACCCCGTCGCCACCCTGCGATCCTTCCTGGAGGTCGGTTCATGAAACTCCGCGATGCCAAAGGTCCGTTCTTCGGTGAGTTCGGCGGCCGGTACATGCCCGAATCGCTCATCGCCGCGATCGACGAGCTGACCGAGGTCTACGAGACGGCCATGGCGGACCCCGCGTTCGCCACCGAGCTGACGGGGCTGTTGAACTCCTACGCCGGCCGACCGTCCGCGCTCACCGAGGTCGCCCGGTTCGCCGAGCACGCGGGCGGCGGACGGGTCTTCCTCAAGCGCGAAGACCTCAACCACACCGGGTCCCACAAGATCAACAACGTCATCGGGCAGGCGCTGCTCACGCAGCGCCTCGGCAAGACGCGCGTGATCGCCGAGACCGGGGCAGGACAGCACGGTGTGGCGACCGCGACCGCTGCGGCGCTCTTCGGATTCGACTGCACGATCTACATGGGCGAGGTCGACACCGAGCGTCAAGCGTTGAACGTCGCGCGGATGCGGCTCCTCGGCGCCGAGGTCATCCCGGTGACGACCGGCTCCCGCACGCTGAAGGACGCGATCAACGAGGCGTACCGCGACTGGGTGTCGAGCGTCGAGACGACGAACTACATCTTCGGCACCGCCGCAGGACCGCATCCGTTCCCGGCCATGGTGCGCGACTTCCAGAAGATCATCGGCGAAGAAACTCGCGCGCAGATGCTCGAGACGATCGGCCGGCTTCCGGATGCGGTCTTCGCGTGCGTCGGCGGCGGGTCGAACGCGATCGGCATGTTCGATGCGTTCCTCGACGACGAGGGTGTCGCGCTGTACGGCGTCGAGGCCGCCGGCGACGGCGTCGACACCCCGCGCCACGCGGCCTCCATCGAGCGCGGGCGACCGGGCATCCTGCACGGCGCGAAGACGTACGTGCTGCAAGACGAAGACGGTCAGACGGTGGAGTCCCATTCGATCTCGGCCGGGCTCGACTATCCCGGCGTCGGCCCCGAGCACGCGTGGCTCTCGTCGATCGGTCGCGCGCAGTACATTCCGGCGACCGATGACGAGGCGATGCAGGCGCTGCGCCTGCTCTCGCGCACCGAGGGGATCATCCCCGCCATCGAGTCGGCGCACGCCCTGGCGGCCGTGGTGCGACTCGGCCCCGAGCTCGGTCCGGAGTCGGTGATCGTGGTGAACCTCTCCGGTCGCGGCGACAAGGACATGGACACCGCCGCCCGCTACTTCGAGCTGTACGACGCCGAAGCCGGCGATGACGGATCACCCGTGGACGTTCCCGCGCCCACGGAGGAAGCCAAGGGCGAGGGGACGGAGCTGTGAGCTCGCGCGTCGCCGCGGCGATCGATGCCGCGAAAGCCGAAGGGCGCGGAGCGTTCGTCGGTTATCTGCCGCTCGGGTTCCCGGATCTCCGCACAAGCATCGAGGCGGCCGTCACGCTCGCGGAGAACGGAGCCGACATCCTCGAGCTCGGCCCGCCGTATTCCGATCCGGTCATGGACGGTCTCGTCATCCAAGAGGCGACCCAGCACGCGCTGGCCGGCGGCTTCCGGTTGCGCGACATCTTCCCGGCCGTGCAAGAGATCGCCTCCCGTGTCGACATCCCGGTTCTCGTCATGACGTACTGGAACCCGGTGTTCCAGTACGGTGTCGACCGATACGCGGATGAGCTCGCCGCGGCCGGCGGCGCGGGTTTGATCACCCCCGACATCACGCCGGAGGCGGCGGCCGACTGGATCGCCGCGAGCGAGCGGACGGGCCTGGACCGCGTTTTCCTCGCCGCACCGACGTCGACGGACGAACGCCTCGAGCTCGTCGCGCGAAACTCGACCGGGTTCGTCTACACGGTCTCGACGATGGGTATCACGGGGGAGCGCGCCGAGCTGGATGCGGCGGCACGGACCCTCGTGGCGCGTCTTCGCGAACACGGCGTCGAGCACGCGTGCGTCGGCATCGGAATCTCCACGGCAGATCAGGTCTCCGGCGTTCTGGACTACGCCGACGGGGCGATCGTCGGGACCGCGCTCGTCCGCGCGCTTCGTGACGGCGGGCTCGACGAGCTCGCCCGCACCGCTCGAGCTCTCGCCGACGGCACCCGCTCAGCCTGACCCGCAGCGCACAACTCCTCCAATCCCGGCCGTTCGGGTGTCAGATGGCACCGCGACGCTCGTTCTGGAGGAGTTGTCGCCGTAGACCGCACGCGATCCGCCATCGCGGGAGCGCAGCGGTCGGTCGGCAGAGCGGAGCGAACCCGCGGCGACACGACGCCCCGCACGCCACAACTCCTTCAATCCGGTACCCGCACGCCGCTGGGGGCTCCGAGCGACGGGTTCTGGAGGAGTTGTAGCGCGCTGCCAACCCCGCCTGCCTCCACGAAGCACGGCGCGCGGCGCACGTCCGACAGCCCAGTAGACTCGCCGTCGTGACTTTCTCGGCACTTTCCGTGTTCGGCAGCATCCCGAGCCCCTCGATCAGCTACTTCGAGATCGGTGCGCTGCGCATCCACTTCTATGCGCTGTGCATCATCGCCGGCATCATCGTGGCGGTGCTGCTGACGAACCGTCGGCTCAGCCGACGCGGTGCAGAGCCGTGGGTCGTCATCGATATCTGCCTGTTCGCGATCCCGATCGCGATCATCGGAGCGCGCATCTTCCACGTGCTGACCCACCCGGGGTTCTACTTCGGCGACGGCAGCAACCCGTGGGTGCTGTTCACGTTCGAGAACGGTGAGATCGCGTGGCGGACGGGCACCGTCTGGGCCATCTGGGAGGGCGGCATCGCCATCTACGGTGCGCTCATCGGTGGCGCCATCGGCGCGTTGATCGGCTGCCGCTGGACCGGGATCCGGTTCTGGACGTTCGCGGATGCGGTGGCTCCGGGCATGCTGATCGCGCAGGCGATGGGCCGATTCGGCAACTACTTCAACCAGGAGCTGTTCGGTCAGCCGACGGATGCGTGGTGGGGACTGGAGATCGATCCGGGCAACGCCGCGATCCCGGCGGGACTGCCAGACGGCACGCTTTTCCAGCCGACTTTCCTCTACGAGGTGATCTGGAATCTGCTCGGCGCCGCGGTCATCCTGTGGGCCGGAAAGCGCTTCACGCTCCAGTGGGGTCGTCTGTTCGGTCTGTACCTGATCTGGTACAGCGCAGGCCGAATCGTCTGGGAGAACATCCGGATCGACCCGAGTGAGATCTACTTCGGGCTCCGCTCGAACGTGTGGGCGGCGATCATCGGTGTGGTCATCGGACTCGTCATCGTGATCGTGCAGAAGCGCCGCCATCCGGGACTCGAGCCCTCGCCGTATCGGCCGGGTCGCGAATGGGTAGACAAGACGGCGCTACACTCGCAAGACACCGACGACTTCGTTGACGTGAGCGAACCGCCCGCAGCAGAAGTCAGCACCGAGCGCACAGCCACAAGCTCCGGACGTCTCGAATAACTCCCAGGGCCGACGTCGTCCCCGTAAAAGCAACAACATGAGGACGGTTGGTATGGCTTCGAGCCCCCGTCATCGCGCGCACGGGTCGCAGACCCTCGCCGATTTCCCCGCCAAGCAGGGGATGTACAACCCGGCGTTCGAGAAGGACGCCTGCGGTCTCGCCATGGTGGCGACGCTGCGTGGTGAAGCCGGTCACGACATCATCGACCTGGCACTCACCGCGCTCCGGAACCTGGAGCACCGCGGTGCGATCGGGTCGGATGCAGGAACCGGTGACGGCGCCGGCATTCTGACTCAGATGCCGGATGCGTTCCTCCGAGCGGTCGTCGAGTTCGACCTGCCGCCGGTGGGGGAGTACGCGGCGGGAATGGCCTTCCTCCCGCGCGATGACGACGAGCGCGCCGCGCAGAAGTCCGGGATCGAGCGGCTTGCCGCATCCGAGAACCTGGTCGTTCTCGGATGGCGCGAGGTGCCGACCGTCGAGGAGCACCTCGGCAAGCTGGCGCTCGAGGCGCGGCCCGTGTTCGAGCAGCTCTTCCTCTCGCGTCCCGCGTCGGGCGACGCCCCCGCACTGTCGGGGATCGAGCTCGACCGTCGGGTATTCCGCCTCCGCAAGCGCACCCGGAACGAACTGAACGCCTACTTCGTGTCGCTGTCGAGCCGCACGCTCGGCTACAAGGGCATGGTCACCACGCTCCAGCTCGAGCCGTTCTACCCCGACCTGCAGGACGAGCGCTTCGCGTCCGAGCTCGCGGTGGTGCACTCCCGGTACTCGACCAACACGTTCCCCTCGTGGCCGCTCGCGCAGCCGCTCCGGATGCTCGCGCACAACGGCGAGATCAACACCGTCAACGGCAACCGGAACTGGATGCGGGCGCGCCAGTCGCAGCTCGAGTCCGAGGTGCTCGGCGACATCCGTCCGCTGCTGCCGATCTGCACCGAAGGCGCGAGCGACTCCGCGTCGTTCGACGAGGTCCTGGAGCTGCTGACCCTCACCGGTCGCAGCCTGCCGCACGCCATCATGATGATGGTGCCGGAGGCGTACGAGAAGCAGCCGGACATGGATCCGAAGCTCCGCGCGTTCTACGAATACCACTCGATGCAGATGGAGCCCTGGGACGGCCCCGCCGCGCTGATCTTCACCGACGGAACGGTCGTCGGTGCGACGCTCGACCGCAACGGCCTGCGTCCCGGTCGGTGGACCGAGACCACCGACGGCCTGGTCGTCATCGGCAGCGAGACGGGTGTGCTCGACTTCCCGGCCGAGCGCATCAAGCGCCGCGGACGCCTTCGCCCGGGTCGGATGTTCCTCGTCGACACCTCGCAGCAGCGCATCGTCGGCGACGGCGAGATCAAGCAGCAGCTCGCTGAGCTCGAGCCGTGGCAGGAATGGCTGGATGCGGGGCGCGTGCGCCTCTCCGAGCTGCCCGAGCGCGAGCACATCGTGCACCCGATCGCCTCGATCACCCGTCGTCAGCGCACGTTCGGCTACACCGAGGAAGAGGTCCGCATCCTGCTGACCCCGATGGGTCAGACGGGCGCAGAGCCGCTCGGGGCGATGGGCAGCGACACCCCCGTCGCCGTCCTCAGCGACCGCCCGCGTCTGCTGTTCGACTACTTCACCCAACAGTTTGCGCAGGTGACCAACCCTCCGCTCGACTCGATCCGTGAAGAGGTCGTCACGTCGCTGTCGCTCGGACTCGGCCCCGAGCCGAACCTGCTCAGCTGGGGCGCCGATCACGCGCGCACGGTGACTCTCGATTTCCCCGTCATCGACAACGACGAACTCGCGAAGATCCAGCACATCGACACGGCGCTGCCCGGACGCACCTCGGTGACCGTTCGTGGCCTGTACCGGGCCGCCGCGGGCGCGAAGGGCATGGAGAAGCGCCTCACGCAGATGTGCGCCGAGGTCGACCGCGCGATCGAGGACGGCGCGGAGTTCATCGTGCTCAGCGACCGCGACTCCAACAAGGACCTCGCGCCGATCCCGTCTCTGCTCATGCTCGCGGCCGTGCACCACCACCTGATCCGCAAGGAGACGCGGATGAAGGTCGGGCTCGTCGTCGAGGCGGGCGACGTGCGCGAGGTTCACCACGTCGCGACGCTGATCGGCTACGGCGCATCCGCGGTGAACCCGTACCTCGCGATGGAGACCGTTGAGTACCTGGTGCGCGCCGGTTACATCACTGGGATCGCGCCGCAGAAGGCCGTCGCGAACCTCATCAAGGCGCTCGGCAAGGGCGTCCTGAAGATCATGTCGAAGATGGGCATCTCGACCGTCTCCTCCTACGCGGGCGCCCAGGTGTTCGAAGCGGTGGGGCTGTCGCAGGAGTTCATCGACGCCTACTTCACCGGCACCGAGTCGAAGCTCGGCGGCGTCGGACTCTCGGTCGTGGCCACGGAGAACGCGGCGCGCCATGCGTTCGCGTACCCCGAGGATGCGGCCGCCCGTGCCCACGAGCGGCTCTGGACCGGCGGGGAGTACCAGTGGCGTCGAGACGGCTCGCCGCACCTGTTCAACCCCGACACCGTCTTCCGGCTGCAGCACGCGACGCGGGAACGGCGCTACGACGTCTTCCGGGAGTACACGAAGCTCGTCGACGACCAGGCTCAGGAGCTCAAGACGCTCCGCGGCCTGTTCGGTCTCAAGACCGGTGTGCGTCCGCGCGTGCCGATCGATGAGGTCGAGTCCGTCGCGTCGATCGTCAAGCGTTTCTCCACCGGAGCGATGAGCTACGGCTCGATCTCGCAGGAGGCGCACGAGACGCTCGCGATCGCGATGAACAGCATCGGCGCGAAGTCGAACACGGGCGAGGGCGGAGAAGACGTCGATCGTCTGCTCGACCCGCGCCGGCGCAGCGCTATCAAGCAGGTCGCCTCCGGGCGGTTCGGCGTGACGAGCCTGTACCTGACCGAGGCCGACGACATCCAGATCAAGCTCGCCCAGGGTGCGAAGCCCGGCGAGGGCGGTCAGTTGCCCCCGCAGAAGGTGTACCCGTGGGTCGCCCGCACCCGCGGCGGCACTCCCGGTGTCGGCCTCATCTCGCCGCCCCCGCACCACGACATCTACTCGATCGAAGACCTCAAGCAGCTGATCTTCGACCTGAAGCGGGCGAACCCGTCCGCTCGGGTGCACGCGAAGCTCGTGAGCCAGTCGGGGATCGGCGCGGTCGCCGCGGGAACGGCGAAGGCTCTGGCCGACGTCATCCTCGTCTCCGGCCACGACGGCGGAACCGGGGCCAGCCCGATGAACTCGCTCAAGCACGCCGGAACGCCGTGGGAACTCGGCCTCGCCGAGACGCAGCAGACGCTCATGCTGAACGGCATGCGCGACCGTGTCGTGGTGCAGGTCGACGGCCAGCTGAAGACCGGCCGCGATGTCGTCATCGGCGCCCTGCTCGGCGCCGAGGAGTTCGGTTTCGCGACCGCTCCGCTGGTCGTCTCCGGATGCATCATGATGCGCGTGTGCCATCTCGACACCTGCCCCGTGGGTGTCGCGACGCAGAACCCGGTGCTCCGCGCCCGCTTCAACGGCAAGCCGGAGTTCGTCGTCAACTTCATGGAGTTCATCGCCGAAGAGGTTCGTGAGTACCTTTCGGAGCTGGGCTTCCGCACCCTCGACGAGGCCATCGGCCGCACCGAGTTCCTCGACGTCAACGGCGCCGTGGAGCACTGGAAGGCGAGCGGTCTCGACCTGGCTCCCGTGCTCGAGGGCCCCGCGTTCTCGGACGAGGAACCGCGTCGAAACCTGCGCGGCCAGCTGCACGAGCTCGAGGAGCACTTCGACGTCGGACTCATCGAGCGCGCGCAAGACGTCATCGCGCGCGGCGGTCACGTCCGGATCTCGCTCCCGATCCGCAACACCGAGCGAGCGGTGGGCACGATGCTCGGTCACCACGTCACGAAGGCGCACGGCCAGAACGGTCTTCCGTCCGACTCGATCGTGGTCGACCTGGTCGGCTCGGCCGGACAGTCCTTCGGCGCCTTCATGCCGGCGGGCATCACCCTGCGGCTCGAAGGCGACTCGAACGACTACGTCGGTAAGGGCCTGTCGGGCGGTCAGATCGTGGTTCGGCCGCCGCGAGGCGCGACCTTCGCCGCATCCGAGAACGTCATCGCCGGCAACGTCATCGGCTACGGCGCCACCCAGGGCACGATGTTCCTGAGCGGCTCGGTGGGCGAACGCTTCCTGGTTCGCAACTCCGGGGCGACGGCCGTCGTCGAGGGCGTGGGCGACCACGCGCTCGAGTACATGACGGGCGGCCTCGCGGTGATCCTCGGCGCGACGGGACGCAACCTCGGCGCCGGGATGTCGGGCGGCACGGCGTACATCCACCGCCTCGACGAGAACCTCGTCAACCGCGACTCGCTCGCCTCGGGTGAGCTCGAACTCGGCCCGCTCGGGTCGGGCGATGCGGAGATCCTCCGCGACCTGCTGCAGCGTCACGTCACCGAGACGGACTCCGTGCTGGCAGCGAACCTCCTCGAGAACTTCGAGGAGGAAGTGAAGAACTTCGTGCGGATCGTTCCGCGCGACTACGCAGCAGTGCTGCAGACCCGCGAACAGGCGCTGGCCGAGGGGCTCGACCCCGATGGCGACGTCGTCTGGGGCCGCATCATGGAGGTGACGGGTGGCTGACCCGAAAGGTTTTCTGAAGGTCACGGAGCGGGAGCTTCCCTCTCGCCGACCGGTTCCGGTTCGCATCATGGACTGGAAAGAGGTGTACGAGCCGGGCGATTCCGCCGTGCTCCGCCGTCAGGCGGGTCGCTGCATGGACTGCGGTGTGCCGTTCTGCCACAAGGGCTGCCCGCTGGGCAACCTGATTCCGGAGTGGAACGACCTGACCTGGCGCGGGGAGGGCCGTGCGGCCATCGAGCGCCTGCACGCGACCAACAACTTCCCCGAGTTCACGGGCCGGCTGTGCCCGGCGCCGTGCGAGAGCTCGTGCGTGCTGGGCATCAACCAGCCGCCGGTCACGATCAAGCAGGTCGAGGTCTCGATCATCGACGATGCGTTCGCACACGGGTGGGTCGAGCCGGAGCCGCCGGAGCGTCTGACCGGAAAGACCGTTGCCGTCGTCGGTTCGGGTCCCGCGGGTCTGGCCGCCGCACAGCAGCTGACGCGCGCGGGGCACACGGTTGCCGTCTTCGAGCGCGACGACCGCATCGGCGGACTTCTGCGCTACGGCATCCCGGACTTCAAGATGGAGAAGAAGCACCTCGAGTCGCGCCTGCGGCAGATGCAAGACGAGGGCACCCGTTTCCGCGCCGGAGTCGAGATCGGCCGTGACATCAGCTGGTCCGACCTGCGCACGCGCTACGACGCGGTCGTCATCGCGACCGGCTCGACCGTGCCGCGCGACCTCGCCATCCCCGGCCGGGATCTGGCGGGCGTGCACTACGCGATGGAGTACCTCGTCGAGTCCAACCACGCGGTGGCCGGCGACCAGGTGCACAACCAGATCTCCGCCGAAGGCAAGCACGTCGTCGTCATCGGCGGCGGCGACACCGGCGCGGACTGCATCGGAACGGCGCACCGGCAGGGCGCCCTCAGCGTCACGAACCTCGCCATCGGAAAGCAGCCGCCGGCGGAGCGCGCCGAGAACCAGCCGTGGCCGACGACGCCGACCCTGTTCGAGATCTCCTCTGCGCACGAAGAGGGCGGCGAGCGGATGTTCCTCGCTTCCACGGTCGAGTTCCTTGCGAACGAGGTCGGCGAGGTGCGCTCGCTGCGCGTCGCGGAGACCGAGTACATCGACGGACGCCGCGTACCCAAGAGCGGCACCGAGCGGGAGATCCCGGCGGACCTCGTGCTCATCGCGCTCGGCTTCACGGGCCCGGAGCGCACCGAGCTGGAGACGCAGCTGGGCACGCAGTTCACGAACCGGGGCAACGTCGAACGCGCGAAGGACTACCAGGCCACCACGCCCGGCGTGTTCGTCGCCGGCGACGCGGGTCGCGGACAGTCCCTCATCGTGTGGGCGATCGCGGAAGGCCGCGCGGCGGCAGCATCCGTGGACCGTTACCTCATGGGAGACACCGCTCTGCCCTCGCCCGTTCAACCGGACGATGTCGCCATCGGGCTGCAGCGCGCGTAGGCTGAACGCGTTCCCCCACCCAATGAACCGGAGCACAACACACCGATGAGACGCGCGAAAATCGTCGCAACCCTCGGCCCGGCAACATCGTCCTACGAGATGGTCCGCGCGATCATCGACGCAGGTGTAGACGTTGCCCGCCTCAACCTTTCCCACGGGGATTACTCCGTGCACGACGCGAACTTCGCGAACGTGCGTCGGGCCGCGGATGACGCGGGCCGGGCGGTCGCCGTCCTCGTCGACCTCCAGGGTCCGAAGATCCGTCTCGGCAAGTTCGCCGAAGGACCTCACTTCCTCGCTGTCGGCGACATCTTCAAGATCACGGTCGAAGACATCCTCGGCACGAAGGAGATCGTCTCGACGACCTTCAAGGGCCTGCCTCAGGACGTGAAGCCGGGTGACTTCCTCCTGATCGACGACGGCAAGGTGCGCGTCGAGGTCGTCGAGACCGATGGTGTCGTCGTCACCACGAAGGTGATCGTCGCCGGCCCCGTCTCGAACAACAAGGGCATCAACCTGCCCGGCGTCGCGGTCAACGTGCCGGCCCTGTCCGACAAGGACGAGGCCGACCTTCGCTGGGGCCTCCGCGCCGGCGCCGACGTGATCGCCCTCTCCTTCGTGCGCAGCGCAGAGGACGTGGATCGTGTTCACGAGATCATGGCCGAGGAAGGCCTGCGCATCCCGGTCATCGCCAAGATCGAGAAGCCGCAGGCCGTCGACAACCTCGAAGAGATCATCGACGCGTTCGATGGCATCATGGTCGCCCGCGGCGACCTCGGTGTCGAGCTTCCGCTGGAGGCCGTGCCGATCGTGCAGAAGCGTGCGGTCGAGCTCTGCCGCCGGATGGCGAAGCCCGTCATCGTCGCCACCCAGATGCTCGAGTCGATGATCGACAACCCGGTGCCCACGCGCGCTGAGACGTCCGACGTCGCGAACGCCGTGCTCGACGGTGCGGATGCGGTCATGCTCTCGGGCGAGACCAGCGTCGGCAAGTACCCGGTGGGTGTCGTCGAGACGATGGCGCGCATCGTGGCCTCGACCGAGGAGCACGGTCTCGACCGCATCCTGCCGCTCAACACGAAGCCCCGCACCCAGGGCGGCGCGATCACGCTCGCCGCGATGGAGGTCGCGGAGTTCGTCGAGGCGAAGTGGCTCTGTATCTTCACCGAGTCCGGTGACACCGCGCGGCGCATGTCGCGTCTGCGCCCGCACATCCCGATGATGGCGTTCACGCCCGACCCGGCGATTCGTCGTCGGATGGCGCTGACGTGGGGCATCCGTTCGTCTCTCGTCGAGCACGTGCCGCACACCGACCGGATGTTCATGCAGGTCGATGATTTCTTCCTCTCGCACGGCCTGGCCGTCGAGGGCGACAAGGTCGTCGTGATCTCCGGTTCCCCTCCCGGAATCGCGGGTTCGACCAACGACATCCGCATCCACCGGATCGGCGACGCCGTCAACGGCCTCGCGCCCATCTACAAGTCGGGCGAGTAGCAGCCGGCAGGTGCTTGAAGAGGAGGGGTCCCGAGTCGGGGCCCCTCCTCTTCGTGGTGGAGGCGACTACTCCGGCACGTCTGCGGAAACGCGGATCAGTACTTTGCCGATCTCACCCTGCGCGACGGCATCGTGTGCCGCAGCGGTGTCGTCCAGATCGAACCATGTGAGCGGAAGTCCGGACGCGGCGCCGACCGGCAGCGCACCGTCGTCGAGAGCCGCGGTGATGTCCTGTGCGGCGGCGTCGAGGGCGGGTTCGCCGACGGTGTAGAGCAGGAGTCCCTGCCAACGGATGTTCTTCGCGAAGCTCGCGACGATCGGCGCCGTGAAGTCGTTCCCGTTGTTGTTGGCGTAATACGCGACGCTGGCGTGGTTGGCCGCGACCTCGACATCGAGAGCGGCGTTGACGGCCGGGGCGACCTCGACGATGTGGTCGACGCCGTTCGGGGCGAGGTCCCGGATGCGGGTCGACAGCTGCTCGTCCGGGTACTGAAGGACGTGATGGGCGCCGGCGGCGCGGGCGAGAGCGGCTTTCGCCTCGCTGCTCACCGTGGCGATCACGGTGGCACCGGCCCAGACCGCAAGCTGGATCGCCGCGTGACCGACGGCGCCCGCGCCTCCCTGCACGAGCACGACACGCCCGTCGAGCGCGCCGGGGGAGAGGCGGACGGGTCCGAACTCGTGAACCGTCAGCGCACGGTGCGCGGTCATCGCCGGCACTCCGAGGCTCGCTCCGACGTCGAAGCCGGTGCCGTCCGGCAAGCGGACGACGTGACGGGCCGGCAGCACCGTCCGTTCCTGGGCGGTTCCGGTGGGTCGCTGGTGAGCGGCGAGGTACACCCACACGCGATCGCCGACGGCGACGTGCGTGACATCGCCTCCGACCGCGTCGACGACGCCCGCGCCGTCCTGATTCGGGACGATCTCGGCGAAGTCGGGAGCAGCACCGTTGCCGGCGCGCGCCTTCCAGTCGGTCGGGTTCACGCCCGAGACGGCGACGCGCACGCGGACCTCACCCGGACCGGGCGTCGCCGGCTCCCGCTCGACAATGGAAAGGACCGAAGAGGCACCGGTGCGGGAGTAGACGATTGCTCTCATACCCCGATGCAAGCGCGGGAGCACCGGGATCATTCCGCGCGGAGCGACCGGCAGAATGAGAACATGGCCGGCATCGAGGACGAAGCGGATGCGGTGGCCGCCGCGCTCTACGGTCTTTCGCCCACCCAGTTCACGGCCGCGCGGAACGCGGCGGCGGCATCCGCATCCGGAGCTGCGGCTTCGACGATCAAGGCTTTTCGGAAGCCCGCGGTCTCCGCATGGGCGGTGAACATCCTGGTCCGCGAGGGGCAGCTCGCCGAGGCCATTGAGCTCTCGGCCGCCCTCCGCGACGCGCAGGATGATCTGGACGCGAAGGAGCTCACGCAGCTGGGTCGGCAGCGCCGACAGCTCGTCGCGTCGCTCGCGAAGCGGGCGGCGGACCTCGCCCAGGCGGCGGGCACGCCCCTGAGTCCGTCGGCCAGAGACGCGGTCACCCAGACCATCAACGCGGCCGTCGTGGATGAGGTGGTCGCCGCGGCGGTGCTGACGGGCCGGCTGCTCGCACCGCTCGAGGCGGGCCAGCTCGACGGTGAGGCCGTGAGCGAGTACGTGGCCGGCTCGGCGCCCGACGGCGCAGCTCGGGCGGCGAGCCCGGTGCGGAACGACCTGGCCGAGCGCCGCGCGCGGAAAGCGGCGGAAGATGCGGCGCGAACAGCGGAGCACGCGGCGTCCGCCGCCGTGCGCGACGCGGAGCGAGCCGACGCACGGAGCGCGAAGGCGGAGGAACAGGCGAGGTCCTTGCGCGCGCGAGCCGACGACCTGCGCGTCGCGCTCGATCGTGCCGTGGCGGATGCGGAGGCGGCTGCATCCGACGCCGAACGCCTGCGCCGGGAGAGCGCCGAGGCACGATCGCGCGCGGGTGCCGCGGAGCGGGAAGCCGAGCGAGCGCGGAACGCCGTACCGTGGCGACCCTGATCCCGCCGACACGCCCGGCGGGCGTCAAGTGGAGCTCGGCGTGCGAGAGTGCGGCGCGATGACCGCTCCTTTACGTCCGTGGTCGAGTGCGCTGAACTGGCCCCATGCGCTCCTCTACACCGATCCCGGGCAACCCGTGGCCGCACGACATGGCCCTCACCGTCGACGATCGTCCACAGCACCTGATCGAGATGCTGTGGATCCGCGAAGCGCACGCCCTGCGGCCTGACGTCCTCCCGCTCCTCCCTCTGCTGTCCGACGCCCCGCAACCCGCCGCGGTGCAGGTGGATGACTCCACGAGGTCGACGTGGCGGGACGCCTGGCCTCGGATCTGGGCTGAGGTTCTCGCACACGCGGGGCAGAACCCGGACCCCGCAGTCTTCGATCGTCTGAGTCACACGGCGTCCGGCTCACCGGAACGCCAGTCGCTCCTGGACGAGATCGTCGGCCCGAGTTGGGCAGGCGAGTTCGGCTCAGACGCCCTCACCGATCCGTCCTATGTCTCTTGGGATCGAGAAGGAACGGATCGGTACCTTGCCGCGCTGACACGCGGGCACGACGGGACCCCGGAACGGCGCGACCTCGACGCGCTCGTTCCTGCCTGGCGCGCGGGGCTGACCACCGTGGTGAGCATTCCGTGTCAGGGGCAGTACACGCGCAGGTTGAGCGCCACTGCGCTCCTCGTCACGGAAGAGACGCGCTCCGACAGCGCGCACTACCGGCAGGCCCTGACGTGGTTCGCGACAGGCGCAGCCCCGCAGTGACGGCGCATCGCCGCGGATACCAGAGAAGTACCGGTGGTGGGAGTCGAACCCACACGCCCTTTCGGGCAACCGAGTTTGAGTCGGTCGCGTCTGCCATTCCGCCACACCGGCACGCGGCAACTGAGTCGCACGCCGCCATCGAGACTAGCGCAGGTGCGCACCGTCCTCGGGGCGTGGGCGCGGATGCATCCGGAACCCGATCCGCCCCGCGCGCGCGTGCACGCCGCGCCGTGACAGGCCGTGCCGTAGGATTCAGGAGTGACTGACCTGGATGCCCCCGCCAACACGCCGTCCGCACCCCGCCGCGTGGTGGTCGCAGAGGACGAGTCGCTCATCCGTCTCGACATCGTCGAGATCCTGCGCGACAACGGTTTCGACGTCGTCGGCGAAGCCGGAGACGGTGAAACCGCCGTGCAGCTGGCGACCGACCTCCGCCCTGACCTCGTGATCATGGACGTGAAGATGCCGCAGCTCGACGGCATCAGCGCCGCCGAGAAGCTGAGCAAGAACCACATCGCTCCCGTCGTGCTGCTGACCGCGTTCAGCCAGAAGGAGCTCGTCGAGCGGGCCAGCGAAGCCGGCGCTCTCGCGTACGTCGTGAAGCCCTTCACGCCCAACGACCTGCTGCCCGCGATCGAGATCGCCCTCGCCCGATACGAGCAGATCATCACGCTCGAGGCCGAGGTCGCCGACATGGTCGAGCGCTTCGAGACCCGCAAGCTCGTCGACCGGGCCAAGGGTCTGCTTAACGAGAAGATGGGCCTCAGCGAGCCCGAGGCCTTCCGCTGGATTCAGAAGGCATCCATGGATCGCCGTCTCACCATGCAGGACGTCGCGAAGGCCATCATCGAACAGCTGGCCGCGAAGAAGTAGTCCCTCCCGACCGCGAAACGGGATCCGGGCGCCGAGACAGCGGGGTAACCCCACGGTCTCGGCGCGAAGATCCCGTCTCGCGGAGAGAAGGCCGCAAGACCCGCTCGCGCCACAGAGCCTCAGCGCTCGGCGGGCGCGTCCTTGATGAGGTTCGTGATGCGGATGGTGGAGCACCGCCGACCCTGATCGTCGCTCACGACGATCTCGTGCACCGTCATCGTGCGGCCCAGGTGGATCGGCGTGCAGACGCCCGTGACGTGACCAGACGTCGCGGACCGGGTGTGCGTCGCATTGATGTCGACTCCGACGGCGAGCTTGCCGGGGCCGGCGTACAGGTTCGCCGACATGGAGCCCAGCGACTCGCCGAGCACGACGTAGCCGCCTCCGTGGAACAGGCCCACCGGCTGCGTGTTGCCCGCCACCGGCATGGTCGCCACGGCACGATCGACCGTCAGCTCGACCCACTCGAAGCCCATCTTGTCGGCCAGTGCGCCGTTGCCGCGCTGCATGGCCCAGGCGATCCCATCGAGCGGGGGCGTCGTTTCGGTCATCGCGGCAGGTCCTCGCTTCCTCGCCCGTGTCGTGGTGTCTGCGCCGCTGATTAGGCTGGCAGGGTGACGGACTCCGCAAAGCCTACTCTTCTGGTCGTCGACGGCCATTCGCTCGCGTTCCGCGCTTTCTACGCGCTGCCGGTCGACAACTTCACGACCAAGGACGGTCAGCACACGAACGGGGTCTACGGCTTCCTGTCGATGTTCGTGAACCTCTTGAAGGCCGAGAACCCGACCCATGTGGCAGTCGCTTTCGACACCTCACGCGTGTCGTTCCGCACCCGCGAGTACCCGGCCTACAAGGCGACGCGCAGCGAGACCCCGCCCGAGTTCTCCGGCCAGATCCCGCTGCTGCAGGAGTGCCTGCGCGCGATGCAGATCACGGTGCTGACGAAAGAAGACATCGAGGCTGACGACATCCTGGCGACCCTCGCGACGCAGGGCGTCGAGGCGGGCTACGACGTGCTCGTGTGCTCGGGCGACCGCGACTCCATCCAGATGGTGAACGACGAGGTCACGCTGCTCTACCCGAGTGTGCAGGGCGTCTCGCAGCTCAAGCGCTACACGCCCGAGACGGTGCAGGAGCGTTACGGAGTGCCGCCCGCCCAGTACCCCGAGATCGCAGCCCTCGTGGGTGAGACGAGCGACAACCTGCCCGGAGTTCCGAAGGTCGGCGAGAAGACGGCGGTGAAATGGCTCACCCAGTACGGCTCGCTCGACGAACTCCTCGCCCACGCCGACGAGATCAAGGGTGTCGTCGGCGGCAACCTCCGCGACCACATCGATGATGTGCGCCGTAACCGCGCCCTCAACCGGCTTCTCACCGACGTCGAGCTGCCGGTCACTCCCGCCGACCTCCTCCGCCAGCCGATCGACACGCAAGCCGTGCGCGACATCTTCGCCCGGCTCGAGTTCCGCACGCTCCTCCCGCGCGTGTTCGAGGCGACCGGAACCGACGCCTCCGAGGGCTCGGCGACGACCGCACCCTCGGTCGCCGTCCCGCAGGCGAGTGAGACGGATGCTGCCGCGCTCACCGCGTGGCTGGAGTCCGACTCCGATGAGCGCGCGCTGACGGTCACAATCGAGAACGGTCTTCCGGCGCGCATCGGAATCGCCACGACCGAGTCGGTGGTCGAAGCCACCTGGACGGAGGAGATCTCCGCGGCGATCGCGCCCTGGCTCGCCTCCGCGGCCCCGAAAGTGCTGCACGACGCGAAGGGTCAGGTCAAAGCCCTGCACCGCGCGGGGGTGCGCCTGCACGGACTCGCGTTCGACACGCTGATCGCCGGATGGCTGATCCGCCCGAGCTTTCCTGACAAGACCCTCGCAGACCTCGTCGACCGCTACCTCGGCGAGAAGCTTCCCGAAGCCGACCCGGCGCAGCTCGTCCCCGAGACCGAGGGGGCGACTCCCGGGCAGCTGGCCTGGTTCGTCCTCCGCGTCGGAGCCGCGCTCCGCGCCGAGGTCACCGGACGCGTGGCCGAGGTGCTCACCGACATCGAGCTGCCGACGCTCGTCACTCTCGCCGACATGGAGCTCGCCGGCGTCGCCGTCTCGCACGAGAAGCTGTCGACGTTCTCGGCCGAGCTCGGCGCACGCGCGGAACGCATCGCGCAAGACGCGTTCGTCGCGATCGGCCGCGAGGTGAACCTCGGGTCGCCCAAGCAATTGCAGGAGGTGCTGTTCGAAGACCTCCAGCTGCCGAAGACCCGCAAGACCAAGACCGGGTATTCGACGGATGCTGCCGTGCTCGCGGATCTGCAGGACTCGAACCCGCATCCGTTCCTCGATCTCCTGCTGCAGCACCGCGAGGCGACGAAGCTGCGTCAGATCATCGAGTCCCTCGACGCCGCGATCGGCGCCGACGGGCGCATCCACACCACGTACCTGCAGACGGGCTCCCAGACCGGCCGGCTCTCCAGCACCGACCCGAACCTGCAGAACATTCCGATCCGCAACGAGGAGAGCCGCCGCATCCGCTCCTCGTTCGAAGTCGGCGCGGGGTACGAGACTCTGCTGACCGCCGACTACTCGCAGATCGAAATGCGCATCATGGCGCATCTGTCGGAAGATCCTGGTCTCGTCGAAGCGTTCCGCTCGGGCGAAGACCTGCACCGGTTCGTCGGTGCACGCGTGTTCGGCGTCGACCCGGCTGATGTGACGCCGGCGATGCGCACCAAGGTCAAGGCCATGTCGTACGGGCTCGTGTACGGGCTGTCGGCGTTCGGACTGTCGAAGCAGTTGCGCATCGAACAGTCCGAGGCGAAGCAGCTCATGACCGAGTACTTCGCCCGGTTCGGCGCGGTGCGCGACTACCTCCGTTCCTCGGTCGAGCAGGCGCGGATCGACGGGTTCACCGAGACGATCTTCGGGCGCCGCCGACCGTTCCCTGACCTCGCCAGCCCCAACCGGGTGCTTCGCGAGAACGCCGAGCGCGCGGCGCTGAACGCCCCCATCCAGGGCAGCGCCGCCGACATCATGAAGATCGCGCTGTTCCGCATCCACGAGGAGTTCCGCGCCCAGCAGCTCTCTTCCCGGGTGCTCCTGCAGATCCACGACGAACTCGTGGTGGAAGTCGCGCCGGGGGAGTGGGACGCCGTAGAACAGATCGTTCGCCACCGGATGGGCGACGCAGCCACCCTCACCGTGCCGCTCGATGTGCAGATCGGTCATGGCACCGACTGGAACATCGCCGGTCACTGACCCGGGTTGGCCGGTCACCCCGGCCTGCGTAGGCTCGATGGCATGACGGAACCATCGCGCATCCCCACCTCGATCGATGAGATCGCCGAAGAGTGGGTCGACACCGTGGCAGAACTCGCCCCGACGGTCGCGACCTACATCGGCCGATTCGAGCACAACGGACGGTTCGGCGACTACTCGCCCACCGGTGCGGAGCGGTACGCCGAGGCAGCACGCGCGGCACTCGAGCGCCTCGACCGCGCCATCCCGGTCGACGCGATCGACGCGGTCACGAAAGAAGACCTGGGCCGCGAACTGCGACTGGATCTCGAGCTCCACGCGGCGAACGCGTCGCTGCGTGATCTGAACGTGATCGCCTCGCCCGCCCAAGACATCCGCTCGGCGTTCGACCTCATGCCGACCGACACGGTGGAGGACTGGGCCGTCATCGCCCAGCGCCTCGGCGGCGTTCCGGCAGCGATCGAGGGATACATCGAGACCCTGCGTGCCGGCATCGCTGCAGGCGTGACGCCGGCACGCCGCCAGGTGTCCGAGGTGGCGACGCAGATCGACCGGTACACCGCCGACAACGGCTTCTTCGCGGTGTTCGTGGCGGACGCGGACCCCGCCGAAGGTCACCTGCCTGCCTCGCTCGCACGGGAGCTCGCCGACCAGTCGGGAGCCGCACGCGTGGCGTACGACACGCTGGCCCAGTTCCTCATCACGGAGCTCGCCCCGGTCGCCTCCGAAGAGGATGCGGTCGGTCGCGAGCTCTACGCACTGCACTCCCGCCGTTTCCTCGGGGCGACGATCGACCTCGACGAGACGTACGAGTGGGGGGTCGAAGAACTCGCGCGCATGGTCGCCGAGCAGGAGTCGATCGCTCACGAGATCCTTCCGGGGGCTTCGGTCGAGGAGGCCGTGGCGTACCTCGAGTCCGACGATTCGCGCAAGCTGCACGGCACGGACGCGCTTCGCGAGTGGATGCAGGCGACCAGCGACCGGGCCGTCGCCGAGCTCGGCCGCACGCACTTCGACATCCCCGAGCCGATTCGCCGACTCGAGTGCATGATCGCGCCCACGCAGGAGGGCGGCATCTATTACACCGGCCCGACCGACGACTTCTCCCGCCCGGGACGCATGTGGTGGTCGGTTCCCGAGGGGGTCACGTCGTTCGACACCTGGCGGGAACTCACGACGGTCTATCACGAGGGCGTTCCCGGTCACCACCTGCAGATCGCGCAGGCCGTGTACAACCGCGGGCAGCTGAACTCGTGGCGCCGATTGCTCGCCGGCACGTCGGGTCACGCGGAGGGCTGGGCGCTCTACGCGGAACGACTGATGGAACAGCTCGGCTATCTCGATGACCCCGCCGATCGGCTGGGCATGCTGGATGGCCAGCGGATGCGGGCGGCCCGCGTCGTCCTCGATATCGGCGTGCACCTGAAGAAGCCGCGCCTGGACGGCACGGGCGTGTGGGACCACGAGTACGCCTTGGACTTCATGCGCCGCAACGTCAACATGTCCGACGAGTTCATCCAGTTCGAGGTCAACCGCTACCTCGGCTGGCCGGGACAGGCGCCGTCGTACAAGGTCGGTCAGCGCATCTGGGAGCAGATCCGAGACGACACCCGTGCGGCGCAGGGCGACGCGTTCTCAATCAAGGACTTCCACAAGCGCGCTCTCGATGTCGGCGGTGTGGGCCTGGACACCCTGCGGTCGGCGCTGCAGTCCTGATTCGACCCGCCGACGCGGAATAGCGCGTGCGCCACGCCCGTTACATGCACGTGAATCGAAAGTGAGGGCGGCATGAGCGCTGCAGTGGAGTTCGGGCTCGACACGTTCGGAGATGTCACCGCCGATGAGAGCGGCGCGCTGCTCACCGACGCGCAGACCATCCGGAACGTCGTCGACCAGGCGGTCCTCGCCGACGAGGTGGGGTTGTCGTTCTTCGGCGTGGGGGAGCACCACCGTCGGGAGTTCGCGGTGTCGGGCCCCGAGATTGTGCTGTCGGCGGCCGCGGCCCGCACCCGTAACATCCACCTGGGCACGGCGGTCACCGTGTTGTCCTCGGATGACCCGGTGCGACTGTACGAGCGGTTCGCGACGCTCGACGCCATCTCGAACGGGCGGGCCGAGGTGATCCTCGGGCGCGGGTCGTTCATCGAGTCCTTCCCGCTGTTCGGCTTCGACCTGCAGGACTACGAAGTGCTCTTCGAGGAGCGGCTCGATCTGTTCAGTCGGCTGATGAACGAGAAGCCGGTGACGTGGTCGGGAACCACCCGTGCCGGCCTCACAAACGCCGATATCTTCCCGAAGACCGAGAACGGCATCCGCGCGTGGGTCGGCGTGGGCGGGTCGCCCGAATCCGTGCTCCGCACGGCGCGCTACGGGTTCGGCCTCATGCTCGCCATCATCGGCGGACCCGCCTCCAGTTTCCGCCCGTACGTCGATCTCTTCCACCGCACTCTGGACGGTGCCGGCCGTGATCGTCTGCCGGTGGGCGTGCACTCGCCCGGGCACATCGCGGACACCGACCAGCAGGCCTGGGATGAGGCGTATCCGGCGATGGAGGTCAACCGCAACGCCATCGGCCGCGACCGCGGATGGCCGCCGTACAGCCGGCTGCAGTTCCAGCACGATGTCGGTCCGGGCGGCGCCATGTACGCCGGGTCGCCGGAGACCGTCGCGCGGAAGATCGCCGAGACCGTCCGCACGCTGAAACTCGACCGCTTCGACCTCAAGTTCTCGAACGGCACGTTGTCGCACGAGCGGATGCTGCACTCCATCGAGCTGTACGGGTCGAAGGTCGTCCCGCTTGTGCGCGACATGCTCGCCGACGACTGATCGATCGAGGATCCGCGATGACTGCTCCTTCCGTGCTGCCGCTCGGCGAACGACTCGACGACCTTCCCTTCACCCGCAAGCATCTGAAGGTGCTGACCGGGTCGGGTCTCGGCTGGGCGCTCGATGCCATGGACGTCGGCATCATCTCGTTCGTGATCGCCGTGCTCGCCCAGCAGTGGGACCTCGTGCCGGCGGAGACGAGCCTGATCGCGTCGATCGGGTTCGTGGGGATGGCCGTGGGAGCGAGCGTCGGGGGTCTCCTCGCCGACCGGTTCGGTCGACGGCAGGTCTTCGCTGTGACCCTTCTCGTCTACGGGATCGCCACAGGTGCCAGCGCACTGGTCGGCGGGCTCGCCGCGCTGCTGGTGCTGAGATTCATCGTCGGTCTCGGCCTCGGCGCCGAGCTTCCCGTTGCCTCCACCTATGTGAGCGAGTTCGCACCGGCGCGGATGCGGGGCCGACTCGTCGTGCTGCTCGAGGCCTTCTGGGCGATCGGTTGGACGGCGGCCGCCCTCATCGGCTACTTCGTGATTCCCGCGTCCGCTGATGGCTGGCGGTGGGCGTTCGCGCTCGGGGCAGTGCCGGCGGTTTATGCGCTCATCGTGCGCTGGGGCCTGCCGGAGTCGCCGCGCTGGCTCGCGTCCCGCGGCCGGTACACCGAAGCCGACGACATCGTGACCGCTCTGGAGCGGTCCGCGGGTCACCTGAGCACATCGCCGCCGCTGGTCGTGGCGCCCGTGGCGCCGGCCGCATCCGCCCGCGATCGACTCGCGGCTCTGTGGGCGCCCGGTCTCGGTCGCCGCACCGCGAGCCTCTGGATCGTCTGGTTCTGCGTGAACTTCTCGTACTACGGCGCGTTCATCTGGATTCCCACGATCCTTGTCTCGCAGGGCTACGACCTGGTGCGGTCGTTCGGCTTCACGCTGCTGATCACGCTCGCCCAGCTCCCCGGCTACCTCGTCGCCGCGTGGGCGATCGAGCGGTGGGGTCGGCGGATCACTCTTGTCGTGTTCCTCGCGGGGTCCGCCGTCTCCGCCGTGCTGTTCGGGGTATCGAGCGGGGAGGTCATGGTCATCGTCACCGGAATGTCGCTGTCCTTCTTCAATCTCGGGGCATGGGGTGCGCTGTACGCCGTGACTCCCGAGACCTACCCCACACCGCTGCGGGCGACCGGCAGCGGGTGGGCGGCCGGCATCGGACGAATCGCCTCCATCCTCGCCCCGCTGTCGGTGCCGCCGCTGCTCGCGCTCGGCGGCGCACCGCTCCTGTTCGTGGTGTTCGCCGCGTTCTTCGTGATCGCGGGGGCTGCGACCTTCGGTCTCGCCGACCGTCGTGGCCGCGCGCTCGATGAGCAGTCGCCGGCCCTAAGCTGAGCCGGTGCCTGCACCCTCTATCCGCTACGTCGCGATCGGCGATTCATTCACCGAGGGCGTCGGCGACGAGCTGCCCGACGGGACCGTTCGCGGCTGGGCAGACATCGTCGCCCAGGGATGGGCGGATGCGGTGGGTGAGCCGATCTCATACGCGAACCTCGCCATCCGCGGGAAGCTCGTCTGGCCGATCGTCGAGGAGCAGCTCGAGCCCGCACTCGCGCTGCGCCCGACCCACCTGTCGTTCAACGGCGGGGGCAACGACATGCTCCGGCCGCGCACGACGATCGCTCACGTCGCCGACGCGTTCACGCGTGTGCTCGAGCGGTGCGACGCGGAAGGCGTCCGGGTGATCCTGTTGTCGGGCGCGAATCCGTCGGCCCACCTGCCGATGGGCCGCCTCGTGCAGCGCCGCGGCGACGAGCTCTCGGTGGCGGTCGTCGACCGGATCGCTGGCCGCGACGACGTGTTCCGCGCGTTGAACTGGCCCGACGACGAGCTTTCGCGGCCGGACTACTGGTCGGAAGACCGCTTGCACATGAACTCTCGTGGACACCACCGCGTCGCGGCGCGGGTGTTGACCTCTCTCGGCCACACTCCGCCGCACGACTGGTGGTCGCTGACCGAGGAGGACCGCTCGGTGCGGCTCCGCGGAGCCGCGTACTACCGCACTCACGTCGGCCCGTGGGTGCGTCGGCGTCTGACGGGTCGGTCCTCGGGCGACGGACGGCTGCCGAAGTTCGGGCAGTGGACGCCCGTGAGCCCCGTCGCCTGAGCGCGCTGTCAAGCCCCGGGAGCGTGTCTGACCCGTCCGCCATGATGGCGTCGTACCGTTCGCCAGCTATCAGGAGGCCACTGTGAGTATCGGTGGGGGCATCGCCCTATTCGTCATCGGAGCAATTCTCGCCTTCGCCATCAACGTCGATGTCCCGGGTGTGAACCTCGACCTGATCGGCTACATCCTGATGGGCGCCGGTGCGGTCGTCTTCGTCATCGGCATCGTGCTGCTCGCGCGTCGCCGCCAGACCGACACCGTGACCCGCACGGCCGTCGACCCGACCGCCGGTGAGCGCGTCACGCGCCGCACCACGCGTTCGACCGACGACACGGTGTGACGCCCGCTCACGAGAGCGGTGTCCGCGTCCGTGGGGCGCGGGAGCATAATCTCCGGGATGTCGCGGTCGACATCCCGCGCGATGCGCTCGTTGCCTTCACGGGCGTTTCCGGTTCCGGAAAGAGCTCGCTCGCGTTCGGCACGCTGTACGCCGAGTCCCAACGCCGCTACTTCGAATCGGTCGCACCCTACGCAAGGCGTCTGATCGAGCAGGTCGGTGCGCCCGACGTCGATGCGATCGACGGCCTCCCGCCCGCGGTCGCCCTCCCGCAACAGCGCTCGGGCGGCACGGCACGATCGACGGTCGGCAGCGCCACCACCATCGCGAACGTCGTACGGATGCTGTTCTCCCGCGTCGGTACGTACCCGGATGGCGCGCCCATGCTGCTGGCAGAGGACTTCTCCACGAACACGGTGCAGGGCGCCTGCCCCACCTGCCACGGTCTCGGTCGCGTGTACGACGTGCCCGAAGAGCTCATGGTTCCCGACGAAGGGCTGTCGATCAACGACGGCGCGCTCGCGGCATGGCCGACCGCGTGGCACGGCAAGCAGCTCCGCGACAGTCTGATCTCACTCGGCTACGACCTCGACATCCCCTGGCGGGATATCGCGCCCGATCAGCGCGAATGGCTGCTCTACACGGATGATTCTCCGCAGGTGCCGGTCTTCACCGATCGCCCTCCGGCAGAGGTACGACGGGCGGTCGCCGCCGGGCTCGAACCGCGCTACATGAGCACGTTCCTGGGCGTAAGACGCTACGTGCTGGACACGTTCGCGAACTCGAAGAGCGCCCGGATGCGGGAACGCGCGGCCTCGTTCATGGTGAGCGTCGAGTGCCCGACCTGCCACGGCACTCGGCTGAAGCCCGACGCTCTCGCGGTCACCTTCGAGGGCAGTGACATCACGCAGGTGTCGTCGATGACGCTCGACGATCTGGCGGCGCTGATGCGTCGCGTGCAAGAGCCGGACTGGATCCCGAGCGCGTCCGTCGCTCGCGGTGAGGCGCTGGCCCCCGAGCAGCGTCTGGCGGCGCAGCGTCTCATCTCCGAGCTCCTCGTACGCGTGACCCCGCTCATCGACCTCGGGCTCGGATATCTCTCCCTCGACCGGACGACGATCACGTTGTCATCGGGGGAGCTCCAGCGCATGCGCCTCGCGACCCAGGTCGTTTCGCGATTGTTCGGCGTGGTCTTCGTCTTGGACGAGCCGTCCGCGGGGCTGCATCCGGCCGACACCGAGGCGCTGCTGCGAATCCTCGGCACGCTGAAGGACACCGGCAACACGGTCTTCTTCGTCGAGCATTCGGTCGACGTCGTCCGTCACGCGGACTGGATCGTCGACATCGGTCCGGGCGCCGGCGCGGCCGGCGGCTCGGTGCTGTACTCCGGTCCGCTGGAGGGCCTGCGCGGCGTCGAGCAGTCCGTCACCCGCCGTTATCTCTTCGCGGATGCGGACACCCCGCGGACTGAGCGCCGGCCCCGCCGGTCGGGTGACGCGCGCCTGGCGCTCGAGAACGTGAGCCGGAACAACCTGAGCGAGCTGTCGGTCACGTTCCCCCTCGGTGCGCTGACGGCGGTCACCGGAGTCTCGGGGTCCGGCAAGTCGAGCCTGGTGAGCCAGGCGCTTCCCGACCTCCTCCGCGAGAGTCTGGCCAGCGACGTGGGCGAGAGTGCCGCGGGCGAGACCGAGACAGCATCCGCCGACGATCCGTTGCTCGGTGCCGCACCGATTGTCACCTCCGGACGGGCGACCGGACCGGCGGATCGACTCCGCCGCGTTGTTCAGGTCAGCCAGAAGCCCATCGGCCGCACGCCCCGGTCGAATGTCGCGACCTACACCGGCCTGTTCGATCGAGTGCGATTGTTGTTCGCCGCAACGCCGGAAGCGCGCCGACGCCGCTACAACGCAAGTCGCTTCTCATTCAATCTGCCGAGTGGTCGCTGCCCCACGTGCAAGGGGGAGGGGACGATGGAGGTCGAGCTGCTCTTCCTGCCCACCGTGCAGGCACCGTGCGCGACGTGCGGCGGTTCACGGTACAACCCGGAGACGCTCGAGATCGAGCTGGCGGGGCACACGATCGCCGACGTCCTGTCGCTGAGCGTCACTCGTGCGCGCGAGGTCTTCGCGGACGACCCCGACGTGTGCCGCCACCTCGATGCGCTCCTCGACGTGGGCCTCGGGTACGTGTCGCTCGGTCAGCCGGCGACCGAGCTGTCCGGTGGTGAGGCGCAGCGCGTGAAGCTCGCGTCCGAGCTGCGTCGTGCCACCCGTGGCGACACGCTCTACCTTCTGGATGAACCGACCTCCGGGCTGCATCCCGCCGATGCCGACCGCTTGATCACCCACCTCCAGCACCTCGTCGACGGCGGCAACACGGTCATCATCGTCGAGCACGACATGCGCATCGTCGCGGAGGCCGACTGGGTCATCGACATGGGTCCCGGCGCGGGAGCGGCCGGCGGCACCGTGGTGGCCGAAGGCACGCCCGAGTCCGTCGCGGCGCACCCGTCGAGCCCGACCGGGCCGTACCTCACGGCGGCGCTCGAACGACGCAGATCGCTGCGGGCCTGATCCGCCGCTGACGCGCAGCGCGGGGCGCGACGCGCACGTTCCCGACGCGCACGTTCCCGACGCGGACGTTCACGACGCGCACGTTCACGACAGCGCGCAAGCGTCGTCACCCACGACGAGTAGACGGATCGCGTTACACTCGAGCCCGATGCTTGATTCTGGACACGCAGCGGCGGCGGATGCACCATCCGACGCAGACCCGTCATCAGCGCCGGATGACGTGACGCATGCCCTGACCCACGAACCGTGGCTCCTGACGACGCAGTCGATCGTCAGCACCAGCCACGAGAAGTGGACCGACGGGGTGCACGATGAACACGAGCTGATCTTCTCCGATAGCGGCGTGCTGACCGTCGAAGCAGACGGACGGCTGTGGGTCACCCCGCTCGGACTGGGGATCTGGATCCCCGCCGGAACCACCCACCACGTCACGGCCGAACCCGGAACATCGTTCTACGTCACGTACTTCTCGGCCGATCGCGTCACCGTCCCGTGGCAGATCGCCACCGGGATCGGCGTCACACCGGTGCTGCGGGAACTGCTTCTCGCCAACAAGAACGCCGAGCTGACGACCGACGTGCGGATGCGGATCCAACAACTGGTCGTCGACCTGCTCGCGCCCGTCCGCTCCGCCACGCTCGACGTGCACATGCCCCGGAGCGCCGAGCTGAGGGCGATCGCGGAGAAGATCGCCCAGAACCCCGCCGACAGCGGCACGAGTGACGAGTGGGGCCGGACGATCGGGGTGAGCGGACGCACCGTGAACCGCGGGTTCGAGCGCGAAACCGGTTCGAGCCTGACGCAGTGGCGCATCAACGTGCGGATGCGGCGCGCCCTGATCGACATCGCCGCGGGCCAGTCCGTGATCACGGTCGCGCGGAACGTCGGGTACACCAACTCGAGCACCTTCATCCAACTCTTCCGACAGGCCACGGGCCACACGCCTGCCGCCTACTTCCGTTCCTTCGGCGCAGCGACCTCCGGCCGTCGCGACGACACCCCCACCCAGGAGAGCTGACCATGGCATTCTGCGAGCCCGCGGCGGTCGTCCGCACGACACGACTGACCCCCTCCGCCATCCGCGTGCGGTTGCGTGCCGTCGGAGACTGGCGCTGGCACACCGACGGCGGTGGCGATGAGCGCATCGACCTCGCGTTTCCCCGGCCAGGAGAGCGGGATGCGGACGTCGCATTCTTCAACGACCGCGAGTACGGGCACGCCCCGACCGACGACGAACCGCCGTGGCGCCATTACACCGTGCGTGCGGTGCACGACGACGGACAGGAACTCGACATCGACTTCGTCGTCCACGAGGGCGGAGTCGCGTCCGGCTGGGCCGAGAACGCCGAGGCCGGCGACATCGTCGGCGTCTTCCACGGCGGACCGTCTCGGTCGTACTACGCGCCGCCGGCGGACAGTCAGTGGCAGTTGCTCGTCGCCGACGCGACCGGGTTGCCGGGACTCGCGCGCATCGTGGAGGAACTCCCCGCCGGAGCCCGCGCCCGCGCCATCGTCGAAGTCCCGGGGGAGCAGGACCGACAGGAGATCCCCACACGCGGAAACGTCGAGTGGACGTGGATCATCGGATCCGGCGGACGCACCAGCGCGTTGCCCGCCGCGGTGGCGGAGAGCGATGTGCCGGATGGGCCCGGGTACGCCTGGATCGCGTGCGAGGCGGCGGCGGCGCGGCGCGTGCGGTCGCACGTGCGTATGGCGTGGGGGCTCAGCCGGGACCGCCACCGCGCCGTGGGCTACTGGACCGCGGGCGCGAGCGGACACGTGGAGCAGGATCGGGACTGACTCACCGTACGAGGCGGCTGTCAAGAAAAAGGTACACATTGTCCAACTAGCGCAATGGGGACACGGTTACGATCGTGGAGTAGGTAAGGCTTACCTAATCTTCGCTGAAATGAGATCGTTCATGCCCCGCACCGCTTCCGTCGGCGCCCGTATCGCCCTGCCCATCGCTCTCGCGTTCACGCTCGTCGGCCTGACGGCCTGCACGCCCGCCGACACGGCGCCCGATGCATCGGCCGCAGCATCCGAGACTCGTACCGTCGACACCGCCTACGGCGACGTCACCGTGCCCGTCGAACCGCTTCGCGTCGTCGCGGTGTCGTACGACACGCCCTGGCAGCTCGCTGCGGTCGGAGTCACCCCGGTGGCGATGCAGGACTACTCGGCGTACGCGGACTCGTTCACGGCCGCACAGCAGGATCTCATCGCCAGCGCGGACACCGTCGGCGCCTTCTTCGATCTGAACAT
The DNA here is from genome assembly GCF_021117345.1 of Microbacterium sp. cx-55. NCBI lineage: Bacteria > Bacillati > Actinomycetota > Actinomycetes > Micrococcales > Microbacteriaceae > Microbacterium > Microbacterium sp. cx-55. The sequence goes on along the minus strand of NZ_CP088261.1, from coordinate 1,569,210 downwards.
CGAAGCGGTTCTCGCCGCCGAACCCGACCTCATCGTCGGCGACGTCCTGGAGATCGACGAGGCGACGTACGAAAAGCTCTCGCAGATCGCGCCCACCGCCATCTTCGAGGGCGAGTACCGCGGCGACTGGCGGGCCATCGGAGCGAGCGTGGCGGATGTCGTCGGCCACGCCGACGAGTTCTCCGCCGCCGAAGCCCTCTACGAGGACGAGCTGGCGCGGGTGCAGGACGAGTACGCCGACGTGCTGGCTCGCCCCTGGGCGGCGATCGGCGACGGCGACGTCGAGGGCGGGTTCTCGGTGCTCTACCCGGGCGGCGCCGTCGGCGCCCTGTTCTTCGACGACCTCGGCGCGGCGACCACACCCAGCATCCCCGCCGAAGAGGACGGCGACAAAGGCTGGATGTACATCTCACCCGAGTTGACCACGTCCGTGCTGGGCGAGGCGGAGATCATCGTCACCGGCGCGAACCCCGCAGGGGAGTTGTCTGCATCGCTGGCGGGCACGGTGCAGACGCCGCTGTTCACCGCGCTCCCCGCCGCCCAGTCGGGCAGCGTGTACGGCGTCTGGTCGAGTGTGACCGACTACGGCACCGCGCTCGACTGGCTGCATTCGGTCGAACAGACCGTTCTCATCCCCGAGTCGGCGAGCTGACAATCGCCCCGTCGACGTCGGCCGTCGGGCGCCTCCCTCGCGCCCCTGCCCCCACGAGAGTGCGGGGGGCAGGGGCGCGGTCGAGCCTGCTGATCGTGCTCGCCGGAGTGCTCGCCGTGACCGTCGTCGGGAGTCTCGCGGTCGGTGCGCGCTACATCCCGCCGGGCGAGGTCGTGCGAACTCTCATCGACGCCGCGCAGGGCCGCGGATCCGGAGAGGTGTACGAGATCGTGGTCGGCCTGCGTCTCCCGCGCGCCTTCATCGGCGCCGCCGTCGGCGCGGCGCTGGGCGTCGCGGGAGCGCTCATCCAGGCGCTGACCCGCAACCCGCTCGCGGATACCGGCATTCTCGGGGTGAACGCGGGTGCGGGATTCCTCGTCACCGTCGGGATCGGCTGGTTCGGGGTAGGCAACATCCAGGGATATGTCTGGTTCTCCTTCGCGGGCGCCGCCGCGGCGACGATGCTCGTCTTCGCCATCGGCTCCCGCGGCCCCGCGGGCGCGACGCCCATTCGCCTGACCTTGATCGGGGTCGCACTGGGGGCGATGCTCAGCGGAATGTCGAGCATGATCTCGCTTCTGAACCCATCCGTCTTCGACGGGATGCGGTTCTGGGGAGCAGGCAGCCTCACGTCGCGTGACGAGCACGTGCTCTGGGCCGTCCTTCCGTTCATCGCGATCGGGCTCGTCATCGCCGCGCTCGTCGCCGCGCCGCTGAACGCCGTGGCTCTCGGCGAGGACCTGGCCCGGTCCTTGGGTGCGAGTGTCGTTCGCACGCGGGTTCTGGTGATCGTCGCTGTGACGCTCCTGGCCGGGGCCGCTACGGCCGCGGCCGGCCCGATCGCGTTCCTCGGGCTCATGGTCCCGCATGTCGTCCGCTGGTTCGTCGGGCCCGACCAGCGGTGGATCATCGCCTACACCGCGGTGTGCGCACCGATTCTGCTGCTCATCGCGGATGTCGTGGGGCGGGTCATCGTGCCGCCGCAAGAACTGCAGGTCGGCATCATCACGGCGTTCATCGGCGCTCCGGTGCTCGTGCTGCTCGCGCGCCGCAGGAAGATCACCGGGCTGTGATGCGCGGGAACGGAACGCGTCGTGCGCCGCTCGTCATCCGCACGGCGGGGAAGGGAGCGCTGCCCGCGTTGTCGGCGCGGGTCGACGTCAGAACCCTGGCGCTCTGCGTACTGCTGGCCGCGGTGACCGGCGTGTTCTTTCTCGTGGCGCTCAGCGTGGGCGATTACGTCCTCTCGCCCGTCGATGTGTTGGCCACCTTGGGCGGAGGCGGTTCGCCGCAGGCGCGTCTGGTCGTCGGGGAGTGGCGCTTGCCGAGGGCGCTGCTGGCGATCGTCATCGGAGCAGCCCTGGGAATGAGCGGAGCGGTGTTCCAGTCACTGACCCGAAATCCTCTCGGCAGCCCCGACATCATCGGGTTCACGACGGGGGCGTACACGGGCGGGCTCGTCGTCATCCTGATCTTCGGCGGCGGGTATTTGCTGACCGCGATCGGTGCGGTGGCGGGCGGTGTGGTGACCGCACTGCTGGTCTACGCGCTCGCGTACCGCGGCGGCATCCAGGGGTTCCGGCTGATCATCATCGGTATCGGCGTTTCGGCGACACTCGCGTCGGTCAACAGCTGGCTGTCGACCCGCGCCGATCTCGACGATGCGATGCAGGCCGCGGCGTGGGGGAGCGGCTCCCTGAACGGGGTCGGGTACGACCAACTCTGGCCCGTACTCGGTCTCCTCGCCGTGGTGTGTCCGGCGCTGCTCGCGCAGGCGCCGGCGCTCCGCCAACTCGAACTCGGCGACGACCTCGCGCAGGCCCTCGGGGTCCGCGTCGAGGCCGTCCGCCTGAGAGCTCTACTGTGCGGAATCCTTCTCGTGGCGATCGCGACCGCCGCCGTCGGTCCCGTCGCATTCGTTGCACTCGTGGCACCGCAGATCGCCGCGAGACTGCGCGGCAGCGCGACGATTGCGCTGATTCCCGCCGGCCTCACCGGTGCGATCATCCTGTTGTGTTCGGACATCGCCGCCCAGCGCGCGTTCGCCCCGACCCAACTCCCGGTGGGAGTCATGACCGTCGTCGTCGGCGGGGCGTACTTCGTCTGGTTGCTTATTCGGCAGAACAGACCCACGGGCTGATCACGGGTCATCGCCCTGAATCCACCGCGGACAACACAGGATGCGCCGTGAACGCTCATAGGCTGACGTCGTGCTCCGTGCTTGCCCGCACTCCACGCGTCCTCGGGACATGCGGGTCCGTCGCGCCCTGGTTATGGTCGCTGCCATCGCACTGGCCGCGTCGATCGCGATCACCGTTTTCGTGGTGCGGGTGGGCGAGTCCTCCGATGGCAAGGTCTCCATTCTCATCGACACGTTCGACTCGCATCGGCTCCTGACGCTTGCCGTGCTGGTCGGCTTCAGCGCACTCGCCGCGGCGTTGTGCGCAATCCCGGCGCGTCGGTGGTGGCTCTTACTTCTCGTCCCCGTACGAACTACAGCGCTTTCGGCGGCCGTCCTCGCGGGCGGCTTCCTCTGGGTGACGTCGTCAGTGACCGTCGTGCCTCTCGTAAGTGCGGGGCGCGAGACGGGCTACGTGGTCGCGGAGAAGTCATTTCTGCTCGCGGGAGGCGGAGTCGTATACCGAACGGATGGCATCTACGTCACAGCCGTCGCAGACACCTCCGGAGACGACGGCTACCACCCGTTCTTCGACGGCGCGTACACGGTCGCGGAGAAGGACGGGTCCCTGCAGGTCTGGTACCGGATCGATCAGAGTGACGGCATCGCCCCGCCCCCGAAGGGCGTCCCCGCGTTCACGCTGCCCATCCTCGTCGGCGAGGAGCCCGGCACCTGCGGGATTGCGCCATCCGCGCGCCATGCGCATACGCCTGCGCTGGTGCTCGTCCCGGCTCCCGGCGTCGAGGCGCGGCTAACCTTCGCGACGATCTGACATAATGTACATTATCGGCAATAAGCGATCCGGGCTATCTCACTCTGGGGAGCGCCCGCCGCAGCTCGTACAGTGTCCGCATGAGCGTCTCCGTGAATCCACTGTTGCCGGATGGCAACGACATCGCGTGGGCGCTGGTGACCGCCGCGCTGCTGACGCTGATGCTCGCCGCGCTGGTGTCACTGGCACGGCACGCAACACGACTCACCGGTGGGCAGACGCTCGGTTGGACGCTGCTGACCGTTCTCGTCCCGATCATCGGCCCGATCACGTGGCTCGCCATCGGACGCCGCAACGCTGCGACTCGGCCCGATGTGACATAACGTCGCGGCCGGATCGCCGCCAAGTGTATGCAAACGCATGCTGAGACGCCGTCCGGCCCGCAACCGCAGCACTCTTGCCGACAGATCTCGTTCACTCAGAGCTCTCCGCCTCCGTGGCACCCAGCGGCAGATCGGTATCCACGGTGATGACCCAGCCGCTGAAGTCTTCATCGCCGATGCGGGGGTCTTCATAGGTCGCCCAGAAGTACGTGCCCGTGAAACCCGGAGGGATGGACGGAGTGAGAGTCCGAAGCTCGGGCCGACGCCAGTCATCCGTCGACGGCAGCGGCTCCAGCTGCGCACTCCCCCGCACCACATGCTGCCCGACGGGCCGCTGCACGTAGATCGCGTCAATCCTCGTGACGACGCCCTCGAGCACGCGGCCCCCCAAGCCGGGTGCTGCGAAACCCGCGCGATCGAACATCCACGGAGTCCGATCGAGCTCGGTGCCGAAGTACTCCCCCGTGCCGTAAGGAACGACGACGCGGCGGATGCGGTCTCCCACCGTCAGCACCTCCCCGTCGTCCTCGAGCTCGTACTCGACGCAGTAGACGCGCACCTCGGTCATCGACCGACGTACGCCGCGAGGTGCTGACCGGTCAGCGTCGTCGCATCCGCGACGAGTTGCGCCGGCGTCCCCTCGAACACGATCCGCCCACCGTCGTGGCCGGCGCCCGGCCCGACGTCGATGATCCAATCCGCGTGGGCCATAACGGCCTGGTGGTGTTCGATGACGATCACAGATTTTCCGGAGTCGACCAAGCGATCCAGGAGCCGGAGAAGCTGTTCGACGTCCGCCAGGTGCAGACCTGTCGTCGGCTCGTCGAGAACGTAGATGCCCCCCGCATCTCCCATGCGCGTCGCCAGCTTCAACCGCTGGCGTTCCCCGCCCGATAGGGTCGTGAGCGGCTGCCCGATGGTGAGATAACCGAGCCCGACATCGTCGAGCCGCGTCAGGATCGCGTGGGCCGCCGGGATGTGGGACTCCCCCTCCGCGAAGAACTCCACCGCTTCGGAGACGGGCATCGCCAGCACCTCGCTGATATCGCGCCCGTCCAGCCGGTATTCGAGGACCGATGCGTCGAACCGGCGCCCCTCGCACACGTCGCACACAGTGGCGACGCCCGCCATGATGCCGAGGTCGGAGTAGATCACACCCGCGCCGTTGCAGGCGGGGCATGCGCCTTCGGAGTTCGCGCTGAACAGCGCGGGCTTCACGCCGTTGACCTTCGCGAACGCTTTCCGGATCGGCTCAAGCAACCCCGTGTACGTTGCGGGATTGCTGCGACGTGACCCCTTGATGGCGCCCTGATCGATCGACACCACGTCCGCGGATGCGGGAACGGAGCCGTGGATGAGCGAGCTCTTCCCCGAGCCCGCGACACCCGTGATGACCGCGAGCACACCCAGCGGAACGTCGACGTCGACGTTCCGGAGGTTGTTCGCCGTCGCGCCACGGATCTCGAGAACGCCACGCGGCTCGCGCACTCGCTCCTTGAGTGCCGTGCGATCTTCGAGGTGCCGACCGGTGAGTGTGCCACTCCCCCGCAACTCGTCGACCGTTCCCTCGAAGCAAATCGTGCCGCCGGCCGTTCCGGCACCCGGCCCGATGTCGACGACCCGGTCGGCGATCGCGATGGTCTCGGGTTTGTGCTCGACGACGAGCACGGTGTTGCCCTTGTCGCGCAACTGGAGCAGCAGCGCGTTCATCCGCTCGATGTCGTGCGGATGCAGGCCGACGGTCGGCTCATCGAAGACGTAGGTGACGTCGGTGAGCGAGGACCCGAGGTGCCGGATCATTTTGGTCCGCTGCGCCTCGCCGCCCGACAGGGTACCTGCCGGGCGATCGAGCGACAGGTATCCGAGGCCGATCTGAACGAACGAGTCCAGTGTCTGACTGAGCTTCTCGAGGAGCGGACCGGCGGATGGCGCGTCGAGCCCCCGCACCCAGACGGCCAGATCGCTGATCTGCATGGCGCAGGCATCGGCGATACTGACGCCCCCGATCTTCGACGACCGGGCACCCTCGTTCAACCGCGTGCCCGCGCAGTCCGGGCAGACGGCGAACGCCACGGCCCGGTCGACGAAAGCGCGGATGTGAGGCTGCATCGCCTCCCGATCTTTCGAGAGGAACGACTTCTGCACCTTGGGCACGAGTCCCTCGTACGTCATATTCACACCGGCGAGCTTGACCTTCGTCGGTTCCTTATAGAGAAAGTCTTTCCGTTCGGCAGCCGTGAAATCACGGATGGGCTTCTTCGGCGGAAGAAAGCCCGATTCGGAGAAGATGCGCACCATCCACCCGTCCGCCGTATATCCGGGAACGGTGATCGCCCCTTCGACCAGGGATTTACTCTCGTCGAAGATCTGAGCGAGATCGATGTCGGTGACGTGACCCATCCCCTCGCAGCGCGGACACATCCCGCCGAGCACGCGGAAGGACGCGCGGACCGCTTTGCTCTCACCTCCCCGCTCCACGGTCACCGCCCCCGCACCGTGTGCCGACGCGACGTTGAAGGAGTAGGCCTGCGGCGACCCCAGACTCGGTTCACCCAGTCGGCTGAACAGGATGCGCAGCATCGCGTTCGCGTCGGTCGCGGTGCCGACGGTGGAACGCACGTTCGCGCCCATCCGCTCCTGGTCGACGATGATCGCCGTCGTCAGACCCTCGAGGACGTCGACGTCGGGGCGTCCGAGCGACGGCATGAAACCCTGCACGAACGCACTGTACGTCTCGTTGATCATGCGCTGCGATTCGGCGGCGATCGTGCCGAAGACGAGCGAGCTCTTGCCCGATCCGGAGACCCCGGTGAACACCGTCAGTCGCCGCTTGGGGATCTCGACGTCGATGTCACGGAGGTTGTTCTCGCGCGCGCCCTGCACGCGGATCACGTCGTGCAGGTCGGCAGGATGGCGGTCTGTCGTGGTGGTCGTCGGCATGGTCACGGTGTGCGCTCCCCCCGAGCGGGTCTCCCCCGCTCCCTGCGTGCGATCGTAGGGCAGAGCCCCGACGTTCGCGGACTCTGCGCTCAGCGGATCTCGCTGATGCGCAGCAGGTTGCCCGACGGATCACGGAACGCGCAGTCGCGCACGCCGTAGGGCTGATCGGCGGGTTCCTGCACGACCTCGGCGCCGCTGGCTTCGAGCTTCGCGAAGAGCCCGTCGAGATCGTCGGTCGCGAGCGTCAGCGCGCCGTACGACCCCTTCGCGATCAGCTCGAGAATGGTGCGCCGCTCGTCGTCCGTGATCGTCGGGTCGGCCACCGGCGGCTGCAGCACGATCGAGGTCTCGGGCTGGCCGATCGGCCCGACCGTGATCCACCGCATGTCGTTGTATCCGACGTCGTTGCGGACCTCGAACCCGAGGGTGTCGCGATAGAAGGCGAGCGAGGCGTCCGCATCCGTGTGCGGGAGGAAGGCGTAATGGATGGTGATGTTCATAGCGCTGACGTTAGGCCCGATGCGCCGTCACGCGCTTCTCGATTCCTGACCGGTCTCGTCGCGTGCTTCGAGAGGCACCCCGGCATCTCCGGAGCCGTCCGTGATGCCCGGGCGCGATACGCCGTCGGCGAGTGTCCGACGAGTTCTGTGAAGCGCGTGGTGAAGGTCCCGACGGAGCCGTACCCGACCGCGAAGCAGATCTCCGTGACGGTCAGGTCACCGCGACGAAGAAGCGCCATCGCGCGTTCGACCCGCCGCGTCATGAGATAGCTGTACGGCGACTCGCCGTATGCGGCACGGAATCGACGACTGAGGTGCCCCTCCGACAGGTTCACCCCGCGCGCCAGCGCGGGCACATCGAGGGGCTGGGCGTAGTCGCGATCGATGCGGTCGCGCACACGCCGCAACAGCACCAGCTCACGCAGGCGCGCGGTGTCATCAGAGGACGCGGTCACGTCCCGATGGTCCCACGCGAGAGCCGCGGAGGCGAGCGCTACGCGACCCAGTCCGGTGCGACCTCGCGGATCGTCAGGGCCGTCGTGACCAGCGCCAGGTGACTGAGCGCCTGCGGCAGGTTGCCCCAGAACGACCCGTCCGAGGCGTCGATCATCTCGGGGAGGATGCCGACGTCGTTCGCGGTCTCCATCAGCCGGTCCATGCTCGCGATGGCCTCGTCGTACCGACCGACGCACGCGAGAGCGCCCGCCCGCCAGAATGCGCAGGCGAGGAAGGTGTGCTCCTCTGCGGCCGCCCCGCTGTAGCGGTAGAGCAGGTCCCCGACCCCGAGTTGCCGGGTCAGGGCATCGATCGTGCGGCTCATCCGTTCGCCGCGGTCGAAGCCGCTCGGCGCGTGCAGGAGGACGGATGCATCGAGGTCGGGGCTGCCGGCCGCCATCACGTAGGCGCCCTGCTCCTCATCCCACCCGTGATCGTCGATCCATGCCCGGATGCGTTCCCGCTCGGCGGCCCACCGCTCCGCCCGCCCCGGCGCCTGCCCGCGCTCGTTCAGGTGCACGGCATCGTTCAGCGCCTGCCAGCATCCCATCTTCGAGGAGATGTAGTGCCGGGCTTCGGGGAGTTCCCACATGCCCGAATCCGGCGTCCGCCACAGGTCGCACACCCGGTCGGCGAGTTCGCCGAGCAGTCGCGCGGTGCCGTGATCGAGCACGTTCCCTTCATCCACGTAGGTGCGGCAGACCGCGAACACGTCGCCGTAGACACCGAGCTGTAATTGCCCCTGGGCGGGGTTGCCGACCACGACGGGTCCGATCCCCTTCCAGCCCGGCGCATCCCGGAACTCGACACCGTCGGTGGGCACGCCGTCCAGCCCGTAGAACACGTGCGGGTCGGGAGATCCGTGCGTGCGGATCGCGCGACTCAACCACGACAGCGCCGCGTGCGTCTCTTCGCGGAGGCCGAACCCGACGAGCGCGTGCACCGTGTAGGCCACGTCGCGCACCCACGCGAATCGGTAGTCCCAGTTCTTGCCGCCGCGTCCGGTCTCCGGAAGCGAGGTCGTTCCGGCGGCGACGATCGCCCCGGTGGGGGCGTAGACGAGGAGCTTCATCGCGAGCGCGCTGCGCTGAACGGCATCCGCCCACGGGCCGTCGTACGAGAACTCGCGCGACCACATCCGCCAACTGTCGATCGTGCGGTCGATGCCGCGGTCGACGTTCGCCGGGTCCGGCAACCGCAGCGGCTCGTCGTGCGTGGCGACGACCACGAGCAGGTGCCGCGAATCCGCGGTCGTGTTGATCGTGCCGCGGAGGACGACCGAGGCGGCGGTGGCGTCGGGTTCCTCGGGTGCGTGTCCGTCTCCGACGACAGCGATCGCGGTGTCGCCGCAGCGGATGATCGCGCCGCGCTCGGTGGTTTCGATCCACGGCGACGCCGTGCCGAGCTTGGTGCCGGGCTGCACTCGCCAGGCGAACGAGACCTCGCCGCGCACTCCCTCGACCCGCCTGCCCAGCTCGCACCAGGGCAACCGGCCGGCGACCCCGACGACGAGCGCATCGGTGACCCGCGCGACTCCCGACGCCGTCGTGAACGTGGTTTCGAGCACGTTGGTCCCCGGCAGGTAGCGCCGGGTCACCGAATACTCCGTCGTCGGCTCCAGCTCGATGCATCCGCCGTCGTCGTCGTCGAGGAGACGCGCGAACACCGGTTCTGCACCGATGTCGGGCACGGGCATCCAGTCGATCTGGCCGCGCCGGCCGATGAGGGCGATCGTGCGCCCGTCACCGATGGCGGCGTACGAGTCCAGCGGCTCGCCGAGGGCATCGGGCGCGGAGTTCGGGTCAGCCATCATCCGGTCAACGCTAAGCAGGAACCGACCCGCGGACCGCCCCTTGCCCGCATCCGGTGCGCCGTGTAACGGCTACCACCTCGACAGAGCGGGGGCAAGGGCGGGCGGATGCGGAGGCCCCTGCCTAGCGTGGAAATCGCAACCGATGAAGGAGTATCCCGATGGCTACGAAGTCCACGTCCGCCGCATCCAGTGCAACCGAGAAGTCCCCCACGCGAAACCAGCGGCGACCCGCACGCGGCGGCAGCGGCGCCGGTTTGACCGGCGAACAGAACGCCGAACGCGGGTTCACCGCGTCCGAGTCGCTCAGCGAGAACCTGCAGAAGGTGCTCGTCGACCTCATCGAACTCTCGCTGCAGGGCAAGCAGGCGCACTGGAACGTCGTCGGCACCAACTTCCGCGACACCCACCTTCAGCTCGACGAGATCATCGAGGCCGCGCGCGAGTTCGCCGACACGGTCGCCGAGCGCATGCGTGCGCTGCACGCGCTGCCGGACGGCCGCAGCGATGTCGTGGCCGAGACGACGACCCTTCCCGAGATCCCCCAGGGCGAGATCGCAACGACCGAGGTCATCGACCTCATGACCGAACGACTGGATGCGGTCACCGCCACCTGCCGCGACGTGCACGATGACGTCGACGACGAAGACCCGACCAGCGCCGACATCCTGCACTCGATCCTCGAGCGTCTCGAGCAGCTGTCGTGGATGGTCAGCGCCGAGAACCGCGTGCCCCGCAAGCGCTGATCAGCCTCGACGAAGCGCCGTCCTCTCGGTGAGGGCGGCGCTTCGTCGCGTTCTACGCTGGACGGATGCTGGACGTACTGACGGGATTCGTGGTGGTGGGCCTGGCCATCGTGGTCGGCTACATCCTCGGCCGAATCGATCTGCTCGGACCGCACGCCCGCCACGTCCTGAGCCGACTGACCTTCTACGTCCTCTCGCCGTTCCTCCTGTTCACCGTCCTGGCACAGGCCGATGTGCACTCGCTGTTCTCCGCATTACTGCCGGTGTCGGCGATCGCGGCGGTCGTCGTCATCGCAGTGCAGGGCCTTCTCGCCCGCCTCGTGTGGCGACGCTCGATCCCGGAGACCGTCATCAGCGCGCTCTCGGCCGGTCAGGTCAACTCCAACAACATCGGCATTCCGCTCTCGCTGTACCTGCTGGGGAGCGCCGCCTTCCCGGCGCCCGTGATCCTGATGCAGCTTCTGCTCTTCACTCCCCTGACGCTCGGCATCCTCGACGCGACGACGAGCGGCGAGCGGTCGTTCGGCCGAATCCTCACCCGCACCGTTACGAATCCCATCGTCGTCGGGTCGGTTCTCGGCACCCTGGTCTCGGTCTTCGACATCGATCTTCCGCCGGTGATCCTGGAGCCCTCGCTCCTGATCGCGAACGCCTGCGTGCCCGTGCTCCTCATCTCCTACGGCATCTCGCTGCACGGGCAACGCGTGCTGGGGGCCGCCGGGCATCGCGCCGAGGTCGTCGTCGCGAGTGCACTGAAGCTGATCGTGATGCCCGTGATCGCGTGGGGTGTGGCCACGATGTTCGGGCTGAGCGCCGCCGACACGCTCGTCGTCGTCGTTCTCGCCGCTCTCCCCACCGCGCAGAACGTCTTCAACTACGCCCAGCGCTACGGTGTGGGCGAGACCGTCAGCCGCGACACGATCCTGCTCACCACGATCGGCTGCGTCCCCGTCCTGATCGCCGCGGTGCTGCTCTTCCAGTGAGCCTGCACAAGACGTCCAATGTCGCCCGCTCGGCCCGGACCTCACCAGGCGTCCGTCCTCACGCTATGGTGACAAGTGAGTTCACAGGCTTCTTTCAGAAAGGGCACTCCATGACTACTGCTTCCGCAGAGAAGAGCGTGGTCGGCGGCATCCGCACGGCGCTCGGCATCGGTGGCGCTGTCGCGCTCATCGTCGGCATCCTCATCCTCGTCTGGCCGCTGAAGACGGCCGCTGTCGGCACCGCGATCATCGCCGTGTACGCGATCGTCACCGGGCTCGTCTACGCCGGCATCGGGGTCTTCTCGAAGACCCTCAGCGGGTGGGCGCGCGTCGGCCACATCGTGCTCGGGGTTCTGTTCGTCGTCGCGGGCGTGATCGCGCTCGCCAACCTCGGCGACACGACGGTCTTCCTCGCGATCTTCGTCGGCGTGTTCGTGGGAGTGACGTGGATCGTCGAGGGCGTCGTCGCGCTCACGACCCTGGGATCTGCCGGCTCGCGCGGCTGGACGGTCTTCTTCGCGATCGTCAGCCTCCTCGCCGGTGTGACCCTGCTGTTCTCCCCGCTCTACGTCGCGCTGCTCTGGCTGTTCGTCGGGGTGTCGCTCGTGCTGCTCGGCATCCTGCAGATCATCCGCGCGTTCACGTTCGGCAAGAGCGTCTAAGGGTTCGTCCCGCGCACGAAGAAGCGCCCGCACACCGAACGGTGGCGGGCGCTTCTTCGTGCGGGCTACGCAGCGTCGAACGACGACGTGTCGCCGACGAGGCGGGTGTTGTCGGCGGGGATCGGGTCCGCGGCGGCGCGAGCGACCTCCGCGGCGAACTCCGCGACGTTGTAGAGCTTGCCGGCGTCGCCCCGGCGTGCGGCGATCGCGCCCGGGTTGGCGCGTTCGAGCAGAGTCGCCGTAATGGTGCCCTCGATCATGTCGCCGGAGACGACGACGAACTCGACACCGCGGTCGGACAGCGCGGGGATCCGCTCGCGCAGAGCGTCTTCGCCCGCGCGCTTGGAGCGGGCCACGGGCTCGTACTCGGGCATGGTCTGCGTCGTACGGATGAAGTGGGCCTGGTGGCTCGTGACGAAGACGACGCGTGCGCCGCTGCCGAGCAGGGGCAGCGCGCTCTCGAGCACGTCGACCTGCGCATCTCGGTTGAGTTGCAGCGCGTAGTCCTCCGCCATCCCGCTCTCCATGCCTCCGGATGCGTTCAGCACGAGGATGTCGAGCGAGCCGAAGGTGCGTTCCACCTCGGCCATCATGGCGCGCACCGACTCGGGATCGGTGAGGTCCGCGCCGACGACGAGCGCCTCGACGCCGAGACCGCGGAGCTCGGTGGCGAGCTTCTCGGCCCGCGGCGCCTTGTTCCGGAAGTTGATGACCACGTTCGCGCCGGCCTGTGCGAAGTACCGCACCGTGTCGGCACCGATCCCTCGGGAGGAGCCGGTGACCAGCGCGGTCTTACCCGTCAGCGTGCCGGGTTCGAGGGGGGTGAGGTGGGACACGGGAACTCCAGGATCTCGGATGCGGATGCGCCGCGCGACGAATCGCGACGACCGCTTCGACCCTACCAACGGCGCCGTCCTCGTCACGGCGGGTACCGTGGCGCGTGGAGGTTCCCGTGACACACCCCTACTTCATCGGCACCGATGTGCCGCGCGTTCTCGCTCACCGCGGTCTCGTTCCGGACGGGGAGAAGGATGTCGCCGAGAACTCCTTCGCCGCCGTTGCCGCCGCTCACGCGGCCGGAGCCGTGTACGTCGAGTCGGACTGCCACCTCACCGCCGATGGCGTCGTCGTGCTGTTCCACGATGAAGACCTTCGGCGGGTGACCGGCGACCCGAGACGCCTCGCGCACGTGTCGCTGCACGAGCTCGAAGACCTGATGGCCCCGCGCGGAGGTCTGATCACCCTCGCTCAGGCGCTCACCGCTTTTCCCGACCTTCGGTTCAACATCGATGTGAAGGTCGCCGCGGCGGCGGAGCCCGCCGGCGAGATCGTCGCGGACCACGCCGAGCGGGTGCTGCTCACGAGCTTCTCGGATGCCCGGCGCGAGGCCGCCCTCGCCACCGCACGCGCGACGCGCCCCGCCCTGATCCCCGCCACATCGGCCGGCAGCGCCCGGCTCGCTCGAGTGCTCGCTGCCGTCGCCACGGGATCGGCGCGACTGACGAGCGCGGCGCTTGCCGGCCTGGACGCTCTGCAGATCCCCGAGCGGCGCGGCCCGGTGCGCGTGCTGACGAAGCGCCTGATCGGTGCGGCGCATCGCTCCGGAGTCGAAGTGCACGTCTGGACCGTGAACGATGTGGCGCAGATGCGCCGCCTCCGGGCTCTCGGCGTCGACGGCATCGTCACGGATCACGCCGACATCGCGCTGGAGGCTCTCGCTCCCCCGCATACCTGAGGAGGAGGTCAGACGTCCGTCGGAATAGCGGGTGCACCTAACCATGTCGCAGCGCATTCGCGGCTGTGCATCACCTGGGAGTTCAGACCAGGCATAGGTGCTTCGGATGATCCTCCCATCCGAACACGTTATACCGGAAAGATACGCGACGAGAGGACCACACAATGGCAGACCGCAGTCTCCGCGGCATTCGACTCGGCGCCCAGAGCTTACAGAGCGAAGAGGGCGTCGTTTTCCATGAGCGCACACAGCACACCTACGTGTGCAGCACGTGCGGCAAGGAAACCACACTGAACTTCGCCGCTGACGCCGATGCACCCCAGACCTGGGAGTGCCGGACGTGCGGTGGCGAAGCAGTCCTGAGCGTCGACGGCACTACCGTCACGGTCGACCGGGGCGACCAGAAGGCCGCCCGCACGCACTGGGACATGCTGCTCGAACGCCGGAGCATTCCCGAGCTCGAAGAGCTTCTTGAAGAGCGTCTCGCATTCATCCGCTCGCGCCGCGGCGCCGGCGAGGACGTGAACAAGAAGACCGCCTGACCACTGGCAACGCACGGCGTCGTCCCCTCTAGAGGGACGGCGCCGTTTCGCGTGCCCGGCGCCGGATGACGGCGGCGATGACGCCCGCAAGGATCAGCCCGAGGGCACTCCCCCCGGCCAGCACTCCGTGCACCCACGGCCCCAGAACAACGGCCGGGGTCAGGCCGGTCCGGAGCGGGACGTCGGTGAGCATCGCCCCCGCCTCATCGGCCGAGAGCCCCTCGATGACGGATCCGTCGGGTGCAATCACCTGACTCGTGCCGACCGTCGAGATGTTGACGACCGAGCGGCCCGTTTCGATGGCGCGCATGCGGGCGAACGCCAGTTGCTGCAGGTTCTCATCCGTGCCGCGGAAGTCGGCGTTGTTCGTCTGGAACATGAACACCTCGGCGCCGCCGTTCATCGCCGCCCAGATCACGTCGTCGTAGATGACGTCGAAGCAGATCGCGAGCCCGACCATTGCGTCGCCGAGATCGAACACCGGCTCGGAGGTGCCCGGGGTGTATTCGCGCTGGATGAGACCGATCAGGTCGGGCGCGAGGGCCTCGAAGAACGGGCGGTCGGGCACGTATTCGCCGAAGGGTACCGGGTGGATCTTGTCGTAGGTCTGCACGGCACCGTCGCCGGCCTGCCAGAGCATGGACGTGTTGAAGTACTCGTCGCCGCGGGCAGTGGCCGCATTGACGATCAGCGGTGCGTCCACGCGCTCGGCGAGGGCATCGAGCGTCGCGGCCGTTGCGGCATTGTTCGTGGGATCGGAATCGATTCCGCCCTCGGGCCAGACGAGGACGTCCATCTGCTCGTCCACGATCGGCGCGGTCGCCGAGAGCTGGGAGGCCAGGATGTCTCCGGCGCTCCGCCGGTCGAAGTACCCCGCGGGGCCGTTTCCCTGTACGGACCCGACCCGCATGCTCCCCGCATCCGTGGTCGGAAAGGCGGGAACCGCGACGAGTGCCACGGCGACGACCGCGGCCGGGAGCACGAGTCGCACGTCACGCAGGCGTCGGATGCGGACGTACTCGACCGCCGCGGCGCACACGAAGACGATGAGGAAGGTCAGACCCGACATGCCGACCCACGATGCGACCTCGGCCAGGGGGCCGGATGCCTGCGTCACGCCGATCCGTCCCCAGGGGAAACCGCCGTACGGCCAGGACCCGAGCCACTGCTCCCGCAGCGTCCACAGACCCGCCACGAGTGCCGGCAGGGCCGTCACTCGGGCGATGTCGCCGCGGAGCACGCGCGGAACCCAGCGGTAGGCCCAGGTGATCAGAACCGCGCCGACGCCGGTCAGTGCGGCCTCGAGAAGCGACAACGCGAGCCACGGAATGGGCCCGAGGTACCGCGCCGTGAACGAGACGTTGACCAGGAAGAACGCCGCCCCGAAGAGGGTGCCGATCAGGAGAGCCGCCCAGGCCCGGCGTCCGATCAACGGCAGCAGCGCGAGCGGGATCGCGACGAAAACGACCGGCCACCAGCTCACCGCGGGGAACGCCAAGGTGAGAAGCAGTCCCGCTCCGACGGCCGTCGGAGCCGCGGCCCACAACGGGAGCAGCGGCCGTTCTCGGGTCATTAGATCAGCCTAGAGCCGGGCTGGCCGTGAGGACGCCGTGCGTCGACATCGCCCCGTGCGTTCAGCCCGCGACGTAGGTGACGATTCCGCGCCGCACCGCATCCAGCGCCGTTCGCGCCGTCGAGGCGAGCGGGGCGTCGGCGACGAGAGACAGCTGGTCGAGCAGGTCGATCGTCTGCTTCACCCACCGCACGAAGTCTCCCGCGGCCATGTCCGCCTCGCTCAGGACGCGGTCGAGCAGCGCACCGCGCGCCCAGGAGTACATCGCCTGCGAGAGCCCGCTCGCGGGCGGCTCGGAGCCGGGCAGCCGATGGTCCTGCTCCAGGTCGTCGAGTTGCTGCCACAGCGACTCCGTCGCGGTCAACGCATCACGGAACCGGCCCCGCGGCAGACCCCGCTCGCCGGGGCCGGCCTCGTCGCGCCGGGGTTCGTACACGAGCGCGCACACGAGCGCCGCGAGCGAGGGCGCGTCGAGCGAGTCCCAGATCCCGGTGCGGATCGACTCGGCGACGAGCAGGTCGCGCTCTCCGTAGATGCGACGCATCGTCCGGCCGGCCGCCGTGAGGGTCGCGCTGCCGTCGAACTCGACCCGCACGTAGTCGAGCGCGGTCAAGACCTCCACGACGCGGTCGAAGACGCGCGCGACGGTTCCGGTGCGCGCCTCGATCTGCGACCGCATCCGGTCGACCTGTCGCGCGAGCTTACGGTGACGCTCGGCCCACCGCGAGTGCTGTTCGCGCTCGGGGCAGGAATGACACGGATGCCGCTGCATGCGCTTGCGCAGCGACTCGCGTTCCTGCTGACGGGCATCTCTCGTCGCGCGCGACGCGGTGGCGTCCTTCCGATTGAGGTTCTCGACCTCGCCCAGAGCGACCCGGATGGCGGCGTACTCCGCGAAGTCTCCGCGGTCGCAGGCGATGGCCTCGGCGTACCCGCGCAGCGACTCCTCAGCCGCACGCACCTCGCGAGCGAGGCCGACCACCGCGCGGTCGGCCTGGAACTGCGCGAACGACGACTCGAGGATGTCGCGCGCCGCGGGGCGGCCGAATTGATCGATCAGGTTCACGGCCATGTTGTACGTGGGCCGGAAACTCGAGTTCAACGGATAGGTGCGCCGCGAGGCGAGCGCGGCGACGGACTGCGGGTCCATCCCCTCGGTCCATTGCACGACCGCGTGACCTTCGACGTCGATGCCTCGGCGCCCGGCGCGACCGGTGAGCTGCGTGTACTCCCCCGAGGTGATCGCAACACGCGCTTCGCCGTTGAATTTCTCGAGCTTCTCGAGCACGACCGTGCGCGCCGGCATGTTGATGCCGAGCGCGAGGGTCTCGGTCGCGAAGACGACCTTGACGAGCTTGCGCCGGAAGAGTTCTTCGACGATCTCCTTGAAGGCGGGAAGAAGGCCGGCGTGATGGGAGGCCACGCCCCGCTCGAGATTCTCGCGCCACTCCCAGAACCCCAGCACGGCCAGGTCTTCCTCGGCGAGATTGCGGGTGCGCTCTTCGACCAGTTCGCGAATGGCACGCCGCTCGTCCGCGTCGGTCAGCCGCACCCCCGAACGCCGCACCTGCTGTACGGCCGCGTCGCAGCCCACCCGACTGAAGATGAAGAAGATCGCGGGGAGCAGGGTGGCGCGAGCGAGCAGCTCGATCACCTCCGGGCGGTCGATCCGCTCCATCCGCCGCGAGTTCGCGGGGCGGATGGCGCGTTGCCCACCCTTGTGGGGGCGGCGGTGCTGGCCGTCCGCCCGCCGATTCTGCATCGCGTTGCGGTTGCGCTCGTAGGTCTGCCCCGTCGCCGAGCGGATGCGCAGCAGTTCCTGGTTCACCTGCGCCGTCGCGACCCCCGCACGATCGTCGAAGAGCGGGAGCAGATCTCCGCGCACGAGCACGTGCTGCTCGAGGGGAACCGGGCGGGTCTCCGAGACGATGATGTCGGTCTCGCCGCGCACCGTGTCGAGCCAGTCGCCGAACTCCTCCGCGTTCGAGACCGTCGCCGACAACGACACGAGTCGCACCTCCGGCGGGAGGTGGATGATGACTTCCTCCCACACGGCGCCGCGGAATCGGTCGGCCAGGTAGTGCACCTCGTCCATCACCACGAACCGCAGATCCCGGAGCGCCGAAGACGACGCGTACAGCATGTTGCGCAGCACCTCGGTGGTCATGACGACGACCCGGGCGTTGGCATTGATGTTGGTGTCACCCGTCAGCAGCCCGACGTTCTCGGCGCCGTACACCTCGACGAGTTCGCGGAACTTCTGGTTCGAGAGCGCCTTCATGGGCGTCGTGTAGAACGCCTTGTCGCGGGGCGTGCTCATCGCGAGGTGGATGGCGAACTCCCCCACGATGGTCTTGCCCGCGCCGGTCGGCGCGGCCACCAGCACGCTCCGCCCCTCTTCGAGCGATTCGCATCCGTCGATCTGGAACGGATCGAGCGTGAAGGCCTGCCGACTCGCGAACTCCGCCGTCTCCGGATGCTGTCGCGCGCTCGTCGCGCGGGCGTATCGTTCGGCCGGGCTCGGCTCGGTCATGGCGTCGTCGTCTCCAGAAGGGTCTCGTTGCGCTTGTTGCGACGCCGGTCCACGAGTAGCGAGATCCCGGCGGCCGCGATGTAGAGCACGATCAGGATTCCCGCGAGCATCAGCATCGAGAAGATGTCGGCGGCAGGGGTGGCGAGGCCCGCGAAGATGACCGAGACCAGAACGGCGATGCGCCATCCCTTCAGGATCGCGATTCCCGAGATCACCCCGGCGAAGTTCAGCGCGACGAGGAAGACCGGGAGTACGAACGCGACACCGACGACGAGCAGCAGCTTGAGGATGAAGTCGTAGTAGTACTGAGCGTCGAAGAACAGCGCGCCCTGCGCGGGCACGAACTGCGCCATGAGCTCGATGATGTGGGGCATGACCAGCCACCCCACCGCGGTTCCCGCGAAGAACAGCGGTATGGCCGCGGCCAGGAATCCGACCGTGTAGCGGATTTCTTTACGGGTCAGCCCGGGCATCAGGAACGCCCAGATCTGCCAGATCCAGACGGGTGCCGACGCGATGAGACCGATCGCGAACGCGATCCGCAACCGAAGGTCGAACCCGGCCGTGATGGACGTGAAGTTCAGCTTCGCGAACTCCGTGCCACGCTGCTCGGCGATCATGGCGATGGGTACCGAGAGGAGCTGGATGACCTGCTCGGCGAGGAAGAACGCCGCGATCATTGCCACAACAATCGCGAGGGCGGAGATCATCAGCCGCTTCCGCAGCTCCACCAGGTGCTGCCCGAGCGTCATCCGCCCCTCGGGCGAACGCTTGCCTCTGCCGATGCGCGCGGTGCGTGCCGTCGACACGGACGGCTAGCGGGGCGTGGAGTCGGTCCCGTCGGTCCGGGATGCGGAATCGCCGGGGACCGTCGTGCCGACCTGCGACGCGGGAGCGGAGGGAGGAGTCGATGCCGGGTAACCGGCCTGCTCGTCGTCCTTCTTCATCTCTTTCATCTCACCCTTGAACACGCGGGCCGACTGGCCGAGGCTCCGGGCGAGGGCGGGCAGCTTCGCGGCGCCGAAAAGCAGCAGGATGACGAGGAGGATGATCAGGAAGTGCCATCCGGTGAGATTCTGCAGCATGTCGAAGTCCTTCCGCGGGCGTGACAGCAGTCTACCCCGGGCCTGTCGTGCGGGGCGGGAGGCGGGTCAGTCCTCGCTGTATTGGGCGAGACCGGCCGCGGCCCATTCGGCCGCGGCGCGGCGAGCGGCGAGCGGCTCGAGAATCTCTACGCCGCCCCCGCGACGCGCGGCGAGTCGGCGCAGGCTGTGCTCGTCGGCGATTCGCATGGTCGCAACCCCGACCGCTCCCGACACCTCTACCTGGGCGCGTTCGAGGTAGTCGCCCAACAGCGGCGCCACGGCCATGGGGAATCGGATCCGCGCCTCGACGTCGAAGGAGCCCGATTCGAAAAGGTCCGGCACGGGCTCGCCGGCGTGCGAGACCGGGATGTCGGTGAGCGCGAGGTCACTGACCCGATCCAGGTGGAAGGTGCGCATACCGTCGCGGAGGTGATCCCACCCCTGCAGGTACCACTGCGCATCGGCGATGTGCACCTTGACCGGGTCGACCGTGCGGGTCATCGCGGCCGCATCCGGAGTCTTGTAGGTGAACGTCACCGCGACCCCCGTGCGGAGGGCCGTGCCCACGACGTCCCGCGCGGAGTCGACGGGCGCGGGCGCCACGATCACGTCGGCCGGAACGGATGCCGCGCCGCGCGCGAGCTTCGCGAGGAGGCCCGCGACGATCTCGCTGCCCCCGAACCCCGGCAGCGAGCCGGTGAGGTGGAGACCGGCGAGCAGCGCGGCCGCCTCACGGGCCGTGAGCCGCGGCGCCCGCTCGAGACCGACCGTGTGGGTGAGCGCGATGCGGTCCTGCTGGTCGAGGAGATCCCAGTCGATGTCGAAGAGGTCGTTGGGCAACTGCCAGTAGCCGCCGTCGCCCGGACGCCCGATGACCGTCAGCTTCTCGACCATTTCCCGCATCTGCTCGGGGGCGACCTCGAAGGCGGCGGCGGCGTCGGCGACCGACACCTCGCCGAGCTCCAGCAGGTACGGCACGAGCTGCATGATGAGGGCGGCGCGCTCCGTGGCGAGCAGCGGACGCGGCGCGCTCATGCGACGCCTCCGTTGCGTTCCAGGGTGCCGCGCAGCCGGTCGATCACGAGCGCCCGCAGGTGCGCGGGTTCGACGACGCGCGCCTCCGGACCGTAGGAGGCGAGCTCATCGGCGAGGATGTGCGCGTCGACATAGGGCACGCGCAGTCCTTGCGGTGCGGGGCTGGCGCGTCGGGCGAGCCGGAGCGCAGCCTCTGTGCCCGGGTGCACCTCCACCAGGGCGGTCTGCGAGAGGGCGAGCTGACGCAAACCGTCCAGCGCCCGCTCCCCCGCACCCCGTCGGAGCGCGGGATCGAAGCTCTCGCGGGTGACGACGACGGCGTCGGTGATGCGCGACAGCAGGAACGTGCGCTCCGCATCCGCCACCGTGTCGTGCCCGAGCACGTGCCACCGCGCCTCGTACTCGACCAGAGCGAGGGGACGCACGCGCCGCAACCGGGGCGCTGCTTCGCCGGGCTTCAAATAGGGGAAGGTCACGGTGCGGGCCAGCTCGATCGCGCGCTGCAGCGGAGCGAAAGCATGGTCGCGGACGCTGATCTTCGGCGAGTAGCCGATGATCCGCTCGTCCACCGTGTTGCCCAGAGCGCGGATCTTCCGCAGACCGCTTCGCGCCGGCGCCGACATGGAGCTCTCGCTCCAGACGCTCCCCGCCAGGTTCAGCAGCGCGATCTCCGCGGCGGTGAAGTCGATGTCGATCGGCAGGGCGTACTCGGCCATCGGCACGCGGTAGCGGGCTTCGCGAAGATCGTCCGGGTCGGCGTAGTCGCCGATCGTCTCGATCGGGACGCCCATCCCGCGCAGATTGTCCTTGTCACGCTCGAACATCTTCTCGAGCGCGTCTTTGGAGGCACCCGCTTCGGCCTGCTCGCGATACCCCGACACCGACGAGAGGATCGTGTCCTTCGTCAGTCCCTGCTCCGTCGCCATGAGCGCGACGACCAGGTTGACCAGACGTTCCTCGGGCGCGGCGCGCAGAGCATCGGTCGAAGGCACGCCCCCCATCCTAGGACCGGGGGACGGATGCGGCGGCAGCTCAGCCGGCCGCGACCGGCGAGATGCCGAGCACGTCGAACACGTAGATGTCCGCGCTCGCGGGCGCACCGCTCGAGCCCCCACCCGTGGGCACGATGACCATGATCTCCGAGCCGACCGTCTGGCCGGTGAGCGCGTTCAGCACGACGTCATCGCCCGCCGAGATCGGCACAGCCTGGGGTTCGGAGCCCCAGGTCGTCCGCGAGACTTCATTCGGTTTGTCCCAGGCGACCGAGGTGTACGCCAGGAGGGCGGTGTCGCCGTTCTCGAGCGCCTCGCCGTCTCCGCGCTTGAGCACCTGGACGACGGGCTCGGTCGGCGCGACCGCATCCGGCACGATGATGCCGGGCTGTCCGCTGGGTGCATGCACGACGGTCGGCAGTCCCGGGCTGTCGTTGAACTGGTCCGCGCCGTCGGCCGCCGACAGGTAGACCTTCGTGATGTCGAGCACGGCCACCGCATCCGCGCCGTCCGAGATCGGGAGCTGGGCGATCGAGCCGAGCGAATCGGCCGGGATCCCGATGACGATGCGCGAACCCTCCGAAGCGCACGCGAGCGCGTCGGCGAAGCCCGGCACGGCGTTGCTCCAGTTGTCCAGCGACACCGGGGCGGCGCCCCCGTCGTAGCCCTGGTCGGCGATGGTCTGGCCCGTTGCACCGTCGACGATCGTGATGCCCATATCGAACATCTGCTGCCCGTCGACCAGCTTCGTGCCGTCACCGGTCGCGAAATCGGCGAACTCGACGGAACCGGCGTGGAACGGAGTGGGCACATCGACCTCCGGAGAGGACCCGACGTCTCCGGAGACGGAGATCAGGTTCTCGAGAGCGCCCGGCTCCGTGGTCCGCTCGCACGACGCCTGAGGCGATGAGGAGCAACCGACGAGAGCGATCGCAACGAGTCCGAGGGCAGCGACAGCGGCGGGGAGTCTACGCACCGGGTCAGTCTATGCGCTCGGCCTCGTCGGCTTCGTCCGCCGCCGCGGCACCCGCGGCCAACCGCGCCCCCTCGGCGGCCCGCTGCGCCTCACGGACGCGCTTGCGCAGGTTCTTGTCGTTGATGACGCGGTCGCCGACGGCACCCGGCGTCCACAGCTCCACGTCCTCGTCGCCGTAACTCGACTTCGACGCGCGTCGCTTCTGTTCCGGCGCGACCGAACCGGGCGCGAGCCGACGCGCCGAGAGAAGGAATCCGGTGTGCGCCACCATCCGGTGATCCGGCCGGACGGCCAGTCCTTCGACGTGCCAGCCGCGCACCATGGTCTCGTTCGACTCGGGTTCGGTGAAGAGCCCGGTTCCGCGCAGGTACTCGGCCACCCGGCTGAGCTGCGTCGCGGTGGCGATGTAGCAGATGACGACCCCGCCGGGGGCGAGCGCCTCGGCGACGACATCGATGCATTCCCAGGGCGCCAGCATGTCGAGCACCACTCGGTCGACGGACCCGGGTGCGACCGTCTCGGTGAGTTGCGTGGCGAGGTCTCCGACGACGAGGTTCCAGTTGTCGGGTCGATCGCCGAGGAAGGTCTCCACGTTCGCCCGCGCTACCTCCGCGAAGTCTTCCCGCCGCTCGAACGAGATCAGGCGCCCCTCCGCGCCGATCCCGCGCAGCAGCCAGAGCGCGAGCGCGCCGGATCCGACCCCCGCCTCGACGACGACGGCTCCGGGGAACACGTCGGCCTGAGCGAGGATCTGCGCCGCATCCTTCGGGTAGACGATCGCCGCGCCGCGGGGCATCGACATCACGAAATCGCGGAGCAGCGGACGCAGTGCCAGGTACTCGTGCCCACCGCTGCCGGTCACGACCGAACCGTCCGGCAGGCCGACGAGATCCGCGTGCCGGAGGACGCCGTGATGCGTGTGCATCTCGCCGTCTTCACGAAGGGTGATGGTGTGCAACCGGTTCTTGGGTCCGGTGAGCTGCACGCGGTCGCCGAAACGGAAGGGACCGCGCGGAGCGGTGATCTGTCCGCTCACAGTGCGGCGTCCTCTCGGCGGCGCGCGGAATGCGCGGTGTGGAGCTCGGCGATGTCGCGGGCGAGTCGGCCGTCGAGGGAGGGCCAGAGCGCGGACGCGCCGATGCCTTCGAGCGAGACCATGTGGGGCACACCGAGCGCGGTGGTGCCGGCGGCGACCGCCGAGCGGAGACCGTTCGGTGAATCCTCGATCGCCACGGTGTCGGCGGGGTCGACGCCGAGGGCGGTGCACGCCTGCAGGTACGGGTCGGGGAACGGTTTGGGACGCACGACGTCATCGCCCGCGATGACGAGGTCGAATGCGTCGAAATCCATCAAGTCGGTCACGGTCAGCGCCATGCGACGGAGCGACATCGTGACGAGTGCGGTCTTGATCCCCGCGGCGCGGAGATCGGCGAGGAGTTCCCGCGCGCCGGGACGGAACGGGATGCCTTGCTCGGCGAGAGCGGTCATGACGCTCCCCGTGAGCGTGTCGATGATCTCTCCCGTCGACAACCGCACGCCGGCCTGCTGGAGGATGCGGGCAGCGTCCTCGAGCCCCAGTCCGACGAGAGTCAGCGCCTGCTCGTGCGACCATGTGCCGCCGTAGCTCTCCACGAGCGGCTTCTCCGCCGCCATCCAGTACGGTTCCGTGTCGACGAGCGTGCCGTCCATGTCCCAGAGGACTGCGGCGGGAAGAGAGCGGGTCACCTCCCCATGCTAACGATCGGCTCCCCTCCCGCCGTCCGGGCACCCGACAGAGAGGGGTCCGGACGGGACCGCGTCATGCACGGCCCCTCACCGGCGCCACGGAAGCGACCTGCGCCTATCCTGGAGTGATCCCGCGCCGCGGGGCGGAGGAGGATCGCGTGGAAGGACTCGGGCGTCGCGTACTGGTCGCCGCGTTCGACGGCTGGAACGATGCGGGCGAAGCCGCATCCGCCGCCGTCGCTCTGCTGCGCGAACAGGGCCGTTACGAGCCCGTTCACTCCGTCGATCCGGAACTCTACTTCGACTATCAGTACACGCGCCCGCACGCCGTGCTGGATTCCGAAGGACGTCGTTCGCTGAAGTGGCCGGAGACGACCATGCTGCGTCCCGAGCGGCCGATGCGCGGTACGCAGCTCTGGTTGCTGACGGGCGCTGAACCCGCCCGCGCGTGGCAGGCTTTCGCGAACGAACTCGTCGACATCGCCCTGCGTGAAGACATCACCGGGATCGTGTCGCTCGGCTCGATGATGTCGGACGTGCCGCACACGCGGCCGATCTCCGTCTTCGCCGGCAGCGAGAACGAGGGCCTCCGGACGTCGCTGGAGCTGGAGCGCAGCACCTACGAAGGACCGGTCGGGATCATGAGCGTCCTCGGCCACGTCGCGGATGCCGCCGGCATCCCGACCGCGAGCCTCTGGGCGAGCGTGCCCCACTACGTTGCCGGGCACACCCCGTCACCCAAGGCGACGCTCGCACTCCTGGACCGTCTCGAGGACCTCACCGGGGCAAAGGTTCCGCGCGCGGAACTCGCCACCGAATCGGCCGCGTGGGAGGCGTCGATCGATGCCGCCGCCGCCGACGACGAGGAGATGACGGAGTACATCCAGCAGCTCGAGCGCACGCGCGACACCTGGGACTCCCCCGAGGCATCCGGCGATGCGATCGCCCGCGAGTTCGAGCAGTATCTCAAGCGTCGGGGCGACGGGCCGAGCAAGCCCGGCCGCGACGACCCGCGCCGCTGACCCGCCTCTGCTCGACGCGCCGCGCTCAGGCCTGGATCACTCCGGTCGCGAGCATGACCATCACGAACGCGCCGAGCGCGACTCGGTAGATGACAAACGGCAGGAAGCTGCGCTTCGAGATCCAGGCCATGAAGTACTTGATCACGACGAGCGCGACGAAGAACGCGACGACCGTCGCTGCGCCGGTCTCCCACAGCGAGTACGGCGGGTCGATCTCGGGCTCGCGGACCACCTTGTACAGCTGGTAGAGCCCGCTGCCGAACACCGCGGGGATCGCGAGCAGGAAGGCGTACCGGGCCGCGGCTGCGCGCTCGTAGCCGAGGAACAGTCCGGCCGTGATCGTGCCGCCCGAGCGGGAGACGCCGGGAATCAACGCGAACGACTGCGCGAGACCGAAAACCACACCGTCACCGACGTTCAGCTCGTTCAACTTGCGCTTGCGCGCGCCGACCGCATCCGCGATCCCGAGCAGCACGCCGAAGAAGATCAGCATGCCCGCGACGAGCCAGAGCGAACGGAACACGCCCTCGATCTGGTCCTGGAACAGCAGTCCGAGCACGACGATCGGGATCGACCCGACGATGATGAACCAGCCCATCCGGGCGTCGGGGTCATTGCGCGGTATGCGTCCGGTCAGCGAACCGAACCAGTGCGAGACGATCCGCACGATGTCGCGCCAGAAGAAGATGACGACCGCGGCCTCCGTCCCGATCTGGGTGATCGCGGTGAACGCGGCGCCCGGGTCTTCGGCGGTCGGCAGGAAGGCTCCCAGGATGCGCAGGTGCGCACTGGAGGAGACCGGAAGGAACTCGGTGAGCCCCTGAACGAATCCGAGCAGGAGCGCCTCGAGGAAATGCAGCATCTACGGTCCTTCGGTGAGAGCGAGTGGATCAATACGTGCGGAGCAGGTGAATCGGTACGTGCGGAGCAGGTCGGTCAGTACGTGCGGAGCAGGTCGGTCAGTACGTGCGGAGCAGGTCGGTGAGAACACGCTGGCCGAAAACGAGGGCGTCCAACGGCACCCGCTCGTCGACCCCGTGGAACATCCCGGTGAAGTCGAGACCGCGCGGGAGACGCAGCGGGGCGAAGCCGTATCCGGTGATACCGAGTCGCGACAGCGCCTTGTTGTCGGTACCGGCCCCCATGAGGTACGGGATCACCGGAGCGTCGGGATCGTGTCGGCCGAGGGCCGCGACCATCGCATCCACGAGATCCCCCGAGAACGGCGTCTCGAGTCCGATGTCGCGGACGACCGTCTCGATCTCGATGTCGTCCCCCACGATGCGGCGGATGTCGGCCAGCGCGGCGTCTTCCGTACCCGGCAGCACCCGGACGTCGATGAGCGCCTCCGCGCGATCCGGGATCACATTGTGCTTGTACCCCGCGGTGAGGGCCGTCGGGTTGGCCGTCGTTCGCAGCGTCGCCTGCAGGAATGCGGCGGCCGGACCCGCGGATCCGGCGATCGCATCCGGGTCGTCGAGCGGAAGCCCTGCCGTCTCGGCGAGGGCGGCGAGGAACTGGGTCGTGGTCGGGGTGAGACGCACCGGCCACTTCGTCTGCCCGATGGCAGCCACCGCCTCGGCGAGGCGGGTGACCGCATTCTCCGGGTGCACGCGGCTACCGTGACCGGCCGCACCGCGGGCGACGAGACGAAGCCACAGCAACGCCTTCTCGCCGACCTGAAGCAGGTATGCGCGCCGGTCGCCCACGTCGACGGAGAATCCGCCCACCTCGCTGATCGCCTCCGTCGCGCCCGCGAACCATTCCGGCCTGTCGCGGACGACGAGGGTCGAACCCTCCACGCCGCCGTTCTCCTCGTCGGCGAAGAACGTCACGACGAGGTCGCGGGCGGGCGCGTCGCCGGAGCGCAGGATGTCGGCGACGGACGTCAGGATCATCGCATCCATGTTCTTCATGTCGACGGCGCCGCGGCCCCACAGCATCCCGTCGCGGATCTCGCCGGCGAACGGGTCGACGCTCCAGTCCTCGGCCACGGCCGGAACGACATCGAGGTGACCGTGCACGACGAGGGCCGGCAGCGACCGGTCGCGACCGGGCACTCGCACCGACACGTTGGTGCGGCGCGGTATCGGTTCGTAGTACTCCGGGGTGAGTCCGAGCGTCTCGAGGTAGGCGCCGACGTACTCGGCGGCTTCGCGCTCACCGACCGCGCGACCGCCGCCGTGATTCGTCGTATCGATGCGGATGAGGTCGCGAGCGAGCCGCACGACTTCGGGGAACTCGGAGTTCCCGGATGCGGCGTGCTCGGTCATGGCGTTCAGATTACCGCCCGCCCGCCTCGCCTCCGTCCCCACCGCGACCCCCTCGGGCCGCGAGACGGCACTTTCGCCACGAGACGTCGGTCCGGGGCCGCGGTCTCGTGGCCCCACTGCTGTTTCGCGGATGCGGGTGCGACACACGCGGGAACCCGGCCCGGTTCGAGGGCCCGTGCGGGACGTGGTAATGTCATTCCTCGGTTGCAAAACCGAAAACACCCAATGCGCGGGTGGCGGAATGGTAGACGCGCTAGCTTGAGGTGCTAGTGCCCGTATTAGGGCGTGGGGGTTCGAGTCCCCCCTCGCGCACAGAAGGAATTGGCCCCCGAAAGGGGGCCTTTTTCGTCGCCTCGGAGCGAGGAGCGCAGCGACACCCGCACGGCCATTCGCCCGAAGTTGCTCGAGTCGGTGAACTACTTTCCGCTTATTTTTTGGTCAATTGCGTGAGTCTGTGAACTATTCGCCCCGTTTTCCGGCCGGATGATGTATACCTCGGGTACCGGGGATCACGCGGGTGTCGACGACACTTCATATGTGCCTCTCCCACTTAGGCAGGGGCCATCATGGCCAGCACGCCGTCCACCCGCTCGTTCCTTGCGATTTCGACGAGTCTGGGACTCGCCGCCGCCTTCATGTTCGGTGGCGCGTCCGCCGCATCCGCCGACACCGTCATCGACGGCCCCGTCAATCTCGGCACCGCCGCCCCATTCGGCGTCCTGGGCGCCAGCGAAGTGACCAACACGGGCTCGACGACCGTGAACGGAGACCTCGGCATCTCCCCGGGCTCCGCCATCACCGGATTCGGCGGCGCGCCCAACGGTGCCGTCACCGGCACCACTCACCAAACCGACGCCGTCGCCACGCAGGCGCAACTCGACGCGACCACGGCCTACAACACGGCAGCATCGCTCACCCCGAATACGACCGGCATCACCGAACTCACGGGTCTCTCGCTGACGCCCGGCGTCTACAACGGCGGGGCGATCGCCCTGTCGAACAACGGCCAGCTCACGCTCGCGGGCAGTGCGGACTCCGTCTGGGTGTTCCAGGCAGCGTCCACCCTCACGATCGGGTCGGGAACGCGGATCGTCATCACGGGTGGCGCGAGCTCGTGCAACGTCTTCTGGCAGGTCGGCAGTTCCGCCACGATCGGTACCGGAGCGCAGTTCCAGGGAACGGTCATCGCCGACCAGTCCGTGACGGCGACCACCGGCGCCACCATCATCGGCCGACTCCTCGCCCGGAATGCCGCGGTCACTCTCCAATCGAACACGATCACCGTTCCGACCGCGTGCCCCGCGTCCGGCACACCGTCGGAGACGGTCGCACCGACCATCACCTCCGGCGGCCCGACCGCTGCGACCGCCGGCACGCCCTACTCCTTCGGCGTCACCGCGTCTGGCACACCGTCGCCGACCTTCACGACCACCACGCTCCCGGTCGGGCTCGCGCTCGACGGCACGTCGGGAGTCATCTCCGGCACTCCGACGACGCCCGGCACCACGACCTTCACCGTCACGGCGTCCAACGGAAGTACCACGACCGACAGCGAGACGTACACGATCACCGTCTTCTCGCCGCCGGTGACCGGTAACGGCACGAACAACGGCCCCGGACCGGGAACCGAGAACGGCGCCGAACTCCCCGCGACGGGCGGCGAACTCAACCCCGTCGTCCTCTTCGGTGCGGTTCTGCTGATCGGCGCGGGTGCGGTCGCGATGACCGTCGCCAACCGTCGACGCAGCGTGGGCGTCCGACGCTCTTCGTAGCACGGTTGCCGCTCCTTGGGGAGCGGCAACCCCCCTCTTGCGAATGTGATTCGCTCAAGACCTGCGGATGTTCACCGACTTTTGACGGATGCTCGCGGACTCCTCTACGGAAGGTCCAGAATGAGCAGCTTTGCTACCTCTCTCCCCGCCGACGCCGCGATCCCCGCATCCGTCCCGGTTCTTGAAGCCCTGTCTGCCTTGCAGACGTCCAACGCACTCCTGCGTTTCCGCCTGCGGGACCAACTGAATGTGCGTGCGAACGAGATCGTCGCTCTCGAGTTCATCGCGCGGCTCGAGGCACTCGGCCAACCCGTCCGTGCGATCGACGTCGCTCGGAACCTCGGCCTGACGAACGGTGCGAGTTCGCTCATCGTCGCGCGGATGATCGAACGCGGATTCTTAACCCGCACCGAGAACCCGCGCGACGGGCGAGGTCACCACCTGCATCTCACCGCGCAGGTGAGCCAGCAGATCACGGCCGCGATCGGGCCGTCGAGTGCGGATGTGCGCACCCTGATCTCCGGGCTTTCGCCGCGTGAGTCCCGACGGATCGTCACGCTGCTGGCCGCGGTGACCGGCTCCCTCGACCGCGGCGGCCTCGTTCCCGCCTGAGCAACCGGCTGTGGCGGATGCCGCGGCAGAGGCGTAGGCAGCAGTCAGGCGGATCCGACGCCGAACAAGAGGCCCAGCGCGTACGTCACGGCTGCGGCGCCGAAACCGATCGCGAGCTGCCGAACGGCGCGCCGGAGCGGCGGGCCGCCCGACAGCAGACCGACCGTGGCGCCGGTCCCGAGCAACGCGATGCCGACGAGCGCCAGAGCCAGGAGCACGGCGGGCGTCTCCGCCATGCCGAAGATCCACGGCAGCACGGGGATGATGGCGCCGGAGGCGAAGAAGAGGAAGCTCGACAACGCCGCTCCCCACGCACCGCCGATGGTCTCGTGCGCGTCGGTCGCCTCGGTCGGCAGGCGATAGGGCGTTCCCCGCTCGGCCGCCTGCGCCACCTCCACGACGTGCCGGGCGCGCGCACCGGCTTCTTCCTCGCTCAGCCCCCGCGCACGGTAGACCAGCGCGAGCTCGTTCGCGTCCAGGTCGAGGTCGGGCAGCACCGCATCCGCATCGTTATTCGGCTCCGTAGCCGCCAACAGCTCGCGCTGCGATCGCACCGAGACGAACTCCCCCGCCCCCATCGACAGTGCTCCCGCCAGCAAGCCGGCGATCCCGCTGAAGAGCACGAACTGCGCGCCGACGCCGGTGGCACCGATGCCCATGACGAGTGCCAGGTTCGACACGAGCCCGTCGTTGGCGCCGAAGACCGCGGCACGGAAGGTGCCCGACAACCGCCGCCGCCCTCGCGCGGCGAGCCCGCGCACGACCTCCGCGTGGATCTTCTCATCCGCGCGCATCGCCGGCGTCGCGTACGGATCGTCGTCGTAGGGCGAACGCCCCTCGGCATTCTGCGCGAGCGCGAGGACGAAGATCGAGCCGAACCGCTCGGCCATCCAACCGAGCAGGCGCGTCCCCGTCGAGGAACGGGGCAGCGAACGGGGCTCGCCGCCGAGCAGGTCCAGCCAGTGCTGCTCGTGACGGCCTTCCGCCGCCGCAAGCGCCAGCAGGATCTCCCGCTCTTCCCCCGCTCGCCGACCGGCGAGGTTGCGGTACACGGTCGCCTCCGCGCGCTCGTTGACGAGATAGCGGGCCCAGCGCCGACGGACGCGCGCAGACGGTGTCGCCGGCAGGACGGGTTCTGACATGGGATTCCTTCCCGTGCGCACGGGTGCCGCGATCGAGGAAAGGCCGCGACGTGCTCGAGGCTAGCGACCTGCCGCATCGCGCGTGGTTCGGCGAACCGAACTCGAGCGATCAGGCGCGAACGCGAGCACGCAGGAGGTTGATGCGCGCCTGCAGCTGAGCGACGGTCGCGTTCGACACCGCGGGGCCTCCGCACACTCGCCGCAACTCCGCGTGCACCTGCCCGTGCGCCTCCCCGGACTGTCGTGCGTACAGACCGACCAGGCTGTTCAGCAGCTGGCGCTGCTCTTTCAACGTGCGGTGCAGCGGAGCCGGGATGTCTGCATCCGATGGCGTGCGTTCGGGATCGGCTTCCTCGCGGGCCTCCCGCGCCTGCCGGTGCCGCCCTTGCCGCGCCTGACGTTGCATCAACAGCTCGTGCACGTGCTCGGGCTCCAGCAAGCCGGGAAGCCCGAGGAACTCCTCCTCCTCCGGCGTTCCGGGCACGGCGAGCTGCCCGAACTCCTTGCCGTCGAACAGGACCCGATCGAAGTGCGCGTGCGCGTCGAGCGCCTGATAGCTGCCCTCCTCCAGAAGCGAATCGGACGCCTTGTCTTCGCGCTCCGCCGCGTTCATCGCGTCTTCTTCGGCGTCCCACATGTCTTCCGCGTCGCTGTCGCGGTCGAGGGCGTGGTCGCGCTGCGCTTCCATCTCGTTCGCGAGCGCGAGCAGCTGCGGAACGTTCGGCAGGAACACGGTCGCCGTCTCGCCGCGGCGCCGGGCCCGCACGAAGCGGCCGATGGCCTGGGCGAAGAACAGCGGGGTCGAGGCCGAGGTCGCGTAGACCCCGACGGCCAGGCGCGGCACGTCGACACCCTCCGACACCATCCGGACCGCGACCATCCAACGGGACTCGGAGTTCGCGAACGTCTCGATGCGCCCCGACGCTTCCGCTTCGTCCGAGAGGACGACCGTCGGCGGCTCGCCGGAGATCTCGTGGAGGATCGCGGCGTACGCGCGGGCAGCGGTCTGATCGGTCGCGATGACGAGCCCGCCCGCATCCGGCACCGTCGCGCGCACCTCGGACAGGCGTCGATCTGCGGATCGGAGCACCGCCGACATCCACTCGCCGTCGGGATTGAGCGCGGTACGCCAGGCCTGCGAGGTGATGTCTTTCGTGTTGTCCTGCCCGAGCTGAGCCTCCATCTCGTCGCCGGTCTTCGTGCGCCAGCGCATATGGCCGGCGTAGACCATGAAGAGCACGGGGCGCACGACGCCGTCTTCGAGCGCGCGCCGATAGCTGTAGGCGTAGTCGGTGCGCGACACCCGGATCCCGTGCTGATCCGGGTGGTACTCGACGAACGGGATGGGGGCCGTGTCGGATCGGAACGGCGTCCCCGACAGCAGCAGCCGTCGCGTCGCCCGGGCGTACGACTCACGGAGGGAATCGCCCCAGCTCAGCGCGTCGCCGCCGTGATGCACCTCGTCGAGGATCACGAGCGTGCGCTTGTCCATGATGAGCGCCTGATGGACGGATGCCTTCACGGCGACCTGCGCGTAGGTCACCGCGACGCCGTGATATTGGCGGGACGGCATCGCGTGCCGGTTACTGAAGTTCGGGTCGAGTCGGATCCCGACCCGGGCCGCCGCATCCGCCCACTGGGTCTTCAGGTGCTCCGTGGGCGCGACGACGACAAGGCGGTCCACGACACCGCGTCGCATCTGCTCGCTCGCCAGACGCAACGCGAAGGTCGTCTTCCCGGCGCCGGGGGTCGCCGCGGCGAGGAAGTCCCGAGGGCCCTTGCCCGGACCGTCCGGCCCGTCCAGCGAGAAGTACAGGTCGAGCGCCTCCGCCTGCCACGCACGCAGTCGCTGGGCCGTTCCCCACGGCGCGCGCTGCGGGTAGGTGGGCGACAGATGCTCTGCCGCGAAGCTTCCGATATGACCGCCGTCGGGTTCCGTCGATGCGTCCGCGTGGGCACCGAAAAGCTCGTCTTCGCTCACGAGATCACCTCCGCTCCGCTCTCGATCGCGACTGTCAACGATAGGCGACGCCGCCGACATCGCGGCGCGATGGTGCCGCGTTAGGCTGACGACGTGGTGACGCGATGACTCTTGAACCGAACGCCCCTGACGACACTTCCGCGATGACCAGCGCCGCGCCGGACCCGACCGATCTTCCCGTGGCCGCAGCCCTCCCGGCCGAGAACCCGAGCACGCACCCCTGGCGGCGATTCGTGGCCATCGGCGACAGCTTCACGGAAGGGATCGGCGATCCCTCCCCCGAATCCCCCGGCGGTAACCGCGGGTGGGCGGACCGCGTGGCAGAAGTCCTCGCCGGCGCCGTACCCAACTTCGCGTACGCCAACCTCGCCGTGCGCGGAAAGCTGATCGCGCAGATCATCGCCGACCAGATCGAACCCGCGCTCGCCCTGCAGCCCGACCTGATCACGATCTGCGCCGGCGGCAACGACGTCATCCGCCCCGGCACCGATCCCGACGAGATCAGCGCGCAGTTCGAAGACGCGGTCATCCGCCTGACGTCCTCCGGCGCGACCGTCGTGGTCTTCACCGGCATCGACACCGACTTCTCCCCCGTGCTCCGGACGTTCCGCGGCAAGGTCGCGATCTACAACGAGAACGTCCGTGCGATCGCGGAGCGCTACGACTGCATCGTGGCCGATCAGTGGGCCCTGAAAGAGGTGCAGGACGGCCGGTTCTTCGCGAACGACCGCCTCCACTTCAACACGTTGGGCCACCACGAGGTCGCCCGCATGGTGCTGCGGGCACTGAACGTGCCGAACGACCTCACCCCCATGCAGCCCGAGCCGATTCCTCGACTCACCTGGCGTTCCGCGCGGAGCGGCGACCTGGTGTGGGCACGCACGCATTTCGTACCGTGGGTGCTGCGGCGCCTGCGCAATCAGTCCTCCGGCGACACCGTCAGCGCGAAACGCCCCGAGGCGTTGGCGATGTACGCCGTGCCGCAGACGGATGCGGAACGCGGAACGAGCGACTGACCACAGCTCACCGGGGCGCCCGGGTCGCGGTCAGCGCGGCGGGTGGGCGAGTGCCCACAGCGCGACGGAGCTCGCCGCGGCCACGTTCAGGGAGTCGACGCCACCGGCCATCGGAATCGTGACGACCGAATCGGCCGCGCGAAGGGCGGCTCGACTGAGTCCGTCACCCTCGGAGCCGAGAAGAAGTGCGACGCGCTCCGGGCGGTCCGCCGCGAACACGTGCAGGTCGGTCGCCCCGTCCGCGAGGGCCAGAGCGGCGACGTGCACTCCGGCCTCATCGAGCAGACGGCGGGCCGCCGGCCACGCCGGAAGGCGGGTCCACGGCACTTGGAACACGGTGCCCATGCTCACCCGAACGCTCCGCCGGTACAGCGGATCGGCGCACCGTTCGGTGACGAGGACCGCATCCGCCCCGAGGCCGGCGGCCGCGCGGAACGCGGCGCCGACGTTCGTGTGGTCCACGATGTCTTCGAGGATGACGACGGTGCGGGCTCCGCGGAGCACCTCGGCCGGGTCGGGAAGCTCGGGCCGGTGCATCGCCGCGAGTGCCCCGCGGTGCACCGCGTATCCTGTGATCTGCTCAGCGGTCGCCGAGTCCGTCACGTAGACCGGCACGTCCCGTTCGCCGAGGATCGCCGCGATGTCGTCGACCCATTTGTCTTGCACGAGCACGGAGCGCGGAACGTGACCGGCGCGCAGGGCTCGCTCGATGACCTTCGCGGACTCGGCGATGTAGAGGCCGCCGGCCGGTTCCAGCACGCGCCGAAGCGCCACATCGGTGAGGTTCCGGTAGTCGCCGAGGCGTGCGTCATCCGCATCCGCCACCTTCTCTATCCGCATCCGTCCTCCACCCGCCCGTCGCCCTCACCCCGCGCCGCCGACCGCGAAACGGGATCTTCGCGCCGAGACAGTGGGGTCACCCCGCGGTCTCGGCGCGAAGATCCAGTCTCGCGGATGGAGAGGGGGATCTGCGCCCGCGCGACGAAACCTGCGCGTAAACCAGCGGGCGTAGGCTCAGGTGCAGGAGGTACTGTGCCAGTCGTGACGGATGGGGATGCTGCCACGGTGGCGCAGGTCGGACGAGCGATCGACGCGCTCGCCGGGCGCCGAGTAGCGGTGCTGACAGGTGCGGGGGTGTCCACCGACTCGGGCATTCCGGACTACCGGGGGCAGGGCGCTCCGGTGCGCACCCCGATGACGGTGCAGGAGTTCCTCTCCAGCGAACTGGCTCGCCGCCGCTACTGGGTCGGGAGCCACCTGGG
This sequence comes from Microbacterium sp. cx-55, assembly GCF_021117345.1. Taxonomy (NCBI): domain Bacteria; kingdom Bacillati; phylum Actinomycetota; class Actinomycetes; order Micrococcales; family Microbacteriaceae; genus Microbacterium; species Microbacterium sp. cx-55. The sequence continues at coordinate 1,533,872 of NZ_CP088261.1, read as the reverse complement.
CTGGCGCCGGTTCGCCGCCGCCGCCCCCAACGACGGGCACCGCGCGCTCGCACGCCTCGAACTCGACGGCGTCACCACGGGCGTCATCACCCAGAACGTCGACGGGCTGCACGTGCGGGCAGGAAGCCGGCGCGTCGTCGAACTCCACGGCACGATGCGCCGGGTCGGATGCCTGCAGTGCGGTCAGGTCTTCGACCGCCGCGATCTGGCGGCTCGCGTCGAGGCCGACAACCCGTGGCTGAATGCGGATGCGGACCTCCCCCTCGGCCCCGACGGCGACGTGACGCCCGAGAGCGCAGAAGGCTTCCGCATCCCGGACTGCAGCGTCTGCGGCGGCGTGCTGAAGCCCGATGTCGTGTTCTTCGGCGAGTTCATCCCGGCCGAGAAGTTCCGGGAGGCCGAGCAGCTGGTGCAGACCAGCGACGCCCTGCTCGTCGCCGGTTCGTCCCTCGTGGTGAACTCCGGGATCCGGCTCGTCGAGCGGGCTCGACGGCGCAAGCTTCCGGTCGTGATCATCAACCGCGGGGAGACCCGCGTCGACGCGCGAGCTATCGTGAAAGTCGATGCCGGCACCAGCGAGGTGCTCACGGCTCTTGCGGATGCGCTTCCCTCGCTCCGCTGACGATCTCTCCACGAAGAGCAGGACTGTGACCCGACTCATCCTCGTCCGCCACGGCGAAACCGACTGGAATCGCGCGCGCCGCATCCAGGGATCGACCGATATCCCCCTCAACGACACCGGCCGCGCGCAGGCGCGTGACACAGCGCTGCGTCTTCGCGACGAGGTCGATCCCGAGACCGTCCGTCTGGTCTCCAGCGACCTCTCCCGCGCTCGGGAGACGGCCGAGATCATCGGTGCAGAACTCGGTCTCGGTGGCCCGCGCACCTATCCCGAACTCCGCGAACGCGGCTACGGGGACGCCGAGGGCGAGACCGACGTGGTCTTCGCCGAGCGCTGGGGGCCGTGGCCGACGGCGCAGGTTCCGAACGCGGAGTCGCGCGAGGACGTGCGCGCCCGCGCCCTCCGCGGCCTGACCCGGGTCGTGAGCGACATCCGGTCGGAGTCCGCTCCCGGCGAGTCGACGGTCATCGTCGTCGCCCACGGCGCCCTGATCCGAGAGGTCATCGGACACGCGAGCGAAGACGCGTTCCCCATCCCGGGCGAGCGGCTGGCGAACGGTTCCGTGCACCACCTCCGATGGGAGGGCGACCGCATCCGGTTGTTGTCGTACGCCGCCGGGTGATCCGCCGGTCCTCTCTCCCGGTGCACTACTGTCGGGTGGCATGACGCCGCGTTCCCCCTCGCGCCCCGAACGCGACCGCACATCGTCGCGCCGAGAATTCCTCCGGGTGGGCGGACTGACCCTCGGCGGACTCGCCCTCGGCGGCGGCGCGGGCGCGGCGGCATGGGCGGTGACGGATGCGGCTCGCCGCCCGACGAGCGAGCAGGTTCCGGGGTTCGCGCACGTCGTCGTGCTGATGGGCGAGAACCGCTCGTTCGACAATCTGCTGGGCCACCTGTACACGCCCGCGAATCTGCCGGCCGGCGACACGTTCGAGGGGCTCGCATTCGGCGATCACTCCAACACCGCACCGGATGGCCGCGTGGTTCCCGCCCACATCTACACCGGCAGCACGGACGACATCATGTGCGCCCCGGAGCCAGATCCCGGCGAAACCTACCCGCACGTGAACACGCAGCTGTTCGGCACGGTCGATCCGCCCTCGAACGAAACCGACTGGTCGCACGGACTGCGTTCGCCGTACAACGCGCCTCCGGCCGGTGCGACTCCGACGATGGGCGGGTTCGTGCGGGATTACATCGCCAACTTCCGGCGCACGAGCCACGGCCGGGAGCCCGACCCCGATCGTGCGGACGTCATCATGGGCGGCTTCGCGCCCGCGATGCTCCCCGTACTCTCGACGCTCGCGAAGGAGTTCGCGGTCTTCGATCACTGGCACAGCGCCGTGCCCAGCCAGACCTACTGCAACCGCTCCTTCTTCCACGCCTCGACGTCGCACGGGTTCGTGACCAACCGCGGCGATGGCGGTTACGAGAAGTGGCTGGACGCTCCCGACACCCCGACGATCTTCAACCGACTGAACGACGCCGGAGTGAGCTGGAAGATCTACTTCGACGAGCAGCAGCTCATCTCCCTCACCGGCGTCATGCACGCGCCCGCGCTCGAGGAGTTCTGGCGCACCGACCACTTCGCGTACATGGATGAGTTCTTCGCGGATGCGGCGAACGGAGCGCTGCCCGCGTACGCGTTCATCGAGCCCCGCATGGTCTACAACCACAATGACTTCCACCCGCCGTTCGGCGTGCTGCGCGACAGCGAGGTCGACGGTGTTCCGGTCTTCGACTCGGCGGTGTCCGACGTCCGCGCCGGTGAGGCACTCGTCGCCCGCGTCTACGACGCGGTGCGGACGGCCGACTCCCCCACCGGGTCGCACGCCCTGAACACCCTGCTCCTGCTGACGTTCGACGAGCACGGCGGTACCTACGATCACGTTCCGCCGCCCGCGGCCGTTCCGCCGCATCCGGACTCGTCCGACGGCGAGATGGGGTTCGGATTCGATCGCCTCGGTCCGCGCGTTCCCGCGATCGCGGTGTCCGCATACACGAAGGCGGGCACGATCATCCACGACGAACGGCACCACGGCGCGGTCATCGCCACCCTGAGTGCCCTGCACGGTCTCGAGCCGCTGACCGATCGTGATCGCGATGCGAAGACCCTCTTCGACGTCACCAATCTGACCGAGCCGCGGCCGGCGTCCACCTGGCCGACCGTCTCGCCTGCCTACGTTCCGCCCCTTCTGAACGAGGACGAGGTCGCCGAGTTGAAGTCCTCGACGAAGCCTCTGACGTCGCCCGCGAAGGGACTCCTCGGGCTGCTCCTGGCCAAGTACGGCGAGCCGGGGCATCCGGAGCCGGAGACGTACCAGGACGCGTTCGACATCCTCACGGCGCACGGTCTGGGTCTCTTCACGACGGGCGGAAGCACGCCGTCGCCGTCCCCGACCGGCACCTGAGATCGCCGCTGCGCATTCTGCTCGATCACGCCGCGCCGGGACTGCTAACGTCAAGCATTATGTCGAACCTGGACCGCATCGATCTGGAGTTGCTGGGCGCCCTCGCGGAGGACCACCGCGCGACCGTGGTCGCCCTCTCCGACCGGCTCGGTCTTTCTCGCAACACGGTGCAGGCGCGCATGAGCCGTCTCGACCGCACCGGTGCGTTCCTCAGCTATCAGCGTGCGATCTCGTCGCAGGCGCTCGGCTTTCCGATCGAGGCGTACATCAGTGTGGTCGTGCGGCAGCACGAGCTCCCGCGTATCCGCGAGCATCTCGCGCTCGTCCCCGAGGTCGTCCAGGCGCACGGTCTGAGCGGCGCGGTCGATCTTCTCGTGCGCGTGGCGTGCCGAGATGCGCAGCATCTGTTCGACACCGACGCCCGCATCCTCTCGATCGACGGCGTCGAACGCACCGAGACGTCGCTCGTGATGGACGAGGTGATCCCCTACCGGATCGTCCCGCTCATGGAACTGGCACGACCGGAACGCTAGCGGCCTCACCGCGCGGTTCGGCGGCCCCGTTGCGGTCTCGTCGCACGAGCACGACGCCGCCCACGATCAGCACTCCGCCGACGATCTGCCAGATCCCGGGCGTCTCGCCCAGGAGCAGCCAGGCAAAACCGAGAGCGAACAGCACTTCGGACAGACCGACGAAGGAGGCGACGCGCGAGCCGAGAAGCGGCACCGCCTTCACGCCGAGCGCGTAGCCCAGCGTGGTCGCGATGCAACCGACCCACAGGATCGGCAGGAGAGCCGGAAGCTCGATGCCGCCGAGTTCGACGCCGACCAGGGGCATCGCGAACGGCAGGATGCCGACGAGGCACAGAACGGCCATCAGGACGGCGCCGACGACCAGGCCGCCCGCAGCCAGCGCAAGCGGCGGGAGGTCTTCTCCGGCGCGCTCGGAGAGCAGGAAGTAGGCCCCGACGCAGCACGCGGCGAGAAGCGCGAAGCCGGTGCCGAGCAGGTCGAAGCGCGCACCGGAGATGTCGACGACGAGCACCAGGCCGACGAGCGCCATGATCGACCCCGCGATCACGGTGCGGGACGGGGCACGGCGGGTGCGCGCCCACGCGAGCAGAACCAGCAGGACAGGTGCCAAGTACTGGATGAGCAGAGCGACGGCGACCGGCATCCGCTGCATGGCGGCGAAGTAGAACAACTGGCATCCGGCGACGGCGGTCAGACCGAACCCGACGATCAGTCGGCCCTCGCGGCGGAGCAGGCCGGGCCGGCGGTGCACGGCCATGACGAGGGCCGGCGAGAGCACCAGAGCGGCCAGACCCATGCGGATGAGGAGCGCTGCGCCGAGCGTCCACCCCGCCTCCAGGAGCGGCTTGACGAGCGGCCCGCTCGACGAGAACGCGAGGGCCGACGTGAGCCCGATCATGAGTCCGGCCGCGCGTGGCGCACCGGAGGGGCGCGAGGAATCGCCGATGATCGGTGTGGACGCCGTCGATATCGCCATCGGCTCGCCGCCTGTCATGAGTGAAGTGGGGTTACGCTTGTGACACTAGCGATCACCCTGTCAGGAGTCAAGATGGTTTTCATCCATGACACTCAGTTGGCGCTCGCCGCTGCCGTCGACCTGGTCAACACCCTGCCGGTCACGTCCTCCGAGGGCCACGACGGGCTCGTCGACATAGCCGATCTAAACCGGTTCCTCGACGAGCGCGTGTACACCGGGCGACTGCAGCGAGACGCCGAAGAACTCGCGGCGCTCCGCGCCATCCGCCCTCGCCTGCAGGGACTCTGGGGCGTCCGCCGCGACGACGCCGTGCCGCTCGTGAACGCCATGCTCCGCGATGCCCGCGCGCTCCCCCAACTCGTCTCGCACGCGGGCTACGAGCAGTGGCACATCCACGCGGCGGAGGACGACGAGCAGCTCTCGACCCGCATCCTCGTCGAAACCGCCATGGCCTTCATCGACGTCATTCGCGCGGACGAGTACGACCGCGTCCGCGTCTGTTCGGCGGACGATTGCCGCTCGGTCTACATCGACTACTCGCGGAACAAGTCCAAGCGCTACTGCGACACCGGCAACTGCGGCAATCGGATGAACGTCAACGCGTACCGGCGTCGGAAAGCGGAAGAAACCGCCTGATCGCGTCCGCGGCGGCACGCGGGGTCTCGTAGTGGATGAGATGCCCGACATCGGGGATCTCCACGAGCTCCGCGTCGGCGAACATGCGCGCCAGGCGCCGTTCCGCCTCGATCGGGGTGATGTCGTCGCGCTCTGCCGCGACGAGGAGGACGGGCACGTGGATGCGCGGCGCCGATGCCCGCACATCGTTCGACACCGAGGCGACGAAGGCCTGCAGCAGCACATCGCGATCCGCGAACCGCGAGAAGTACGTGTCGTGCTGGTCGTGGATGAAGCGCCGCAGCGTACGGTCGTGCGTCTTCGCCATCGACACGCTCATGACCCGCACGATGACCCGACTGCGCAGCACGGCGTCACCGATCCGGCGCGGAAGCCGCGCCGCCGCGCGGTAGTAGAACACCGCGAGCCGGGTCAGGACGCCGCGGGGCCCCTCGAGAGCCGGCGCCCCGATCGGGTTCACGAGGATGAGGCGGGGCGTCGGCAACCCGTCGGCCACGGCCGCCGCGGCCACGATCGACCCGAACGAGTGCCCGAGCACCACGGCACCCGGAGCGACCGCCGCCGAGAACTCGGCGAGCCACGCGGCGTAGGTCGCGATGTCATGCTGCCGTCCCGGAAGCGCCGGGCTCTCCCCGAAACCGGGGAGGTCGGGCGAGATGATCCGCAGCCCCGGGAGGTACGCGATGACCGGCTCGAGACCGTGATGCTCACCGCGGAATCCGTGGACGACGAGCAGCGTCGTCTCCGCATCCGCGTCGCCGTAGACCCAGTAGACGGTCTGACCGCCGAGAACCGTGCGCGTGTGACGCGCAACGGAGATCGCCGCGAGCAGATCGGCGTACGGATGCGGAACTGTCACCACCCGAGTCTACGAGTCACGCCCTGCTCCCGAGCGAACCCGGGAGTGGGGCGGCGTGCCCGTCGGGGCGTGTCGGCGGCCTCGCGTACCGTGAGCGGCATGAACCCGTGGCCGGCCGAGACCCTTCCGCTTTTCGACAGGCCGGAGTGGGCGCAACGCATCGGCGTCTTCGATCTGGAGACCACCGGGATCGACACCGTGAACGATCGGATCGTCACCGCGCACGTCGGGGTCCTGGACTCCGACGGCCACGTCTGCGAGGCCCACGCGTGGGCGGCCGATCCGGGGATCGAGATCCCGGCCGGGGCGACCGCGGTGCACGGCATTACGACCGAGCGGGCACGGGCGGACGGGCGCCCCGCCGCCGAGGTGGTCGGTGAGATCCTCGACGCTCTCCGTGATCTCTTCGCACGCGGCATCGCCGTCGTCGCCTACAACGCACCCTTCGACTTCTCGATGCTCAAGCACGAGGCGCTCCGCTACGGCCACGCGCCGATCGTGGCACCCACGCCCGTCATCGACCCGCTCGTGCTCGACAAAGCCGTCGATCGCTACCGCCGCGGCAAGCGCACGCTCGGCGTCGTCGCCGAGCACTACGCGGTGCCGCTCCTCGGCGCACACGACGCGGCCGCGGACGCCATCGCCGCGGGCCGCATCGCGCAGGCTCTCGCCGATCGTTTCGGGTATCGCCTGCCCGCCGACGGCGTCGAACTCCATACCCAGCAGATCGGCTGGGCGCGCGAACAGGCCGAGAGCCTCACCGAGTACTTCGTGCGCATTGGGCGCATCGATCCGGACGACACGGTCGACGGCCGGTGGCCGATCCGCTGATCACACGCAGCCGGAACGACGGAAGGCCCCGCCGAAGCGGGGCCTTCCGTACGCGGCTTACTTGGCGCCGAAGTTCTTGAAGCGCTGGTTGAACTTCTCGACGCGACCGGCCGAGTCCATGATGCGCTGCTTGCCCGTGTAGAACGGGTGCGACGCGGACGAGATCTCAACGTCGATGACGGGGTACTCGACTCCGTCGAGCTCGATGGTCTTGTCGCTGCTGACCGTGGAGCGCGTGAGGAAGGTCTCGCCCGAACCGAGGTCGCGGAAAACGACGGCCTTGTAGCCGGGGTGAATGTCAGTCTTCATGAGGAATCCTTGGGGTGGCGTCAAAAGTCGTAGGTGCGTGACGCACCAAGGGTCAAGTCTACCAGGTTCGGCGCGGAACGCCGCATCCGGTTCAGTGCGCGGCGCGTGCCGCGTAGCGGCCTTCGACCTCGGTGACGAGGATCGGCATGCCGAACGTCGTCGACAGATTCTCGGCCGTGAGGGTCTCGGCGATGGGCCCGGCCGCGACGACCGCGCCATCGCGGAGCAGGAGCAGGTGCGTGAATCCGACCGGGATCTCTTCGACGTGGTGGGTGACCATCACCATCGCCGGCGTGGTTGCGACCTGCGCGTACCCGCCGAGCAACGCCATGAGCTCTTCGCGCGCACCGAGGTCGAGGCTCGCAGTCGGCTCATCGAGCAGCAGCAGCTCGGGGTCGGTCATCACCGATCGCGCGATCTGCACGCGCTTCTGCTCACCATCCGACAGCGTGCCGAAGGTGCGGTCGGCGAGGTGATCGAGCTTCCACTCCGCGAGAACGCGCAGCGCACGGCGCTCGTCGATCCGGTCGTACTCCTCGTTCCAGCGGCCGACGACCGCGTAGGCGGCGGTCAGCACGACGTTGAGGACGGTCTCGTCCGCGGGGATGCGCTTCGCCATCGCGGATGAGGCGAACCCGATTCGGGGACGCAGCTCGAACACGTCCGTGCGCCCCAGCCGCTCCCCCAGGATCGTGACCGATCCGGCCGTCGGGTGCTCGAGCGACGCGGCCAGCTGCAGCACGGTGGTCTTGCCCGCGCCGTTCGCGCCGAGAATCACCCAGCGCTGGTCCGCATCCACCCGCCAATCCAGGTGAGAGACGATGTCTCTCGCATTGCGGCGGACGACGACGTCAGAGAACTCCAGCACCTGCGGCATGGTCCCCAGCCTAGCTGCCGGGTACGGCGGGTCGCCGCCTCGCCGAGGTCACCGGGCGCCCACGAGCGAGCGGTACAGCTGCTCGGTCTGCTCCGCGATCCGGGCCCAGCTGAACTCGTCCGCCGCGCGCTTGCGACCCGCCGCGCCGTACTCCCGCGCGCGGATCGGATCGGAGACGACCTCGGTCAGCACCCGCGCGAGATCGGCCACGAAGCGGTCCGGGTCGACCGGCGTGCCGGTGCCGTCCTGCACCTGCTCGATCGGCACGAGGCGACCGGTCACGCCGTCCTCGACGACTTCGGGGATTCCGCCGGTCGCGGTGCCGACCACCGCGGCGCCGCACGCCATGGCTTCGAGGTTCACGATTCCGAGCGGCTCGTAGATCGAGGGGCAGACGAAGGTCGTCGCAGAGGTCAGCACCGCGCACAGTTCGCGGCGGGGCAGGTGGCGGTCGATCCACACGACTCCCTCACGCGTCTCCTGAAGCTCCCGGACGAGCCCCTCGACCTCGGCGAGGATCTCCGGGGTATCGGGAGCTCCGGCGCACAGGACGAGTTGCACCTCCGGCGGAAGCAGTCGCGCTGCGCGCAGCAGGTACGGCAGGCCCTTCTGCCGAGTGATCCGACCGACGAAGACGACCGAGGGCCGCGCGGCATCGATGCCGAGCGTCGCGAGGAGCTCGACGTCGTCCACCGGCTGCCATGCCTCCACGTCGATGCCGTTGTAGATGACGTGCACCTTCTCCGGGTCGACCTGCGGGTAGCTCCGGAGAATGTCGGCCCGCATACCGCCGCTCACGGCGACGATGGCCGCCGCCGACTCGTAGGCCGTCCGCTCCACGAAGCTCGACACCGCGTACCCGCCGCCGAGCTGCTCCGCCTTCCACGGGCGCAGCGGCTCGAGGCTGTGCGCCGAGACGACGTGCGGGATGCCGTGCAGGAGCGACGCGACGTACCCGGCGAAGTTCGCGTACCAGGTGTGGCTGTGCACGACATCGGCCCCGGCGACGTCGCCGACGATCTCGAGATCCGTCCCGAGGGTCTGAATAGCGGGGTTCGCGCTCGCGAGTTCGGACGGCACCGGGTACGAGCTCGTCCCGGCCTCGTCGCGGGGCTCGCCGAACGCGCGCACCTGCACATCCATCCGCTCCCGAAGCGCCTTGACGAGTTCGGTCACGTGAACTCCAGCGCCGCCGTAGACAGCCGGCGGGTACTCCTTGGAAATGATGTCAACGCGCATGTCAAGGACGCTAGTACAGGCACTCTGCCCGGCATAGTGTGGGGGCATGCCGGGTACACCCAAGGTCCTAGGGATCATCCTCGCCGGCGGCGAGGGAAAGCGACTCATGCCGCTGACGGCCGATCGGGCAAAGCCCGCGGTTCCGTTCGGAGGGCAGTATCGCCTGATCGATTTCGCCATCTCGAACCTGATCAACTCGGGCCTTCGGCAAGTCGTCGTGCTGACGCAGTACAAGTCGCACAGCCTCGACCGGCACATCTCGCAGACGTGGCGGATGTCCGCGCTGCTCGACGCCTACGTCGCGTCCGTGCCGGCGCAGCAGCGGCTCGGCAAGAGGTGGTTCTCGGGTTCGGCCGACGCGATCCTGCAGAGCCTCAACCTCATCAACGACGAGCAGCCCGACATCGTGGTCGTGGTGGGCGCCGATCACGTGTACCGCATGGACTTCACGCAGATGCTCGACGCGCACATCGCCTCGGGTGCACGCGCGACCGTCGCGGGGATCCGACAGCCGATCGGTCTGGCGAACCAGTTCGGCGTCATCGACGTCGAGCCGGAGGACCCGACCCGCATCCGCGCGTTCCTCGAGAAGCCGCAGAGCCCGGCCGGACTCATCGACAGCCCCCACGAGGTGCTGGCGTCAATGGGCAACTACATCTTCGACACCGACGCGCTGATCGAAGCCGTCGAGACGGATGGCGAGGTGCCGACCTCGAACCATGACATGGGCGGCGACATCGTGCCGTACTTCGTCGACCGTGGCGAGGCGGCCGTCTACGACTTCATCCGCAACGACGTTCCCGGATCCAACGACCGCGACCGCGCCTACTGGCGGGACGTCGGCACGATCGACTCGTTCTACGACGCGCACCTCGATCTGATCTCGACGCTGCCGATCTTCAACCTGTACAACATGCAGTGGCCGATCCATTCGCAGCTCGTGAACTCGCCGCCGGCCAAGTTCGTCCGCGACGCGCAGGGCAGGATCGGCAACACCATCGACTCGATCGTGTCGCTCGGTTCCGTGCTCTCCGGTACCCACCTCGAGCGAAGCGTGGTCGGACCCTGGACGCTCGCGGGCGGGGGGTCCACGATCACCGACTCCGTGCTCTTCGACCGAGTCCGGGTCGGGGCAGGGGCCCGCATCCATCGGGCGATCCTCGATAAGAACGTGTCGCTCGCCGACGGCGCGACGGTCGGCGTCGACCGGGAACGCGACCTGCAGCGCGGCTTCACCGTGACAGACTCCGGTATCACGGTGGTCGGTAAGGGCATCCGCGTCGAGCAGTGATCTGCGCCGCTACGGTGGAGGGGTGATTCCCTCCCCCGCGCGGCTGCTCGTCGTGCTCGACGCAGACTCGACCCTGATCCGCAACGAGGTCATCGAACTCCTCGCCGACGAAGCCGGGCGCGGCGCCGAAGTCGCTGCGGCGACGGAGGCCGCGATGCGCGGCGAGGTCGACTTCGCCTCGAGCCTGCGCTCGCGGGTCGCCGCGCTTCGCGGCGTCCCCACGTCCGCGTTCGCGCGCGTGCAGACCCGCATCGAGCCCACTCCGGGCGTTCGCGAGCTGGTTGCCGCAGTCCACGAGCGCGACGGGATCGTCGCGGTGGTCTCGGGCGGATTCCACGAGATCCTCGACGAACTCGCCCCGTCCCTCGGTGTCGACGTGTGGCGGGCCAACCGCCTCGGGGTGGCGGACGGACTCCTCACCGGCGAAGTGGACGGCGACATCGTGGATGCGGCCGCGAAGGCCCGGGCGCTGCAGGAGTGGTGCGACACCTACCGCGTGGATCCGAGACGTTCCGTCGCGATCGGCGACGGCGCCAACGACCTGCTCATGCTCGGCGCCGCCGCGCTCGGGCTGGCCTTCAACGCCAAACCCGCGGTCCGGGCGCAGGCCGATCTGGTCGTCGGCCCCGTCGATCTTCGCGAGGTCATCGCGCTGCTGCCGTGAGGACTCAGCCGACCGCGCGGGCCACGAGTGCCGCGATGGCCTGCTCATCGATGGACGCCGCGTCGGTGAGAGCAAACGCGGTCGGCCACATCGCGCCGTCGTCGAGGTTCGCGGCGTCGTTGAACCCGAGCGTGGAGTATCGGCTCTTGAACTTGTCGGCACCCTGGAAGAAGCACACGACCTTGCCGTCCCTCGCGTAAGCGGGCATTCCATACCAGAGCTTCGGCGCGAGCGAGGGCGCGGCCTTCGCGATGATGTCGTGCACGCGCTCCGCGAGCGCCCGGTCGGCGTCTCCGAGCTCGGCGATCTTCGCGAGCACGTCCGCGGCATCTTCCGCCGGCGACTGCTTGCCCTTCCGGGCTTTCGCCTTCCGCGCCTCGGCCGCGCGGTCCTTCATCGCGGCTTTCTCTTCCGCGGTGAATCCGCCTGCGGTGTCGTCGTTCGCGGCCATGGGTCTCGTCTCATTCCCGCCGGCATCCTCCCCCGCACCTCGCGGGACGGCCGACACGGCTCACGTTACCGAGCGGGGTGCCTCATCCACTTCTTCGTTCCTGACCTGTTCGGGTGTCGCCGGTGCGGCGTATCGTGCCGAGCATGGACATCCTGCTCGTTCCCGGTCTGTGGCTTGACGCATCATCGTGGGAGGCGGTGGCGCCCGCCCTCGAATCCGCCGGGCATCGCCCCGTCGCCCTGACGATGCCCGGGACCGGGGCGGATGCCGAGCACTCCGCGGGTATCGGCATCGCGGACTGGATCGATGCCGTCGTCGCTCGGATCGACGCGTCCGATGACCCCGTCGTCCTGGTGGGTCACAGCGGAGGTGGCAACGTCGTGTGGGGCGCGGCGGATGCTCGCCCCGGCCGCGTCGCACGCGTCATCCTGGTCGACACCGCGCTGCCCCCGACCGGCGGCATCATCTCGGAGTTTCCGGTGATCGACGGCGTCATCCCGTTCCCCGGATGGACCTTCTTCGACGAACCCGACGTCGCAGATCTCGACCCGCAGACCCGTAGCGCCGCGGCAGCGTTCACCGCATCCGTTCCGAGCCGAGTACCGACGGATCCCGTGGAACTCCGCGATGAGCGGCGCTTCTCGGTACCGGTCACGGTGCTCGCCGGTTCCGCCGATCAGGCGGCCTTCCTCGCAATGCTCACGGAGTGGCCGGCAGCCGCGGAGGAGTTCGCGCGAGTCGCCGATTCGGAGGTCGTCCGACTCGCCTCGGGTCACTGGCCGCAGTTCTCGCAGCCGGAACGTCTGGGCGCCGCCATCGCCGCGGCGGTCGACCGGACCGCGTGAGGGTCGGGCTCAGTGACCCATCCCGAGTCCGCCGTCGACGGGGATGACCGCACCGGAGATGTACGCCGCATCGTCGGAGGCGAGCCACGCGACGACGCCCGCGACCTCTTCGGGGCTCGCGAAGCGTCCGGCGGGGATGTTCCGCTTGTACTCGGCCTGCGTCTCCTCCGGGAGAGCCGCGGTCATGTCGGTCTGGATGAATCCGGGGGCGACGACGTTCGCGGTGATTCCTCGCGAACCGAGCTCGCGGGTCAGTGATCGGGCGAAGCCCACCAGGCCGCTCTTCGAGCTCGAGTAGTTGATCTGACCCGCAGATCCGTAGAGTCCGACGACGCTGGAGATCAGGATGACGCGGCCCCAGCGCGCCCGCAGCAGGCCCTTCGCTGCCCGCTTGACCACCCGGAAGGTGCCGCCGAGGTTCGTGGCGACGACGTCATCGAAGTCGTCCTCGCTCATCCGCAGCAGCAGCGTGTCGCGGGTGATCCCGGCGTTCGCGACGACGATCCCGACCGGACCGAGTTTCGCTTCGATCTCGGTGTAGGCCGCATCGAGGGCCGCCGCATCGGTGACATCCGCGCGGACGGTCAGGGTGCCCTCCGGGCCCTCACCCGAGCGAGCCGTCACTGCGACGCGGTACCCATCTGCCACGAAACGTTCAGCGATAGCGCGACCGATGCCTCGGTTGCCTCCGGTCACCAGCACCACGCGTTCGGTCGACATGACGTTCTCCTCGGGTCGGGCGCACCGCCGCGGTGCGACGGGCTCAACTGAACAGCCTATCGGCGGCTCCGATGCATGACGGCTGCGTTTGACAGTGTGGAGCGTGCGCTGAAACGCTGGGGTTCGAGCCGATGAAAGGGCATCCCATGAGCGATCCGATCCCCGACAACCCGCAGTCGCCGCCGACTCCGCCGACCACGCCGCCCACCGCACCCCCGGTGGCCCCGCCCGCACCTGGCGCAGGGCCCGCGTACCCGCCGCCCGCGTACGGGGCTCCGCCTGCGTACGGCGCGCAGGCGCCGAGCTACAGCGCCCAGCCCGCATACGGGTCACAGCCCGCGTACGGGGCACCGTCGTACACGCCGTATCCGGTCACGCCGAAGACCAACGTCCTCGCGATCATCTCGTTGATCGCTTCGATCTCGGGCTTCGTCTTCCTGCCGTTCGTCGGATCGGTCGCCGGCGTCATCACCGGTCACCTCTCGCTCCGCCAGCTCAAGAGCAGCGGAGAGAACGGTCGCGGCCTTGCGATCGCGGGCACCGTGATCGGTTGGGTCGGCGTCGCGCTTTCTCTGATCATCGGCATCTTCGTCGTCATCTGGTTCGTCGCGCTCTTCAGCACGGCCGGTTCGTACTACAGCTCCTACGGCTCGCTCTCCTGACGGGTCCGTCGCGGTGCGTCCGGCGTAGGCTGGACGCACCGTGAAGAAAGCCTCGAAGACCCCTCAGTCGGCCACCTCGTTGCCGCGTGCCCCGCGCGAGGACGAAGGTTCGCGGGTCACGAAGTACATGATCACCATGGGCATCCGCATCGCCTGCTTCATCGCGATGGCTCTCGTGACGCCCTACGGCTGGTACACCTGGGTCTTCGCCGCGGGAGCCGTGTTCCTCCCCTACATCGCGGTGGTCATCGCGAACGTCGGAGAAGACACGCACGGTCCCGAGGTCATCAATCCGGAACGGATGCTGGAGGCACCGGCGCCCCGGACCGAGGCCGCTGCCCCGGCGGCCCCCGCGGAGCCCATGGACCGCGTCATCCGGATCACCGAAACGCCGCTGCGAAAGCCAGAAGAATGACCGATGCGATGTGCTCACGGGCAGGATGCCGCGACAGCGCGAGCTGGCGCATCGAGTGGCGTAATCCCCGTATCCACACCGCCGATCGCCGTAAGACGTGGGTCGCGTGCGACGCGCACGTCGACTATCTGCGCGGATTTCTGACGTCGCGCTCATTTCCCGTGGCGGTCGCGGCGCTGACGGATGCGGAGCGCCCCGCGTGAACCTGAAGACGGCCCCCGCGGCGGTCCGTTGGTCGGTGTACGCCGCGATCGCGCTGATCTTCGCGATCATCTGCGTGATGCTGTCGAACTGGCAGTTCTCCCGCAATGACGCGCGCGCCGAGCAACTCGCTCTCGCCGAGCGGAACTACGACGCGGCACCGCTCGCGCTCGATGACGCGGTGTCGTCCGTCGATGTCTTCGACGGGGAGCTCGAGTGGCATCCCGTGGCGGTCGAGGGCAGCTACCTGCCGGACGACCAGTTGGTGGTGCGCAACCGGCCGCACGGCGGCACCTCTGCCTTCGAGGTGCTCGTTCCGTTCCGGGCGGACGACGGCCGGATCCTCATCGTCAACCGCGGTTGGGTTCCGCCGGCGGAATCCGGCGACGGCCCCGCCGTCATCGCTGCGCCGCCCGCGGGCGACGTGACGATCACGGTGCGAATGCGGCCCGGTGAGGCTCTTCCCACATCGGGCCGGAGCGCCCCCGCGGGGCAGGTGCCCACGATCGCGCTACCGCTCATCGCGGAGACCGCGGGGCCCGACACGATCACCAGCGCGTACGGCATCCTGGCGACGGAGGACCCGGCACCGACCGAACGTCCGCAGCCGCTCGATGCCCCGTCAATCGACCCCGGACCGTTCCTGTCCTACGCAATCCAGTGGATCCTGTTCGCGATCATGGGGTTCGTCTTCATCGGCTACATCATCCGTACCGAGGTGAAGCACGCCCGCGAAGACGCTGCCGAGGACCGGGTCCCCGACGCTCCTCGTCCGGCGCGCGCGCGTCGTACCGACCGGGATGCGGTCGACGAGGACGCCCTGCTCGACCACATCGGTCACTGACCCGGCGCGGGACCGCCACCGAGCGAGGGGCGGCGATGACGGTCAGGCGAGCGCGACGAGGTCGGCGTAGTCGCGACCCCAGATGTCTTCCACGCCGTCCGGAAGGATGAGCACACGCTCGGGGTTCAGCGCTTCGACCGCGCCCTCGTCGTGCGAGACCAGCACCACGGCACCCTCGTAGTGCGCCAGCGCGCCGAGGATCTCTTCCCGCGAGGCGGGGTCGAGGTTGTTGGTGGGCTCGTCGAGCAGCAGCATGTTCGCGCTCGAGACCACGAGGGTCGCGAGCGAGAGGCGTGTCTTCTCGCCACCGGAGAGCACCCCGGCCGGCTTCAGCACGTCATCGCCGGTGAACAGGAACGATCCCAGCACCTTCCGCGCCTCGGTGGCGGTGATGTCGGGCGCCGCCGACATCATGTTCTCGAGCACCGAGCGACCGACGTCGAGGTTCTCGTGCTCCTGCGCGTAGTAGCCGATCTTCAGGCCGTGGCCGGGCTCGATGATGCCGGTGTCGGGAATGTCGACGCCCGCCAGCATCCGGAGCAGCGTGGTCTTTCCCGCACCGTTGAAGCCGAGGATGACGACCCGGGAACCGCGGTCGATCGCGAGGTCGACGTCGGTGAAGATCTCGAGCGAGCCGTAGGACTTCGACAGCCCCCGCGCCATCAGCGGCGTCTTGCCGCACGGAGCGGGCTTCGGGAACCGGAGCTTCGCGACGCGCTCATCCTGACGCACATCGTCGAGGCCCGAGAGCATCTTCTCGGCGCGCGCGACCATCTGGTGCGCGGCGGCGGCCTTCGAGGCCTTCGCACCGAAGCGAGCGGCCTGCAGCTGCAGCGCGGTCGCCTTCTTCTCGACGTTGACGCGCTCCTTCTTGCGGCGCTCCTCGTCGGCGACCCGCTGGCGCAGGTAGTTCTTCCAGTTCATGTTGTAGACGTCGATGACCTGACGGTTCGCATCGAGGTAGAACACCCGGTTCACCGTCTCGCCCACGAGTTCGACGTCGTGGCTGATCACGATCAGCCCGCCCTTGTAGTTCTTCAAGAACTCGCGGAGCCACACGACACTGTCGGCGTCGAGGTGGTTGGTCGGCTCGTCGAGGATCATCGTGTCGGCGTCCGAGAACAGGATGCGGGCGAGCTCGATGCGACGGCGCTGACCACCGGAGAGCGTCTTCAGCGGCTGGTCGAGGATGCGGTCGGGCAGCGACAGGTTGTGGGCGATCGAGGCGGCCTCGGCCTCGGCCGAATAGCCGCCGAGCGCTTCGAAGCGCTCCGTCAGCGAGCCGTACCGGCGCATGGCCTTCGCGGCGACCTCGGGATCTTCGTCGGCCATCTCGAGCGAGGACTCCTGCATCCCGATCGCGAGAGTACCGAGCCCCCGGGCGTCCAGGATGCGGGTGCGCGCGAGCATCTCCGGGTCGCCCGTGCGCGGGTCCTGCGGCAGGTAGCCCAGCTCGCCGGTGCGCTCGACCGCACCGTCCGCGGGGATCAGATCTCCCGCGAGCACCTTGGTGAGCGTGGTCTTCCCGGCACCGTTCCGACCGACCAGCCCGATCTTGTCGCCCTGCCCGACCCGGAAATCGACGTCGGACATGAGCACGCGAGCGCCCACGCGGATTTCGAGGTTGTGCACGGCAAGCACAGGTGACGTCCGTTCTTCGGGGTGGATTTCGGCGGAATCGCCACATCGATTCTACGGCGAGCCGCGGCATCCGGCGTCCGCCCTCCTCATCGCGCGCGCGGAGTCGCCCTAGGATGAGTCGCGACGCCCGCACGACTGCGGCGGGCCCGACGTCTGAGGAGAACCATGTCCGTCGCCGTTCCCGCATCCGGCCGCCGTGTCCTGGCCGATATCGTCGCTCGCCCGTCCACCCGAGCTCGCGCATTCGCCGTCGATGCCGCGCTCGTCGTGGCCGGTGTCCTCGTGGTCGCCCTGCTCGCGCGGGTGTCGTTCTTCATCGGTCCCGTGCCGATCACCGGGCAGACCGCCGGCGTCGTGATGGTAGGAGCGGCTCTGGGTGCGCGTCGTGGTGCGGCCAGCATGGCCACGTACCTTCTCTCCGGACTCGCCGGGCTGCCCGTCTTCGCCGGCGGCGTCGGCGGACCGCTATATGTTCTCGCCCCCTCGTTCGGCTTCATCCTCGGATTCATCCCGGCCGCGTTCGTCGCCGGCTACTTCGCCGAGCGCGCCTGGGACCGCAAGCCTGTCCTCGCCTTCGTCGGCTTCGTCGCGGCGAGTGTCGTGCCGTTCCTGGTCGGTGTGCCCTACATGGCGCTGATCCTCGCCCAGGTGCTCGGCCAGTCCGTCTCGTTCGCCTCGGTGATGGCGTCGGGCGTCATTCCGTTCATCGTGCCCGGCCTGGTGAAGGCCGCGTTCGTCGCGGTTCTGCTCCCCCTCGTGTGGACCGTGGTGCGCAAGGTCGACCGCTCGCGCTGACCCACGCGGGAGGAGCTCCGGTTGGCAACCGGGCAGGGCATATATGTAAGGTAAGGCATCCCTTACATGATCTCTGGAGGTCTCGTGTCGCGTACACGCTCTGCCCTCGTCGCTGTCGCGGCGGCCGCCCTGCTCCTCACCGGCTGCAGCACAGGTGCCTCGAGCACCACGTCCACCGACTCGGCCGCCGCACCCGACGGCGCGTTCCCCGTCACGATCGAGAACGCCTTCGGCGAGACCACGATCGACGCTCAGCCGGAGCGCGTCGTGACGCTCGACTGGGGCAACCAGGATGCGGCACTGGCCCTCGGCGTCGTGCCGGTGGCCATGCCGAAGGTGACCTACGGCGATGAAGACGGCGACGGACTCCTCCCCTGGACGAAGGCGAAGCTCGACGAGCTCGGCGCCGAGACTCCGGTGCTGATGGACGAGACCGACGGCTACGACTACGAGGCCATCGCGGATGCGCGCCCCGACGTCATCCTCGCCGCATACTCCGGCATGACGCAGGAGCAGTACGACACGCTCACCAAGATCGCCCCCGTGGTGACCTACCAGGATGTCGCCTGGGGCACCTCCTGGCAGGACATGACCATCCTCGACGGCACGGCGCTCGGTCTCGAGCAGGAGGCGAAGGATCTCGTCACCTCGCTCGAGGATCACGTGACGACGGAGGCGGCGAAGTACCCGGCTCTCGCGGGGAAGAACTTCCTCCTCACCTACTACGACCCCACCGACCTCAGCAACGTGAACTACTACAGCACCCGCGACCCCCGCGTCGGCTTCCTCGAGGAGATGGGTCTGGGATCGGCCGCGTACGTCGCCGAGCAGTCGGATGCATCCGAGACATTCTGGTTCCAGACGAGCGCCGAGCAGATCGAGGACTTCCAGGACGTCCAGCTGATCGTCGCGTACGGCTCTGACGACATGGTCGCCACCCTGCAGGCCGACCCGCTGCTCTCGCGCATCCCCGCGGTGGCGGACGGCGCGATCGCGATCATCGACAGCGCGACCACCCTGTCCACCGTCATCACCCCGAGCCCCCTCACGATCGGTTCCGCCGAGGGCGACGACTACATCCGCGTCGTGGGCGAGGCGGCCGAGAAGGCTTCTTGATGCCCATCAGCCGAAGCGCACGTCGGTCGTGAGCACCACGACACCTCCCGTCGCCGCCCCCCGCACGCCGCTTCGGCGTCGCTGGGGGCGGCGACGGGCGATCTGGCTGACGATCCTCGTCGTCGCACTGGTCGCGATCGCCCTCCTCTCGGTGACCTTCGGGGCGCGCGCCGTCGGATGGACCGACATCTGGGCGGGCGTCACGGGCTCGACCGACACCACGGCGGCCGCCGCCGTGAACAAGCGCATCCCCCGCACCATCCTCGCGATCCTCGTCGGCGCCGCCCTGGCCGTCGCCGGTACCGTGCTGCAGGGTGCGACGCGCAATCCGCTCGCCGATCCGCAGATCCTCGGCATCAACGGCGGCGCATCGCTCGTCGTGGTGATCGGAATCGCCTACCTCGGACTGTCCGCACCCGCCGACTACATCTGGTTCGGGATGGCCGGAGCCGCCCTTGCCGCCGTGTTCGTGTACTCTATCGGTTCGATCGGCCGAGGGGGTGCGACGCCGCTCAAGCTCGCCCTGGCCGGCGCCGTCACCGCGGTCGCGTTCACCTCGCTGGTCAGCGCCATCCTGCTTCCCCGCATCGACGTGATGAGCCAGTTCCGCTTCTGGCAGGTCGGCGGGGTCGGCGGGGCCACGATGCCCACGATCGTCCAGGTTCTGCCCTTCCTCGCCGTCGGGCTCGTCATCTGCCTGCTCTGCGCGCCCGCCCTGAACACCCTCGCGCTCGGTGACGAACTCGCCGCGGGGCTCGGGGAACGCGTCCGCACCGCACGTCTGGTGTCGACGCTCGGCGCGATCATCCTCTGCGGCGCCGCGACCGCCGTCGCCGGCCCCATCGGGTTCGTCGGGCTGGTCGTCCCCCACATCTGCCGTCTGCTGATCGGCGTCGATCACCGGTGGCTGCTCCCGTTCTCCGCGATCGGCGGCGCGATTCTGCTGACCGGCGCCGACATCGTCGGCCGCGTGATCGCCCGCCCCCAGGAGATCGAGGTGGGCATCATCACCGCCCTGATCGGCGCCCCGTTCTTCATCGCGATCGTGCGACGCCAGAAGGTGCGTGCCCTGTGATGACCCGGATCTCCCCCGACACCGTCGCGCTCGTCCGGCACGGTCGCCGCACCCGCTCACGCCGGTGGGTCGCGGTCTGCGTGACCCTCGCCGCGGTGACCGCCGTCGCCTTCGCGCTCTCGCTGATGCTCGGCCAGACCTTCTACACACCGGCCGAGGTCTGGGGCGTGATCGTCGGGCAGCAGGTACCCGGCGCATCCTTCACGGTCGGCGAACTGCGACTCCCCCGGGCCACCACCGCGGTGTTGACCGGCATCTGCTTCGGGATGGGCGGCGTGGTCTTCCAGACGATGCTGCGAAACCCGTTGGCCAGTCCGGACGTCATCGGCATCAGCTCGGGCGCGAGCGCCGCGGCCGTGATCGGCATCGTCGTCCTGTCGCTCGACGAGACCCCCGTCTCGTTTCTCGCGACGGGCGCGGCACTCGCCGCCGCGCTCCTCATCTACGTGCTCGCCTACAAGAAGGGCGGCTCGGGCGCGCGGCTCATCCTCGTCGGCATCGGCGTCGCGGCGATCTTCAACGCCGTCGTGTCGTACGTCATCTCGCGCGCAGCGGAGTGGGACCTGCAGACCGCCATGCGGTGGATCACCGGAAACCTCAACGACGCGACCTGGAACCGCACGATCCCGTTGGCCCTCGTCATGGTGATCGTGGTGCCGCTTCTCCTGCTCCGCTCTCGGGATCTGGAGATCCTGCGACTCGGTGATGACACCGCGGCGGCCCTGGGGCTGCGGGTGGAGCGACGCCGGATCGTCTTGATCGTACTGGCCGTGATCCTGCTCGCTTTCGCCACGGCGGCGGCCGGGCCCATCTCGTTCGTGGCGTTCCTCGCCGGCCCCATCGCGGTCCGCATCCTCGGGCCGGTCGGCTCCCCGGTGCTGGCCGCCGGTCTCGTCGGCGGTCTGCTCGTGCTCGTGGCCGACTTCGCCGCGCAGTACGCGTTCGGCACGCGCCTCCCCGTCGGTGTCATCACCGGCGTTCTGGGAGCGCCGTATCTCGTCTATCTGCTCATCCGCAGCAGCCGTACCGGAGGATCCTCGATATGACCGTTCACCGCTCCCTCGCCGCAGACCGGGTCACCCTCGGCTACGGCGACCGCGTGATCGTCGACGCCCTCAACCTCGAGGTCCCTGCTGGGCGCATCACGACGATCGTCGGTGCGAACGCCTGCGGCAAGTCGACGCTCCTGAAGTCGATGGCACGTCTGCTCGCGCCGACCTCCGGCAGCGTCCTGCTCGACGGAAAGGCGATCCACCGCCAGCCCACGCGGCAGGTGGCGCGCGTGCTGGGTCTGCTGCCGCAGTCGCCCATCGCGCCCGACGGCATCGCCGTGTCGGATCTGGTCAGCCGCGGCCGGCATCCGCACCAGGGCGCGCTCGCGCGCTGGACGCAGGCCGATGACGACGCGATCGCCCGCGCGCTGGACGCCACGGGGACGGTGCACCTGGCCGACCGACCGGTCGACGAGCTGAGCGGCGGGCAGCGCCAGCGCGTCTGGATCGCCATGGCGCTCGCGCAGGAGACCGACGTGCTGCTCCTCGACGAGCCCACGACGTTCCTCGACATCAGCCACCAGATCGACGTCCTCGATCTCCTGACCGACCTCAACCGGGAGCGCGGCACGACCATCGTCATGGTGCTGCACGATCTGAACCTGGCCGCGCGCTACGCCGACCATCTCGTCGCCATGGCGGACGGCGCGATCGTCGCCTCGGGCACATCGTCCGACGTGCTCACGGCCGCCACCGTGCGCGAGGTGTTCGGCCTGAACAGCCGCATCATCTCCGACCCGCTCACCGGCCGCCCGATGGTGGTGCCGATGGGCCGGCACCACACCGTCGTCGAACCCGACGACGTGGCGCACCAGGGCGCCTGACTCCGCTCACCCGGTGCGCTCGGACAGGCCCTTGCGCCAGTAGCCCATGAACGCGACCCGGCGGCGGTCGACGCCGTGCGCCGTCACGAGCAGCCGGCGCAGAGTCTTCACGGTGGCCGATTCTCCCGCCATCCACGCGTAGAACTCCCCCTGAGCGTCTTCGGGACTGTCCCACAGCATGTCGACGTCGACGTCGATCTCCTCCAGCGTCTGCGGCGCGGGGGCGCCAGCACGCGTCAGCACGTCACGCGAGGCGTCGGCCCACGCGGAGACCGCCTCGATCAGCGCCTCGCCGTGCGCGCGCTCTCCGCGCGGAAGCCACCGGAGGTTCGCGGATGACGACACCGGCAGCACATCGGCGGCGCCGGGGACCTCGATGAAGGCGTCGACCAGATGATCGGCGTCGAGGGACTCCAGGATGCTGCAGATCGCGGGCGCAGCGGTCTCGTCGCCGGCGAGCAGCAACCGCCGGGCCGTGCCCGGATGCCAGTCGATGCCGAGCCGCCAGTCCTCGCTCCCCCCATCGGGACCGACAATGACGAGCTCGTCGCCGGGGGCGGCCGCATCCGCCCACGCGCCCGCGGGACCGGGCTCGTGGTGCAGCACGAAGTCGATGTCGAGTTCGAGCGCATCGGGTGCAGCGCGGCGAACGGTGTACGTCCGGAACGGGGTGCGTGCCTCGAGGGGCAGCGCGCGCCAGCGGTCGTACCAGGCGGCGGCAGCAATGGCTTCCGGGTCGGTCTGACCCACGTCGCACACCGTCCCGTCCGGCCCGGGGAAGAGGATCTTGACCCGCTGGTCGAGCCCCGCGGTACCGAGATCGGTGAACTGCGGGCTCGTGAATGTGATCCGCACGAAGCTCGGCGACAAACGGTTCACCCGCATCACGGTGGCGAGGTACGGGCGGTAGGCGGGCCTCGTGGCCGAAAGAGTCGTCACCTGATGAGGGTAGCCTTACCTTCGCTCTCGCTCAATTCGAACGGTGTGCGACGAGCGCGCCGATCCGCTCGATCGCCTCCGTGAGCACCTCGGGGGCGCACCCCAGATTGATACGCACGTGCCCGGTACCCTCGGCCCCGAACGCCGGACCGTAGTGCAGGGCGACCCGGGCGTCGCGGAGAATTCGCTTGGCCGGATTCGGGCCCCACCCGAGCGCGGACAGGTCGACCCACGCCAGATAGCCGGCCTCCGGCACCCGGTACACGGCTTCCGGCAGATGATCGCGGAGCAGATCCTCGAGGAGCCGGCGGTTCCGATCGATCGAGACGAGCAGCGAATCGAGCCAGGCATCGCTCTCCGGCGAAAATGCGGCTACTCCGGCGAGGGCTCCGAAAAGCCCCGTCCGCCACTCCACCTCTTCCGGAAGGGCTCGCACGACCGCTGTCGTGGCGTCGTCCGCGGTGACCATGATCGCGCACTTCAGACCGGCCAGATTGAACGCCTTGCTCGCCGACACGACCGCGTAGCCGACGCGCGCCGACACAGCGGATGCGGCGAGGAACGGCGTGAACTCGGCCTCCGCGTGGGTGAGCGGCGCATGGATCTCGTCACTCACGACCGTCGCGCCGTACCGGTCGGCCAGCTCCGCGAGCGCAACCAGGCTCTCCCGCGAATGCACGGTGCCCGTGGGATTGTGCGGGTTGCACAGCAGAACCGCACGAGCTCCCCCGGCCAGCGCCGCCTCGATCCCCTCGAGGTCGAGGCTCCAGCCGTTCGGGCCGCGGCGCAGCGGCACGCGCTCGGCGACCGCACCCGCCTCCGGGACGCACTCGAAGAACGGCGGGTACACCGGCGGAGTGACCACGACCCGATCCCCGGGCACGGTCACGCGGCGGAGGATCTCCACCACGCCGGAGATGACGTCGGCCGTCGTCCGCATCCGTGCAGGATCCGGCGACCAGCCGAAGCGACGCTCGGCGAACCCCGCGTAGGCGGAGCGGATGCCGGAGTCCTCGGGCGTGTACCCGGTGTCGCCGAGAGCGACGGCTCGCATGAGCGCCTCGGTGATCGCGGGCGCCAGGGCAAAGTCCGTCTCGGCGACGAACAGCGGCAGCACATCGTCCGGGTACGTCCGCCACTTCGTGCTCTGCCGCTCCCGGAGCTGCGACAGCGGCAGCGCCTCGAGAGGCTCAGCGCGCACGGACCTGCTCAGATCGCGAAGCCGAGGGCGCGCATCATGTCGCGCCCGTCGTCGGTGATCCGTTCCGGGCCCCACGGCGGCATCCATACCCAGTTGATGCGGAACCGATCGACGACGGAGTCGAGCGCCTGCGCCGTCTGCTCCTCCAGCACGTCGGTCAGCGGGCAGCCGGCCGAGGTGAGCGTCATGTGGATGATGAGAGCGTCGTTCTCGTCGTCCCAGGCCAGGTCGTAGATGAGGCCGAGGTCGACGACGTTGATCCCGAGTTCCGGGTCCATGACGTCTTTCAGGGCCTCGGTGACGTCGTCGTACTTCTCGTTCGTGAGAGTCGCGGTCATGGCGCGAGTCTACGCGTCCGCGTCGGCGACGGGCTCGAGGAATCGGTCGTATCCCTCGTTCTCCAGCCGCTCGGCCAGCTCGGGCCCGCCCTCTTCCGCGACGCGTCCCTTGACGAGAACGTGCACGAAGTCCGGCTGGATGTAGCGCAGGATGCGCGTGTAGTGCGTGATGAGCAGCACGCCGAGATCGCTCGACGACTTCGCACGGTTGACGCCCTCGGACACGATCTTCAGCGCGTCGACGTCGAGACCCGAGTCGGTCTCATCGAGCACGGCGATGCGCGGCTTCAGCAGCTCCAACTGGAGAATCTCGTGGCGCTTCTTCTCTCCGCCCGAGAAGCCTTCGTTGACGTTGCGGGACGCGAATTTCGCATCCATCCGAAGGTCCTTCATGGCGGACTTGACGTCCTTCGTCCAGGTACGGATCGAGGGAGCCTCGCCGTCGATGGCGGTCTTCGCGGTGCGCAGGAAGTTCGTCACCGTCACGCCCGGAATCTCCACCGGGTACTGCATCGCGAGGAACAGGCCCGCGCGGGCGCGCTCGTCGACCGTCATGGCGAGGACGTCCTCGCCGTCGAGCGTGATCGAACCGCTCGTGACCGTGTACTTGGGGTGGCCGGCGATCGTGTAGGCGAGGGTCGACTTGCCCGACCCGTTCGGGCCCATGATGGCGTGCGTCTCACCCGTGCGGATGGTCAGCGTGATGCCGTTCAGGATGGGGGTGACGCCCTCATCGGTCTCGACCGTCACGTGCAGGTCGCGGATCTCCAGGACAGACATGGTGTTCCTCTTCAGTTGACGTTCTTGGTCACGGCCGGGTCGATGAGCACATCGTCCCCGTCGATCGTGACCGCGTAGACAGGGACCGGCTCGTACGCCGGCAGGTTCAGGGGGTGTCCGGTGCGGAGCGAGAATGCGGATCCGTGCGCCCAGCACTCGAGCGTGTCGCCCTCGACGAAGCCCTCGGACAACGAGATGTCGCCGTGCGTGCAGACATCGCCGATCGCATGCACTTCGCCCTCGCCGTCGAGCACGACGGCCATTGCGACACCGTCGATCTCGACCCGGCGGGCGGTGTCCTGCTCGAGTTCGCTCAGCCCGCAGACGCGCACCGCCGTCACCGAAGTTCTCCCTCGGCGAGCTCCGCCTCGATGCGCCCGACGAGGCCGTCCTCGAGCTCGGGGATGCCGATCTTCTGCACGATCTCCATCAGGAATCCGAGGACGACCAGGCGGCGCGCCTCGTCTTCACCGATTCCGCGCGCCTGCAGGTAGAACAACTGCTCGTCGTCGAACCGACCGGTCGCGCTCGCATGTCCGGCGCCGCGGATGTCGCCGGTCTGGATCTCAAGGTTCGGGATCGAGTCGGCACGGGCGCCGTCGGTGAGCACGAGGTTGCGGTTCGCCTCGTACGAGTCGGTGCCGACCGCATACGGTCCGATCAGCACGTCGCCGATCCAGACCGAGCGGGCGGTGTCGCCCTGGAGCGCTCCCTTGTAGAGAACGTCGCCGGAGGTCTGCGGTCCCTTGTGGAACATGTAAACCTGGCTCTCCAGGTGCTGACCCGCATCCGCGAAGGAGAGGCCGTAGAGCTCGCCGCGTGAGCCGGAACCGGCGAGTTCGACGCTGGGGTTCACCCGCACGACACCTCCGCCGAAGCTGATGACGATGTGCCGCAGTCGCGCATCGCGGTCGACGCGGGACTGGTGCGCCGAAAGGTGCACCGCATCGTCGTCCCACTCCTGCAGTGTGAGCACCGTCAGGTCGGCGCCATCACGGACGATGATCTCAACGTTCTGAGCGAATGCCGCCGCCCCCGCGTGGCGGAGGATGACAGTCGCGCGGGAGTTCGTTCCGGCTTCGATCACGAGGTGCTGGTGCGCGCGTCCGCCGACGCCGCGAAGGTCGATGACCGACGGTTCGTCGAGTTCTGCGTTCGCCGGAACACTGAGGTACAGCGCCTCCGCGGAACGCGACCAGGCGATCGCGGCCGAGATGTCTTCCGGGCGGAAGACCTCGCCGCGGGGCGCCGCGCCGATGGCGAGACCGGCTGCCGCCAACGGCCCGGAGACGCTGATCCCGACGGCCCCCCCGTCACCCGGTGCGTCGTCCAGCAGGCGCTGCACGCGGGCGATGGGCGTGTGCTTCCAGTTGACCTCGCGGCCGGTCGGCGCGCCGAAATCGGACGGATCGAAGGAGCGCAGTCGCTCGGAGCGGGTCTGCACGGGCACGAATGCCGCGGCAGGATCGATGTGGCCCTCCGTGTGCGTCTCCGCGGGGGCCTGAGTTGCCGAGCTCATCAGCCGACGGATCCTTCCATGCCCATCTCGATGAGCTTGTTGAGTTCGAGTGCGTATTCCATCGGCAGTTCGCGCGCGATGGGTTCGATGAACCCGCGCACGATCATCGCCATCGCCTCGTCCTCGGCCAGGCCGCGGCTCATGAGGTAGAAGAGCTGCTCTTCGCTGACCTTCGAGACGGTGGCCTCGTGACCGAGCTGCACGTCGTCGACGCGGATGTCGATCGCCGGGTAGGTGTCCGACCGCGAGATCGAGTCCACCAGCAGCGCGTCGCAGCGCACCGTGTTGGCGGAGTGATGGGCGTTGGCGTCGACGCGGACCTCGCCGCGGTAACCCGCACGACCTCCGCCGCGAGCGATCGACTTCGAGACGATCGACGACTGCGTGTAGGGCGCCATGTGCACCATCTTCGCGCCGGCGTCCTGGTGCTGACCGGGCCCGGCGAAGGCGACCGACAGCGTCTCGCCCTTGGCGTGCTCGCCCATGAGGTAGATGGACGGGTACTTCATGGTGACCTTCGAGCCGATGTTGCCGTCGACCCATTCCATGGTCGCGCCTTCATGGGCGATCGCACGCTTGGTCACCAGGTTGTAGACGTTGTTCGACCAGTTCTGGATCGTCGTGTACCGAACGCGGGCGTTCTTCTTCACGATGATCTCCACGACCGCGGAGTGCAGCGAGTCGCTCTTGTAGATCGGCGCCGTGCAGCCCTCGATGTAGTGCACGTACGAACCCTCGTCCGCGATGATCAGCGTCCGCTCGAACTGACCCATGTTCTCGGTGTTGATCCGGAAGTAGGCCTGCAGCGGGATCTCGACGTGCACGCCCTTCGGGACGTACACGAAGGAACCGCCCGACCAGACGGCCGTGTTCAGCGCGGCGAACTTGTTGTCACCCGCGGGGATGACCGAACCGAAGTACTCGGTGAAGAACTCGGGGTGCTCGCGGAGGGCCGTATCGGTGTCCATGAAGATGACGCCCTGCGCTTCCAGATCCTCCTGGATCTGGTGGTAGACGACCTCGGACTCGTACTGGGCCGCGACGCCCGAGACGAGGCGGGAACGCTCCGCCTCCGGGATGCCGAGCTTCTCGTACGTGTTGCGGATGTCTTCGGGGAGATCCTCCCAGGACTGCGCCTGCTTCTCCGTCGAACGCACGAAGTACTTGATGTTCTCGAAGTCGATGTCACTGAGGTCGGCGCCCCAGGTCGGCATGGGTTTGCGTCCGAACAGCTGGTACGCCTTCAGGCGGTTCTTCAGCATCCACTCGGGCTCGGCCTTCAGCGCCGAGATGTCGCGCACGACGGCTTCGGTCAGGCCGCGCTTCGCGCTGGCACCGGCCGCATCCGCGTCGTGCCATCCGAATTCGTACACTCCGAGGCCCGCAAGCTCCGGTCGATCGATCAGCACATCCGACATGGTGTGTCACTCTCCTCTTAGGGCCCAACGGTGTCATCCGTGCCGGCATTCCGTTTCGCGCGAGTTCGCGAGGGGATGCCGCTTCCGGCCCGATCAGAAGGCGCAGGCTGTGCACCTAAACTGTCAGTGATGCGGAACGCGTTGGCGTCGCATCCCGAACCCCTTGATTCTACAGGTACCGCCCCCTCGCCGGGCGGCGGCGCCGGGTCGCGAACCCGAAGCGCGACCGCATTTCGGAAGGCGCGAACAATGGCTGCCGGTACGCAGACGAACGACCGAACCGGCGCGCTCGCGCGCTTCGCGGGATGGCTTCCGGACCGGGTGGACACCCGCATCCGCGTGTTCGCGTGGATGTCCTTCGTCGCGGAAGTGCTCATCATCGGCACGGGTGGCGCCGTGCGGCTCACGGGATCCGGGCTCGGCTGCCCGACGTGGCCCACGTGCACCGCGGAGTCGATCGTCAACACGCCCGAGATGGGCATCCACGGAATCATCGAGTTCGGCAACCGGACGCTGACCGGACTCGTCGGCATCCTCGCCGTGATCGTCGTGGTCCTCCTCTGGCGGATGCGGCGGGAGCGCCGCGATCTGTTCGTCCTCGCCGCGATCGTGCTGCTCGGCATCCTCGCTCAGGCGATCGTCGGCGGCATCACCGTCCTGACGGGCCTGAACCCCTTCATCGTCGGGTTCCACTACATTGCGTCGGTCGTGCTCGTCTGCGTCGGCGCCGCATTCCTCGCCCGGATGGACGAGCCCGGCGGAACTCGCCGGCTCACCGTGCCGCGCGGGTTCGCGATCGCCACGCACGTCACGACGCTGGTGCTGGCGGTCACCGTCGTCGTCGGTGTGCTGACGACCGGCGCCGGTCCGCACTCCGGCGACGCGGCGGCGGCCCGCAACGGGTTCGACGCCGAGATCCTCGAGCACGTGCACTCGTGGCCGGGGTACACGCTGTTCGCCCTCACGCTCGTGCTCACCGCCCTGGCCTGGCTGCGCCGCTACCCCGTGCGCCGCTGGCTGACCGCCCTTCTCGCGGTGGAGGTCGTCCAGATCGCGGTGGGCCTCTATCAGGCGCGCAACGGCCTTCCCGAGCTGGCCGTCGGCGTGCACATGGTGCTCGCGGCGCTCACCGCCGCGACCATGACCGTCGTCGTGCTCCGGCTGAAGCGGGCGTCCGGCGAGTAGCCGAACGGCCTTGCGCACACAGCGGATGCATAGGCGACGCATCGCGCGCACCAGGAACGGCCGGGCAGGGTGGCGGATGGCGCGGCAACCGTTGCCGCCCGTTTGAGGAGTTCGCCCCACATGAACACACGTCCCCGCCTGACACGCAGCATCCCCTTCTGGGGCCTCGTCGTGGGATCCGCCGCCAGCATCGGCTTCGGCGTCTGGCTGACGGTCGACAAGCTCACGGTCATGGAAGCGAAGCTGCTCGACGGCAGCGCCACCGGTGTCGAGGTCTACGGAGGCCAGGCCTGGGTCGTCTTCGCCGCCGCATTCATCGTCGCGGGACTCGTCGGACTGATCGCCGCGCTCGCGCTCGGCGCCGCGAAGACCTTCACGGCACGCCCCGTCGAGGTCGTCGAGGCCATCTCCTGGCAGCAGGAGGAGCCGGAGGTCGAGATCCCGGCCGACGAGCCCGTCGTCACCGCCCCGGCGTCCGAGGCACCGACCGAGTCGGAGCCCGCGAACCGCTGAACCACCGCGGGAAACGAGAACGGCGCCGGTCAGATGACCGGGGCCGTTCTCGTTGGTTCAGAGACTCAGAACGGAAGCAGCGGATCGATCGCGATCGCCACGAACAGGAGCGTCAAGTAGGTGATGGACGCGTGGAACACGCGCATGGGGCGGGGCTCCGTGCCGCGCACGGCGCGGTTGTAGAGGCGGTGTGACTCGTAGAGGAACCAGCCGCCGAAGACGACGGCGGATGCGGAGTACACGATGCCCATCGACGCCACCGGGATCAGCAGCACCGAGCACGCGACCGTCGCCCAGGCGTACAGGATGACCTGCAAACCGACCTGCGATCCCGAACGCGTCGCGCCGAGCATGGGGACGTCGACGTCCTCGTACTGCGTCTTGTACTTCATCGACAGCGGCCAGTAGTGCGGCGGCGTCCACAGGAAGACCAGCAGGAAGAGGATGGCGGGTGTCCACGAGAGCGATCCGGTGACCGCACTCCAGCCGATCACGACCGGGAAGCAGCCCGCGATGCCGCCCCAGACGATGTTCTGCTCGGTGCGCCGCTTGAGGATGATCGTGTAGACGACGACGTAGAAGAAGATCGCGGCGACCGAGAGCGATGCGGCCAGCCAGTTCGTCGTCAGCAGCAGCCAGACGGTCGAGACGACCGCGAGGGTCCAGGCGAAGATCAATCCGCCACGCGGCGATATCTCACCCGTCACGAGCGGGCGGTTCTCGGTGCGCTGCATGTGCGCATCGATGTCGCGATCGAGGTACATGTTGAAGGCCGCCGCGGAACCGGCGCTGAGCGATCCGCCGACGACGGTCGCGAGCACGAGCCAAAGATTCGGGAGGCCGTTCTGCGCCAGAATCATGACCGGAACGGTCGTCACCAGCAGCAGTTCGAGAACCCGGGGCTTTGTCAGCGAGATGTAGGCGCGGACCGTGCGGCGAAGGGAATGGCGTACCTCGGATGCGTCGAGCGTCGCACTCGTCGTGATGTCCATCTGCCCCGCAATCGCCCCGCTGTCACGTCCCTCCAGTCTATGCTGAAACAACACACGCGCCCCGCCCCGGCCCCCGCACGCACCGACGTGATGGGAATCCGGAACGGCGCGGCGCTCCTCTTCTGAAAGGCGGTCCTGTGGCCGATTTGCGTTGGGATGAGATCGATGAGCGCGCCGTGGACACGGCCCGAATCCTCGCGGCCGATGCCGTGGAGAAGGTGGGCAACGGGCACCCCGGCACCGCAATGAGCCTCGCGCCGGCCGCGTACCTGCTGTACCAGCACGTGCTGCGCCACGACCCGGCGGATCCCCACTGGCTCGGCCGCGACCGGTTCATCCTGTCTGCGGGCCATTCGTCGCTCACGCAGTACGTGCAGCTGTATCTGGGGGGCTTCGGCCTCGAGCTGTCCGACCTGCAGGCGCTCCGCACCTGGGGTTCGCTGACCCCCGGCCACCCGGAGTACGGCCACACCAAGGGCGTCGAGATCACCACCGGCCCGCTCGGCCAGGGTCTCGCCTCCTCCGTCGGGTTCGCGTACGCGGCCCGCTACGAGCGCGGCCTGTTCGATCCCGAGGCCGCCGAAGGCACCTCACCGTTCGACCACTTCGTGTACGTCATCGCGTCCGACGGTGACCTCGAAGAGGGCGTCACGAGCGAGGCATCCTCGCTCGCCGGTCACCAGCAGCTCGGCAACCTGGTCGTCATCTACGACGCCAACCAGATCTCGATCGAGGACGACACCAACGTCGCCTTCACCGAAGATGTCGCGAAGCGCTACGAGGCATACGGATGGCACGTGCAGACGGTCGACTGGAAGGCCTCCGGTCAGTACGTCGAAGACGTTCCCGAGCTGTACTCGGCGATCGAGGCCGCCAAGGGCGAGACGGCCAAGCCGTCGATCATCATCCTGAAGACCATCATCGGATGGCCCTCCCCCGGCAAGCAGAACAGCGGCAAGATCCACGGTTCGGCGCTCGGCGCCGACGAGCTCGCCGCGACGAAGAAGGTGCTCGGGTTCGACCCGGAGAAGAACTTCGACGTCGCCGACGACGTGCTCGCGCACACCCGCTCGCTCGTCGAGCGCGGCGAAGCGGCGAAGGCCGAGTGGCAGACCGGATTCGACGCATGGGCCGAGGCCAACCCGGAGCGCAAGGCGCTCCTGGATCGTCTGCTCTCCGGCGAGCTGCCGGAAAACATCGCCGACGCGCTCCCCGTGTTCGCCGCCGGCAAGGAGGTCTCGACCCGCGCCGCCTCCGGCCAGGTCATCAACGCGCTGGCCGCCGAGCTCCCCGAGCTCTGGGGCGGATCGGCCGACCTCGCCGAGTCGAACCTGACGACCATCAAGAACGCGTCGTCGTTCATCCCGGAGGAATGGTCGACCCACGAGTGGAGCGGTTCGCCCTACGGGCGCGTTCTGCACTTCGGCATCCGCGAGCACGCCATGGGGTCGATCCTCAACGGCATCAAGCTGCACGGACCCACCCGGCCCTTCGGCGGCACCTTCCTGATCTTCAGCGACTACATGCGCCCGCCGGTTCGTCTGGCCGCCCTCATGAACATCCCGACGATCTTCGTGTGGACGCACGACTCCGTCGCGCTGGGTGAAGACGGTCCGACGCACCAGCCCATCGAGCAGGTCGCCACCCTCCGCGCCATCCCGAACTTCGCTCTCGTGCGTCCGGCGGATGCCAACGAGACGGCCGTCGTCTGGCTCGAGATGCTGCGCCGCCAGACCGGCCCGAGCGGCATCGCCCTGACCCGCCAAAACATCCCGGTGTTCGAGCGTGGCACGGGCGCCGCATCCGGTGACGAGTTCGCCTCGGCGAACCTCGCCACCAAGGGCGCATACGTTCTGGCCGAGGCGGCCAACGGCACGCCCGACGTGATCCTCATCGGTACCGGTTCCGAGGTCCAGCTCGCCGTCGAGGCGCGCGAGGCGCTCGCGGCCGAGGGCGTGCACGCACGGGTCGTGTCGGCACCGTCGCTCGAGTGGTTCGCCGAGCAGGACGAGGAGTACCGCGAGAGCGTGCTGCCGAAGGCCATCAAGGCGCGCGTGTCGGTCGAGGCCGGAACGGCGCTCAGCTGGCACGCCATCGTCGGCGACGCGGGACGATCCGTCTCGATCGAGCACTTCGGTGCGTCTGCCGACTACAAGACCCTGTTCCAGAAGTTCGGCATCACGACCGAAGCCGTCATCGCCGCGGCACGCGAGACGATCAAGGAGACCCACGCATGAGCACCCCCACCGAACAGCTCGCCGCCGCCGGAGTCAGCATCTGGCTCGACGACCTGTCGCGCGAGCGGATCACGACCGGCAACCTCGCTGCGCTGATCACCGAGCGAAACGTCTCCGGCGTCACGACCAACCCGACGATCTTCGCCGGCGCGCTGGCCAAGGGCGAGGCGTACGCCGAGCAGGTCGCCACGCTGGCCGCTGCCGACGCGAGCGTCGACGCGGCGATCTTCGAGATCACCACCGAGGACGTGCAGTCCGCATCCGACATCTTCCGTCCCGTCTACGACGCGACGCGCGGAGTCGACGGGCGCGTGTCGATCGAGGTCTCCCCCGACCTCGCACACGACACCGCGGCCACTGTCGCGGAGGCTAAGAAGCTGTGGGCCAAGGTTGACCGGCCGAATGCTCTCATCAAGATCCCCGCGACGAAGGCCGGCCTGCCCGCCATCACCGAGGTGATCGGCGCCGGCATCTCGGTGAACGTCACGCTGATCTTCAGCCTCGAGCGGTACGCCGCCGTGATCGACGCGTACCTCGCCGGCATCGAGAAGGCGCGCGACGCGGGCCTGGACCTCTCCACGATCCACTCCGTCGCCTCGTTCTTCGTGTCGCGCGTCGACACCGAGATCGACAAGCGACTGAAGGCGATCGATACGGATGAGGCGACCGCGCTCATCGGCCGGGCGGGCATCGCGAACGCGCGACTCGCCTACGAGCTGTTCGAGCGGGAGTTCGAGACCGAGCGCGCCACCTCCCTCCTCGCGGCGGGGGCGAACGTGCAGCGTCCGCTGTGGGCATCCACCGGCGTCAAGGATCCGGCGCTCCCCGACACGTTGTACGTGACCGAGCTCGTCGCGGCCGGCACGGTCAACACGATGCCGGAGAAGACGCTCGAGGCGACCTTCGACCACGCGGAGATCACGGGCGACACGATCACGGTCAACTACGCCGACGCGCACGACGTGTTCGACCGCCTCGCGGCGGTCGGCGTAGACGTCGTCGACGCGACGCAGGTGCTCGAGGACGAGGGCGTCGAGAAGTTCATCGTCTCCTGGCACGAGCTGCAGGGTACGGTCGCGGAGGCGCTGAAGGCCGCACGATGAGCTTCGACCTCCACCTCAGTGGACGGGTCCGTGACGTCGTTTCGGATACCCTTCCCGCGCTCGTCGAGAGCCTCGTCGCGTCGGGGATCACGGCGGGTGACCCGGATCTCTGGGGCGCCTCGGCGGCGGACGACGCCGCCGGGCGGCTCGGGTGGGTGCAGGCCGTCTCGGTCTCCCGTCCGCTCGTCGACGAGATCACGACGCTCCGCGACGTGCTTCGTGCCGACGGTGTGACCCGCATCGTGCTCGCCGGTATGGGCGGCTCGTCGCTTGCTCCCGAGGTGATCGCCCAGACCGCGGGCGTGCCGCTCGTGATCCTCGACTCGACGGCGCCCGCCCAGGTGCTCGCCGCCATCGACGGAGACACCGAGCTCGGCGGGTTGGCGCAGACCGCGCTGGTCGTGTCGTCGAAGTCCGGGTCGACCGTGGAGACGGATTCCGCGAAGCGCGCGTTCGAGACGGCCTTCCGCGACGTCGGGATCGATCCCGCGTCGCGCATCATCGTCGTCACCGACCCCGGTTCACCGCTCGAGGAGTCCGCGCGGGCAGACGGGTACACGGTCTTCACCGCCGACCCGACCGTCGGCGGGCGCTACTCGGCGCTGACGGCCTTCGGACTCGTTCCGACGGGGCTTGCCGGGGTCGATCTCGACGAGCTTCTCGATGAGGCGGAGGCGACGCTCCTCGAGGTCGCGATCGACGACGCGCGCAATCCCGCTCTCGTGCTGGCAGCCGCGATCGCCGGTGGCGAACCTCGCCGCGACAAGCTCGGTCTCATCACCGACGGAACGCACATCATCGGCCTTCCGGACTGGATCGAGCAGCTCATCGCCGAGTCGACGGGCAAGAACGGCACCGGCATCCTGCCCGTCGTCCTGCTGCCCGTGTCGCCGGAAGTCGAGAACACCCCGGACGATGTGCAGCTCGTTCGTTTGGTCGACGACGTGCACCACGATCATCTCTTCGAGCGTCACCACGGCGAGGTGCTCGTGAGCGGATCGCTCGGCGCGCAGTTCATCGTCTGGGAGTACGCGACGGCGATCGCCGGGCGGATGCTGGGCATCAACCCGTTCGATCAGCCCGATGTCGAGTCGGCCAAGTCCGCGACCCGCGCTCTCCTCGAGGCGCGGCCCGCTCGCGTGGCGCCCGCATTCACGACAGACGGCGTCGAGGTGCGGGTGTCCGACCCGGCGCTCGCGGCATCGGGAACCATCGCGGGCGTCCTCGACGCCCTGTGGGCGCAGATTCCGGCTGACGGCTACGTGTCCATCCAGGCGTACGTCGACCGGCAGGGACTCGCTCCCCTCCAGGGGCTCCGCGAGCTCGTCGCCGCAGATTCCGGGCGGCCGACCACGTTCGGCTGGGGCCCGCGGTTCCTGCACTCGACCGGTCAGTACCACAAGGGCGGCCCCGCGAACGGCGTCTACCTGCAGATCCTGCAGCAGGGCGAGGTCGATGTCGAGATCCCCGGCCGTCCCTTCACCTTCGGTCAGCTGATCGAGGCGCAGGCCGCCGGCGATGCCGCCGTCCTCGCCGAAGGCCACGGCCGTCCGGTCGTCACGCTCACCCTCACCGATTCCCAGGCCGATGTTCTCGCCCTGTTCGAAGCCGCTCAATAGGAGAAGATCGACCCGATGACTGTCGAGATCTCGCGCGGGCACAACCCCCTGCGCGACCCGGACGACCGGCGCCTGAACCGCATTGCGGGACCCAGCGCCCTCGTCATCTTCGGCGTGACAGGAGACCTGTCACGCAAGAAGCTCATGCCCGCCGTCTACGACCTGGCCAACCGCGGTCTGCTGCCTCCCGGCTTCGGACTCGTCGGTTTCGCGCGTCGCGACTGGGAGGACGAGGACTTCGCCCAGGTCGTGTACGAGGCCGTCAAGGAGCACTCGCGCACCGAGTTCCGCGAGGAGACCTGGGCCCAGCTCCTGCAGGGCATCCGCTTCGTGCAGGGCGAGTTCGACGATCTCGACGCGTTCCGCCGTCTTCGTGAGACGGTCGAAACGCTCGACGTCGAACGCGGCACGATGGGGAACCACGCGTACTACCTGTCGATTCCGCCGAAGGACTTCCCGATCGTCGCGCAGCAGTTGAAGGCGTCGGGGCTCGTGGATGACACCGCGGATGCCTCCGACCGCTGGCGCCGCGTCGTGATCGAGAAGCCGTTCGGCCACGACCTCGACTCGGCCCGCGCCCTGAACGACGCGCTCCGCTCCGCGTTCCCGACCGATTCGATCTTCCGCATCGACCACTACCTCGGTAAGGAGACGGTGCAGAACATCCTCGCGCTCCGTTTCGCCAACGAGCTGTACGAACCGATCTGGAACCGGAACTACGTCGACCACGTGCAGATCACGATGGCCGAGGACATCGGCGTCGGCGGACGCGCCGGGTACTACGACGGAATCGGCGCGGCTCGCGACGTCATCCAGAACCATCTCCTGCAGCTTCTCGCGCTCACCGCGATGGAGGAGCCGATCAGCTTCGACGCGACGCAGTTGCGGGCGGAGAAGGAGAAGGTGCTCGCCGCGGTGACGCTGCCCGAGGATCTGAGCCTCGCGACCGCTCGCGGTCAATACGGCGGCGGATGGCAGGGCGGCGAGAAGGTGCGCGGCTTCCTCGAAGAGGACGGGATGGACCCGAACTCCACGACCGAGACGTACGCCGCCATCAAGCTCGAGATCAACACGCGACGCTGGGCCGATGTGCCGTTCTACCTGCGCACCGGAAAACGCCTCGGCCGACGCGTGACCGAGATCGCAGTCGTCTTCAAGCAGTCGCCCGAGCTGCTGTTCGGGCGCAGCGCCACGGCAGGACAAGGCCAGAACGCCCTCGTCATCCGGGTGCAGCCCGACGAGGGCGTCACCATCCGGTTCGGCTCCAAGGTTCCCGGCGCCGACAACCAGGTGCGCGACGTGACGATGGACTTCGGCTACGGCCATGCGTTCACCGAGGCGAGCCCGGAGGCGTACGAGCGCCTCATCCTCGACGTTCTGCTCGGCGATCCGCCGCTGTTTCCGCGCCACGAAGAGGTCGAGCTCAGCTGGAAGATCCTCGACCCGATCGAGAAGTTCTGGGAGGCTCAGGGCGGCGCTCTCGAGCAGTACTCCCCCGGTTCGTGGGGTCCGAGCTCGGCGGACGAGCTCCTCTCCCGCGATGGACGCACTTGGAGGCGCCCGTGATCGTCGACCTGCCTGACACGACCGTCAGCAAGATCTCCCGTGCCCTCATCGACGTGCGCGAAGAGGGCGGGGCAGTGGCCCTCGGCCGCGTCCTGACGCTCGTGATCGCCACGCGGCGCGGCATCGAGGAAGAGGCCATCGAGGCCGCGAACGATGCCTCGCGGGAACACCCCATGCGCGTCATCGTGCTGCTAGACACTCCGGACGGCGACGCTCGGCTCGACGCGCAGATCCGTGTCGGCGGAGACGCCGGCGCGAGCGAGGTCGTCCTGCTGCACGCGTACGGCGCCGCAGGCTCCAACACGGAGAGCCTGGTGACGGGACTTCTTCTTCCGGATGCCCCGGTCGTCGTGTGGTGGCCCGAGGACACCCCGCCCGTCCCGTCGCAGTCCGCGCTCGGCCGAATCGCTCAGCGTCGCATCACGGATGCGGCAACCCAGGAAGACCCGCACACGTGGGTCCAGGGACTCGGCGCGAACTACGCTCCCGGCGACACCGATCTCGCCTGGACCCGGCTCACCCGGTGGCGCGAACAGCTCGCTGCGGTGCTCGACCAGCCGCCGTACCAGGAGGTCACCGCCGCCGAGGTTCTGGGTGGGGCGGATTCCCCGTCGACTCCGCTTCTCGCGGCATGGCTCACGCTGCAGCTGAAGATCGATGTGTCGTGGCGCTATCTCGACGCGTCGGAGTGGGCGCACGGCATCAAGTCGGTGCGGCTCACCCGCGAGGATGGCGACATCCTCCTGGAGCGTCCCGACCCGGCGACCGCCGTGCTCACCCAGCCCGGGCAGCCGACGCACGAGCTGGCGTTCCCGCGCCGCTCGCTGCGTGAGTGCCTGGCGGAGGAGCTCCGCCGTCTCGACCCCGACGCGCTGTACGGGCGCGTGATCACGGAGGGGTGCGACCTGGTCGAATCCCGCACGGAGAGCGAGACCCGATGACATCGCAGGTCGCGGAGAAGCAGGTCGTCGTTCGCGCCGACCCCGACGCCCTCGCTCGGGCGGTGGCTTCGCGACTGCTCAGCCGCGTATCGAAGCGCGTTGTCGAGGGCAAGCTCGCGCATGTCTCGCTGACGGGCGGATCGATGGCGGGCCAGGTGCTGGCTGCCGTCGCCGCCCACCCGCGACGTGCCGAGATCGACTGGTCGCTCGTGCACTTCTGGTGGAGTGATGAGCGGTTCGTTCCGCGCGGCTCCGCAGACCGGAACGACGCGGTGGCCGCGGCGACTCTCTTCGACCTGATCGACATCCCGGCCGATCACATCCATGCGATGGCCGCGTCCGACGACGGTCTCGATCTCGACGCGGCGGCGGACGCCTACGCGGCCGAGCTCGCACGATTCGCCGACCCGGCGGTCGGCGCCTGGCCGTCGTTCGACGTCTGCTTCCTGGGTGTCGGACCCGATGCGCATATCGCGTCGCTGTTCCCCGACCGCCCGGAGATCAGCATCACCGATCGTGCGGCGGTGCCGGTGCGCGAGTCGCCCAAGCCGCCCGCCGAACGCATCACGATGACGCGACCGGTGATCAATTCCTCCAAGCGCGTCTGGATGGTGCTGGTCGGCCCAGACAAGGCCTCGGCGCTCGGCCTGGCCCTCGCCGGAGCCAGCTACCAGAGCGTTCCCGCAGCGGGCGCCAAGGGACGCAAACGGACGGTGTTCTTCGTCGATGAGGCGGCCGCCGGCAAGGTGCCGCCGGAGCTCATCGACATCGACTACTGAGCGGCGCCGAGTCGCTCACATGATGAAGGGGCGGATGCAGCTGCATCCGCCCCTTCATCATGTACCGGTGGTCAGCTCTGACCGCGCCGATCGCGAACCTTCTTGAGCGCATCGTCGAGGAGCTCGACGGCTTCGTCGTCGGTGCGACGCTCTTTCACATAGGCGAGGTGCGTCTTGTAGGGCTCGGCCTTCGCCACGGCCGGCGGGTTCGCCTGGTCGCGACCGGCCGGGAGCCCCGAGTGCGGGGAGTCGATCGTGTCGGGGATCTCGTCTTCGGTGATGCCGGCAGCGAAGTACCGGGTCGTCTCGTTGCCGAGGG
This sequence comes from Microbacterium sp. cx-55, assembly GCF_021117345.1. NCBI lineage: Bacteria > Bacillati > Actinomycetota > Actinomycetes > Micrococcales > Microbacteriaceae > Microbacterium > Microbacterium sp. cx-55. The sequence continues at coordinate 1,494,531 of NZ_CP088261.1, read as the reverse complement.
CATCCCAGTAGGACACCGCGACGCGGTCGGCGTGGTACCCGTGATCCTGCTCGCCCATCGGGCCGGCGCCGACACGAGTGCCGCGGATCGCGTTGCCTCCGGTGGCCATGTCAGACCAGTCCGGAGAACTTGGTGACCAGACCCAGGGCCACGATCGAGACGAACCAGGTGAGCGCGAGAACGACCGTGAAGCGGTTCAGGTTGCGCTCGGCAAGGCCGGATGATCCCATGGTCGAACTCATTCCGCCACCGAACATGTCGGAGAGGCCGCCACCGCGGCCCTTGTGCAGCAGGATGAGCAAAGTCAGCAGAAGGCTCGTGATGCCGAGGAGCACCTGGAGCACGAACTCGAGGATCTGCACTGTGGTCGTACCCTTTCCCGGCGACCCGTCGGACCGCACAAGGGTTAAGTATAGCGAGCCGGGCGGACGCTTCCGGGAGGCCGGTCGGACCGGCCTCCCGGAAGTGTCACACGCCGACGTGCTTCTGGAATCGGATGATGGCAGCGAACTCGTCCGCAACGAGGCTCGCCCCGCCGACGAGCGCGCCGTCGACGTCGGGCTCACGCAGGAAGCTGGCGATGTTGCTCGACTTCACAGACCCGCCGTAGAGCACACGGGTACGCGCGGCCGCGTCGGCACCGAGGGTCTCCGCGACCACCTCGCGGAGCTTCGCGCACACCTCCTGCGCCTGATCGGGCGTCGCCGCCTGGCCCGAGCCGATGGCCCAGACCGGCTCGTACGCCACAACGATCTCGGCGTCCGCCGCGACGCCCTCGAGGGCGACGCGCAACTGGCCGACCGGAACAGCGCTCGCGCCGAACTCTTCGAGGTCTGCGGCGGTCTCACCGACGCAGATCACCGGGCGAAGCCCGTGGCGGAGGGCCGCAGCGACCTTCGCGGCCACGACCTCATCCGACTCGGCGTGGTACTCGCGACGCTCGGAGTGCCCGATGATCACGTATGCGGCATCCAGCTTGGCGAGGAACGCGCCCGAGATCTCACCCGTGTACGCGCCCGAATCGTGCGTCGAGATGTCCTGCGCGCCGAGGGCGAACGGGATCTTGTCGGCATCGATGAGGGTCTGCACCGTCCGAAGATCGGTGAACGGCGGGAACAGTGCCACCTCGACGGTGTCGGACTCGTGCTTCGCGTCCTTCAGCGTCCAGTGCAGCTTCTGCACGAGCGCGACGGCCTGGAGGTGGTCCAGGTTCATCTTCCAGTTACCCGCGATGAGCGGTGTTCTGGTCACAGCGACCATCCGAGGACCTCCAGTCCGGGGAGCTTCTTACCTTCGAGGAACTCCAGGCTCGCTCCGCCGCCGGTGGAGATGTGACCGAAACGGTCGTCCGAGAACCCGAGCTGACGCACGGCGGCCGCGGAGTCGCCGCCACCGACGACGGACAGTCCGTCGACCTCGGTGAGCGCCTGAGCGACGGTCTTGGTTCCGCTCGCGAAGGCCGGCATCTCGAACACGCCCATCGGCCCATTCCAGAACACGGTCTTGCTGCCGCGGATGGCGTCCGCGAAGATCTTCGCGGTCTCCGGCCCGATGTCGAGGCCCAGACCGGAGGAACCGTACGGAGTGTCTTCGAGAGCGTCCGCGGCGGCGACCACGTGGTCCGCATCCGCACTGAACGACGAAGCAACGACGGCGTCGACCGGGAAGATCAGCGTGACGCCGCGCTCCTTGGCCGTCGCGATGTATCCCTTGACGGTCTCGATCTGGTCCTTCTCGAGCAGGCTGGCCCCCACGGGGTAACCCTCGGCCGCGAGGAACGTGAACATCATTCCGCCGCCGACCAGGATCGTGTCCACTCGCGGCAGCAGGTGCGCGATGACGCCCAGCTTGTCGCTGACCTTCGACCCGCCGAGCACGACCGCGTACGGGCGCTCGGGGTTCTCGGTCAGACGGTCGAGCACGTCGACCTCGGTCTCGATCAGGAGACCGGCCGCCGACGGGAGCAGCTCGGCCAGGTCGTAGACACTGGCCTGCTTGCGGTGCACGACACCGAACCCGTCCGAGACGAGCGCGTCGCCGAGCTCGGCGAGCTGCTGCGCGAACGCACGGCGCTCGCCCTCGTCCTTCGAGGTCTCTCCGGGATTGAATCGGAGGTTCTCGATGACGGTGACGTCGCCGTCCTGAAGCGAGGCGACAGCCTCGTGGGCCGACACCCCCACCGTGTCGCGAGCGAACGCGACGGGCTTTCCGAGCAGCTCCGACAGTCGCTGCGCGACCGGCTCGAGGCTGTACTTCGGGTCGGGTGCCCCATAGGGTCGTCCCAGGTGGGAGGCGACGATGAGGCGGGCGCCCTGATCGATCAGGGCGTTGAGGGTGGGAAGCGTCGCCCGAACGCGACCATCGTCCGTGATGACCCCGTCCCGCAAGGGGACATTGAGGTCAGCACGGACGATGACGCGCTTACCGGCGAGCGACCCCAGCGAGGCAAGGGTGCGCAGTGCCATGATGAGGCGCTTACAGGCTCTCTGCGACGTACTCGGTCAGGTCGACGAGACGGTTGGAGTAGCCCCACTCGTTGTCGTACCACGCCGAGACCTTGACCAGGTTGCCGCTGACGTTGGTCAGCTCCGAGTCGAAGATCGAGGAGTGCGGGTTGCCCTGGATGTCGCTGGAGACGATCGGGTCCTCGGTGTACTGCAGGTAGCCGGCGAGGCGACCGTCGGCCGCCGCAGCCTTGTACGCGGCGTTGACGGACTCGACGGTCAGGCCCTCGGTGGGGGTGACGATCGTGAGGTCGACGATGGAGCCGGTGGGCACGGGCACGCGGTACGAGGAACCGCTCAGCTTGCCGTTCAGCTCGGGCAGCACGTGGCCGATGGCCTTCGCGGCACCGGTCGAGGCCGGAACGATGTTGATCGCCGCGGCGCGGGCACGACGAAGGTCGCTGTGCGGGCCGTCCTGCAGGTTCTGGTCGGCCGTGTACGCGTGTGCGGTCATCATGAAGCCGCGCTCGATGCCGAACGCGTCGTTGAAGACCTGCGCGAGGGGCGCGAGGCAGTTCGTGGTGCACGACGCGTTCGAGATGATGGCGTCGGTCTCGGGGTTGTAGTCGCCCTCGTTGACACCCATGACGATCGTGACGTCGTCACCCGTGGCGGGTGCCGAGATCAGGACCTTCTTTGCGCCGCCGGCGACGTGCTTCTTCGCGTCCTCGGCCTTGGTGAAGCGGCCGGTCGACTCGATGACGATGTCGACTCCCAGCTCGCCCCAGGGGAGGTTGGCGGGGTCGCGCTCTTCGAAGACCTTGATCTTCTTGCCGCCGACGGTGATCGAGTCCGCGTCGTACGACACCTCTTCGGTGAGCGGGCCGCCGACGGAGTCGTACTTCAGCAGGTGCGCGAGCGTCTTGTTGTCGGTGAGGTCGTTCACCGCCACGATTTCCAGGTCAGCTCCCTGCGCGAGTGCTGCGCGCAAGTAGTTGCGTCCGATACGGCCGAAGCCGTTGATGCCGATCTTGACAGACACGGTGTCTCCCGTTTTCTCGTCGCGCCGTAGCGCCTTATCTTTCCCGAGATGGACCCCCGGGACGGAACCGAAAACAGGGTGCATCGGCTCCGAAGAAGAGGATGCCGGAGCCCCGCAAAAGCGAGGGCTGCGCGGCATCCTCACCTGATCATGACACTACCAGCAGGCCTGCCGTCTTCTCCCGAGCCGTGACAAAGCGGGTCTGAACATTGGCCCAGTCGGTGATGTTCCAGAACGCCTTGACGTAGTCGGCACGGACGTTCTTGTAGTCGAGGTAGTACGCGTGCTCCCAGACGTCGAGCAGCAGCAGCGGCACGGAGCCAGCGGCGAACTGCGACTGCTGGTCGAAGAACTGCTGGATGATGAGGTTCTCACCGATCGAGTCCCAGAACAGACCCGCCCATCCGGAGCCCTGGACGCCCAGCGCCGCGGCCGTGAAGTGGGCCTGGAACTTGTCGAACGAACCGAAGTGGTCGGTGATCGCGGACTCCAGCTCGCCGGTCGGCTTGTCGCCACCGTTCGGAGACAGGTTCGTCCAGAAGATCGAGTGGTTCGTGTGGCCGCCGAGGTTGAACGCGAGGTCCTTCTCGAGCTTGTTGATGTTGGCCAGGTTGCCCGAATCCCGGGCTTCGGCCAGCTGCTCCAGCGCGGTGTTGGCGCCGGTGACGTAGGCCTGGTGGTGCTTGCTGTGGTGCAGCTCCATGATCGTTCCGCTGATGCTCGGCTCGAGCGCGGCGTAGTCGTACGTGAGTTCGGGCAGCGTGTACTTTGCCATAATCTCTTCTTCCTGTCGGCGCCGCGCCGAAGTCCTCGGAGCGACGAGGGGACGACCCCATCCTACTGAGGGGCAACCCGGATTCGAGAGCCTTGATTCCCCCGAATGACAGGACGAACGGGCCGCGCGTGTCGGCGCCGCATCCGTCCGCCCGTGCGGGTCAGTCGTCGGCGCCGACGGGGACGGCGGACTCCGTGCCCGGCACGCCGTCGATCTCGGCCTGCTTGTCGGCCATCGCCAGAAGGCGCCGGATGCGGCCTGCCACGGCGTCCTTTGTCATCGGTGGATCGGCGTGGTGGCCGAGCTCGTCGAGGCTCGCGTCGCGATGGGCCAGGCGCAGGTCGCCCGCAGCCTTCAGGTGCTCGGGAACGGAGTCACCGAGGATCTCGAGCGCCCGCTCGACCCGCGCGCATGCGGCCACCGCCGCCTGAGCGGAGCGGCGCAGGTTCGCGTCATCGAAGTTCACCAGGCGGTTGACCCCGGCGCGCACCTCGCGGCGCTGACGCAGCTGCTCCCAGTCCTGCGCGGCCTTCCGCGCGCCCATCTCGTGGAGGGCGGAGCGGATGGCCTCTCCCTCGCGCACGACGACGCGCGGCACGCCGCGCACCTCGCGGGCCTTGGCGGGGATGCCGAGGCGGTGTCCCGCGCCGACGAGGGCCATGGCGGCCTCTCCGGAGGGGCAGGAGACCTCGAGCGCGGCGGAACGGCCGGGATCGGTCAGCGTTCCGGTCGCGAGGAATGCGCCACGCCAGATCGCGGCGAGGTCATGACGGGCGCCGGTCGTGAGCTTGTTCGGCAGGCCGCGCACCTGGCGGCGGCGCTGATCGAGTAGACCGGTCTGCCGCGCGAGCGTCTCGCCGCCCTCGATGACGCGCACCGCGTACGAACCCCCGGTGCGGCCCGAGGTGCCCTGTACGTGGGCGAGTTCGGGGCGCACTCCGTAGATCTCGACGAGTTCACGAGCGACCCGTCGCGCGAGCGCTTCGGAGTCGACCTCGGCTTCGACGGCGACGCGACCGGCGATGGAATGCAGCCCTCCCGCGAAGCGCAGGATCGCCGTCAGTTCGGCCACTCTCGCAGAGGGACGCGGGTCGCGTCCGGCGATCAACTCGGCCTTGACGTCGGCGGTCAGGGGCACGGCACTCCTCGGGTCGGGGCGGGAAACGACATTCCAGCCTACTCGCGACCGAGGTCGCGATGCGTCACACCCACCGCAACACCCGGCACCTCGGCGAGCCGTTCCGCGAGTTCTCGCACCATCACGACCGAGCGATGCTTGCCGCCCGTGCACCCGATCGCGATGATCGAGTGACGCTTGTTCTCGCGCTGATAACCCGCGAGAACGGGGGCGAGCGCAGCGGAGTAGGCGTCGAGGAACTCGCGGGCGCCCTCCTGGTCGAGCACAAAATCGCGCACTTTCTCGTCTTCACCGGTCAACGAGCGGAGTTCGTCGGTCCAGTAGGGGTTCGGAAGAAAACGCATGTCGGCGACGATGTCGGCATCCGCCGGAAGCCCGTACTTGAAGCCGAAGCTCATGAGCGTGACCGTGTGCGGCGCCGCGCCCTCGGCCGCGAACAGTTCCGCGACGCGGCTCGTCAGCTGGTGGACGTTGTACGACGACGTGTCGACGATGAGGTCGGCGTTCTCCCGGAGCGGCGCGAGACGCGCGCGCTCGCGGTGGATTCCATCGACGATCGTGCCGCCGGCCTGCAGCGGATGCGGACGACGCACGGCCTCGAACCGGCGGACGAGCACGTCGTCGCTCGCGTCCAGGAAAACCAGACGCAAGTGCCGGCCGTCGCGGAGCGACCGAGTGATCTCGGGCAGACTGCCGAACAGGTCGCGTCCGCGCACGTCGACGACGACGGCCACCCGCGGCACCGCTCCCCCGGCGCGCTCGGAGAGTTCCAGAAGCGGACGCAGCATGGTCGGCGGAAGGTTATCGACCACGTACCAGTCGAGGTCTTCGAGCGCGTTCGCGACGGTCGATCGCCCGGCGCCGGACATACCCGTGACGATGAGCACCTCACCGGCGCTGGTCGTCACCGCGGGTTCCGACATGTCTACCCCTGTCGTCGAGCTTCCAGCCTACCGATTCGTCAGGTGCTCGTGCACCGTCGCCGCGAGCTTCGGACCGATGCCGGGCAGCTCCGTGATCTGCTCCGGCGTCGCCTCCCGGAGCGCCGCGACCGACCCGAAGTGCCGCAACAGCGCCTTGATCCGGGTGTCGCCGAGCCCGGGGACTTCGGACAGCACGCTCGAGATGTCGCGCTTGCGACGCTTGCGCTGGTGCGTGATCGCGAACCGGTGCGCTTCGTCGCGCAGGCGCTGCAAGAGGTAGAGCGCCTCCGACGTGCGCGGCAGGATGACCGGGAAGTCCTCCCCCGGCAGCCACACCTCCTCGAGACGCTTCGCAATGCCGCACAGCGCGATCTCGGTGTGACCGGAGTCCGCCAGCGCACGCGCCGCAGCCGCCACCTGAGGCTGTCCGCCGTCGACGACGAGCAACTGGGGCGGGTACGCGAACCGCGGGCGCTTGCGGGTCGTCGCCACGACCTCGTCGCCGTCGGCGGACGCCGTGACGTCGATGGCGGCCGCCGCGATCTCCGCATCCGACTGCTCCTCGGGGCGATCGAGGTACGCGAGGCGACGCGTCATGACCTGGTGGATGGAGTCGGTGTCGTCGGTCGTCTCGGGGATCCCGAACGTGCGGTACTGATCCTTCCGGGGCAGGCCGTCCTCGAACACGACCATCGAGGCCACCACGTTCGTTCCCGACAGGTGCGAGACGTCGTAGCATTCGATCCGCAGCGGCGCTTCGGCGAGCTCGAGCGCCTCCTGCAGATCGGTGAGCGCCTGCGTCCGAGCGACGTAGTCGCTCGTGCGCCGCGTCTTGTAGAGCATCAGGGCCTGCTGCGCGTTGATCGTCGCCGTGCGCATCAGGTCGGCCTTCCCGCCGCGCTGGGCGACCTGGATCGTCACGCCCTTGCCGCGCTTGTCCCGAAGCCACTGCTCGAGCTCGGCGGCATCTTCCGGAAGCGTCGGCACGAGCACCTGCTTCGGGATGTCGGCCGCGGAGGCATCACCGTACGTGCGCTGGATGACCTGGTCGACGAGGTCCGCGCCGGAGATGTCGATCTCCTTCTCGATCGTCGTCGCGCGCACCCCGCGCACGCGCCCACCGCGGACGACGAAGTGCTGCACCGTGGCGGCGAGTTCGTCCTCCGCGATCCCGAAGAGGTCCGCATCCGTGTCATCCGGCAGAACCAGGGCGCTCTTGACCAGCACCGCCTCGATCGCCTGCAGCTTGTCGCGGTAGTCGGCGGCCGCTTCGTAGTCCATCGCCGCGGCGGCTTCCCGCATCCGGGCCGAGAGCGCCTTCGTGAACCGCTGGTCTCCACCTGACATGAACGCGACGAAGTCATCGACCATCGCGCGGTGCTCGTCGATCGTCACCTTCATCGAGCAGGGGCCGCCGCATCGGCCGATCTGGCCGGGGAAGCACGGACGACCCGTCGCCATCGCCTTCTTGTACGACGAATCCGAGCAGGTGCGGATGGGGAAGACCTTGATCATGAGATCGATCACGTCGTGCACGGCCCAGATCTTCGGGTACGGCCCGAAGTACTTCGCCCCCTTGATGCGCCGGTTGCGCGTCACGATGACCCGTGGCGCCTCGTCGGCGAGGGTGATCGCCATGTACGGGTAGGACTTGTCGTCCTTGTAGCGGACGTTGAAGGGCGGTGTGAACTCCTGGATCCACATGTACTCGAGCTGCAACGCCTCGACGTCGCTGCCGACGACGGTCCATTCGACCGACGACGCGGTCGTCACCATCCGGCGCGTGCGCTCGTGCAGCGTGTGCAGCGGAGCGAAGTAGTTCGAGAGCCGCGCCCTCAGGTTCTTCGCCTTGCCGACGTACAGGATGCGGCCCTCGGCATCACGGAAGCGATACACCCCCGGACTCGTGGGGATCTCGCCCTGCTTCGGCCGATAGGGCAGAACGGACGGCACGATCAGCCCGCCTTGCGCCGCTCGCCGGCGTCGAGCACCTCGGCCAGGAACGCGCCGGTGTGACTGCCCTCCGTACGCGCGACTTTCTCGGGCGTACCGGTCGCGACGATCATGCCGCCGCCCGATCCGCCCTCGGGACCCAGGTCGATGACCCAGTCCGCCGACTTGATGACGTCGAGGTTGTGCTCGATGACGATCACGGTGTTGCCCTTGTCGACCAGGCTGTTCAACACTCCGAGCAGGAGGCTGACGTCTTCGAAGTGCAGGCCCGTGGTCGGTTCGTCGAGCACGTAGATGCTGCGCCCGTTCGATCGGCGCTGCAGTTCGGTGGCGAGCTTGACGCGCTGCGCCTCTCCTCCGGAGAGAGTCGTCGCCGACTGCCCGAGACGCACGTACCCGAGCCCCACGTCGACCAGTGTCTTCATGAATCGGTGGATCGCCTGGATCGGCTCGAAGAAATCCGCGGCTTCCGCGATCGGCATCTCGAGCACCTCGGCGATGTTCTTGCCCTTGTAGTGCACCGAGAGCGTGTCGCGGTTGTATCGCTTGCCGTGGCAGACCTCGCAGTCGACGTAGACGTCGGGCAGGAAGTTCATCTCGATCTTGATGGTGCCGTCACCCGAGCAGGCGTCGCAGCGCCCGCCCTTGACGTTGAAGCTGAACCGGCCGGCCTGGTAGCCGCGCGCCTTGGCCTCGGGGGTTTCGGCGAACAGATTGCGGATGCGGTCGAACACTCCCGTGTACGTCGCCGGGTTGGAACGCGGAGTGCGGCCGATCGGCGCTTGGTCGACGTGTACGACCTTGTCGAGATTGTCGAGGCCGGTGACACGGGTGTGCTTGCCGGGAACGCGACGCGCGCCGTTCAGCTTCGACGCCAGCACCTCGTACAGGATGCCGTTCACGAGCGAGGACTTGCCCGAACCGCTGACCCCGGTGACCGCGGTCAGAACGCCCAACGGGAAGGTGGCCGTCACGTTCTGGAGGTTGTTCGCCCGCGCCCCCACGACGGAGATCTGACGCTTCTTGTCGATCGGGCGGCGCTTGGCCGGCACCTCGATGCGCCGACGACCGGAGAGGTACGCGGCGGTGAGGGAGTTCTCGTCGGTGAGGAGCTGCTCGTACGGACCCGAGTGCACGACGTTGCCGCCGTCGACGCCGGCGCGCGGTCCGATGTCGACGACCCAGTCAGCCGCCTGAATCGTCTCCTCGTCGTGCTCCACGACGATCAGGGTGTTGCCCAGATTCTTCAGGGCGATCAGCGTTTCGATGAGACGCCGGTTGTCGCGCTGGTGCAGGCCGATCGACGGCTCGTCGAGCACGTACAGCACGCCCGTGAGGCCCGAACCGATCTGCGTGGCGAGCCGGATGCGCTGCGCCTCACCGCCGGAGAGAGACCCGGCCGCGCGCGCGAGCGAGAGGTAGGTGAGCCCGACCTGGATGAGGAAGTCGAGGCGCGCACGGATCTCCCGCAGCACGGCCGCGGCGATCTTGGCCTCACGATCGGTGAGGTCGAGCGTGTCGAAGAATCTCTGCGCGTCGGACAGGCTCATCTGCGACGCATCGGCGATGGAATGCCCGTGCACCTGCACGGCGAGGACCTCGGGCTTCAAACGCGCACCATCGCAGACGGGACACGGCACCTCTCGGAGGTACTCGCCCCAGCGCTGCCGAGCGCTGTCGGACTCGGCCTGCGCGTACTGGCGCTCGATGTAGGGCACGACGCCCTCGAAGCCGGACGTGTACCGCATCTCGCGGCCGTACCGGTTCTTCCACTTCACCGAGACCTTGAAGTTGTCACCGCGCAGCACGGCGTCTTTGATGTCTTGCGGCAGCATCCGCCACGGCTTGTCGAGCGAGAACCCGAGGTCGTCGGCGAGGCCCTCGAGCAGTCGCTCGTAGTACTGGAACAGCCCCTTGCCCTGGGTGGTCCAAGGGATGATGACGCCCTCGCGGATCGACAGGTCTTCGTCTGCGAGCATCAGATCGACGTCGACCGACATGCGCGTGCCGAGACCCGAGCAGGCGGGGCACGCACCGAAGGGCGCATTGAACGAGAAGGTGCGCGGCTCGATCTCGGTGAGCTGGAGCGGGTGGCCGTTCGGGCAGGCGAGCTTCTCGCTGAAGTTCTGCCATGCGTCGTCGCCCTCGTCGTCGACGAAGTTGACCTGCATCATGCCGCCGGCAAGGCCCAGCGCCGTCTCGACCGAGTCGGTGACCCGGGACAGGATGTCGGGGCTCGCGACCAGGCGATCGACGACGACCGCGATGTCGTGCTTGTAGCTCTTCTTGAGTGTCGGCGGCTCCGCGAGCTGCACGAGGTCACCATCGACGACGGCACGGGCATACCCCTTCGCGCTGAGCTCCTTGAAGAGGTCGACGAACTCGCCCTTCTTCTGGGTCACGACCGGCGCGACGATCTGGTAACGCGTGCGATCGGGGAGCTCCATGAGCTGGTCGGCGATCTGCTGCACGGTCTGCCGCTGGATGACCTCACCGCACTCGGGGCAGTGCGGAATGCCGATGCGCGCCCACAGCAGGCGCATGTAGTCGTGGATCTCGGTGATCGTGCCGACGGTCGAGCGCGGGTTGCGGTTGGTCGACTTCTGGTCGATCGACACCGCGGGGCTGAGACCTTCGATGAAGTCGACGTCGGGGCGGTCGACTTGACCGAGGAACTGGCGGGCGTAGGAGCTCAAGGACTCGACGTAGCGACGCTGGCCCTCGGCGAAGATCGTGTCGAACGCGAGGCTCGACTTTCCCGACCCGGAAAGACCCGTGAACACCACCATCGATTCACGCGGAATGTCGAGATCGACATTCTTCAGGTTGTGGACGCGGGCACCGCGAACGCTGAGTGTTCCGGCGGCGTGGGCGAGTTCGGACACGGGAAGAATGGGCACCGGTCAAGTCTAGGCAGGGCCACCGACACCGGGTCCGCGCTTCGCTCGCGGCGGACCCGCGGCGGTACACTCCGCGCGTCCGCGCTCAGTGTCAACCCTCTAGGCGGCCGGCGAAGGGGCTCAGGGCGTCCCGAAGGCTCGCGAGGGCCGCGGCGTCCATTCCCACCCGAGCCATGATCTGCTCCGGCACGGCGAGGGCTCTTGTACGCAGGTCGCGCCCCTCACCCGTGAGGCCGATCTCGAGCACGCGTTCGTCGCTCGGTCGGCGCGTGCGCGTCACCCGGCCCTGCGCTTCGAGGCGTTTGACGAGCGGCGACAGGGTGGCGGGCTCCATCGCGAGCTCTGCAGCGAGTTCACCCAGCGCGCGCGGCGATTGCTCCCAGAGCGCCAGCATGACGAGGTACTGCGGGTGCGTCAGCCCGAGCGGCTCGAGAACAGGTCGGTAGATGGACACGACGTTGCGCGCCGCCGTGACGAGTGCGAAGCACACCTGATTCTCGAGGCGCAGCAGATCATCAGACATTCCGCGACTCTAGCGCAATTAGTTAGTACACTAATCATCATGGCACGAATGGATGCGGACTCCCCACGACTCCCCCTGCGTCAGCGCGTGCGCGCCGCCGGTGGGTGGTACCAGTGGATCAACGCCTCCCTCATTCGCGCTGCCGGTCCGGCATCCGTCGGTCCGTACGAGACCGCGCCGGAGCCGGTGCGCACCGAGCGCCCGTGCCCCCTGTGCGGGGCGCCGATGTCGGCGCACACGTTCGACCGGTCGGGGCCGAAACCCCTCATGCACTGCCCCTGAGGCGCTGGCCCTGAGGCGCTGCCCCTGATCTCGATCGCGCCGCGCGGGGTCTTCTTCCCGGCCCTTACGCGTGCCCGGCGCGCTCCATGGCGCGGAGTTCTTTCTTGAGGTCTTGCACTTCGTCACGGAGGCGACCGGCGAGCTCGAACTTGAGCTCGGATGCCGCCGCCAGCATCTGATTCGTCAGATCCTCGATCGTGGACTCCAGCTGCGTCGCCCCCTCGGCCGCGATGCCCTCGCGACGAAGGTTCGGCGTCGGCGACTTACCCTTGCGACCCGGATCGCGCGCCAGCATCGCCTTCGTGTCGGCACCCTCGCGGATCAACGCGTCGGTGATGTCGGCGATCTTCTTGCGTAGAGGCTGGGGATCGATGCCGTGCTCGAGGTTGTACGCCACCTGCTTCTCGCGCCGACGATCCGTCTCGTCGATCGCCAACCGCATGGAGTCGGTGATCTTGTCGGCGTACATGTGCACCTGCCCCGAGACGTTTCGCGCGGCGCGGCCGATCGTTTGGATGAGTGACGTGCCGCTGCGGAGGAAGCCCTCCTTGTCGGCGTCGAGGATCGACACCAGCGACACCTCGGGCAGGTCGAGGCCCTCTCGAAGCAGGTTGATGCCGACGAGCACGTCGTACACACCCGAGCGCAGCTCCGACAGCAGCTCGACGCGGCGGAGCGTGTCGACATCGGAGTGCAGGTAGCGCACGCGCACCCCGTGCTCGCTGAGGAAGTCGGTGAGCTCCTCCGACATCTTCTTCGTCAGCGTCGTGACGAGCACGCGTTCGTCGCGCTCGACGCGGATCCGGATCTCCTCGAGCAGATCGTCGATCTGCCCCTTCGAGGGCTTGACCACGATCTCGGGGTCGATGAGGCCGGTCGGCCGGATGATCTGCTCGACGATGCCGTCGGCGATGCCCATCTCGTACCTGCCCGGCGTCGCCGAGAGGTACACGGTCTGGCCGACGCGGTTCTTGAACTCGTCGAAGCGGAGCGGCCGGTTGTCCATGGCGGACGGCAGTCGGAATCCGTGCTCGACGAGGGTGCGCTTGCGGGATGCGTCGCCCTCGTACATCGCGCCGATCTGCGGCACGGTCACGTGGGATTCGTCGATCACCAGCAGAAAGTCGTCGGGGAAGAAGTCGAGGAGGGTGTGCGGCGGAGCGCCGGGCTCGCGGCCGTCGAGGTGACGCGAGTAGTTCTCGATGCCCGAGCAGAAGCCCAGTTGCTGCAGCATCTCGAGGTCGAACGTCGTGCGCATGCGGAGCCGCTGAGCCTCCAGGAGCTTGCCCTGACGCTCGAATTCGGCGAGCCGCTCGGCAAGCTCGGCCTCGATCGTGCCGATCGCGCGCTGCACGACATCGGTTCCGGCGACGTAGTGCGACGCCGGAAAGATCGGCACGGAATCCATCTTCTGGATCACGTCGCCGGTCAGCGGATGCAGCATGTACAGCGCTTCGATCTCGTCGCCGAACAGCTCGATCCGGATGGCGTACTCCTCGTACACCGGGATGATCTCGATCGTGTCGCCGCGCACCCGGAAGTTTCCTCGTGAGAAGTCGACGTCGTTGCGGTTGTACTGCATGGCGATGAACTGACGGATGAGGGCGTCACGGTCGTACCGCTCCCCCACCTGGAGCGCCACCATCGCGCGCAGGTACTCCTCCGGTGCGCCGAGGCCGTAGATGCAGGAGACGGTCGACACCACGACGACGTCGCGACGGCTCAGCAGCGAGTTCGTCGTCGAGTGGCGGAGGCGCTCGACCTCGGCGTTGACCGACGAATCCTTCTCGATGAAGGTATCGGTCTGCGGGACGTACGCCTCGGGCTGGTAGTAGTCGTAGTACGAGACGAAGTACTCGATCGCGTTGTTGGGCATGAGGTCGCGGAACTCGTTCGCCAGCTGAGCGGCGAGGGTCTTGTTGTGCGCCATGACGAGCGTCGGGCGCTGCACCTGCTCGATCAGCCACGCGGTGGTCGCGGACTTGCCGGTACCGGTCGCACCGAGCAGCACGACGTCGGTCTCACCGGCATTGATACGGGCGGCGAGGTCGGCGATCGCCTGCGGCTGGTCGCCGCTGGGGATGTACTCGCTGATGACCTCGAAGGGGCGAACGGATCGGGTGGTCTGCACCTTTCCAGAGTAGGTGGACCCTCCGACATCGGGGCCGGGTTGCGCCCCGCGCGGACGGATCAGGCGCGCAGGCGCTCCCAGAGCGCGTCGGCCTGCGCGTGGGTCTCCGCGAGCGACCCGGCCGTGTCGATGACCACGTCTGCGACCGCGAGGCGGGCATCGTCGTCCACCTGCGCGGCGATCCGCTTCTCGGCCTCGGCGCGCGTCAGACCGCGCAGCGTCACCAGGCGTTCGAGCCGAACCGCCGACGGAGCGTGGGCAACGACGATGAGTTCCCACGGGTCATCGACCCGCGCCTCCACGAGCAGCGGAACGTCGTAGACGACCACCGCGTCCGCATCCGCGGCGAAGGCCTGTGCGAATCGATCGGCGGATGCGGCGCGCACCGCCGGATGCACGATGGCGTTCAGGCGGTGCCGCGCCTCGTCGTCGGAGAAGATGATCGCGCCGAGCGCCGCGCGGTCGAGAGCGCCGTCCGCGCCGAGGAGCTCTGTCCCGAACTCGGCGGCGATCGCCGCAAGCACCGGCGAACCCGGCGCCTGCACATCGCGCACGAGCGCGTCGGCGTCGACGATCACCGCACCGTGCTCGGCGAGTCGGCGCGCAACGGTGGACTTTCCCGAGGCGATGCCCCCGGTGAGAGCGATGAGCGGCATTCCACGAGCATGCCACGCGCGGGGCGCCGCACCGATCCCGGCGCGGGACTCAGTCTCCGCGTTCGCCGATCGTCGAGGCGCCGCCAAAGAGCACCGACGACTCGATGCTCGTCGCGGCGATCTCGGATGCCTCACGGGCCGCCCAGAGCAAAGCCTTCGGGTCGTAGCCGACCGTCTCGGTGAGGCCGACCCCGACGCCGACCGCGGGGATGACGGCATCCGACACCCGGCCGAACGCCTCGAACAGCCCGCGGTAGATCGTGCCGGCCTGACGGCGAGCGTCGGCGGCCGTCGAGGCGGGCGCGATGACGAGCAGCGTGTACTCGCCGTCTTCGCCGACGAGCGACGCGGACGGCGCGAAGCGGCGTACCCCCTGTCGCCACGCGTGCGTCACGTCGCCGGCGACATCGGCGCCGAATGCCGTGCGGATCTGCGCGATCCCCTCCACTCTGACGGCGATGAGCGCGATCAGGTCGCCCCGCCAGCCCGCCCGCTCCACGACGTCCTCGAGCGCCGTCGTGATGGTGGATCCGAGCAGGATGCCGTCCGAGCTGGAGCCGACGCGTGTCATCCAGGAGTATCCGCGGAGTTCGGCCCGACCCGCGCGCAGCACCGACAACACCGCCACCGCGACGATCGTCAGCCCGATCGTGACGAAGTTCGCGATCAGCGAGCCGAACCAGACCTGGAACAGGTCGCTGTCGGGCCCGGCGGTGACGAAGACGATCGATCGGGCGAGGTAGAACACGCATTCCACGGCGAGGACGGCGGTCAGCACACGGGCCGTGCCGATCCTGCCCATCGGGTATCGCGTGGTCTCGACGGCCGCGAGAGCCGCGAACCCGACGAGCGAGAGCCCCATGACCAGCCAACCCGCCCAGTCCCCGCCGCTCGACCCCTCGGCCAGAACGGCAGCCGCGACGAGGATGCCCGCCAACACCACGACGATCGCGGCGGGCCCCATCCGGCGCTCGTTGAACTTCCGCGATCCGAGCCACATACAGCCCGTGGTGTTGACGAACAGGGCGTTGCCGATGGCGATGGCCACGACACCACCGGCACCCGATGCCCACAGCGCGTAGGCGACGGTCGTCGCCATCCCGCTGAGAAACGCGATCGCCCAGATCCGCCCGGCGGCGTCATCGCGGCGCAAGAGGGTGTCGACGATGAACAGCACGCCCGCCACGTTCGCGACGAAAGCCGTCATGAGCGACGCGGTCGCCAGATCGAAGTTCACGTGCGCGCCTCTCCGGCGTCTCGTCGGGGCTCGTCCCCCGCCGCATCGGCGGTCGCTGCCGCCCGCGAGGTGGCCGGCAATCGCACGATGAACGTGGACCCCACGCCGCGCTCGCTCCGCGCCGTGATGTCGCCTCCGTGCGCGCGAGCGATGTCGCGGCTGATGGACAGGCCGAGGCCGGTGCCTTCGACATCGTTCCGGGCACGGAAGTATCGCTCGAACAGACGCTCCTGGTCGACGGGCGTCATGCCCGGCCCCGTGTCGCGGACGACGATCCACGTCGACTCGCCGTCGCTCGCGCAGCCGATGGATGCTTCGCCGCCGTCGCGGTTGTACTTCACGGCATTGCTCACCAGGTTGTCGACGACCTGCCGCAGCCGCAGCGGGTCGGCGAACGCCCGGGCCGGCTCGACATCGCCCGTGACGATCGTGACCGCCCGCTCGGCCGCGCGCGGGCGCCACGCTTCCGCGCAGGCGCGCACGATGTCGGCGACATCCACGTCCTCCGGCGAGATCCGCATGTCCACCGACAACCGCGACGAACTCGACGCCGCGAGGATATCGGCCACGATCTCGAGCAGGCGTTCGCCGTTCCGCCCCGCGATCTCGAGGTCTTTCCGCACGGCCTCGGGCCGGTCGAGGTTGTCGAGCGCCAGATCGATGTAGCCCAGCACGGAGGTCAGCGGGGTGCGCAACTCGTGCGACACCGAGGCGACCAGGCGGTCCCGCGCTCGCAGGGCCGTCAGTTCGCGCGTCACATCGCGCGCGATCAGGACCGCGCCTGCATCGGCGCCGTAGGCGTCCCGCATCCGGCGCGCGGTCATGCTCATCGCGGTCCGTCGTTCGTCGGGGTGTCCGAACCAGACCACCTGGTCATCGAACACCTCTCCCTGGATCGCGCGGACGAGGGGCCGCTCGTCCTGGTGGATCCGGGTGGTTCCGTCGGGACGGTAGGCGTTGTCGAGTTCGCGGTCCTGGATGCCGAAACCGGGGATCGCGTTCTGGAAGCGACCCAGCGCCTCGTTCACGACGGCGACGGTGCCATCGGGCGCGATGCGGAGCACGCCGAAATCGACGGCGTCCAGCACCTCGGTCATGAGCTCTTCTTGTCGTTGTGCGCGCTGCAGCGCTCCCGAGAGGAGCACGGCCTGGCGATCGAGGAGGCTCTGCTGCGCCTGCGAGCGGCGATTGCTGACGAACACGGTCGTGGCCACCGACATGATCACGACGGGCAGCAGCACCACTGCATAGGTCACGGTCGTCGTCGTTCCCGGCGAGGTGGCCACGATCGCCCAGTACAACACCGTGATCAGCACGAACTGCAAAGCGAAGCCGACCGCGCCGAGCGTCGCGAGCCAGATGGCGGGGAAGACCCACAGGAGCCCGAGACCTCCGGCCGGCTCCGCCATCCGCAGCAGCCCAATCGCGACGATGTCGATGACGGGGATGACCATCACACACCCCTGCGGTAGCTGCGACCACGGCACCACGAGCGCGGCCGCACCGCCGGCGAACACGAGCAGGACGGCCGCGAGGAAGAGCGTCCCGTTCGGATGCGAGCCGATGAACAACGCCAGGCTGCTGACGATCAGAACGACAGCGCACAGGAGCAGCTGGTTCAGCGCCGCGGATCGGCCGCGCACGGCTGCGGACCGCGAGTGCCGCTCGCCGAGGAGAGAAGAACGGAACGCCGCCCGGAGGCGCGTCAGCACCGGCCCCGTCTCTCCGTCGCGCCGTGCCATACCGTGCACGCTATCGCGTCGGCGCGTGCGGGATGGCGCGCGTGCGCACCGTCACACCCGATCGGCCGGGAACGGGTCCTCCGGCAGGCTGTGCACGGTGGCGAATACGACGGACGTTTCATCGCTCTCGGACGCGAGGACCGCCGCGATCGTGGCGCCCTCTTCCAGCGTCTCCGCGGCGTACCCGAGCGTCTGACTGAGCGCGACGCCCACACCGACTCCCGGAACGACGATGCGCGATTGTCCGACGTAGCTCTGCACCACGCCGCGATAGAGCAGCCCCGCCTGACGGCGCGCATCCGCGGGACTCGTCGCCGTCGTGGCGACCAGCACGATGTTCGGATCGGTCCCCTCTCCGACGATCGCGACCGGCGACGCGTACGCGCGGACCGCCGAACGCAGGATCCGCGTCGCCGCATCCGCCACGTCCCGACCGAACGACGCCGTGATCGCCCCGACATCCTCGACGAGCACCGCGATGACGACCACGAGCTCGGTGCGGGCGCTGGCGCGGTGCAGCACGCCGCGAAGGGACTCGACGAACGCCTGGGGCGCGAGGACGTCATCGGATGCCGCCGTCTTCGCGCGCACGACGGACTCCCCCGCGAGCGTGGCCCGCAGCACGAAGATCGCGATCGTCGACACGACTCCGACGCTCACCAGGACCAGCGACGTGCCGACCTCGCCCCACCACTGCTGGTAAAGCACCTCGGCCCCCCAGAACACGACGACGGCGACGCGGATGAGCGAGAAGAGCGACCACACCACGAGGCATCCGGCGAAGATCCAGGCCATCGCGTACTCCCGCGTGCGTCCCGCCACGGCATGCCAGGCGGCGCCCAGCGACAGCACGGTGATCGAGAGGTAGGTGACGATCTCCCCGCCGCCCTCGCGCGGTCCCGGGGCGTCGATCGCGCACGCGGCGACGGTGAGGAACCCGAGCGCCACGACCATGAGCGCCGGGCCCTGCACCTCGTTGCCGCTGTAGGCGCGGAAGCCGAGGAGCAGGCATCCGATCGACACGACGACGGCGCCGTTACCGAGTGCGACCGCCCAGTTCGCTTCGATGGCCACCGCCGATGCGCCGGCGACGAGGTGGCAGAACACCGAGACGAGCGCCATGACCTGCGCCAAACCCCACAGCCGCGCCCCGGTCGACGCGAAGCGCGGTGCGAGCGCCGTCGCGATGAATGTGACCGCCGCGCTCGCCACGACCACCGAGGCGATCAGCGCAGACGTTGCGGGGTCGAGGATCATCGGCGAGCCCCGTTCCCCGGCCCGGTACTCTCGTCCAACGAGACGGTCCGCGCCTCACCATCGGGGTCGTCGAGGCTGTCCGCGGTCGCCGGCAGGATCACGGTGAAGGTGGATCCCACACCCACGGCGCTCGTGACCGTGACTTCGCCGCCGTGGGCGCGCACGATCTCCCGACTGATCGAGAGACCGAGACCTGTTCCGGTCGCCTCGTCGTCGCCGGCGCGGAAGAAGCGCTCGAAGACGCGATGGAGCTCGTCGCTGCTCAGACCGATTCCGCTGTCGGTGACGGTGATGCTCGTGGCAAGACCATCCGAGTGCACCGCGAGAGCGACGTAGCCGCCGTCGCGGTTGTACTTCACGGCGTTGCTGATCAGATTGTCGATCACCTGCCGCATCCGCAGCGGATCCGCGTACGCCGGCGCAGGACGGATCCCGTCCATGTCGATCTCGATCGCGCGCTCGGCCGCGGTCGGCTCCCAGGCCTCACCGCTCGCGCGGAGCACCTCGGCGACATCGATGTCCTGCTGCGAGATGGTCAGGTCGGCCGACATCTCCGAGCGGCTCGACGCCGTCAGGATGTCGGACACGATGCCGAGCAGTCGTGCGGCGTTCCGCTCCGCGATCTCGAGGTTCTTCCGGGCGCGCGCGGGCACGTTCGGATCGTCGACCGCGAGCTCGAGGTAGCCGATGATCGACGTGAGCGGGGTGCGGAGCTCGTGCGAAACCGAGGAGACCAGCGAATCGCGGGCGCGGAGGGCGGTCAGTTCACTCGTGACATCGCGCGACACGATCACGGCTCCGCTGTCGGCACCGTCGACCGCGCGCGTCCTGCGTGCGGTGACGCTCAACGCACGACGCCGGGAGCCCTCCCCGCCGAACCACACGATCTGGTTGTCGAACACTTCACCGCGTGCGGCACGAGCGAACGGGATGTCGGCCCGGTCGAGCGGTGTGACGCCATCCGCGCCGTACGACGCACCACGCTCGTCGAGACCGGACGCCGCGGAGCGCGCAGCGCGCTGCAGGCGGGCGTGCGCTTCGTTCGCGACCGTGGTCGATCCGTCGACGGCGATGCGGATGACGCCGAAATCGATCGTGTCGAGAACCTCCGCCAGGAGCTCTTCTTGTTTCTGCGCACGCCGGAGGGTCCGCGCCATCGTGCCCGTCTGCCGGGAGAACAGCACCCGCTGCGCGGTCATCTGCCGCGAGAGCAGGAGGCTGATCGACGCCAGCACGAACGCCACGGCCGGCAGAACGATGATCGTGTAGGTGAAGGGTTGTGTTCCATCGATCAGGACGGTCGTCAGCACTGTGAGGGGCACGGCGACGACGCCGATCAAGTAGCCGAACAGGCCGTAGAAGATCGACAGCCAGACGATCGGAACCAAGAAGAGCGCGTCGAACCCTGCCGACGGCTGCGCCTGCCGCAGCAGCAGAATGCCGACGATGTCGATGAGCGGGATCGCGATGATCCACCAGGGCGAAAGCACGGCCCACGGAACCAGTACCGCCGCCCCTCCCGCGGCGAGCACGATGATCGCGCCGAGCCAGAACAGGCTCACGTCACCGCTGAGGGGCACGAAGACGACCACGACGACGAGAACGATGACCACCGCGCAGAGCGCGAGCTGCAGCAGGGCCGTCGTCCGGCCCCGGCCGTTCTCGAGGAAGGGGGGAAGTTCGAAGGATGCGGCCGCCTGCCGAATCCTTCGACGCAGCCCGGAGGAGTCGACGACACGATCCGCGACGGGGACTCCCGCGGTCTCTTCGTGGCTCATACCCCGACGTTATCGCCTCGGCGCGGATGCCCCCCGCCCGCACGCCGCGGCGTCCCCCGAAGAGGGGACACGCCGTCACGGCATTCGGCAGCTCGCCCTCATCCGATGAACCCGACCGCGAGAGCAGCGCTCTGCCACTGGGCGTATCGCGTCCAGGGGTTCACGTCGCCGCGAAGCGTGTCGATGTGGGCGTCGAGCGCAGAACTGCGGACGAACCACTCGCTCCGCCCGAGCCGCTCCTCGGCGAACTGGGCGTGTCGCAGGTGCTCCCGCATCCGGTCGCCACGCTCGAACGCGAGCACCCGATCGTGGCGGATGGCCGCGAATCGCTGACGCGGATTCACCGTCGTTCCGATCTTCACCCGGTCGCGGAACCCGAGGTAGTAGACGATGTCGAGTCTCGGCGCCGGAAGCTCGCCGTCGACGACCTCGCCGTGGTGCCAGTCGCAGACCGCACAGATCCATCCCGACCGGAACCGCGCACCCAGCGGCGATCCGCATCGACGGCACGGTGCGGGGAGCAGATCGGTCTCGCCGTGCACGTCGACGGACGCCTCCGCGGCGAGGGCGAGGTGGAGTTCGCAGAGCGGCAGCGGGGACGCTGCGGGCACGGGGCCGCCGCATCCGTCCGCGATGGCACAGGAACGTCGTTCATCGGGCACGCCCCGACGGTACGCGCCTCCCCCGACACACCCCGAGCGGATGCTTCCGAGAACGGCGCAGGGGGCCGGAACCCGAAGGTTCCGACCCCCTGTGGATCGGATGCTAACGCTGAAGGATCAGCGGCCCGACAGCTTCTCGCGAAGCGCGGCGAGAGCAGCGTCGTCGGCGAGGGTGCCGGCGTTGCTGGAGTCGCTCGAGAAGGACGAGGAGCCCGTGCTCGAGTCGACCGTGCTCGGGTTCGCGGCCTCGGCCTCGGCGGCCTTGATGACGGCGGCCTTGTGAGCCTCCCAGCGACCCTGTGCCGCGGCGTACTCCTGCTCCCAAGCCTCGCGCTGGGTGTCGAACCCTTCCTTCCACGCGTTGGTCTCGGAGTCGAAGCCCTCGGGGTACTTGTACTCGCCGTTCTCGTCGTACTCGGTGACCATGCCGTAGAGGGCCGGGTCGAACTCGGTGCCGTACGGGTCGACCGACTCGTTCGCCTGCTTCAGCGAGAGCGAGATGCGGCGACGCTCGAGGTCGATGTCGATGACCTTGACGAAGACCTCTTCGCCGACCGACACGACCTGCTCGGCGAGCTCGACGTGCTTGCCCGACAGCTCGGAGATGTGCACGAGGCCCTCGATGCCGTCTGCGACGCGCACGAACGCACCGAACGGAACGAGCTTGGTGACCTTACCGGGCGTGACCTGACCGATGGCGTGCGTGCGGGCGAAGACCTGCCACGGGTCCTCCTGGGTCGCCTTGAGCGAGAGCGACACGCGCTCACGGTCGAGGTCGACCTCGAGGATCTCGACGGTGACTTCCTGCCCGACCTCGACGACCTCGGAGGCGTGCTCGATGTGCTTCCACGACAGCTCGGAGACGTGCACGAGGCCGTCCACTCCGCCAAGGTCGACGAACGCACCGAAGTTGACGATCGACGAGACCGTGCCCTTGCGGACCTGGCCCTTGTGCAGGTTGTTGAGGAAGTTGGAGCGGGACTCCGACTGCGTCTGCTCGAGGAGCGCACGGCGCGACAGGACCACGTTGTTGCGGTTCTTGTCGAGCTCGAGGATCTTCGCCTCGATCTCCTGGCCGAGGTACGGCGTCAGGTCGCGCACACGACGCAGCTCGATGAGCGACGCCGGGAGGAATCCGCGGAGGCCGATGTCGACGATCAGACCACCCTTGACGACCTCGATCACGGAGCCGGTGACAACACCGTCGTTCTCCTTGATCTTCTCCACATCGCCCCACGCACGCTCGTACTGTGCGCGCTTCTTGGACAGGATGAGGCGGCCTTCCTTGTCCTCCTTCTGGAGAACGAGGGCCTCGACAGCGTCGCCGACCTTGACGACCTCGTTGGGGTCGACGTCGTGCTTGATCGAGAGCTCGCGGGAGGGGATGACACCCTCGGTCTTGTAACCGACGTCGAGGAGCACCTCGTCGCGGTCGATCTTGACGACGGTGCCTTCGATGAGGTCTCCGTCGTTGAAGAACTTGAGGGTCTTCTCGACCGCTGCCAGGAAGTCTTCAGCAGATCCGATGTCGTTGATCGCGACCTGCTTGATGGCCGGGGCGGTCGTTGCGGTAGTCATGTAGTGGGTTGTCCTTGTTGGGTTGGGGTCTCAGGCCTCGGCACGTGCGATCGTGATGTCACGATGCGGTGCCCGCCGGAACGACGGATGAGTCGAGCCGAGGCGAAGCGAATTGATTTCCTGCGATGTCACGCGCGCACGCCGAAACGGCGAATCAAACGAGTGACACCTCAGGCTATCAGAACGAGCTCGTCGCCGGTATGCGGGTGCAGAGCCGCCGTCATCTGGCGCCACGCAGCACCGATTCATGTGCATTCAAGGGAATAGGACCGGAGTGCACGCGCTTGCACGGGATATGGAAAGTTTCGGAACTCTCTCGTTCGGGCACTACGGCCCTCTCGGTGGCGGCCGCATCCTCACCGCCAAGGACTCGATGCTGCAGGCCATCGACCTCGGCGTCGGCATGGACGAGCTCGGCGTCAACGGCATCGCCTTCCGTGTGCACCACTTCGCCCGTCAGCAGGCCTCTCCGATGCCGCTGCTCGCCGCGATCGCGGCGCGCACGAAGCGCATCGAAGTCGGCACCGGCGTGATCGACATGCGTTACGAGAACCCGCTGTACCTCGCCGAGGAGGCGGCCGCGGTCGATCTCATCAGCGACGGCCGACTCGCGCTCGGCGTGAGCCGTGGCTCACCCGAGTCCGTCATCGGCGGCTACGAGGCGTTCGGCTACACCGGTTCGAACGACCCCCGCGGCGCCGACCTGGCGCGGGAGCACTTCGACCTCTTCCTCCGCGCCATCGACGGGGAAGGGCTCGCCGAGCGCGACCCCGACAGCCCGTTCGGCGGCGGCACCGGTCGGCAGCAGATCGAGCCGCAGTCCCCCGGCCTGCGTTCACGGGTCTGGTGGGGCGCGGGAAGCCGCGACACGGCCGAATGGGCCGGCCGGATCGGTGTGAACCTCATGTCGTCGACGCTTCTGACGGAGGCAGACGGCACGCCGTTCGACCTACTACAGGCGCAGCAGATCGATGCCTTCCGCGCCGCGTGGAAGGACGCCGGTCACGCCGGCACGCCGCGCGTCTCGGTGAGCCGCAGCATCTTCCCGATCACCACCCGCGAGGACGCCATGTACTTCGGTGGCGCGCAGGGCGGCGACCAGATCGGCATCATCGACGGGATGCGGTCGACCTTCGGCAAGACCTACGCCGGCGAACCGGACGCTCTCGTCGAGCAACTGCTGGCGGATGAGGCGATCCGCTCCGCCGACACCCTCATGCTCACGATCCCGAGTCAGCTCGGCGTCGAGTTCAATCTGCGACTCGTCGAATCGTTCGCGAAGTACGTCGCGCCCGCGCTGGGGTGGAAGCCGAACACCGCAGGTCGCTCGCACGGCACACCGATCGGCGGCGGCGCTCGGAGCGCCGTCTGAGCGCGGTCACGGTCCGCGAGGCGTCGTTCCCCCCGGACGATCGCGAGCGGTTACTCTGCCTCGAGCGGCAGTGAACGCCGACCGCGCGCGCGTCAGTCGATTGCGCGCCATTCCCGGACGAACTGCTCGACCGTCATCATGTCGAGGTCTCGTCGGGTCTGCGTGAGGACGCGATCCGCTTCCTCGAGATGACCGACGCGGGCCCGCAGTACCTCCGTGCCGGTGTCGCGCCGAGTGACGACGAGGTCGAAGCCCGGGAGCACGTCGTCGCCGCCCCCTCCGCCGGTGGCCACCGAGATCGCCAGCGCGGCGATACCCAGCCCGACGCGCTTAGCCGGATGCATCCGCGCGCGCTCGATCCGGGCTTCGAGCACAGCGCCGGCGCGGGTGCCGAACACCTCGGACATGCCGTCGATCGTCATCGTCTCCTCAGGATCTCTTCCGCTAGGCCGAACGATTCCTCGTCCGGCCGCGTCCCGCCCGCAGGAAGAACGAAGGCGCCATCGACGGCGGGCGATACCGCGACGACGATTCATTCTGACCCACTCACCGCACGCGCGGTCGCGGACCGAGCCCGGATCGGGGCGAGGAGCGGCGCGCCGCATCCGTAGGCTGGTCGGATGGTCACGATCCGCCCGCTCACGACGTCGGATCGCCACGACTGGCTCGCTCTTTGGAGCGGGTATCTGGCGTTCTATGAGACGGCGCTCGACGACGCGACCACGGACGCGACGTTCGCGCGTCTCGTCGATTCGGAATCGAGCATGCACGCGGCCCTCGCCCGCGACGAGAACGACACCGTGATCGGTCTCGTGCAGTGGGTCACGCACCCGGCGACCTGGTCGACCGGCGATTACTGCTATCTGGAAGACCTCTTCGTCTCCCCCGACGCGCGGGGAGGCGGAACGGGACGAGCGCTCATCGAACACGTGCGCGCCTGGGCCGCGGACGAGCGCTGCGCGAAGGTCTACTGGTTGACCGCCGAGAGCAACAGTGTCGCCCGCGAGTTGTACGACCGCGTCGCGACCCGCAGCGGCATGATCCAGTACCAGATCCGGCTGTGACAGCCGTCGCCCTGCGGCCGAGCACGGCGGCAGATCTCGAGTGGCTCGTCGAGCTCCGGGCCGTCGTGCTGCGGGACGACCTGGAACGCCTCGGCCGGTACGACCCGGTTCGGGTCAGAGAGCGGATGCGGAACGTCTTCGACGCGCAGAACACCCGCGTGGTCATCGTCGACGGCGTCGACGTCGGGTGCGTGTCGGTCCGGCCGGAGGTAGACGTGCGGTGGCTCGAGCACTTCTACCTGGCGCCGCATCTGCAGGGACGGGGAATCGGCGGTCGGGTGCTGCGCGACATCCTCGCCGACCCCGATCCGCGGCCGCTTCGACTGAACGTGCTGCAGGGCAGCGCCGCGCAGCGGCTCTACGAACGGCACTCCTTCGTCGAAGACACGTCCGACGACGTCGACGTGTACATGACGTATCGGCCCGCCTGACGCGGATTCGCCGGCCTCAGCCGAGGAACGCAGCCGGGTCGAACTCGTCGATCGGGATGACGCGGATGCGCGGCAACGGTGCGTCGAAAGCGCGGGCGTCGTACTCGAGATCGAAGAACGTGAGGCCGGGCAGAGCCGAGTAGGTCGAGCTCCGGAACTCCGCGAACGCCAGCACGCCGACGCGCCGTTCTCCGTCGATGAGCGACTCGACGTCCTCGACGAAATCTCCGTCGTGGCTGACCAGGACGACGTCGCTGTCGCGGTCGCGCAGCGCCTGCAGGGTCCGCTGGATGGCGATGTCGACGATCTTCGACTCGGGCGGACCGGACAGCAGCACCGGCTCGTAGTCCATGGCCTTGAGCGCCTGCACGAACGTCATCGGCACGTTCGTGGTCGCGTTCAAGAAGAACAGACCGCGGGCCGGCTGCGACCAACTGCGCTCGACGAAGCTCAGGATGCGGTCCCAGCGCGGGCGCTCATCGGGCTGCGGGCGTCGGCCGAGGATCGATCCGCCGAGCGTCGCGTCGATGTTCTCGCCGTCGACGAGAACCCACGTGTTGGTGCTGCTGGAGTGCATGCGACGACCTTCCCGCGCAGCGCGCGTCGTGCTCGATCCTATGCGGTGCCTTCCGCGGGATCGGGTGTCGTCAGTAGGTGCCGGAGGCGACGCCGTCCTCGACGATCGCGCGAGTGCTGGACAGTCCGAGGCGGGTGGCACCGGCGGCGATCATCGCCTCCGCATCCGCACGGGTCCGGATGCCGCCCGATGCCTTGATCTGAAGGCGATCGCCGACGGTCTGCTTCATGAGTTCGACCGCGTGCACCGAGGCACCACCGGCCGGGTGGAAACCGGTCGACGTCTTGACGAAGTCCGCGCCCGCCGCCTCGGCGGCCTTCGAGACGGCGACGATCGCGTCGTCCGACAGCGCCGCGGACTCGATGATGACCTTCAGCACGATGGGGTGCGGCGCCGCATCCCGCACCGCACGGATGTCGGATTCGACCGCGTCGTAACGCCCCTCGATCGCCGCGCCGATGTCGATCACCATGTCGATCTCATCGACTCCCTGGGCCACGGCGAGCGAGGCCTCGGCGGCCTTGATCTCGGAGTGGTGCTTGCCGCTCGGGAATCCCACGACGACCGCGAGCTTCAGGCCCTCCGGAAGATCGACGGGAAGCACCGACGGCGACAGGCAGACGCTGTACGTGCCGAGGTCCGCCGCTTCCGCGATCGTGGCCGCGACATCCGCCGACGTCGCCTCGGGCTTGAGCAGCGTGTGGTCGACGTATCGGGCGATGTTCTCAGTCATACCTTCTACTATCTCAGCCGCGACGACCGCCTCAGGCCCGGAGCGCCAGGTGGTGCGCCAAGTAGCGCGCCGCCTTCAACCCGAGCCGCGGCTCGGCCTCCCGCAGCACGGCGATGCTGCGCACCTCGTCGATCGGGTCGACGTCGGCGGACCGGAGGCGGGTTCCCGCCCAAGCCAAAGCCCGGGCCTCGGATGCACAGCTGTCGAGGTCGGGGAAGATCTCGGCGATCGCCTTTCGCGGATCGCGACGATCACCGAAAACCAGACGAGAGAGGCGCGCGATGTCCATGCTCTTCACCCTATGGAGCCGTCCCCGCGCAAAACTCCGCCACCCGACGGAGAAATCGGCCTCGCTCCGCTCAGCCGCGCCGCCGCCGCGCAACCGCGGCGGCGATGATCCGCCACCCGACGAGCGCGACGAACAGCACGATCGACGCCACGATGATGAACGGAAGAGCGGTCCCCTGCCCGGATGCGGCGCGCAGCAGCATCCCGCCCGCGACGGTGATCGCCCAGACGCCGAGGCCAATGCGCACCGGCGACGAGGGCGCCCGCCACGCGAGCGTGATGAGCCAGCCGAGCACGAGCCCGGCGAGGAACGGCCACGCGGTGAGCGCCAGACCCGCCCACGGGCTCTCCTCGTGACTGGCGCGCCCGGTAGCGGCGAAGACGATCACGAGGACTGCGTCGAGAACGAATGCGCTCGCGGCACGGGATGCGGATGACCTCACTCGCTCAGCCTACGAACTCCGACCCCACGGGCGTATCGTTGGGCTCATGCATGATCGTGAGCTGCCCGTCGGGTGTGGGGAGGTCGTCGGCGCTCTCTGCGCCGGCGCGAGGTAGAGCCTCTGCTCCCTCCTTGTCCTCCCCTTTCCCGACCCCGACGGGTCATCTTTCCGCCGCCTCGTTCGGCGGCCGCTCCGTGAAGGAAGAATCATGCTTCCCCTTTCCGAGGCCCGCATCCGGGCATCTTTCATCAACGCGTCCCGCAGCGAACGCGCGCACATCCTCGTTCCGACCGATCTCGCCGAGACAGCGTGGGACCGCGCCGACTTCTTGGGATGGCGGGACCGCAAACTCCCCCAGGTCGGCTACGTGATCGCCGAGCTCGACGGCGAAGCCGTCGGCCTGATCCTTCGCGAGGCGGACACGAAGGCCCGGTCCCGTCCGCAGTGCTCATGGTGCAGCGACGTCGAGCTGCCGAACGACGTGGTGCTGTTCACCGCGAAGCGCGTCGGCGATGCGGGGCGCCGTGGCGATACCGTGGGCACGCTCGTGTGCGCGAACTTCGAATGCTCCCGCAACGTGCGACGGCTTCCGCCCTCCGCCTATCTCGGATTCGACCGGGAAGCCGCGCGGGATCGTCGCATCGACATGCTGCGCGAGAACGTCACGAACTTCGTGTCGAGTCTGCGCGACGGCCGCTGAACCGAAATCATTCGGCGAGCACCACGAGCCGTTCGGTGGCGCGCGTCATCGCGACGTAGCGATCGACCGCCGCGGTGATGCCCTCGAGAGGCGCACAGGGCATTGGCCGATTTGGTGTACTCCTGAACACGGAAGAGGAGATTGCTTCGGCGCGGGCGAGGAAACGAGGGCAATGCGGGTCAGCGTGCGGGGCTCCACGGCGGAATCACTTGGGCCGCTTGTGCGCGAACTCTGGCGACACGACGCAGAACCCATTTCATCGAGCGCCCGACAGGACGGATGAGCACATAGTCGGACTGCTCCACGATCGGGTCGGGATCGCGGGCGAACACGGCGTCGATCGTAGGCCGGACTGCTCGCCGAAGAAGACGGCGAAGTTCAGTTCGCGGCGCCCACCTCCCGCGAGCTCGTGACGCTCGGCCGAGCACGATTCGAAGCTTGACGTCTTCCCCCGACCGGAGCTCCTTCGCAAGCCCGATCACGAAGTGCGGATATGTGTCGCCGCGCCTGCATTGCTCAGCACGCATCAGGTATGCGAGTACGTAAAGAACATCTTGCTCGTCGTAGAAGTTGAACTCCGTCACCGAGTCGACAGCGCCAGACCATCCGAAACTACCGGGGCCGTTTGGGCGAGCCAGCTTTCGATGCGAAACCCACAGAACGGTTGCGTAGTGGCGGGCGACGTCCGGCCCGAGAAGTGCGTAGGCCTCGCGCATTGTCCAGTCACCCCTCACGAGCGCGTCGCCTGCGCTTGCGAAGAAGCGCGCGACGCGACGCACGGCGGCGGCCTCGCGACGCACATCATCGGTGTCCGCCCGGCCCGCGTTCACATCTGCTCGAAGCTGAGCAATGCGCTCGCGCTCGGCGGGCGACGCGTTCGAGTAGTAGAAGCCCTCACCGTTGAGGAGGATCAGAACGAGCGCCCAGTCGTCGGCGAGAGCATCCCAATCAGCTCGACGCTGCGCCAAGAACGCACTTTTGTCGACCACATGCGATCGAAGCGACATGAGCACGGCGGCGACGGCCACGATAAGCGCGGCAACCGCCGCGCCGGCTTCAAGCCACGCGGGCGCAGTGGTCGTAACTACTTCGACGGCGTACAGCACGGTCCCGAAGATATCCTGCCGTGCGCGCATCGTTTGCCTATTGGCGTGTCTTCTCGTTCAGTCAGCTCACCCGCCACGGGACGATCCAAGTACACAGCTCAACCGTGTGTCCGTGCGCCCAGGCGACGAAGGAAGCCCCAAACAGTGCTGCGGAGCGAGAGTTCCTCCCGATATCACTTCAGAACGATCTCGAGGGCACGGATTTGCTCATCACACCTATCGATGGTGCGGCGATCATGGCGCTCGAGAAGCGAGGCCACCGAGAGGGCGAGCGAAGTCCGCGCGCGCGTCGGGCGGCCGAGCGCAAGCGCGACGAAGAAGACCCCTGCGGCCGAAAAGGCCAAGCCCCACCACAACCAGCCGCCATCCCGAGTGTGAGCGAAGCCTATGATCTGCACCACCAACATCGCCAGCCATCCGCTCCCGGCGAAGGCGCATCCCACCGCACCCACGAGCAGGGAGATGAAGCCGCGACCCACGTACCGCGCGCCCTGCGCGAGGAACACGCCGTACCAGCTGGAGGCGACGAGAGTGACGGTAAGCCAGACCGTTGCCCAGACAGAGGCATCACCCGCACCCGGCGAACGAAGTACGACCGCCCCCAGCGCGGACGAGCCCACAATCACGGTCGCTGTCACCGTCACCCACCCAGCTATCGCCCGCCATGCCGCGCCGGCGGCTTGTGCACGCATGCTGGATGCCGCTGCCACGCGCGCCAGCGCTTGCTCGCGCGAAGACACGAGGCGCTCGCGCTGCACCCGCGCCTTCGGCGCCCACGAAGCGCCTACCCAGAACGCGAAGAAGCATATGAGTCCGACAATCGCAATCACACCCACCGCCTCCCCCACCCGATCGACCCGCACCAGCATGGCCGGGAGCGCCATGGCCGCCAACGGCACCGCGACCATGACGCAGAGCACTGTTCCTGTCTCGAACCGCCGCTCGGCCGCGGCATGCTCCGCTGCGTTCAACTCCCGCCGATCGACCACCGCGAAGGTGATTCGCAGCACCAGAACACTGCTCACGACCACCCCGAGCAGAGTCGCCGACGCCGACCGGAACCCCGCGCTCACCTCGACCATCGCCTGCCATGCCTGCATCGCGCCCTGTATCTCCAGCACGACCCCGAAGAAGACGACCGCCGTCACGATCGCGAACATCAGCCCGGCGCTGACGACGGTGACGGCCTGCCTCCTTCTCGTCATAGGGATGCCGGGGATGTGCGCGGCGAACGGGATCTGTGACGACATCTGGGAACGCCAATCAGTCGAGTGGATGAACCGGTTCATTGCGCGTTGTCGCGCGCTCTCTGGCGCTCGCGCTCAGAGATCCAGGATCTGGAGCGCGAGGGTCACCAGGCTGTTTTTGTCGAGGTAGGCGTTCTGGCCGAAACGCGCGTCGGTGATGGTGATCTCGATGCCGGGCACCAAGACCGACCCAGTGCCGCCACCGACCACGGCGGTGTCCGCCGATATCCACAGTCCGACGCCTCCGAGGTCGTCCAGCCTCGGGTCGGTGAAGTACTGGTCCATGCCGTACGCCGCGGCCTCTTCGGGGTCGGGAACTTCCTCGTCGCCCTCGGAGATGTCGACCGAGAACGTCTGGATCTCGGTGAGATCGTCGACCTCGTCAGCGCTGGGTGACCAGACACACGACACCGCATCGGCGTCGGTGTACGAATTCTCCTCGTCCAGGGGGATGCCGACGATGTAGTCGGCGACGATCGCGCCGATCTCATCGCAGCTCGAGATACTCGGTACTCCTTGGCTGGAGGATTCGCTCGCAGGCGGGCTTGCGGCAGCACCGTCCGACGGCGCGGACGCGCCCGCGGGCGGGCCGGCGGGCCGACGGACTCGCCGGCGAAGCATCCGGTGAGCAGAGCCGGGACGAGAAGAGAGGCAACCAGAAAGCGGCGACGACGAGAATTCACGCCGTGAGATTACCGTGCCCCGTCGGAGCGCCGGAGCGGGAGACGACAACGTGTGAACAACTCATCGGGGGTGATGTCGGTGGTGGGTGGGAGACTTGTGTCAGGTCGGGAGCAACCGCTCTCGATGAGTTTCTTCGCCGAGTGCCCCGGCGAGCGATGGCAGCGCGTGAGCGTTGCCGGAGTCTTCGTGAGGGTGCCATGGGCCGTGAGGGGATCGTCGGCTTCAGCGACGCCGACCAGGCGACGCTGAGCGAGATCGCGCACGCCGTCGCGCAAGCGGATGCCGTCATCGCCGCGGGCAAAGCGCAGCTGACCCGCGCGCTGGCGCGCGCCGAGAAACTCGCCCGTGACCAGAGCGCGAGCTCGCCCCGCCGGGTCCGCGACCACGACATGGCCCAGCGCGCGATCGCACTGGAACTCGGTGCCCGCTCGCGGGTGTCGGACCGCACCATGCAACGCCGGATGAACGCCGCCGCGACGCTCGCGAACGACTACCCCCGCACCCTCGACGCCCTCGCCGGCGGCCGCATCCACGAAGGCCACGTGCGTCTCATCGTCGACACCGGCACAGTGCTGCCCGCCGACGCGCGCAGGGCGTTCGAGACGGAAGCCGTGCGGCGGTGCGAGACAGACACTCCCGGGCGGGTGCGTGCCGGGCTTCAGATCCTCGCCGAACGCCTCCACCCCCGCACCCTCACCGAACGTCACGCCGAGGCACGCGAGGACCGCCGCGTGTTCCTCACTCCCCTGGCCGATGGCATGAGCCACCTCGGAATCATCGTGCCCACCATCATCGGCGAAGGCATCTACGACCGCGCCACCCGCATGGCCCGCGCCCTCACCGACTTCCGCACCGGGGCCGCACAGCGGCTACGGGAATCCCGCGCCGCCGGCCTCCCCGACGACCCCGAAAACACTGTGCATGCAACCGACACCCGCACGATCGACCAGCTGCGCGCCGACCTCCTCGCCGACACGGCCCTCACCGGCGACCCCGCCACCGACCCCACCCGCACCGGCGACGGACCTGGCGCTCTCGGCGCGATCCGGGCGCACGTGCAGGTCGTCGTGCCCGTCCTCACCCTGCTCGGCACCGACGACTCCCCCGCCGACCTCGCCGGCCGCGCACCCATCGACGCCGACACCGCCCGGCGCCTCGCCGGCGGCTCCACCACCGGCTGGGACCGCATCCTCACCCACCCCATCACCGGACAAGTCCTCGCCGTCGACCGACGAGACATCCCCCCAGCCCTCCGCCGACAGATCACCGGCCGCGACCAACACTGCCGGGCACCCGGATGCGCCGCACCCGCCATCCGCTGCGAAATCGACCACATCCGCGACTGGGCCCACGGCGGCCCCACCCACACCGACAACCTCCACAGCCTCTGCCAGAGGCACCACTCGATGAAACAATTCACCGCCTGGCACGTACGAATGCTCGACCGCGGCACCATCCAATGGACCTCACCACTCGGCACCACCTACACCGACCAGCCCCGACCACCCGCCGTCCACTTCACCCCCGACGACCCTCACTCCCCCTACCGCGACCTCATCACCGACACCCCACGAGACGACGAACCCCCACCCTGGGAGAACTCCGCCTAAGACCCGGGCACGCACCGACGAGCCGACCCGCGCCGCCACACCAGCACCGCGGGTTACACGGGCCGCGGCAGCGAGGGTCGTACCCGCCGCGCGTCGCTCTGCGTTTCCGCCGTGTTAAGACCCTTGACCAGTGCTTTCGCGCTCCCCAGGCCATCTGCATACTGAGTTGGACATCTGTACAACTCAGGGAGAACGCATGCCGACGCACCTCCGCACCGCCCGCACCGACCCCGGGTTGATCGCCAATTACTCCGCCGATCCGCGCCGGAGCGTCGAAACCGACGCGCGATGATGCGACGCATTCCGCCCTCGCAGCGGCGCGAGGAGCTCATCGCCGCCGCCATCCGCGTCATCGCCCGCAGCGGTGTCGCCGCGGCGACCACCCGAGCGATCGTTACGGAGGCGCAGATGCCGCTCGGGGCCTTCCATTACATCTTCGAGAATCACGACGAGCTGATGAGCGCGGTCGTGGAGGCGGTGACCGAACAAGAACGGTTCGTCGCGGAAACCCGATCGGTCGACGCGACATCCGTGCAGGCCGCTCTTTTGAGCGGACTGAACGGTTACATAGATCTGCTCGCCGCCGAACCCGAGCGGGAGCTGGCGCTGCTCGAACTCGGGCTCTTCGCACGGCGCCAAGACGCCGACGGCCAGATGCGCACCCAGTGGGAGAGCTATTTCGGCACGGCTGCCGAGGTTCTTCAGTACGCGGCGGAGCTCACCCGCACCCGGTGGACGGCGCCCCTGCCCGACCTCGCTCGTCTCCTGGTGGCCTCGCTCGACGGGATCACGTTGGGATGGCTCGCCGATCACGACACGGCCGCCGCGCGACGAACCGCCGCGTTCGTCGCGCGCGCGCTGGCCGTCTATGCCGACAGTCCGGACGCCGGCGGAACGACCGCCGTCTCCCGCGTCGCCCGCGAACCCCGCCCCGACGACGACTGACCTCCGGGGCGCCTCCGCGGCGACGGAGGCGCCCTCTTCCCTCGACCCGTTTCGCCACGCGCCCCCGGGCTCGTGCCCCACCCGCTCCACTCGACACACCAGAGATCCACACCATGCACCGTCTGCTCCCCCGCATCCACAGTCCGTAGCACCCCTCAGAGGAGTCGCCATGACGATCCGAGTACGCCGCACCTTGCCCATCGCCCTCACCGCCACCCTCGCTCTTCTCTTCACCCTGATTCCCGCCCAGGCCAGCATCGCCACCGCAGAGACGCCCGCGAACGACCTGGACGGTCGATGCGTCACCCTTCGCGTGACCACGACCGGGACGACCGCCGGACCGTCGAACTACCTCACCCGGGAGAGCGTCGGCTACGGCACGCGCGGTACCGTCGCCACGGCAGAGCCCTTCGCGGTCGAGGCCACGGACCTCGGTCGGTACCGCCTCTACGACTCGACGGGGGCGATTCTGTATCTGAGCGTCGCGAACTGGGTATGGGCCGGCACCGAGTACGGCGATCGCGCAGACTGGACGATCTCGGTCGGCGCCAACGGGTACCGCATCCGTTCGACCCTGACCGGTGCGCTGATCGGGAGTCGGTCGGGGCAGTTGACGACATCGGATGCCTCCTTCGCTCTCGTTCCCGCATCCGGTTGCGCCCAGCCTGCCGCCGCGACAACCGGTGTGATCAGCGGCCCGACCGAATCCGCGGTCAACGCCGATGGCACGATCAATGGCCTGATCGACGCGCACGCGCACCCCGCTGCGAGCGCGGCGTTCGGGGGCGAGCTGATCTGCGGCGCCCCGTTCGCGGAGGGCGGGATCGAGGACGCCCTCGCCGGGTGCCCCTCGCACGCCGCGGGAGCGGGGGCGCTGTTCGAAGCCATCATCGGCGGAACGGATCCCTTGGGCGGCGATGACGGCTGGCCGACGTTCACCGACTGGCCCACTCCCACGAGCCTGCTTCACGAGCAGGCGTACTACGGCGGAATCGAACGAGCCTGGCAGGGCGGGCTGCGCGTATTCAACGCGCTCCTGGTCGGAAACCGGGTGATCTGCGAGCTGTACCCCACCCGCGTCACCAGCTGCGACGAGATGGAGCAGATTCGCGCGCAGGCCGACCTGTTGCACGAGATGCAGGACTACATCGACGCCCAGTCCGGCGGCGTCGGTGAGGGGTGGTTCCGGATCGCCACGACTCCCGCGCAGGTGCGCGAGATCGCGGCCGAGGGAAAGCTCGCCGTCACGATCGGCGTCGAGATCTCCGAACCATTCGGATGCCGCGAGATAGACGGGGTCGCGCAGTGCGACGAGGCCGATGTCGACGCGGGGCTCGATGAGCTCGAGACCATGGGGGTCAGCGGGCTCTACCCGGTGCACAAGTTCGACAACGCGTTCGGCGGCACGCGGTTCGATGCCGGCGTGACCGGAGTCGCGCTCAACGTCGGCAATTACCTCAGCACCGGCCACTTCTGGATGGCGCAGAGCTGCACGGGGCCGGCCGACAACACGCAGCCGATCACGAACGACGGGATCGCCGCGCTTCTGGCTGCCGCATCCGGGTCGGCTGCCGGGGCCGTGCTGCCCGTGTACCCGACGGGCCCGATCTGCAACGTACGAGGACTCACCGAGCTCGGGGAGTACCTCATCGAGCAGATGATGGACCGCGGCATGATCATCCACGTCGATCACATGGGCGTCGCCACGGCGCAGGCGGTGCTCGACATCGCCGAGGACGCGGGCTACCGCGGTCTGGCGGCGGTGCACACCTGGTCGGACCGCTCGCTGACGGCACGGGTCGCGCAGGATGGCGGCTTCGTGGCGGGCTACGCGTACGCCGCATCCGATGCCGGAAACGGCGAGCCCGACTTCCTCTCCGAGTGGAATGCCAACACGACCGCCGCGGGAAGCGGCGTGCTCACGTCGTACGGGTACAGCTCCGACGTGAACGGATTGGCCGCGCAACCCGGTGCACGGCTCGATGCAACGTCCGATCCGCTCGGGTATCCGTTCACGGCTCCCAACGGTGCCGTCTTCGATCGCCAGGTGTTCGGGCAGCGCACGTGGGATCTGAACGCCGATGGAGTCGCGCAGTACGGCCTCTACGCCGACTGGGTCGCCGACATCATCCGCACGGCGGGGGCCGACGGCGCCGAGCTGAAGGAGCAGTTGATGAACGGCGCTGAGGAGTACGTGCAGATGTGGGAGGCGTCGCTCGCATGGTGACGGGAACGCACGAGGACGTCACCGCGGGCCCGCGGCGAGGGTGGATCGCCGCCCTCGTCACGGCGACCGTCGGGGTTGCGGTCGGCTGGTTCGGGCCCATCCAGATTCTTCTGCCGGCGCAGTCCGCGCTGATCGCCGTCGACGGCGGCAAAGAGGGGCTGCTGGCTCTCGTCACCGGCGCGGGTGCGGCGGCGTCGATGATCGCGAATCCGCTGTGGGGCGTGCTCTCCGATCGACTCCGCGCCCGCACGGGCAGTCGCGCGCCCGTGCTCCTGATCGGGCTCGGCGTCGGAGTCGCCGGTCTCCTGGTGCTGGCGGCCGCCGCATCCCCGCCCATGATGGTGCTCGGCTGGGTGCTGACACAGGTGGGTCTGAACGGACCATTCGCGGTACTGGCCGCGCTGATCGCTGACCGGGTGCCCGAACAGCGGCGCGGGCTGGTCGGGTCGCTCTTCGGCATCGCGCAGCTCACCGGAACCATCGTCGGCACGGCGCTCGCCGTCGCACTCGGCGAGGGCGCGCTCGGCTACATCGCGATCGCCGTCGCGGTGCCGTTGCTGGTGCTGCCGATCCTGATCACGCGCCCCGGTGTGCCCGACGCCGCAGCGGAACCTCTCGCCACGGGCGCTGCGGCGGCGCCGACGCGGCGCGGCTTGCGCGTCGACCGGACGTTCGTCGCCGCCTTCGGCCTGCGGTTCCTCTTGAACCTCGTCAGCGCGCTCGGATTGCTGTATCTGTACTACTTCCTCTCGGATCGAGCCCAGATCGACGACCCCGGCACGTGGATCCTCGTGCTCACCGCGTGCTACGTGGTGGTCGCCGGCATTGCGGCGGGCGTGGGTGGCGCGCTCTCCGACCGGCTCCGCCGTCGACGCGGAGTCGCCGCCGGCGCGGCGATCGTCCTCGCCGTCGGCGCCGTGCTGATGGCCTTCGCCGTCGACGTACCGCTCATCGTGACCGCGGTGCTGGTACTGGGCGTCGGTTACGGACTCTTCCTCGCCGTCGACGTCGCGATCGTGACCGATGCCCTGCCCGACCCGCGCACGCGCGCGACACTGCTCGGTGTCGCGAACATCGCGAGCACCCTGCCGCAGGTTCTCGCGCCAGTCATCGCCGCGCCCGTCGTGACGAGCCTGGGCGGCTACCCGGCGCTGTACGCGGCCACCGCGGTCGTCGCACTGCTGGCCTTGTTCGTGCTGCCGTTTCTGGGCAGGATCCGATGACGGCCTCCATGTCCGCGATGGCGACGGATGCGGGCCGCCCCGCCTACGCCCGAAAGGCCCCCATGCCGCCGACTGCCGCCGACCTCCGGTTGATCGAGAAGGCCGCCCTGGTGAGCGGCGCGAACGTGTGGCAGACCCGGCCGATTCCGCGGCTCGGGGTTCCGCAGATCTGGCTGTCGGACGGCCCGCACGGCATCCGTAAGCAGCCGGGAGACGCAGACCATCTCGGTCTTGGCGGGAGCGAGCCCGCCGTCTGCTTTCCGCCGGCCGCGACGATCGCGAACAGCTGGGACGAGGAGCTCGCCGCGGAGATCGGCATCGCTCTGGGGCAGGAAGCGACCGCGCGAGGGGTGCACGTGCTGCTCGGCCCGGGCCTCAACATCAAGCGGAACCCGCGCGGCGGGCGCAACTTCGAGTACCTCTCCGAAGACCCCGAACTCGCCGGGCGACTCGCCGCGGCCTACGTTCGCGGCATCCAGTCGCAGGGTGTCGCGGCGACTCCCAAGCATTTCGCGGCGAACAACCAAGAGCTTCGGCGACTCGTGTCGGACTCTGTGATCGACGAGCGGACCCTTCGCGAGCTGTACCTGACCGCGTTCGAGATCGTCGTGACGGAGGCCGCACCGTGGGCGCTGATGTCGTCCTACAACCTCGTGAACGGAACGTACGCGCACCAGAATCGGCATCTGCTCACCGATATCCTGCGCGAGGAGTGGGGCTTCGACGGCGCGGTGATCTCGGACTGGGGCGGTGCAGACGGCCCGGCCGCGTCGATCGCCGCCGGCGGCACATTGGAGATGCCCTCCCCCGGCTTCGAATCCGCGCGCGAGATCGTGCGCGCCATTCAGACCGGGCGGCTGGACGAGGCGCATCTCGACGCACGGGTGAACGAACTGCTCACGCTCGTCCGGCGGGTTACCGCCGAGGCGCGACCGATGCCGGGCAACCACACCGAGGCGCACCACCGTCTCGCCCGCCGCGCCGCCGCCGAGAGTGCGGTGCTCCTGCGGAACGAGTCCACGATCCTGCCGCTGGCGCCGGGAGCCCGGGTGGCGCTGATCGGCGCATTCGCCGAGCACCCGCGGTATCAGGGTGCCGGGTCGTCGATCGTGAACCCCACTCGACTGACCACCCTGCTGAGCTCCATCGCGGATGCGGGTCTCGAACTCGTCGCGTACGCTCCCGGGTTCGCGCTCGACGGACGGCCCGATGCGGCGCTGACGGCCGCGGCGGGGCGTGCGGCCGCGACCGCGGATGTGGCCGTCGTCGCACTCGGCTTGCCGGATGCGGACGAATCCGAGGGTATCGACCGCCCCCATCTGCATCTCCCCGCAGCGCAGGTGGACGCGCTGCGGGCCGTCGCGGCGACGGGTACTCCGGTGGTCGTCGTGTTGTCCGGCGGCGGCCCGATCGAAACCCCGTGGCTGCATCTGACGACGGCGCTCGTGCACGGCTACCTCGGCGGCCAGGCGGGCGCCGAGGCGATCTGGGACGTCCTCACCGGAACCGTCGAACCCGGGGGCCGGCTCGCGGAGACGATGCCGGTGAGCGCCGCCGACGATCCGACGTCGAGCGGCTATCCCGCCCAGGGCCGCACGGCGGAGTATCGCGAGGGCCTCTTCGCGCGGTATCGCTTTCACACGAGCGCGGGCGTGGCACCGGCATTCCCGTTCGGTTTCGGGCTCGGCTACACGCGGTTCGCCTACGCCGATCTCACCGTCGACGTGGACGGCGCGACGTTCACCGTCACCAACGTCGGCGCGGCCGCAGGCGCCGACGTTCCCCAGCTGTACGTACGCCGCACCGGTTCGAGCGCGGTGTACCGCCCGGATCGAGAGCTCAAGGGGTGGTCGAAGATCCGCGTCGCACCGGGGGAACGCCGCACGGTCACGGTGCCGTTCGGTGCGCGAACCTTCCGCTTCTTCGACGTCCGCTCGGGACGCTGGGAGATCGAGCAGGGCGAGTACGAGGTTCTCGTGGGTCCGAACAGCGCCGACCTGCCACTGTCGGCCACGATCCACGTCGCGGGCACCGTGCCCGCGGGCACCCCCGACCCCGCTCTGGCGGTCTACGCACGAGGCGACGTGCGTGACGTGCCCGACGCCGCGTTCCGCGCACTGCTGGGTCGCGATCTCCCGGATGACGGATGGGCGGTGCCGCTGTTCCGGGTCAACACGCCCATCGATCGTCTCGGACAGTCGCCGAGCCGGCTGGTGCGATTCGCATTCGGCTTCCTCGAGCGGCGCAAACGGCGGGCGGATGCGGCGGCGCATCCGGATCTCGAGACGCAGTTCATCTACTACGCGCCGTTCCGCACCCTCCACAAGATGACGTCGGCAACGCGCCCGGTAACGGATGCGGTACTCGAGGTCGCGAACGGCCGCGTGTTCCGCGGTCTGCGTCATCTCGTGGGGGCACTCGCGTCGGGTCGCCGAATCGAGCGCATCACCCGCGACGCCTTCGAACGATCGGCCGGAATCGAGCGGATTCGCCGCACTAGGCCGCCGCGGCGCCGTCGTCGACCGGAGTGATCTGCCGCACCCCTCGGTCGTGCAGCACGAACTGCACGCGCAGGTCCACACCGACGTCCGCCGCGGACTCGGCCATCGCTCGGGACCACGCGATATCGGTCGGCGTGAGGAGATCCGACCCTCGGCGCTCCCAGACGAGAACCACCGAGGCGAAGCCGATGAGCTCCCGCAAGCTCGCAACGCGGTGCGCCAGGATCGTCGGGAACGTTACGGTGCCGAGATCGTCGGTGCGGGCGGTGAGTGCCGGGTCGTCGGGGTAGTCGTCGCACGGCACGATCGGGTCGAGCAGCACGTCGTCCTCACCGAGGAACAGCATCCAGAGCTGGCGCCGATTCGCCCCGTGAAGCAGGTCCGCGATCATCTCCTCGAGGTCGACGTCGGAGGCGAAGGCGTGGTCGCGCTCGAAGCGCACAGTGGGTTCGGTCATGCGCTCCACTTTCGTCGCCGCTGCCGGGGCCGCACCCGCCCGCACGCGCATCTGTGCACGTCTCGCCGGCTGCGGATGACTGGGGAGGACAGGACGCGACGCGATGTCAGCGCCACTCCTCCCGCACGACGACGGCGGACACCACGTCGTCGCGCACGGCATCGCGCAGACCACTCGGTGCGCCACCGCCCGCTCTCCGCGCGCGCGCCAGCACGGCGAGCCGGGCGGGGTCGTCCATCGCGTGAAGCAGGACCGGGCCGACCTCCCTGTTCCAGGCGCGGGCGAATGTCTCGGCATCCGCTCGGCGCCGGCCGATCGCCGTCGGTACCGCCAGGAAGTGGGCGGGACCATGGCCTCGAAGCACCGTCCGCACGAGCCATGACCTGCCTCCGCGACCGGTCTCGAGCAAGAATCGCGGCGTGCGCACCGGGCCGAAGAGTTCACCGAGCGCATCGGCGAACGTCCGCTGGTCGGGCAGCGCAGCATCCGTCACCCACACGCTGATGGCGTCGAGGACGGCAAGCGCCGGTGCGTCCCGCGGGTCACCCGGCGGCGGCGCGGAGCCCGTCTCCGCGCGCACCGTGGCGGGACCGTCAGCCACCCGCCCCGCCGCGCGAAGGGCGTTCCACACGACGGCGCCGATGCGCCGATACGACTCCGCACCGCCGGTCCGCAGCACCCGGGCGTCGCGCCACGACGTCCACACCGGAACGCCGAACCACACCGCCGCCGCGAGGACGAGCGCATCGACGCCGACCGCCGCCGACGGTTCGATGACGGTCCAGGCCAGGCCGCTGACCCCGACCGCGGCGGCCACCAGTGCGCCGAGTGCGCCGCCCAGCGCGCGCGATGACACGACACTCGTTCGGAACACGGGTGTCGACCGCCGTCGGGCGACGAGGGTGCTGACGCCTTCCGCATCCGCGTACGGCTGGCCGATCCGCCACTCGTTCCGCGTCGCCGACCGCGCCGGAA
This sequence comes from Microbacterium sp. cx-55, assembly GCF_021117345.1. Classification (NCBI taxonomy): domain Bacteria; kingdom Bacillati; phylum Actinomycetota; class Actinomycetes; order Micrococcales; family Microbacteriaceae; genus Microbacterium; species Microbacterium sp. cx-55. The sequence continues at coordinate 1,452,927 of NZ_CP088261.1, read as the reverse complement.
TGACGAGGAGGTCGTTGAGGTGCGCGGCCGAGAGCCCGGAGCGGAGGCCCTCGCGCCGGGTGGACGACAACGCCCCCGTGATCCCCCGCACGACGCGCGACGGGTCGTCGACCTCTAACCCCCAGAGGCGAGCGTGCTTGCGGTGCAGGCGCGCGAGGTCGGGCGCCGCTGAGAGCGCGAAGCCGGGCGGAAGCATGGCCGTGACCGTCCAGTTGTGCGCGACCTTCTGCGACCACGCCGGGTCAAGACGCAGCGTGCGCCCGCGCAGTTGCTGCGTCGCCGATGCGGTCGCGACGGCCGTGAGATCGATCAGCGTGTTCACCGCGGGGCAGTCCCACCCTTCGCCGAAGAGCCCCCGAGTGCCCACCACCACGTGCAGGTCACCGCGGGTCAGCAGCACGGATGCGGCCCGCACGAGCGACGCCGATGCGACACCGGGGGCGTGCACCTCCGATACCTGTGGCGAATCGACGAGCGGTGCGGCGGCGACCGGCACACCGAGCAGGTCTGTGAGCGCCCGCATGAGCATGTCGGCGTCCCGGGTAGCCACTCGTGTGCGGCTACCCGTGACGAGCAGGGAACGCAGTCCCGCCGTCGATGCATCCGCCGAGATCACGGCGAAGGTGCGGAGCGCACCCGCCGTGCCGACGAGCCCGCCCTGTGTGTTGCCGTGCTCGGCGTAGTCCGTGGCGATCAGCGCCCGCAGGCGATCGTCGCCGAGCGCCGAGCGCTCGATGCGCAGAATGTCGCACGCGGCATAGTCCTTCGCCAGCGACGAGGCGAGCATCGTGTCGACGGGGTCGCGCGTGCGACGCACGCCGCGGTCGGTGAGGGCGAAACCGAAGTCGGCGAGGGTGCGACGGATGCGTTCCCACCGCGGTGCGGCCGTCGGGTCGGGCAGCAGCCGATCGAGCGCGAAGCGCGCGAGCAGCCGCAGCGACTCGTCGGTCGTGGGCGGCCGGCGCGCGACGTCGGGCAGATGGGCGACGAGCGGATCCTGCGGCGCAACCGCCGAGAGCATAGCCGCGGCAGCCTCCGCCCCCGCGAAGTCGGCGGCGAATGCCGCAGCCAGTCGCGCATCCGTCTCCTCGCCGCGGGGCGGGGGCGCCGGCGGTTCGAGGTCGCCGCGCGCGCCCGGCGACACTGGCGCGGGCTGCGGCGCGGGCTGCGGCTGTGGCGCGGGCTGCGGCTGCAGCGCATCGAGGAGGAACCCGACCCCCGTGTCACCCGCGAACGTGTGGCGAAGCAGCACCGTCAGCCCCTCAGCGTGCGCGTTGAGGAACAGCAGCTCCTCGGCCGTCGGCTCGGTGAAGCGCACCAGATCGCGGAACGGCGCGAGGTTGCCCTCGCGGACGACCGCGGGCACGGGCACCTCGTGATCCACCTCTCCCAGCAGGGAGGTGTAGTTGTCGTACTCGTCGGCGTCGTCGGGTGAGGGCAGGGTCGCGGTGAGTCCGATCAGCAGCGGTTCGCGTCCGGCAGCGCGGATACGCGCCGCGAGGGTCGCCACGACGAGCGCCCAGTGGTCGAGCAGGTGGTGGCACTCGTCGAGCACGATGGTCTCGACCCCGTGCGTGACGAGACGGTCGATGAGCGCGAGAGCATTCGGATGCAGCGCTGTCGCCAGCACGTCCGGATCCTCCCGGATGAGCTGCCGACGGAGGGTGCGCGATCGACGCGTGATCCCGGAGCGGTACGCCGCGGCATGAGCGGAGGCGAGCTCGTCGAGCCACGTGTTCGCGTTTTCGGCAGAGCGACCGTCGGATTCGAGCTCGTCGATCCAGCGCGCTCGGGCGAGTGCGGCGAACGGGTGGGCCGTGTCGAGCACGCTCAGCGACTGATACGTCAGCGCCGTGAGGTCGCCGAGGCGCTGGGGGTCTTCCGACACCGCTTTCGGATGCGGCGCGAGAGCGACCGCCTGCCGCGCCCACTGCTCCCGGATGGTCACGGTCGGCGCGAGCACGACCGCCCGGCGTCCGCGACGGGCCGCGAGCAGCAGGCCGAGCAGTGTCTTGCCCGACCCGGGCGGCGCCACGATGTGCAGCGACCTGCCTCCGTCGAGACCGACCGCCGTGTCGACACCCACCTCGGCGAGCACGTCGGCCTGGTACTGCCGGAGCCGACCCCCGAACTGCCACGAAGACAGCGGTGTGTGCGTCGAGGAAGGCATTCCGTCAGCCTACGATCTGCTCTCGCTCGCACTCCGTGTGGCGGTGTTTTCCACGCTCGTGCCCTCGCGCTCGCCCGCGTGGGGGCGATGTCGGAGGTCGGTGCGAGACTTATCTCAGGTCGGAAGCAGCCGCTCTCGATCCGTTTCATCGCCGAGTGCCCCGGCGAGCCGCGACAACGTCACCGCGTTGCCGCCGTCTCAGAAGGGGTGCCATGGGCCGTGACGGGGTCATCGGTTTCAGCGACGCCGACCAGGCGACGCTGAGCGAGATCGCGCACGCCGTGCAGCAGGCGGATGCGGTGATCGCGGCGGGCAAGGCCCAGCTGACCCGTGCCCTCGCTCGGGCCGAGGAGCTGGCTCGAGCGCAGAGCGCGAGTTCTCCGCGCAGGGTGCGCGATCACGACATGGCACAGCGCGCGATCGCTCTGGAACTCGGCGCCCGCTCGCGGGTCTCCGACCGCACCATGCAGCGTCGGATGAACGCCGCCGCTGAACTCGTCGGCGACTATCCCCTCACCCTCGACGCCCTCGCGGAGGGCCGCATCCACGAGGGGCACGTGCGCCTGATCGTCGAAACCGGAGCCGTCTTGCCGCCCGAGGCGCGTGCCGCGTTCGACGCGGAAGCCGTGCGGCGGTGCGAGGCCGACACTCCCGGACGCGTCCGCGCCGGCCTCGAGATCTTCGCCCAGCGGCTGCATCCGCGCACCCTCACCGAACGTCACGCCGACGCACGCGAAGAGCGCCGCGTGTTCCTCACGCCGCTGGTCGACGGCATGAGCCACCTCGGACTCATCGTGCCGACCGTCATCGGCGAGGGCATCTACGACCGCGCCACACGGATGGCCCGCGCCCTCACCGACCTGCGCACCGGGGCCGCACAGCGGCTGCGGGAATCCCGCGCCGCCGGGCTTCCCGATGACCCCGAAGACACGGCGTACGCCACCGACACCCGCACGATCGACCAGGTGCGCGCCGACCTCCTCGCCGACATGGCCCTCACCGCGCAGCCCGCCTCCGATCCCACCCGCACCGACGATGGTCCAGGCACCCTGGGTGCGATCCGGGCGCACGTGCAGGTCGTCGTGCCCGTGCTCACCCTGCTGGGCACCGACGACTCCCCCGCCGACCTCGCCGGACGCGCACCCATCGACGCCGACACCGCCCGGCGCCTCGCCGGCGGCTCGGCCACCGGCTGGGACCGCATCCTTACCCACCCGGTCACCGGGCAAGTCCTCGCCGTCGACCGACGAGACATCCCCCCGGCCCTCCGCCGACAGATCACCGGCCGCGACCAGCGATGCCGGGCACCCGGATGCGCCGCCCCCGCCATCCGATGCGAAATCGACCACGTCCACGATTGGGCACACGGCGGACCCACCCGCACCGACAACCTGCAATGCCTCTGCCAACGACACCACTCCATGAAACAGTTCACCGCCTGGCGCGTGCAGATGTTCGACGACGGGGTCGTCGAGTGGACATCGCCGCTCGGCGAGAGGTATCCCGATCCGTCGCCACCCACCGCGGTGCACTTCACACCCGACGACGAGCGGTCGCCCTACCGAGACGTCATGACGACGGCGCGACGAGACGACGAACCACCACCGTGGGAGAACTCCGTCTAGGTGGCATGCAGGAGTCGCACATCTCGGAACTGACCGGCGTCAACAGCGCTGGCGGCGGAACATCCGCCTGTGGATGGCCGGGTTCGCGGCGCCGCACCGTGCGACACTGGCCGGAGGGGGAACTATGAGCATCGCCATGTCGTTCGACCAGCTGGACACCGCGACCGACCGGCTGCGCGCCGCCGCCGACGCCCTCACCGAGGGTTCCGTCGAACTGCCCACGGACGCCGGCGTCTACGCATCCGACGTCCTCGCGGCCGCCGCCGCGTCGTACGAGCTCGCGATCGACCGGCTGCGCGCGCACACCGCCGCACAGACCACTCGTCTGGCCGACGGGCTCGCCGGAGCGCGCTCCGACATGGCGTCCTTCGAACAGGGCGTCATCGATCAGCTCGCCACGACCGAGGTGCCGAGCGCATGAGTGTGACGCAGACAGTTCTCCGTCAGGGCACGCAGTACCGCGGCGATGGGTTCCGCATCGGCTACATTTCGACCGATCTACGCCCGGCCGGTGACGGCGGTGGGATCACCGCCCGATTCGGCATCTCCCACCCCGACGGACGCTCGTCGCACACCCTCACCGAGGGCGAAGAGGCGCCGCTGCCGGGCGGGGGCACGCTTCGGCTGGTCGGCATCGCGCTCGAAGCGAACGGCTCGGATGCGTCCGCATCCGTCGAGATCCGCGTCCCCGACGCCAGCGACCGGTGATGGCCGGGCGCCGCACACCCGGGCGTCTGGTCGGGATCATCGCCGTCCTCGGCGCGGTCGCCGCCATCGTTTACGCCGGCCTCATCGGCGGCCAGACGGCCGTTCCTGCGGGTTCGCAAGGGAACGTCTGCGGGGTGCAGGTCGGCATCCTCGAGGCGAGCGACACCGCCACCCTCGTGTGGGGAGACGACGGGCGTGCCACCCTCGCCGCCGGAGAACGCGTACGCATCGCACCCTGGTGCGTCATCGAGGTCCGATCGGTCGACGGCGAGTCCGATGACACCGAATCCGATGGCGCCGAAGACGGTGCCGGACCGACCGTCAACGTGGGATGGAGACTGTGGTGAGTACCCTCGGAAACCCCGACGCGATCGAGGCCGCGGCCGCCCGGCTCGACACTCTGGCCGAGTCGACGCGCGCCGCGGCGCGCCGCATCCGAACGGCGACCGCGGACGAATGGGAGGGCGAGGCCGCTCGGGCCTACGCCGAGGCTCAGCAGACCGTGGAACAGGATGCGGACGAACTCGCCGAGACCTACCGCACCGGCGCCGCCACGCTGCAGCGCTACGCCGGTGAGCTGCGCAGGCACCGGGCCGCGTACGAATCGGCGGCCGCGTCGTTCGAGACGGCGCGACAGGCCGTGCGCGACAATCCCCTCGACGTCGGCGCGCTGCTCGATGCAGGCCGGGCGCGACTCGCGGCTCTCGGCGCCGCCGGCGAGATCCAAGCGGCCGCGGCCCGTGCAGCCGACGAACTCCGGGCGGCGATCGACGACGACGCCGACGGGAACGCCTGGTGGGATCCGTTCGGCTGGTGGACCCACGACGACACCGTGCCCGATCAGCCCGTCAACGAGTCGATCACCGACGAGAACGCCTTCGACGCCGACGACGTCGACCAAGGTTCGATCGGCGACTGCTTCATGCTGTCCAGCATCGTCGCACTCCTCGGCTCCGACGAAGGCGACGACTTCGTCCGCGAGAACGTGCGCTGGGATGCGGAGAAGAACGGCTACTGGGTGACGCTCTACGAGAACGGCGAGCCCACAGAGGTCTTCGTCGACAAGGTCTTCAGCAACGGTGCGCGACAGTCCGACGGCGATTGGCTGCCCGGCGACAAGGCCTCGATCGCCGCGCTCTACGAGGCGGCGATCGAGAAGGAGTACGGATACGGCTTCCTCGACGGCGGGGAGCCGGAAGACGCAATGACGATCATCACCGGCCGCGACGTCGAGGTCGTGGAAAACGAGTCTCACGCGGGGCTGACGGAGAGCCAGATCGATCCGTTGCGCGAGAACCTCGCGAACGGCGGCCAGGTCGTCCTGTCGTCGCCGCGCGAGGGCGATCACACGATCACCGTCGAGGGCCCGGACGGCTCCACCCGCGAGATCGACATCGTCAACAAGCACTCGTACGCGGTGACCCGGATCGATGCGGATGGCAGCGTCTGGATGCGCAATCCCTGGGGCCCCGGCAACAGCGCCGACGGCGGCGGCGAGTTCAAGGTGTCGGCCGAAGACGTCGCCGACCTCTTCTGGCGCGCGACCTACACCGACGTCACGGACTGACGCCGAACGCGGACCTTCAGACCGCGACCGCGATCACGCCGGTCACGATCAGAGTGAGGGCCGTTGTCCACAACGCGATCGCCACGCCCTGCCAGACGAGCACGCGACCCTTCGGCACACCGACACCGGTGAGCGCGGCAGCGGTGAAGTGCGTCGGCAGGAGCAGGGGGCCGAGCAGGCTCACGCCCACCACGCCATAGCGGTTGAAGGCGCGCTGGAACTTCTCCATACGCGCAGACCGCGGCTTTGCCGGCGTCTTCCGTCGGCGCGCGATGGCCGCACGGATCTGCGCGCCGAGCAGCACGACGAGCGCGACCGCGATGAAGTTGCCGAGCGCACCAGCGATCGCGGCGGCCACCGGGTTCACACCGCCGACGATGCCGATCGTCGCGGCCCCCTCGCCCTCGATGAAGGGCACGGCACCGGCGACGGCGACGATGAGGGGTTGGGCCCACTCCGGCAGCTGGGCGACGAGGTTCTGGAAGTTGAGGATGAGTTCGGCGAGGGGATTCATAGTGGTTCCATCTCATCGGCGGCGCCCGGTTCTCGGCAGTGTTGCGGTGTCACGACGAGCCGTGAGGATGCAGCATCCGACCCGTGACGAATGTCACGACCCGTCCCGCGCGCACGACCCGGCCACGCTCGCTGTCCTACCGTGGTGTCATGACCTCACCGATCCCGGCGCGCAGCGACGCCCCGCGTATCGGGGAGCGCGCACTGGCGCGCAGCGTGACCGCGACCTGGTGGTACACGGTCGGGGGCATTGTGTTCTTCGGTGTCGTGGCGACGCTGCAGTGGCTCGTCTGGATCCTGGTGCGCCACGATGAGGGCGCGGGGCTCAGTTGGCGGCTCGCGCTCGCGGGTATCTCCCTGATCGTCGTGCACGCCGGTGTCGTCTTCCTCCTCCGCGGGTACCGTCCGGTCGTGCTGGCCGGGGGCGACGAGGAGCGTGGCCGGCTCCCCCGCCCGGACGCCATCGCCCTCGTGGGCGTGGTGATGGGAGGAGTGCTCCTCGGTCTCGCGGCGGGGTCGTGGATGGCGGGGGCCAGCATCTTCGCCTACGCCCTCAGCGTGCGTCCGTGGCTGCCGGGCATCCGGTGGCGTGTGATTCTCGCGGTGACCGTCGCCCTCGTCGCGGTCTGGGTGGCCGAGGCATCCTGGTCGGATCTTTCTCACGTCGAGCCCAACGGATTCTTCGTGCCGGCGCTGTTCGCCACGATGCTGCCGGTGATCGCCGCATCGTCGCTGTGGTGGTGGGACATCGTTCTGGAACTCGATCGGGCGCGGCAGGCCGAGAGCCTCCTCGCGGCAACGAGAGAGCGTCTCCGGCTGGCGAATGACGTGCACGATCTGCAGGGCCACCACCTGCAGGTCATCGCCCTGCAGCTCGAACTCGCCCAGCGGCTCATCGATCGCGACCCCGAAGCGGCCGCGGCCGAGATCACTCGCGCGCAGGCGGCGGTGGATGCGGCCCGGCAGGGCACGCGAGATCTCGCCGCCGCGTTCCGCGGAGTGCCCCTGCCGGACGAACTCGCGAACGCCGTCGACCTGCTGCGATCCGCGGGCGTCGATGTGCACGCCGAGGTCGATGCGGCCGCCGTCGACGCGCCCGCCGACGTGCTCGGACCGATCGTTCGCGAGAGCGTCACGAACGTGCTCAAGCACGGGAGCGGACGCTGGGCCCGCCTGTCGCTGGAGCGCGACGCCGCGCAGTGGGTGTACCGGATCGCGAACGACGAGACCGGGGAGGACGAGACCGGTGACGGGTCGGGACTGGCCGGGATGACCGAACGCGCGAACGCCGTCGGCGGCGACATCCGCGTCGGACGGTCCGCCAACACCTTCGAGCTGACGGTGTCGCTCCCGGCGGCTCCGACCGAACGGGATCCGACATGATCCGCGTGCTCATCGCCGATGACGAAGACATGATCCGGACGGCTCTCGCCTCGCTGCTGCGACTCGAGGACGATCTGGAGATCGTCGCCGAATGCCGCACCGGAACCGACGCAGTCGCCGAGGCGCTGCGGCTGTCCCCCGACATCTGCCTGCTCGATCTCGAGATGCCGGGCCTCGACGGCGTCGAGGTCGCGGAGCGCTTGCGCGGCAAAAGCGCGGCACGCTGCATCGTCGTGACGCGGCACGCGCGGCCCGGCGTCCTCCGCCGGGCTCTGCAGGCGGGTGTCGAGGGGTTCGTGCCGAAGTCCCGCCGCGCCGAAGAGGTGGCCGACATCATCCGCCGAGTCGCGGCGGGGCGCCGTTACGTCGACCCGGAGATCGCGGCAGACGCGCTCGCCGACGAGCGGAGCCCGCTCACCGACCGCGAACTGGACGTGCTGCGGGCGGGCAAACGCGGCGAGACGATCGCGCAGATCGCGGCCACGCTGCATCTGTCTCCCGGCACCGTCCGAAACCACGTGTCGTCCGCACTCGGCAAGCTCGCCGTGTCCTCACGCCAGCAGGCGACGGTTCTCGCCCAGGAGCGCGGCTGGATCTGACGCCGTTACTCCCGTGCCCACGTCGAGAGTGCAGTGACGACGCTCTGCACGAGACGCTCGAAGCTGCGTTCCCGATCGACCGCCAGCGCGAACGCGCCACTCGTCTCGAGGGAGACGAAGCCGTGCAGTGCCGCGCGGAAGAACCGGGTCGCGTGCACCGCATCCTCATCGCGCAGCTCGTACCCGGCCAGGACCGCGTAGATGACGTCGATCACCGCAGCGGAGGCGGCCGTATCCTCGGCGTCGTCCGCCGCGGGAGCACGCACGGTCAGCGCGTACTGTCCGGGGTGGGCGAGCGCCCACGTCCGATACGCCATGGACATCCCCGTGATCGCCTCGTCGCGCGAACGGCCGATCGCGGCCTGACCCATCACCGTCCCGAGCTCGGCCTTCGCGCGCAGCGTGACCCCGCGGAGCACGCCCGGCATTCCGTCGATGTGCTTGTACAGCGACGGCGTCTTGACCCCGAGGCTCGCCGCCACGGCGGCGAGATTCAGGCCCTCCGCGCCCGGCGCGTCGAGGAGTTCCGCGGCACGGTCGATCACGACTGCCCGGTCCAGTCCCGCCCTAGGCACGGTGCGCCGCACGGCTGAGGAAGTCGACGATGGCGGATGCGGTGACCGCCGGCTGCTGCGAGTGCGGGTAGTGGCCGGCATCCGGGACCATCACGACCTCGCCCCCGAGCGCCGTGCCGATCCAGTCGGCCTCGCCCCGCTGGTCGGGGAAGTCCGGGTCCTGCTCTCCCATCACGATGAGCGTCGGCGCCGTGACGGAACCGAGCAGCGCTTCGGCCGGAGCATGGTCGGTGCGGGTGGTGAGGCTGAAGGCGCGCGTGTACCCGGGCCGTTTCATGGCCGCGATGGCCGCGTCCCGGTACTCCGCGAAATCGGCGGGCTTGGCGCCGGCGTAGAGGGTCGGCATGTAGGCCTTCCACGCCGCCGCAGCCCACGGCCGGGCCATCATGATCCGGAACATCAGGGTGAGCGCGGCATTCGCTGGGGGATTGCGGACGAACGGCCCGACCAGCACGAGCCCCGACACGAGATCCGGGTGCTCGGCGGCGACGATGACGGCGGCTCCCGCGGCCATGGAGTTGCCGACGACGACGGCCGGGCGGCCCAGCTCGCCGATCAGCGCCGCGATGTCGCCGGCCGTGTCGACGTCGCCGTAGCTCGTGAACGTCGCATCGCTGTCGCCGTGCCCGCGAAGATCGGTCGTCGCGACCGAGTAGCCCGCCGCGACGAGCGAGGGGACCAGGAAGCGATACGTCGACCTGATCTCGCCCATCCCGGGAACCAGCACCACCAGCGGGCCATTGCCCTGCAGGTCGTAAGCGATGCGCCCCTGGTTCGGGCGGGCGAGGAACGTGGTCTGCGGCTGATTCGCGCTGTGGCTAACCTACTTAGCCACAGCGCTACTGTCAATAGCTCTGGAGTCGCGGGGTGTCTCGTGGGCTGCGGCCGCATCCGCGGATACTCTCGGCCCATGGCTGTCCCCCAGACGCGAAAGGCGCGAGCCGCGCGCCGGCGTACGCGGCGGGTCGCCGCATCCGGAAGCGACCTCACCGGCGCGGAGTGGTTCCGCATTCTCGACGCGTGGGCCGCGTGCGCCTACTGCGGCGCTGACGGCGCGGCCCTCCAGAAGGACTGCGTGCTGCCGATCTCGCGCGGCGGGCGTTACACGATCGAGAACGTCGTGCCGGCCTGCGGGTCGTGCAACGCGAGCAAGAGCAACGAAGAGGTCACCTCGTGGATGCGGCGGCGCCGCTTGGACGAGCCGCGCTTCCTCGTGCGCTGGGCCGAGATCATGAGGGAGTTGCGCGCCTCGTGAGACATCACTGGACACCCCGCGCCATCGTCTACCTCGCGCTCGCGCTCGTCGGTCTCGTGGGCACCTTCTTCTTCAACACGTGGACGATCGTCGCCGGACGCAACTACCTGGGCGACATCTTCGGCGGCGGCCCCGCGGTGTCGTCGATCGGCATCGACCTTCTCGTCGTCGCCGTCGTCAGAGCCGTCTTCATCGTGGTGGAGTCCCGTCGTCTCGGGATGAAGCGCGCCTGGATCTACATCGTGCTCTCCGGCGTGACGGCGATCGCCTTCACCTTCCCCCTGTTCCTCGCGATGCGGGAACGCCGGATGCAGCACGACCGACGCGAACCGTAGACCGCACGATCATCGCCCGCGACCTGCGCAGGCATGGAATGCTGGGCAATCATGCGCGACACCGCCAGCGGCCCGTTCGTCGTCACTCTCGTGGTCGACATGCCGATCACGAAGCTCGACGCACTCGACGTCGTCGCGTTCGCCGCCGACTCGCACGTCGAGAATGCGGGAACCGCATTTCCGCGGGTGGGACTCGCCCCGAACGTCTGGGCCGAGGTGCAGATCCCGAAGTTCGCAGACCCGCCACCCATCGCCATCGACGTCTGCTCCGACTCATCGCTCGACCTCGCCCGTGAACACGCCCGGCGCCTGGCCGCCGCCCTGGCGAGCATGGAGTGGAGCGTGCGAATGACGTCCGACTGACGGAACATCCGGCCGGAGGCTACCGAACCTCCTCCCCGACCGCCGGAGTCAGAAGACCCTGCAGCCGGATGCGGGCGCGCGCGTGTCGGCTGCGCACGGTCGCCGGGTTCATCGCGAGGAGCTGCGCCACCTCCGCGAGCGTGAATCCATCCCAGTAGACGAGCCGGATGATCTCCTGATCCCCCTCGTTCAGCTGAGCGATCGCCGCGCGGACATCGCCCGTCTCTGCGCTCTCCGGAGGGCGCTCGCTGTCGCGCAGGTAGTGGCCGAGTCGCTCGCTCAGCGCAAGGCGCCGTCCGCTGGATCGGCGATGCTGCGACAGCACTCGGCGCGCGACACCGAACATCCACATGCGCGCCTCCGCGGCGTCCTCGGGCACGGCGCGTTCGCGACGCCAGACGATCACCAGCGTGTCGCCGAGGAGGTCCGCCGCATCCTCGCGAGACGACGTGCGCCGCGCGAAATAGTCCAGAAGCGACCCCGACTCGCGCCGCACGATGTCGGCGATCCGGGCCGCGCGGGTCTCGTCCGCGTGCCCGCGGCGGCCATCCGAGAGGCTCAATGCAGCTCACCGCTGCAGGTCGAGTCCGAGCCCATGCCGCCGTCGACGAAGAGGCCGTCCGGCGCATTCGCCATGAGCACATCGTTTTCGGCCTGAGCCCACGGCGAGACGGCGCGCGTCGTTTCGTAGACGAGTGCCTTCTCGTAGATCTCCTGCCCGACCCGGCTCCAGTCCTGGCCGCGGAAGTAGTCGACCGCCTGGGTGTTCGTCTCGACGTAGTCCATCTCGCCGTTGAACAGCTCGATCGCGCAGTCGACCTGGCGCCCGGTGTCGGTCGTGTAGGTGACGGGGATGACGAAGTCGGGCGACATCCGCGGATCCGTGCCACCGGTCGTCATCAGCGAGAGCGCCGGAACGGCGATCACCGGCAGCGCCACCCAGCTCAGCCGCCGCATCCGCCGCCCGCGAACGGCGATCGCGCGCGATGAGACCACAGCGCGGTCGAGCTCGGCGCGCACAGCGGGATCGGTGGCGAACGCCGCAGGGGCGCTCGCACGAAGCATTTCGTCGACATGTGAATCGTTCACAGTTCCTCCTCGGTCCGTCGGTACACCCTGTTCATGGCCGGGACCGCGGAAAACGTTGCACGATCGCCTCCATCCCATACCGAGTGCCGCCCGCCCTCCGGGATCGACACGACCGCGCACGTCGGCATAGACGCCGATGTGCGGACGGTCAAGCGGCCTGCACGGGCAACCGAGCGGCATAGCGTGAAACACGACACCGAGGAGACGACGTGACCCGCGCTACGCCGCCACCCCCCTTTCTCACCACGACCGTGGTGATCCCCGTCAAGGACGACGCCGACGAACTCCGTCGCTGCCTGCGCGCGCTGGCACTCCAGACGCGCGCGCCCGATGAAGTGATCGTCGTCGACAACGGCTCCTCCGACGCTTCCGCGACCGTCGCCCGCGAGGCCGGGGCCGTCGTCGTTCGCTGCGACACACCCGGAATCCCGGCGGCCGCGTCGGCCGGGTACGACGCCGCGACGAGCGACCTGATCCTGCGTCTGGATGCGGATTGCCTGCCCGCCGACTCGTGGGTCGAAGCGATGGAACGCGGCTTCCGTCGCCGGCCCGACGTCGCGGCGTTCACCGGCGGCGCGCGCTTCGTCGACGGGCCGCGTCCCCTCCGCTCGAGCCTGGCGGTTGCGTACCTCGGCGCCTACGCCGTCGCCGGCGTGCTCGCGCTCGGCCACCTGCCGCTCTTCGGCTCCAATCTCGCCATGCGCCGAACGGCATGGAGTCGGGTCAGCGCGACTGTGCATCGTCACGACACCGAGGTGCACGACGACCTCGACCTCGCGTTCCACCTTGGGGAACGGTTCCGCATCCGCTCCCTCCCGGGCGCGGCCATGGGCATCTCGATGCGCCCGTTCTCGGAGGGCGTCGCGTTCGCGCGCCGACTGAACCGCGGGATCCGCACCGTCGTTTTGCACTGGCCCCGCGACTTCCCACCCGTACGGTGGGAGCGGATGCTGCTGCGCCGGATGCGGCACGCCACCCGCACGCGAGAGGCCTACGAACGATGAGCGACGCCCTGATCGGCCCCGTCCCGCCGCCGGATCTGCACGTCATGACGTACAACATCCGACGCAAGATGAACGGGCCGCTCGTCCGCGGGGTCGACGAGTGGCGCGATCGCGAGCCGCGGATGCAGCGTCTGCTACGGGCCGAGCGTCCCACGCTCCTCGGCACGCAGGAGGTCATGCCGGTGCAGCTGGGCGCCCTCACCGCGGCACTCGGGCCGACCTACCGGGTCATCGGGCACGGGCGCGAACGCGACGGACAGGGCGAGGGATGCCCCATCCTCTACGACACGGACCGCCTGGAGCTCCTGACGTGGCAGCAGCTCGCCCTCTCGGATGAGCCGGCCACCGCTGGTTCCCGCTCCTGGGGCAATCTGGTGCCGCGCATCGCTGTCAGCGCGGAGTTCCGCGATCGCGTCACGTCGGCGCGGTTCCTCGCGATCAACACCCACTTCGACCACATCTCGCGGGCGTCCCGCGTGCGCGCGGCGGAGTTCGTGCGCCGGCGGATCGCCGCGCAGTCGCTTCCCGCGGTCGTCACCGGGGATCTCAACGCGGACGACACGTCGCCCGCGCTTCGCGAGTTGTTCGCCGGCGATCACCTCGTGGATGCGTGGGAGACCGCATCCGTCCGCGTCTCTCCGCAGCTCAGCACGTACACGAACTACCGTCCGCCGCGCCGGTTCGGCACGCGAATCGACTGGATCGCGGTGACCCCTCGGGTCGAGGTGCGCACGATCGGCATCAACGCGCACCGCATCGATGGGCGCTGGCCCTCCGACCATCTGCCGGTGCAGACCGTCCTGCGCTTCCCGACCGATCGGCCCCCCGCGTGAGAAGGAACTTCCTCCGCCGGCCGTACGGTATCGGCGAGTGGGCGGCGGACGCCCTCCGCGTCGCGGGGCTGGTGAGCGTTCTGATCGCCGCGGTCGTGTTCGAGCCGACGGATGCCGGCATCCTGGCGTTCTCGCTCCCTGCGCTGCTCGTGCCCCGCTTCGTCGGGGTGCGCTCCGGGTTCGACGTCGTCTACGGAGTAGTCGTGCTCACCGCCGCGTGGAGCAACGTCCTCGACCTCTACACCCGCATCTCCTGGTGGGACCTCGTCGTGCACTTCGCCTGCACCGGTGTGCTCGCCGTGATCCTCTATCTCGCGTTGTCCCGCGCGCGGGTCGTGCCCGACCTGCGCGGCATCGCAGTGCCGCGACGCGCGCCGCTCGTCCTCACCGCCGCCATCGGTCTGGCCATCAGCGCGCTCTGGGAGATGGTGGAGTGGGCGGGCTGGCGGTTCATCAGCGACGAGATCTACGTCGCGTACCAGGACTCCATCGGCGATATGGCGATCGGGGGTCTCGGGGCACTCGTGGGCGGGGTCATGCTCACCCGCATCCGCCTCGACCGGGAGGATGCTCTCCCCCGGCCGTGACGGATGCGGAACGGCGGTGCGTCTACAGGTCGAACTTCTCGTTGTCGGCCTCGAACTTCTCGCCCGTGACCTTCTGCTTGACGAAGGCGGCGATCGTGGCGACGCGGCCTCCCGGGCTGTCCCAGTACTCGCCGCTCAGCGCGTTCACGCGAAGCAGCGTCACGTTCGGGTCTTCCGGGCCATTCGGGAACCAGGCGTCCACCGCCGAGTTCCACAGCTGCGTCAGCTTCGCTGCGTCGTCGACGACCTCGGCCGAGCCGGCGAGCGACAGCCACGAACTGTTCGAGCTGAACGAGACTCCCACCATCGGGTCGACCTGCACGTGCTGCACGGCGGGCGCGTTGCGTCCGACGATGAACCACAGGTCGCCGTCGAACTCGCTCTCCTGAACAGACAGCGGGTGCGCCGTCAGCGTGCCGTCGGTCGCGCGGGTGGTGAGCATCGCGAACCGGAAGTCCTTGAGCAGGTCGTTGAGCTTGTGCAGCTCTTCGGGTGTAGCGGTCATCGGAGGCCTTTCTTCGAGAGAACAGGTACTCATCGATCGAACGGCAGACTCCTCGGAAAGGCGAGCGCTTGACAGCGGCGCCCGTCGCAGTCAATGCCGACTCAGGCCTTCGCTGCCGTCTGGACCGCATCGACCAGCACACGCCACGGCCCCGAGAGCTCCGCATCCGGAATCTCCCGCGCGCACTCGCGGCCGGCGACCCGTGCGCGGATGGACCACGTGTAGAGATCGGCGCCCCGCCGAGCCGGCGCCGGATCGTCCCACGGGCAGCGCTCGATCAGCGCGACCCACCGAGATGCGACGTCAGCGGGCGGTTCGATCTGCCACGTGCGACGGATGCCGGCGATGCCGCCGGACCGCACGACGGCGACGGTGATCGGGCGATCAGTCGCCTGCTCCGCCTCGCTCATCGACCGTCACTCCCACCGTCGTCCACGCGGTCCGCACCGCCGCGGAAACCTCCGAGTCCTCACCGTACTGCGCCGTCGCCGCGGCGATCGTTGCCTCGGCGAACTCGGCGAACGTCGCGGTCGGACCCAGCCCACCGGTCAGCGCCCGATACCAGACGAGCCCGGCGCGTTCCCAGGCCGGCCCGCCGAGAGCGATCGCAGCAAGGGCGAACGCGCGATTGGGAATGCCCGAGTTCAGGTGCACGCCGCCGTTGTCTTCCGCCGTCTCCACATAATCCCGCATGTGAGCGGGCTGCGGATCGCGACCGAGCTGGTCGTCGTCGTACGCCGTTCCGGGCTCGATCATCGACCGCAGCGCACGGCCCTCGACGGCCGGGCCGAAGATCCCGCCGCCGATGAGCCAGGTGGCATCCTCCGCCGTGTCGCCCCGCTGATACTGCTCGGTCAACGCACCGAACACGTCGGCGATGGACTCGTTGAGGGCCCCCGACTGACCCTGGTATTCGAGCCCCGCCGTGTGCTGGATGACGCCGTGCCCGAGCTCGTGGCCGATGATCGAGACCGAGCCGGTGAAGCCGAGGAAGACCTCCCCGTCACCGTCGCCGAACACCATCCGCTCGCCGTCCCAGAACGCGTTGTCGTAATCGACGCCGAAGTGCACGGTCGCCTCGAGTGCCGCGCCCGCACCGTCGATCGAGGTGCGCCCGAAGGCCGAGAGCAGCAGCTCGAACGTCGCTCCGAGTCCGTCGTACGCCTCGTTCACGGCCACGTCATCGACCGGCGGCTCGTCTTCCGTCCGCACGCGTACGCCCGGCAACGTCTCCGTGTTCTGTGCGTCGCTGATCGTGCGGTCCGGGGCGGCACTCACCTCCGCGACGAGGTTGCCGGACGCGTCGATCGACAGCTCGATGCGCGCGCGACGCGGCGGTCGTCCGATCGTGAGCGTCTGGCGCGCCGCATCCGCTGCGCGCGGAAAACGCGTCGACTGCGCCAGACGGTCGAGGAGGTACGACGGCACGATGCCCTGGTGGACGGCCGCGACGGACTCGGTATCGGATGTAGATCTCGCCATGTCGCGACCCTAGCCTCCCCCTCCGACGTCGTCACCGGGATGGCGAAAAGCCTCAGAGCACGAGCGGCAGTTCGCGCGCCTGATCCCACGGCTCGGTCCACCCGAGTCGATCGAACAGCGCGTCGAGCAGCATCGCCGTGAACCCCCACACGAGGTGCTCACCGGTGGTGTGCGCCACCCGGAATCCCGGCCCGCGGAACTCTCGCCCGTCACGACGGAGGACGGTCACGCCGCGATTCGCGGGGTCGAGCAGATCGGCCACGGGTGCCCGGAAGACATCCGAGGACTCGGCGGTGTCGACGACCCCGACCGGCGTCGGATGGCGCCACCAGCCGAGCACCGGCGTCACCACGTGGCCGGAGAAGGCGAGCGGAACATCGGGGAGAACGCCGAGCACATCGACGCCTCGGGGATCGAGCCCGGTCTCCTCGCGCGCCTCGCGCAGCGCCGCATCCACGGGACCGAGATCCTCCGGATCGAGGCGACCGCCGGGAAAGGCGACCTGTCCGGGATGCGCGCGCAGGGTCGTTGCGCGAGAAAGAAGCAGCACGTCGAGATCGCGAGAGACCGCGGACGCCTGGGTCTCCGCGGTGCTCGGCCGACCATCGAGCACGCCGAACAGGATGAGGATCGCCGCCGGGCGCGGATCCGGCACGGTCGGTAGATCGATCAGCGCATGCGCCGCACCCGCGAGACCGTCGCCGCGGGCCAGGTCGACGAGCTGCTCCCGCGCGGTCCGGAGGGCGGCATCTGACGGCATGGGATCAGGCTACGCCGACCCCGGTGCGCTCAGAGCGAGACCATCTCCGCGCTCCGCTCCCAGAGCATCTTCGCCACCCCGGGGTCGTCGGCGACACGGGTCGTCTTCGCGAGCCGGTTGTTCGCGTAGTACTGACCCGGCTCCCAGTCGACCCTCGGCTTGCCGAGTGCGAGGAACGTGAGCCTCGCGCCACCGACCTCGGTCGAGGTGAGTAGGCGCGCCGTCAGCGGGTTCGTGTACATGAACTTCCATGGTCCGCTCGATGCTCCCGCGAACCCGCTCGCGACCGCCCCGGGATGGAACGCGACCGCGTGGACACCGTTCTCGTGGAAGCGCCGGTGCAGTTCTTTCGTGAACAGGATGTTGGCGAGCTTGCCGTTGCCGTAGGCCGTGCTCGCGGAGTACTTCTTCTCCGCCTGCAGGTCGTCGATGTCGAATCGCGAGAAGCGCTGCGCCGCGAGGCTCGAGGTCTGGATGACCGACGCCTGACTCTCGATGAGGCGGTCCATCAGGAGGTTCGTGAGGAGGAAGCCGCCCAGGTGGTTGACCTGGAAGGTGAACTCGTACCCGTCGACGGTCGTGACGCGGTCGCCGAAGATGCCGCCGGCGTTGTTGGCCAGCACATCGATCCGCGGATACGTCTCGAGCAGCGCCGCCGCCAGGTCCCGCACCTGCGCGAGGTCGCTGTAGTCGGCGATGAACGAATCCGCGCCGAGGCGTCGGGCCACCGCATCCGTCTTCTCCGGGTTCCGGCCGACGATGACGACCGTCTCGCCCGCATCCTGCAATTGGCGTGCGGATGCGCCGCCGATTCCGTCGCTTGCTCCGGTGATGACGATTGTGCGCGGCACGTTTCCTCCTGTGGTCGGTCCCGTCATCGTATGCACGATGCCTGGCGGTGGGCCCGGGATTGCGCCCACCGCAGAGCCGACACAACTCAAAGCCCGCTCCCAGGTTCGCGGGACCAAATCCAGAGCCGCGGCCGTTGACCCCTAAGACGCCGCAGCCAGCGGTGGCGAACAAGGAGGACACCGTGAGCAACGACTACCGCAAGACTCCCGAGGCGCTCAGCCGCCTGACCCCGAACGAGTACCGCGTGACCCAGGAGGACAGCACCGAGCCGCCCTTCCGCAATCGCTACTGGGACAACCACGAGGACGGCATCTACGTCGATGTCGTGTCGGGTCAGCCCCTGTTCTCGTCGGCCGACAAGTTCGAGAGCGGATCGGGGTGGCCCAGCTTCACCCGGCCGATCGACTCCGACGCCGTGACTGAGAAGACAGACCGTACGCTGTGGATGAAGCGCACCGAGGTGCGCTCGGCCGGCGCCGACAGCCATCTCGGGCACCTGTTCGATGACGGCCCGCGCGAAGCCGGTGGCATGCGCTACTGCATGAACTCCGCCGCACTCCGCTTCATCCCCGTCGCCCAGCTCGAGGAGCAGGGCTACGGTTCTTACCGCACACTCTTCACCACCACGCAGGAGGACGTCGCATGACCACCGACACCGGATCCATCACCCGCAGCCCCGGCACCGAGACCGCCGTCCTGGCGGGCGGCTGTTTCTGGGGCGCCGAGGAGCTCATCCGCCACCAGACGGGCGTGATCTCCACGCGCGTCGGGTACACCGGCGGAACCAACGAGCACGCGACCTACCGCAACCACCCCGGTCATGCGGAGGCCGTGGAGATCGTGTTCGACCCCTCGAAGACCACCTACCGCGACATCCTGGCGTTCTTCTTCCAGATCCACGACCCGTCGACCCTGAACCGTCAGGGCAACGACATCGGCACCAGCTACCGGTCGGCCATCTTCCCGCTCTCTCCCGAGCAGGAGCAGGTCGCCCGCGACACGATCGCCGACGTCGACGCGTCGGGGCTGTGGCCCGGCAAGGCCGTCACCACGATCGAGCCCGCGGGCCCGTTCTGGCAGGCCGAGCCCGAGCACCAGGACTACCTGCAGCGCATCCCGAACGGGTACACCTGCCACTTCGTGCGTCCCGGTTGGGTGCTTCCGAAGCGCAGCGCGACCGCGTCGGCGTAACCCCGAGACAGAGACGACGGATGCGGCCTCGGCGCCGCATCCGTCGTCTTCTTCGTGCTCCGGCCTCACGTACCGGTGCGGGTGCGGATCAGTTCAGCGCGCGGGTACCGGCGGGGATAACGCCGTCGGCGTAGAGGCTCTTCGCGACGTCCTGCAGTGCGGTCAGCGCGACCCGCTGGGTGGTCGGTCCGTACGAGATGCGGGCGACGCCGAGCGCCTCGTACTCGGCGGCAGCCAACGCGCCCGGCAGTCCGATCACGCTGACCTTGCGCTCGCCGATGCCCTCGACGAGCTGACGGGTGACGTCGGCGTTCAGCACGCCGGGGACGAAGATCACGTCGGCGCCGGCCGATAGATACGCGCGACCACGCTCGATCGCGTCCGCGATCGACTCCTCGACCGGGCGGTCACCGCCACGCACGAACGCGTCGGTGCGCGCGTTCAGCGCGAACGGCACGCCCTCGGCGTGACCTGCGGCGACGATCGCCTCCACGCGGGCCGCGGCCTCGGCGAGAGGGCGGAGCCGGTCTTCGACGTTGGCTCCGACGATTCCGACGCCGATCGCGCGACGCACGGTCTCCCCCGCATCGGCGTAGCCGTCGTCGAGGTCGGCGGAGACGGGCACGTCGCCCGCGACCGCGACGATGCGGCTGACGAGGTCAAGTGTCGTCTCGAGCGGGATGGTGCCGTCGGCGTAGCCGAAGGTCGCGGCGATGGAGTGCCCGGCGGTGGCGAGGGCTCGGGTCTCCGGAAGGTCGAGGATGGCCTTGGCCGACACGACGTCCCAGACGTTGACGACGCGGAGGATCTCGGGGGCGGCATGCAGGGCCGACAGCGCCTGCGCGCGTTCGGCCTGAGTCTTGTGCTGGGCATTCGTGTGCTCGGTCATACCGCCACGCTAACGGAGCGGGGCCAGATGGCGTCAGTCCAGTCCGGTGACCGGCATCCCGAGCCATTCGCCGAGTTCCGCGAGTTCGGCCCGCACCATCTCGGTCTCTTCCGGATCGAACGGCACGAACTCGTAGATGGCGCCGAGCCGCAACTCCTCCCGGGTACGGTCCACTTCGGCATCCAGCATCCCCACGAATCGGTCGCCCATCAGAATCGGATGCGCGAAGAAGCCGTACCGGCGTTGGGGCTTCGGCTTGAACTGCTCGAGCACGTAGTCGAACGCGAAGAGTTCGCGCAGGCGCGGGCGGTCGAACAGCAGGCTGTCGTAGGGGTTGAGGAAAGCCACCCGACCGCCGCGGTCGTCGTTCAGGGCGGCCAGCGCCTCCGGATCGACGCGGTACTTCCGGGCGCTGCCCTCGATCGTCGCGGGTTCCCCCGCCGCCCCGACCGGCGTCCACGGCGACTTCTCCTTAGCGATGCCGACGGCCTGGAGTCGGCGCTCCTCCCGCATCCGTTCGGCGTCATCGAACGCGTAGTCGGGCAAGTTCTGCGGGTAGACCCGCTCGGCGAGATCCCACCGCCGGTGACGCCCGTCGCGGCCGACGATCGCCACCTTGCCCTGGCGGCTCAGGAAGTCGAGCATGTGCGGAACCTGATTCGGCCCCGACCATCCGTCGGTGCCGCGCCGCGCGACCGCGGTGTCGGGAATCTCGCGGGCGAAGAGCGGGCCGCCGTCGCGAAGGCGCGCCAGCACGTCGTCGCGGAACGCGGCGTTCGCCTCGAGCCACTGGCGGCTGCTCTCGCGTTGCGGCCACCGGCGCATGCCGGGCAGCATGAGCGGCAGCAGACTCATCGGCCGAAAGGCACCGTCGAACTCGAACAGCAGCCGGTCCTGCTCCACCGCCTTCGACAGCTGGCCCGGTTCGTACGACCATCCGATCCGCGACCAGAGCACGGTGTGCTCCGCGGGCGCGATCGTGGCGGTGGGATCGATCTTGATGTAGCCGAGTTGCTCGGCCACCTCCACGACGTCGCCGGGGCGATCGGCATCGAGCAACTGCGCTCGCACGGCGATCCGCCGAGCCTCGTCTGCCGTCAACCGGTGGGTCACGCGGTCAGGCTACCGACGCGCGCGGGCGCCGCACCACCCCGCCACGCGCACCGCCCGCAGGCCTAGGCTCGCCCCGTGGACGCACACGAGGTGATCATCGTCGGCGCGGGCCTGGCGGGGCTGCGCTGCGCGAGCGTGCTGGCGCAGGCGGAACTCGACGTCGTCGTGCTCGAGGCGGCGGAGGCGGTCGGCGGTCGGCAGCGCACGGATGCGGTCGACGGCTTCCTCCTCGACCGCGGCTTCCAGCTGCTCAATCCCGCCTACCCGGCCGTCGGGCGGTGGGTCGATGTGCGTGCCCTCGGACTGCAGCAGTTCCCGGTGGGCGTGCAGGTGCGGCGCGACCGCGGGGTCGCGACCCTCGCGCATCCGCTCCATCACCCCCGACTTCTGCCCGCAACCCTCCGCAGCGGGCTGCTATCGACGCGCGAACTCTCGGCTCTCGCGCGGTGGGCGGGGCCGACCATCGTGAGGCCGCGCACCGCGCTCACCGGCGCCGACGCGTCACTCGCGACCGGATGGCGTCGCGCGGGCGTGCACGGCGCACTTCGCGCCGAGGTGCTCGAGCCGTTCCTCGCCGGCGTCGTCGCGGACGACACGCTCGAAACATCCGACGCGTTCGTCCGGCTGCTCATCCGCATGTTCGCGCTGGGTCGCCCGGGAGTTCCCGAGCACGGCATCCAGGCGGTCCCCGCGCAGCTCGCGAGCATGGCCCGACTGATGGGGGCCTCGATCCGACTCCGTCACCGCGTCACCGGGCTCCGGTCGGGCGCCCGCGGCACGGAGGTCGCCGTGGCCGGTGCCGACACCCTCAGAGCGCAGACGGTCATCATCGCGGTCGGCTCGGAGGCGGTGCCGGCGCTCGTCGGTGTGCCGTCCGCTCAGACCCGCGGTCTGCAGACGTGGTGGTTCGAAGCGGAGGTGCCGCCGACCGAATCCGGCATGTTGCGGGTCGACGGACGCCGCCGCGGCCCGGTCGTGAACACCGCGGTGATGTCGAACGCCGCGCCCTCCTATGCACCTCCCGGCCGGCACCTCGTGCAGGCGACATGTCTGCTGCCCTCGACCGGCGGCGGGCCGGTGGAGACGGAGGTGCGCCGCCATCTCGGCGAGATCTGGGGCGGATCGGTGGCGGGCTGGCACCTCATCCGCCGCGATGACATCCCGCACGCGCTGCCCGCGCAGACGGCGCCGCTGCGGCCGACCCGACCCGCCCGCATCCGCGACGGTGTCTATCTGGCCGGAGACAACCGCGACACCGCGTCCATCCAGGGCGCGCTCGTGTCAGGTGACCGCATCGCACGGGCCGTCCTGCGCGACCGTGCGGGTGCAGGCGTGCCGGGAGAGGTCACGCCTCGGGGGTGACCTTCTGGTGATCGGGGGCGGCCCGCCGGTTCTGATCGGCGACCCACGACGCCAACAGCATCAACGCATCCGCCGTGGGCGAGCCGGGCGCCGCGGTGTAGACGTTCATGACCAGCCCCGGCTCGCTGGGAAGCTCCATCGACTCGTAGTTCAGGTCGAGGTCGCCGACCACCGGGTGGTGGAGCCGTTTGATCCCGCTGCGGTGGTACTTCACGTCCCGTGACGCCCACCGCTGGCGGAAGAGTTCGCTCTGCGTCGACAACTCCCCCACCAGGCGGATGAGCCCCTCATCGTGCGGGTTGCGTCCTGCCTCCAACCGGAGCATCGCCGCCGCGTCGTCGGCGATCTGGTCGTAGTCGCGCCAGAACTCGCGTGCGGCGGGATTCAGGTACGTGAACCGGGTCGTGTTGACCGGGCGCCGCGGGTCGTCGAAGACCGGCGCGTAGAGCGCACGACCCATGCTGTTCGCGGCGAGGATGTCGTGCCGGCCGTTGCGCACCCAGGCGGGAGCATCGGCCATCGCATCGAGCACCTGTCGGATCGCCGGCCGCACATCGCTCGTCACCGGCGGTCGACGCCGCGGCGCCGGTCCGGCGTTCCGAGCGAGGTCGAACAGGTACTGCCGCTCCGCCTCGTCAAGGCTCAGGGTTCGCGCCAGCGCGTCCAGCACGCTCTCGGAGGCTCCCGCGAGATTGCCCCGCTCCAGCCGCACGTAGTAGTCGACCGAGACGCCCGTGAGCATCGCCACCTCTTCGCGCCGGAGTCCGCTCACGCGCCGGTTGCCGCCGTATGCGGGCAGCCCGGCCTGCTCGGGCGAGATGCGCGCCCGTCGAGAACTCAGGAACTCTCGGATCTCCGCACGGGTGTCACTCATCCCTCCACGCTAATCACACTCCGGACGCCGTGGGAGGCCCTGCGACTACCCGCCTGCGGACTCGCTCGCCGCGCGCCGCGACCGCATCTGCGCGAGGGGCAGCGACATGCGGGGATTGCCCGCCAGCGCGTCTTCGTGCTGATCGAGGAACCGCCAGTACGCGCCCGTGAACGCGGACTCCTTCGCCTGCTGTGCCGACGACCACCACGACCCCATCTTCTGCAGATATGCCCCGCCGGAGATATACGGTTTCGTGCCGACCAGCCCGCCATCGGCGTACTGACTCATCCCGAACACGTTCGGCACCATCACCCAGTCGTAGGCATCGACGAACAGCGCCAAGAACCAGCGGTTCACCTCGGCGGGGGCGTACCCCCGCAGGAGGAACCAGTTACCCAGCACCATCAGCCGTTCGATGTGGTGCGCATACCCCCAGCGATGCACACTCTCGAGCACCGACCGGACAGGCACCGGCACGTCCACCGGGATTCCCTTCCCCGTGTACCACCAGTCCTCGAGCGGCCGGCTCAGTCCCAACGCGTTCGCACCGTCGAGTTCCGGATGCGCCCGGTACATGCCGCGCATGTACTCCCGCCATCCGATGATCTGGCGAACGAAGCCTTCGACCGACGCCAGCGGCACGTCGTCGCCCGCGGTCGTCGCGGCCGTGATCACCTCGTCGACCGTCAGCAGCCCGATGTTCAGCATCGGCGAGATCACCGAGTGGAACAGGAACGGCTGGTCGCGCGACATCGCGTCTTCGTAGCGCCCGAAATCGCGGAACCGTTCGGCGATGAACGTGTTGAGCCACTGGCGCGCCGCATCCGGGGTCACCGGGAGCCAGAACTGCGCCGCATCACCGGGATGATCGGAGAACCGCTCGTTCACCTCGGCGATCACACCGGCGGTGATCGGATCGGGCGACGGAAAAGGAAGCGCCGGCACCGTCACCCCGCGCTTCGGAAGCGGATGCCGATTATCGGCGTCGAAGTTCCACCGCCCGCCGACGGGCTTCTCGCCGTCCATGAGAATCCCCGTGCGATGACGCTGCCACCGCACGAACGTCTCCATGACGGGCGTCGGATGCGCGGCGAACCACTCGTCGGATGCCTCTGCCGGAGTGAGAAACAGCGCATCCGGATACACCCGACTGCGAAGGCCGAGCCGGGTGCACAACGCGTGGATCCGTTCGTCGACTCCCCGATCGGTCGCGCTCATCCACGCCAGACCGTCGGCGCCGTGCCGGGTCGCCAGTTCTTCGACTCCGCGAGCGAACGAAAGGTCGTCCTCGAGAGCGACGACACGCACGGTGCGCCCGTCCGCGCGGAGCCTGTCGACCGTGTGCCGAAGCGCCGCGAGCAGCAGCACGATCTTGTGCCGGTGGTACGGCAACCGGGAGAAGCGCTGCGCGGACTCGACGACGAAGAACTCGTCGATGTCGGGATCGTGGAAGGCCGGGTGATCCTCGAACTGCTGAGTCGCGAGGATCAGGGCCGCTTTCACGCGCAGCGCCTCTCGTTCCGGATGCCGGGATCAGTTCAGTTCGGACGGGTGCGCGCCCACGCGGCCCGAGCCATCCTGCGGATCGAGTGCCGTGATCGCTTCGACCTCAGCATCGGAGAGCGCGAAGTCGAACAGCGCGAAGTTCTCCGCCATCCGCTCGCGATTCACGGTCTTCGGGAAGACGATGAAGCCCTTCTGCAGGTGCCAGCGCAGCACCACCTGGGCGGGCGTGCGCTCGTGCGCCGCGGCGGCGTCGGCGACAGCCGGGGTGCCGAACAGGTCGTACTTGCCCTGGCCGAGCGGACCCCACGCTTCGATGTGGACACCGCGAGACGTGCACCACTCGACGACCTCGCGCTGCTGGTAGGCGGGGTGGATCTCGAGCTGGTTCACCGCGGGCAGCGTGCCCGTGGCGGCCTCGAGCTGTGCGAGGTGCTCGACCAAGTGGTTCGACACACCGATCGACCGCGCGAGCCCGGCCTCGTTCAGCGACACGAGCGTCGTCCAGGCGTTCACGTAGTTGCCGTTGGCCGGGGCGGGCCAGTGCACCAGGTACAGGTCGACGAACTCGAGCTGGAGCTTCTCGAGGCTCTCCTGGATCGCGGCGCGGGGTTCGTCGCCCGCCTGGCGATCGTTCCAGAGCTTCGTGGTGATGAAGAGCTCGTCGCGCGGGATTCCGCTGGACGCGATCGCGCGGCCGACACCCTCTTCGTTGCCGTAGATCGCTGCCGTGTCGATGTGCCGGTAGCCGACCTCGAGGGCCTCGGTGACGTACTTCTCGGTCTTCGCCGGGTCGACTTTGAAGACGCCGTAGCCGAGCTGCGGGATGGCGTGGCCCGAGTTGAGCGCCACGGTGGGAACGGAGGTGTGCTGGTCTGCCATGACCCCAGCGTACGGAGGGCCACCCCCACGTGGCCCCGGCTTGACGCCGATCATCGAGTGCTACCGTGATCGCACACACCGAGGAGCGAAGGAGGAGCGCTGTGCCCGCATTCACCGACGCACTGCACGCCATCCTCTCGCTCGTCTGGCTGACGAGCGGTGCGGTCCTGTCCGACGGATCCGCGCTCGCCGCCGTCGTGCTCGTGATCGCCGCCGCCCTTATCGTCGTGGCGGCTACCGCCTTCGCCGGTGTGGCAGCGGGAACGGATCCCTCCGCGACCCCTCGTCGCAGCATCGATGTGTCCTCTCCGCTCACGCAGAGCGATCCGGATGCGTCCGGGCACCCGCGCCCGCGAGCACCGGGCCACGCGGCCCTCGTCCTCTAGACGCCGCCGCGCAACGCTCCTTCTCTCCCTCGCCCCCGACCGGCGAGGATGCGGCGTTCCGTCGCGGCCGATCACCTTCCCGATCGACCTCGCAGAACGGATCCTTCCGTGGACATCTTCGCCTTCCCGCCCGTGACCGCCCTCCTCGACCTCGCCTACCGCGCGCTTCTCGCCCTTTCCTCTGTTCTCGAACCCTTCACCGGCGCCTCGGCTGCGGCCGCGGCGGTCATTCTGACCACGCTGATCGTGCGCGCCCTCCTCATCCCCGCCGGAGTCTCGCAAGCGAAAGCGGAGCAGACCCGCGCGCGGCTCGCGCCGCGTCTACGCCTCATCCAGCAGCGATATCGCACCGATCCCGAGCGCATGCAGCGCGAGACGATGCAGGTCTATCGCGACGAGCACGCGTCCCCGCTGGCGGGGTGCCTGCCGTTGCTCGTGCAAGCGCCCATCGTCGGCATTCTCTACGCGGTGTTTC
The DNA here is from genome assembly GCF_021117345.1 of Microbacterium sp. cx-55. NCBI lineage: Bacteria > Bacillati > Actinomycetota > Actinomycetes > Micrococcales > Microbacteriaceae > Microbacterium > Microbacterium sp. cx-55. The sequence continues at coordinate 1,426,047 of NZ_CP088261.1, read as the reverse complement.
TGCATCCGGTCCTGGCGGGGCGCGACAACGCGCTGCTGTCGGAGACTCTCGCGGGCGTTCCTCTCGGCAGCAGCCTCGCGGGGATCGTCTCCGCGGGGGCGCTCGATCCGGCGAGCATCGCCGTCTTCGGCACCGTGCTCCTGATGATCATCGCGGCCGGCGAGGTGACCCGTCGCGCCTTCCGACCGGTCGTGACGAGCGACGTCACCCCGTCGTTCGCGCTCCACGCACTCGGGTTCCTCTCCTTCGCCTCCGCGGTGGTCGCCGTCTTCGTTCCCCTGGCCGCGGGCCTGTACCTGGCCGTGACGGTGGTCTGGACGCTCGTGCAGCGCCTCGTCCTGCGGCGTCGGTACCCGCTGAAGTCGCGGAGTTCCTGACACGGCCGGACCACCGTCGGATCCCGCATCCGCCCTGGTTTTTCAGATCGTGCTCATGAACTGGGGTTTAACGTGCTCTCCGGACATAATCCCGGCGCGCTCGCATTGACTCGCGCTGTGGAGCACGTGAATATGGAAGCCACCCCGACACTTTCCACCGAGTGACTTCCCGTGATTCTCGGTGCGGCGAGAGGAGCTACGTGCGCGCACACACCCGCGTTGTCATCGTCGCTGCCGCATGCGCGGGCGCCCTCGCCGTGACCGCCGTCACCTCGATCGCGCTGAACGTGTCCGACGAGTCCGCGAGCGGCCGCACGGCCCAAGCAGCCGAGATCCTGAGTGTCACCGAGGCCGACTCCCCCGACGAGATGGAAGCGGCGATCGGCGTTGAGCCGCCGCTGCAGGTGCGCGAAGTCGACCCCACCGCACCTCCGACGACATTCCGACGCTCCGTGAGCGAACCGTGGAAGCCGTTCGTCAGCTCCGACCCGGTGCCCGCCCCGGCGCCAGTGCCCGCCCCGGCTCCCGAGCAGCCGGTCGCACCTACTCCCACACCCGATCCGACGCCGACGCCGAAGCCGCCGACATCGACCCCCACCCCCGGTCCGAGCACGACGCCGACCCCGCCGATCCCGGGCGAAGAGCCGGGCGACGACGAAGGACTCCCGTCCGAGCAAGCACCAGCGCCCCTGCCCGCGCCACCGATCGACGACGCGCCGTCAGAGTCCGTCACACCCTGAGGCTCGCGCTCTAGGGACGGAGCAGGACCTTCGTCGCCCGACGCTCGTCCATCGCGGCGTACGCCTCGGCCGCCTCCGTCAGCGGAAGCTCCAGGTCGAAGACCAGACCCGGACGGATGGCGCCGGAACGGACGTCCGGCAGAAGTTCCTCGATGTAGCCGCGCACCGGCGCGACGCCACCGTTGACGCCGACGTTCGACCCGAACATCCGACCGATCGGAAGTTCGGGGCCGCCGTTCGGCACGCCCACGTATCCGACCATCCCGCCCGGACGCGCCGAACGGAGCGCCTGATCCATCGACTCCTTCGTGCCGACGCACTCGAGCACGCGGTCGGCACCGATGCCGTCGGTGAGCTCGCGCACCCTCTCGACACCCTCGTCACCACGCTCCGCGACGATGTGCGTCGCGCCGAACTCGCGGGCGAGCGCCTGACGTTCCGGATGCCGGGACATCGCGATGATCGTCGTCGCACCCAACCGCTTGGCGGCGATGATGGCGCAGAGCCCCACCGCGCCGTCCCCCACGACGGCGACGCTGTCACCGGGCTGCACACCCGACGACAGCGCCGCGTGGTGCCCGGTACCCATGACATCGCTCAGAGTCAGCAGGCCGGGGATCTCCTCGTCGCCGATCGGCCCCGGAACCACTGCGAGGGTGCCGTCGGCGAGCGGAACACGAACGAACTGGCCCTGGCCGCCGTCGGCGAAACCGTCGTCGTGCACGTCGCCGCCCCACCATCCGCCGCTGAGGCACGAGGTGCTGACACCGTTGCGGCAGTTCGCGCACGTTCCGTCGCACACGTAGAACGGGGCGATGACGAAATCGCCGGGCGCGACGTTCTGCACGTCGTCCCCCACGCTCTCGACGATCCCGACGAACTCGTGACCGATGCGGTGCGGTCGGTCCGTCGCGGTGACGCCCCGGTACGGCCAGAGGTCGGAACCGCAGACACACGCGGCGACGACGCGCACGATGGCGTCGCGTCCGGTGGAGAGCTGCGGGTCGGGAACCTCTTCGACGCGGATGTCACGGGCGGCGTGGATGACGGTGGCGAGCATGCATCCAGCCTACGCAGCGCGCGAGGAAGAACGCCCGCGGGTCCGGATAGTGTCGAGGGCGTGGCAGACCGGAGAGGCGCGTACTCCGACGTCGCGGAGCGTCACCAGGTCGCGCTGTATCTCCTCGCGATCGCCCTGGGCGCGGGCGTCGGGATCACTATTCCCGCGAGCGCGGCGCTCGAGGTCGCCATCGAGCCCGCGCTCGGCGCCCTGCTCTTCGTCACGTTCCTGACCGTGCCGTTCCGCCGCATCCGTGACGCTCTCGGCGACCGTCGGTTTCTGCTCACCCTCGGACTCCTGAACTTCGTCGTCGTCCCGTGCGTCGTCTACGGGCTGTCCCGTTTCGTCGCCGGCGACCAAGCAATGCTGATCGGTGTGCTTCTCGTTCTTCTGACACCGTGCGTCGACTACGTGATCGTGTTCACCCGGATCGCCGGTGGGGCAAGCGACCGGCTGCTCGCCGCCGCTCCGCTCCTGATGGTCGCTCAACTCCTCCTTCTGCCCGGATACCTGTGGGCATTCGCGGGAGCGGATGCTCTCGCCACGATCGACGCAGCCCCGTTCATCCGCGCGTTCCTCGTGCTGATCGCGCTCCCGCTCGGGCTGGCGATCCTCGTGCAGCTGCTCGCCGCGCGCATCCCGGCGGCGCGGCGGGCCGAAAGCGGGCTGCCCTCGCTCATGGTGCCGCTCATGATGCTGACCCTCGGCGTCGTGGTCGCCTCTCAGGTGCGGGCCGTCGGCGCCAGACTGAGCGAGCTCTGGGGTCTCCTGCCGCTCTACGCCGCGTTCGTCGTCGTGATGATCGCGCTCGGCTGGGCTGCGGCTCGCGTGGTGCGAGCGGATGCGGGCGCCGCCCGCGCCCTGATCTTCAGCGGCGTCACCCGCAACTCGCTCGTCGTCCTGCCGCTCGCTCTCGCGCTGCCCCCCGACCTTTCGCTCGCACCTCTCGTCGTGGTCACCCAGACGCTCGTCGAGCTGGTCGCAATGATCATCATGGTGCGCGTGGTGCCGCGGCTCGCGCCCTGATCGATCGTCCGTGAGGTCTCAGGCGTCGCGGGGCGTGCGTCGGGAGCCTGTGTCGGCCTAGCGGCGCGGACGGTCGCCGGCGGAACGCGGCGGGTCGACGGACACGTCGAGCGGGTCGAGCCCGCGGTGGGAGGTCCAGATGAGCTCCTCGCCCTTCGCCGCGTGCTGCGACGCCCGGACGGCCCGCTCATCCGCCCAGCTGTTCAGCCGATGCCCGCTGTGCCCGCGGACGTGCTCGAGGATGACCGGCGGAAGTCCCGCCGCACGGCGCTCCTCACGGGCCTCCATGAGCTGTTCGAGGATCTCGCGGTTCGCGGTCGGCTTCTTCGCGCTCGTCAGCCAGCCCCGGCGCGCGTGGCCGTCCATCCATGAGCTGTAGGTGTCGATCGCGTACTTCGAATCGGCCTGCACCGTGAGGTTCGTGACGTGCGGGTGATCGCGGATCGCGTACAGGAGGCCGAGCAGTTCGCCGATGTTGTTCGTGCCCTCGGGAATCGAGCCCGCCGCCCACTGACCGTCCTCGCCGACCCACGCCCACCCGGCCGGCCCCGGGTTGCCCTTGCATGCGCCGTCGGTCGCGAGCGTGTAGGAATCGAGCTGCTGATCGGGTGCGGGAGGCATTGGTCCATTCTTTCAGGTCGCGGTCGGGCGACTTGTCCTCCGCAGGGGCGGGTGCGGGGATGTTGTCCACGGATGTGGATTGTGGGGGTGATCGGGGGTGTGGATGTCGGAGGTGTCCACTACGATTAGAACATGCGTTCGAATGTCGAGGTGAGCATTCCTGGCGGTGAGGATGCCGAACGGGCCGCGGTGGTGGCCAGTGTGGTCGCCGCGGAGCGCGCGTTGGCGACGGCACAGGCGGCAGCCGTGCGGGCTTTCGCGCGAGCCGGTGCGTACGCGGAGCGAGTGAGCCGATCGAACGCGGTGCGGGAGCGCGAGATGGCGATGCGGTCGGTGGCGGCGGAGATCGCCTGCGCGACCCGCCTGTCTGATCGCACCGTGCAACGCCGGATGAGCGATGCTGACACGCTCGTTTCCGGGTTCCCGGAGACGGTGACAGCGTGGGAGGCGGGCCGGATCACCCAGGGGCACGTGCGCGCCGTCGTCGACGCCGGGCTCTCCCTCGCAGGCGAGGACCGGGAGCTATTCGACCAGGCCGCCGTCCCCGTCTGCGAAGCAGAAACCCCGGCCGGCGCGAAACACCTGCTCGGGATGCTGGCGGAGAAACTTCACCCCCGACCCCTGACGGAGCGCCACCAGGACGCCCGAGAAAGCCGTGGCGTTCGCGTCGTACCACTCGAGGACGGAATGGCGGAACTCGTCGTCATCCTCCCCGCCCTCCTCGCGCACGCGATCCACGACCGCCTCACCCAACAAGGCCGCCTGATCAAGAACGTCCGCGACCGAACACGCCGCCACGTCGCGGATGAGGATGGCGCTGCGGTGGGCGTCGATGTCGCGAGCGCACGTGAGCGCGAGCGGCAGGAGGTGATCGCGTCCGATGACCGGACCCTCGACCACATCCGCGCCGACCTCGTCGCCGACATGCTCCTCACCAGCACTCCCGGCGCGGATCCGACGGTGACCGGGGATCAGCCCGGAGAACTCGGCGCGATCCGCGCGACCATCCAGGTCGTGGTCCCCGTCCTCACCGCCGCCGGCGTATCCGAGGACCCCGCCGAACTCACCGGACGCTCACCCATCGACCCCGACACCGCCCGCCGACTCCTCGGAAACAGCACCGGATTCGACCGGGTCCTCACCCACCCCATCACCGGCACCGTGCTCACCACCGACCGGTACACCCCTACCGCCGCCACAACCCGACACCTCCAAGCCCGAGACCAACACTGTCGATTCCCCGGATGCCGCACCCCCGCCATCCACTGCGACATCGATCACACCATCCCCCACGCCCACGGCGGCCCCACCCGCACCGACAACCTCGCCCACCTCTGCCGACGCCACCACACCCTCAAACACAGCGCCCCCTGGACCGTCACCCAACACCCCGGCGGAACCCTCCACTGGACCACGCCCCTCGGCCACACCCACACCACGACCCCACCCACAAGACACGGAGGGACCGCGCGGTTCACACCCGACAACGACCCACCACCCTTCTGACGGGCAGGCGGGTCATGAGGTCACCCGGGAGCGGCTATCGCGTCACCCGGGAACGGTCGCGGCGTGGTCCGGGCACGGAACGGCGGCACCGGCGAGGCAGTCTCGGCAGAGCACCACCCGAACGCGGCAAGCGGAATCCGTGCAGTCGCCGATGCGGTCTCCGGGAGCGCCGCATCCGGCGCACGTGCCCAGGACTTCCGCGTCGGGCCCGAACGTGACGGCGCCTCGGCCGTCGAAGACGTACAGCGATCCGTCCCACAGTCCGTCGTTGCCGAACGCCTCGCCGTATCGCACGATGCCGCCGTCGAGCTGGTACACCTCGTGGAACCCTCTCGCGACCATCAGGCTCGACAGCACTTCGCACCGCACGCCGCCGGTGCAGTACGTGACGACCGGGGTGTTCTTCAGGTGGTCGTAACGCCCAGATTCGAGCTCGGCCACGAAGTCGCGAGTGGTGGCCACATCCGGAACCACGGCATTGCGAAACCGGCCGATCTCCGCCTCGAAGGCGTTCCGCCCGTCGAAGAAGACGACATCATCTCCCCGCCGAGCAACGAGAGCATTGACCTCGGCCGGAGAAAGCGGAGTCCCCCCGCCGCGCACACCGTCCGCGTCGACCGTCAACTCGTCCGGAGCGCCGAAACTGACGATCTCGTCACGCACCTTGACCGACAGTCGGGGGAAGTCGAGGCTCATGCCCTGGTCGTCGAGTCCCGAGCCTTCCGACCACTTCACGTCCATGTCCGCGAACGGAGCGTACTGGAGCGTCTTCCGGCGGTAGGTCTTCACCGCGTCGAGCTCACCGCCCACCGTCCCGTTGATGCCATCGCGAGAAATGAGGATGCGGCCACGGAGCCCGAGCAGCTCGCAGAGATCCCGCTGCCACAACCGCACGGCCTCCGGATCGGCGATCGGGACGAAGCGATAGAACAGCAGGATCTTGGCGACGGACACCGGCCAATCGTAGGTCGTCAGACCGTGACGAGCGCCCAGACGCCGGCGACCGCAGAGACGACAGCGAGCAGCAGAGCGATGCCGATCAGCACCGCGTGCACGCGGAAGAACGCCGTCCGCTTGCCGGCGGCGTCACGCGCACGCGCATCTTTCGCGACCCGCTGGAAGAATCGCGGCCACACGACCACGTTGTAGATCGCGTTCACGAGCAGGAGCACGGCGAGGAAGATCTGCATCCCTCGAGCGTATTCTCCACAGCGCACACGCGCGGGCACGGCCGGAGTTCTAGGCTCGGAGCACCCGCATCCGATCCCTGCGGCGAGGAGCCCCGGCATGAGCGACGAATCCGTCCCACCGCAGGCAGCAGAGCCGTCGCCGCCGACGATTCGTCCCGGACAGCGCTACACGCAGCCGTATCCCGGCGCGGCCCCCGTGCTGATCCCGTCTCCGAGCGCGACGTACGCTCCGTCATCCGTGCAACCGCGCGGACGCGACCCCCGCCCCGCCTCCCTGGCGATCGTCGCCTTCTGCCTCGCGGGGGTGGGCGCCCTCGCGCTCCCGCTCGTGGCAGTGCTCGCCGTGCCCGCCCTCCTCGCCGGCTTCATCTGCGGGCTCATCGCCGTCATCGGCCGCAGCCACGGCGGCAAGGGATTCGGTATCGCCGCGATCGCGACCTCCGCGGGCGCCAGCGCGCTCGCTGTCATCGGCGTGATCTTCGCTGTGGCCATCGGTTCCGCGTTCACGGTCTCCGACCCGTTCGGATTCGCACCCCGCCCCTATGACGCGCCCTACACCGACGGTTTCCCGAACGATGGGGAGTTCGTTCCCGACGGACCGATCGAATACGGCGCGGGGCTCGATCTGGTGGCGGGCGAGGTCGTCGTGACTCCCACGAACCTCGCCGAAGGGATCTGGAACTACGGCGTCGTGCTCGACAACCCCAACCCCGACGCGATCTTCGAAGACAGCATCATCCTGGTCGAGGGGCTCGACGCGAGCGGCACCGTCGTGGACACGCATGAGCAGTACCTGACGATCCAGCCCGGCCCCACGGCGATCGTGGGATCATTCCTCGACGCCGGCGACGCGACGATCACCGACGTCCGACTGCAGCTACCCGACAAGGACGACGCGCGGATCCTCGGACCCGATGAGGCGGGAATCGTCACCGTCGAAGACGTGCAGCAGACCGACGAGTACGGGATCCCCGCCGTCACGGGCCGGGTCGTCAATGGCACCCCGCGAGATCAGCTCTACGCGCAGGTCATCGTCCTCACGCGCGACGCGGAGGGCACCCTGATCTCGGCCGATGGCACCTACGTCGACGAGCTTCCCGCCGGGGCCGAGCAGACGTTCGAACTGAGTTTCTACGAGCCGCTGCCCGCGGGCGCCACGATCGAGGCGTACGTCACGCTGTAGTGGACGCGGGCATCGTGACGCTCAACGGCGACATTCAGCACCCCGAACACCAGCACGAGCAGCGCCGCGAGGGCGGGAAGCGCGAGGGCGAGCGGAATCGACACGGTCTCCGCGATCGACCCCGCCAGGGCTGACGACAGGGCCTGAGCGAGCGTCAACGACGACGCGAGCAACGTCATCGTGGTGGCCGAGCGCCCCGCCGGGCTCCGCTCCCCCGCCAAGCTGAAGATCGTCACGAGCGCCGGGCCCACGCCGAGCCCCATCACGAGAAGCGTGACGACGAGGCCGGACACCGCATCCGTCGCTGCGTACGCCGACGCCGACACCGCCATCACCGTGGCGAAGACGAGCCAACGCCAGCGCAATGCGAAACGTGCCGGCAGCACCGCGACGGCCAACGCGAGGGCCGCGGAACCGATGCCCATCAGGCCGTACAGCAGCCCCGCATCCGCGCCCGCGCCGCGGGATTCCATGAAGGCCGTGAGAGAAGTGAGCGTCGAGCCGAAGAACAGTCCGACGGCGAACGTGCCTCCCACCAGCACCAGCACGCGCGGGCTCAGGACGGCCGAGAACGGTGCACGGGGCGCGGTCTCGGATTCGCTCGATGTCGCGAGCACGCCGGTCGGGTGAAGTGCGAACGCCGTGACGAAGACGAAACTCAGGGCCGCGGCGATCGCGATCGGCGCCCAGGGGGCGATGAACGACGCGAAGATGCCGACGAGGAACGGGCCGATCACGAACGCCGTCTCATCCGCGGCGGACTCGTACGACATGGCGCGCGTGAATGTGCGGCCGCGGGTATCCGGATGCAGCCGGTCACGGATGATCGCGATCACACGGCTGCGACTCATCGCGGCGGCCTGAGGCGCGGTCACCCCGATCAGTCCCGCCACGATCAGCACCATCGCATCGGGCATCCCCGACAGCACGACGAGCGGGAACAGCGCGAGAAGCACACCGTTGATCAGACCGACCGGCACGAGCACCGTGCGCTGGCCGTGGTGATCGACGGCGTCACCGATGACCGGACCGGCGATCACGACACCGATGCCGACTGCAGCCGAGGCGAGTCCGCCGAGCGCGACAGAACCGCTCGCACTGGTCACGAGTGTCAGAACACCCACGACCATCATCGCGAACGGCAGCCGGGCGATGAACGCGATGGGAAAGTATCCCCACCCGGTGTGGTGGATCAAAGTGGATTGCTCGGGTGCCAAGGCACAACCTCCGCGCGGACTCAGCGGCGTGCCGCCTTGCTCCATCAGCAGGTAGTTGCACTCTCGGCGCCCGCGCCGGAAAGTGGCGATCGGGGGGCGGCATCGAGTCGTCGTCGCGGATGCTGCCACAGCCGTGGCGCGCTAGGCGCCTCCCCCAGTCTACGACAGGGGGAGGCGGAACCGGCCGGAGAGGACGGTCAGTGCACGCGCGAGTCGTCGCTGAGACGGTGCCAGGTGCGGTTGTGGTAGACCAGCGCGTTGCCGTGCGCGCCCGGTTCGACGTCGCGGTTCAGGCTGGACTGGAGCGCGTGCGCGGCGATCACGGTCGATCCGCCGGCGTTCATGCGTTCGATGATGCTGCAACGCACCCACGCGCGCACGCCGTTGTAGACGGGCTCGCCGGTGACGAGGCGGGTCCACGAGTCGTGGTCGGCGAACCGGTCGATCCCGCTCGTCGCGCCGAGCTTCGCGACGTCGATGTCGTCGCTGTCGAGCAGATGCACCACGACGGTCTCCGCCGCGAGGATGGCGGGAGCGGCAGACGAGAGTGCGGAGATCGAGAAGATCAGGAGCGGCGGCTCGGCGCTCACCGACGACACCGAGGTCGCGGTCAGCGATACAGGGCCGTCCGGGCCTTCGGCGGTGATGACCGCGACGCCGCCGGGGTGCCCACGGAACAGCGCCTTGAACTCGTCTGCAGACAGCGAAGCGCTGATCGCCCGTTCCGGGTCGATCAGTTCATCCGGGGTGTGCGACGCGTGAATACTCATGATGCGACGGTAGATCCTTCTTGTTTCGATCAGGTCACGTGCGCGAAACATGGCGCAACGCAGGGGCCGGTGCGGCATCCAGATCCGCGACGATCTGCTGCACGGCCGCGCGGCCGGCCCGGTTGGCACCGACCGTCGATTGCGAGGGGCCGTAGCCGATGAGGAACAGGCGCGGTTCGTCGGTCGCCCGCGAGTTCTCGACACGGATGCCGCCCGCGGCCGTCCGCAACCGGAGCGGCGCGAGGTGGTCGATGGCGGCCCGGAAGCCGGTCGCCCAGAGAATCACGTCGGCGCGCACGAACGATCCGTCCGGCATCCGGACGCCGTTCTCCTCGATCGCCGTGAACATCGGGTGGCGCACCAGCACCCCGCGCGCCTCGGCCGCGCGCGACCACGTCGTGTGGTGCATTCCGGTGACCGAGACCACGCTGCCCGGCGGGAGTCCCTGCCGCACGCGTTCCTCGACCCCCGCGATCGCCGCAACCCGCGCCGGGATGTCGAAGTCCTCCCGCGCCCATTGCGGCTCGTCGCGCGTGACCCAGTAGGTGCTCGCCACGTGCGAGATCTCCTCGAGCAGCTGGACCGCGGAGATTCCGGCACCGACGATCACGACGGTCTGCCCGGCGAACTCGGCCGCCGAGACGTAGTCGTGGACGTGCAGCTGACGCCCCCGGAACCGGTCACGGCCCGGATAAGCCGGCCAGTACGGACGAGTCCATGTGCCGGTGGCGTTGATGACGTGGCCCGCGGCGTACCCGTCGTGGTCGGTTTCGACGATGAGTCCCGCATCCGGCTCCGCGGCACGACGTACGGCACGCACGCGCACGGGGCGCCGCACGTCGAGCGCGAACTCCTCCTCGTACTCGGCGAAGTACGCCGGCAACACGTCGCGGCTCGACGCGCGCGGATCGGCCGGCGGAACGGGGAAGCCGGGCAGCTCGTGGATCCCGTTCACGGTCGCCATCCGCAACGATTTCCACCGGTGCTGCCAGGCGCCGCCGGGGCGGTCGTCGCCATCGAGCACGACGAAGGTGCGTTCTCCGGGGAGGGCGCGGCCGACCGGCGCGAATCCTCGCCGCCGCAGATGGTAGGCCGCAGACAGACCGGCCTGCCCCGCGCCGATCACGACCACGTCGACGCGTTGTGCATTCACGCGATCGTCAACGCGCGGCCGGCGCGGGGCATTCCGTGTCAGGCGCGGAGGGCGTCTGCGATCGGGGTCTCGCCGGCGCCGAACCGGATGGTGCGCCGGGCGGTGCTGTCGTCGGCGAGCACCTGGGCGATGACCGCGGCGACATCGGCGCGCGACACGTCGCCGCTGCCCTCGGGCGAGGTCGTGATCGCGCCCGTCGGGGCGTCCAGAGTGAGCGTTCCCGGCCCGAGGACGGTCCACTGCAGGTCGGTGGCGCGGAGGTGCTCATCGGCGGCGAGCTTCGCGTCGGCGTACGCGTAGAACGAGTTGTCGGGGTCGACGCCGTGGTCGGGGGACGACCCGATCCACGACACCATCACGTACCGCGGAACGCCCGCGCGGACAGCGGCATCCATCGTCCGGATGGCGGCGTCACGGTCGACGGCGTAGGTGCGTTCGGCGGTGCCGCCGCCGGCGCCGGCCGACCAGACGACCGCGTCGTAGCCCGCGAGCAGCTCGACGAGCGCGTCGACATCGAGCTTCTCGACGTCCGCGACCTTCGGGGTGGCCCCGGTCGCGGCGACCTCCTCGGAGTGATCGGCGTTGCGGATGACGGCGGTGACGTCGTCGCCACGCTCGGCCAGCAGCGGCTCGAGCAGGAGAGCGACCTTGCCGTGACCGCCGAAGACGAGGATGCGGGACATGGAGACTCCTTCTGAGAGTGACGGGGGTACCCGTCCACCATAGAAACCTCGCGCCCCGTCGGCGCGCGGGTTGACAGGCCGGCGCGGGCCGTCAGCCGATGACGCCGTCCAGATACCACCAGCGTCCGCTCTGCCAGACGAAGCGGCTGTCCTCGTGCAGCTCGCCGCGCTCACGGCCGGCGCGGTATCGGGCGCGGAACTCGACGCGGCCGCGGGTGTCTCCCGGCATCCCCTCGCGGGTGCCGAGGATCGAAAGACCGGTCCAACGGAGGGCCGGGTCGGGATCGACATCGTCCGGACGCGTACCCGGGTGCCAGGTTCCCCGCAGATACGCGCCGTCGCCCACGACGAACGCGGTGTACCGGGAGCGCATGAGCGCCTCCGCCGTGGCCGGTGGGGTTCCGCGGAGGGCGGGGGCGCAGCATCCGTCGTACGTCTCACCGCTGCCGCACGGGCACGAGGCGTCGCCTGTCACGACGGGAAAGCCAGGCATATCGGCAGCCTAGGCGGTACCCGCCCGCTGCCGTGCGGTGAGTGGTTGACTGGGGCGATGGAGCCGGTCGCCATGTTCCCCCTCGGTACGGTGCTGCTGCCCGCCATGCCCCTCACCCTGCGCATCTTCGAAGAGCGCTATCGCGTCATGCTCGGACGCCTGCTCGACGACGAGACGCCGTCGTTCGGGGTGACGCTCATCGAACGCGGCCACGAGGCCGGCGGGGGCGACGAGCGATTCCCGTTCGGCACGATGGCGCGCATCGCCCGGGTCGCCCCCGGTGCCGACGACATCGTGATCGTCGCGTACGGGGATCGCCGCATCCGGGTCCGCGAGTGGCTGGACGACGACCCCTACCCGCGTGCGCTCGTCGAGGAGGTGCCCGAACTCGCCTGGAAAGACGAACTGGCACCGCTTCGCGACGAGGTCGAGCGTTCGGTGCGCCGCGTGCTCGCACGGTCGACGGAGTACGCGGACGGCACCTGGGATGCGAGCATCCCCTTGTCGGAAGACCCCCTCACCTCGTCGTGGCAGCTGGCCGGGATCGCTCCGCTCGGCCCCCTCGACCAGCATCGCCTGCTGCAGTCCCCGACTACGGGCGCCCTGCTCCGACAGACCCTGGATCTCGTGATCGAGGCCGAACCGCTGCTCACCTCCGCAGGCACCGACGCGGCGTTCGACGCGGCCCTCGACGACCTCCTGCGGGCGGACGACACCGGCTCGGACGATGACGATGACGACGACGACGAGGACACGGATGGCGACGCGTCGCCCGGCGCGGGGCGCGGACCCGGCGAATAGGCTGTGCGGGTGAGTGAAGATTCGTCCCGCATCCGATTCGTGACCCCGCGCGGGCGCCTGTTCGCGCTCGGCGCCGTGTGTCTGGCCGCCGCGGTGCTCGGCGTGTTCGTGGTGCTCCTGAACGGCGACAACGTTCTCGCGCTCATCGCCGGTACCGCCGCCATCGGCATCTTCGGGGTCGGGGGCGGCGTCTCGATCATCAATCAGCTGCGGCACTCCACGATCCTCCGCGCGGATGCGGACGGCATCCGTGTCGCGAAGATCGGTCGCGCACCGTGGGCCGACATCGACCGGATCGGCACCACACCCCAGGGCGAGCTCGGTGTGCGGTTCCGCCGCACCGACGCGCTGCTCGCGGGCGATCCGTCCGGCACGGACGCCGAGTCGCTGCGCGCCACTCGCCGCACCAGCGGCGGATACGACCTGACCTTCGCCGAGCGGGAGCTCGGCACCACCCCCGCGGAGGCGGCGCGGAAGCTACGCGCCCGGCAGCCCTGATGCGTCTTCCGGCCGCCATCCGCGCCGCGCAGCGCACTCCGCTGCTGCTGGTGGTGAAGTCCGCCATCGCGGTCATCGGATCCTGGCTGCTGTCACAGTGGCTGATCCCGGGACCCCTGCCGGTGTTCGCCGCGATCGCGGCGCTGCTCGTCGTGCAGCCGAGCCTCAACCAGTCGTTCAGCAAGGCGGTGGAGCGGTCGGTCGGAGTGATCCTCGGCGTCCTGCTCGCCACGACACTCGGACTCTTCTTCGGCAGCGGCACCTGGGTCATCTTGACGGCCGCGGCCTGCGGTCTGCTCATCGCGTGGGCACTGCGCCTCGCTCCGGGGGCGGCCACTCAGATCGCGATCAGCGCGATCCTCGTGCTCGCCCTCGGCACCGCGACGCCGGACTACGCGCTCGACCGGGTCATCGAGACGATCCTCGGCGCGGCGATCGGCGTCGTGGTCAACGTGCTCTTGGTGCCGCCGGTGGCCCTGGCGCCGGCTCGTGAGTCGACGGCGCGGCTCGGCAGCGAGTTGTCGGCATCCCTCGACCGGCTCGCCGACGCCCTCACGAGCGTCCGCACGCGCGGGCAGCTCGAGGAACTCATGCTCGAAGCGCGCCTCATGCGTCCGATGCGCGACGCCGCCGACGCCGCGATCCGTGCGGGTTCGGAGTCCCTCACGCTCAATCCGCGGAGCGGTCGGCATCGTGCGGAGCTGGCGGAGCTCACCCGGACCGTCGAGCTGTACACGCCGATCGTGACGCAGGTCACGGGGATGACCCGCGCGGTCTACGACCACTACTCCCCTGATCTCGTCGACGAGCCGCAGGTGCGGGCGATCGCGGAGCAGCTCCGCCGGGCGGCCCACGATGTCGAGCGGGTCGGTCAGCCCCCGGCAGCGGTCGTCGAAGAACCGCCGGCCCTGACGACGCCGTTGCAGATCACGCGTCCGTCGGCCACGCACTGGATCCTGATCGGGTCTCTGCTCGAAGACCTGCACCGCATCCATCACAGCCTCGTCGAAGCCGGCCGTCGGTCGGACGCCGACTGACGCTCGCCGGGATTCAGCCCAGCGCCGCGCAGGTCACGCACATCGTCGCGGTGGGTCGCACGCGCAGCCGATCGACCGGGATGGAGCGCCCGCAGCGGATGCAGATGCCGTACGTTCCCGCGTCGAGCCGGGCGCGCGCCGCGTCGATCTCCGCGATCTCGCGCACGGCGCCGATCCGCAGTCCCTCGAGGCGCGACCACTCGTCCGACAGCGTCGCACCCTCGGGGTCGTGCTCGTCGTCCGCGCCGGCTGGGTCACCGCGCGCGGCGAGGACGCCGCCGAGCGCGTCTCCGCGCGTGATCGCGTCACGCACCGCCTGCGCACGGAGCGCCTCCAGCCGGGCATCGAACTCGGCCCGAAAATCCGCATCCGTCATCGCAGGCCACGATAAGCCCGTCGGTCAGTCGACGGCTCCGCGTGCGTTGTAGACGATCGAGTCGCTGTCGCCGTAGGCCGCGAATACCGCGACGGCCTCATCGTGACGCGTGCCGATGGAGACGCGGATGCCGCGGGCCTCGAACTGCGCCGCCCAGTCCGCCACGACCGGGCCCTCGTCGAACTTCGTGAGCTCCTCGAGCAGCGGACCCTCGCCGGCGACGACGAGCGATCGGACGCCGCTCCACATGGTCGCGCCGTAGCACATGACGCACGGACGCCAGTTGACGACGAGCTCGAGATCAGCGCCCTCCGCGCCGAGGTCCCAGCGGCCGAGGGCCGTCTGCGCGAGGCTCAGCGTCGTCACCTCGGCGTGCATCGAGCTGAGACCGGACGCCAACACGACGTTCACCCCCGCCGAGACGAGCGCGCCGGTGGTGGCGTCGACGACGATCGCGGCGAACGGACCGCCGCTGCCCTCGCGCCAGTTGCGGTCCGCGAGCGCGTTGACGAGGTCCATCCGGTCCTCGAGCGTCGGCAGCACGGCGGGCAGGTCATCGAGCTCACCGAGGAGCCACGCGGGCAGGGACGCAGAAAGAGAGGACGCGAGGTGCATTCCGCCATCTTCGCCGGTCCGTGTGTCGGCGCTGTTACGGCGGCTGTGGATAACGGCTGCGGCGCCGGATGCGGGACGGTTACGGTGTGCGTGTGATCCGTCGTCCGTTCCGCGCGCTGCTGGCTACCCTCGCGGTGGCCGGGATGATGACGCTTGCCGCCTGCACGACACCCGCGCCTGCTCCGACGCCGAGCGCCACCGGATTCACGGACGAGGCAGAGGCGTTCGCCGCCGCCGAGGAGACCTACCGCGCTTATGTGGACGCCCTGAACCGACGACGCGAGGACCCTACCGGCAATCCGACTCCTGAACAGTTCTTATCGGGCAACGCGCTTGATTCCGATGTGGACTCTCAGCGCCAGTTAGATGAGGCTGGACTTCGTATCACTGGAGCGTCATCTGTAGAGCGAGTGCTACCTAGCACCTTCGAGCTTCCGGACCAGGTCTCCATAGTCGTCTGTCTGGACTCTAGTGAGACTCGCGTGGTTGACGATTCAGGACAAGACAAGACTCCCGCTGATCGGGCAACAGTGAGTCGGCTAAGCGTCGATCTTGTTCGCGATTCCGATGTGTGGCTGATTTCGGACAGCCAGCTGATCGGGGAAGACCAGTGCTGAGCTTGGTTCTGACTCTGGGAATTCTCACGGCAGTATCCGCCGCGACAAGTTGCAGTCCAGACCTGGTCGCGGTGGGTGCGTGTTCCGTCGAGAATTCCGGCTCGCAGATCGACATCGGAGCGCAAACCGGCGGCGGCCCCGGCCGCGGTAATACCGGTCCGGGCGCCAACAACGGCGGCAACAGTAACGGCGGCAACAGCGGCGCTCCCGTCGATCCCGACGCCCCGCGTTACGACGAGAACGGCAATCTGCTGCGCCCGGGGTGCGAGACCGTGCTGTGCCGGGGTAACTACACGGCGGTCGGGCTCCCCGACGTGACGCTCGCGGACATCGCGTCGTTCCGGCCGGCTGCGCCGTCTCTGGCGAGCGAACCCGCCGGTATCGGCATCGTCGGGATGCCGACGAACCTGGTGTCGGCCGCATCCGCGCAGAGCATTCCGGGCACTCTGTTCGGATACGACGTGGTCGTGCGGTTCACCCCCATCGGCTACCGCTTCGCGTACGGCGACGGTGCGACGCGGACCGCGGCGTCCGGCGGCGCGTCGTGGACCGCGCTCGGTCAGGCGCAGTTCACGCCCACCGGCACGAGCCATGCCTATCCGGCGCGCGGGGACTACATCGCCGCGGTGACGGTGCAGTACGCGCCCGAGGTCAGCTTCGACGGTGGCGGATGGCGCGAGATCGACGGCATCGTCGAGGCGACGACCGGCGGCCACCCCGTGCAGATCGTCGAGGCCCGCACGGCGCTCGTCGACCGCACGTGCGTGGAGAACCCGACCGGGCCCGGATGCTGACGCCACGCCGACCGCACGACGCACGCACTAGGTGAGCAGCGGCGCTAGCCTCTCGGCCGCGCCGCGGAGAACCGTGAGCACCTCTTCCGGCTCCTGAGCCCGTCGCAGCGGTCCGGAGAAGCCGATCGCCGCGGCCAATCTGCCGTCCACATCACGGATCGGCCGGGCGACGCATGCCGTGCCCGGCGTGTTCTCGCCGAGTTGCCGTGTCGCTCCGTAGCGGGCGAGATCGGCCGCGGCCGCGCGGGTGATGTCGTCGTGCGCCCCGCTCTCGAGGTAGGCAAGACGCCCGAGCGCATACCGTGCGGGTTCGCGGACGAGGCGCAGTTCATCGCTCAACGGAAAATCCGGGTCCGCATCCGCGACCATCACCCGGCCGTGGTCGTAGAGCACGAGATGCACACCCCCGCGAAGCGCCGAACGCGTCTCCGCGAGCACCAACCGGGCCGCCGTCGTGATGCGAACGGGAGACGCGACTGCTGCCAGCTGCGTCACCTTCGCCCCGAGCGCGAACCCGGCAAGATCCGGGGTCCGCACGAGGTACTCGTCCTCGACCAGCAGGTTGAGCAGCCGATAGGTCGTCGCGCGCGGCAGCTTCAGGGCATCGGAGATCTCCCGCGCCGTGACACCGGCGCCGAGGGCGGCGACGCACTCCAGCACGGTAAGCGCGCTATGGATCGCGCGGGGCTGGCGCGCGGTGAGGGTCGGGACGGCCGGAGCGGACTCGCGCTCAGCCACGAACGGTGTCACCACCCGCCGCCTGATCGGCGCGGGGAACTCCGCCCAGCACCTGCGTCGCGATCGGCTCGTCGTAGGTGCCGATCCGCTCCGGGAGGCGGCGACCTCCGCGAAGCCGCCAGGCGATCGCCCCGGTCGCGGCCATCGCCACGGCCACCGCGAGCCAGACCACCGCGCCGCCGCCCGCCGCATCCACGATGAAGAACGCCGCCAGGGCGGCGGTCAGGGCCGCGGCGCTGAACAGCGCCATGAGCGCACCGCCCACCGTCAGCTCGCCGATGCGTCGAAGGAACACGGGAGCCGCCACGCACACCAGGACGTACGCCACGATGTACCCCGCGCCGCCCAGGGCGATCGTCACGTGCATCGCGGCACGGATGTCGACCCCGGCGAGCACGAGGGCGAGCGGGACGAGCACGATGACGGGCAGGCACACGATCAACGCGCCCGTCGGGGTGCCCCAGCGCCGATGCGTGCGGCCGATGGCTTTCGGCACGACGCCGTCCCTCGCCATCGTGAACACGACACGAGTGAGGGCCGTCGCCGAGCCGATCGCGCAGGCGAGGAAGGATGCAGCGATCCCGACGTCCGCCAGCACGCCCCATCCGCCCAACCCGAATGCCGCGCTCAGCTCGTTGATGGGTGAGGCGCTGTCCGCGATCGAGCCGTCGATCGCGGCGAAACCCGCCACCTGGGTCACGGCGGCGAGAAGGTACAGAACCGCCGAGACCAGCACGGTCCAGGCGATGGCGCGAGGGACGGTGCGAAGCGGGGTCCGCGCCTCGACCCCGAGCGTCGCAGCGCTCTCGAAGCCCACGAACGCCGTCAGCGCCACGAGTGCGCCCGCCCCCACGGTCGCGAGCGATACGCCATCCGCCGGCAGCAGGACCGACGGATCGATGGGCCCCATCCGCACCAGCAGCGCCACGAGGAGAGCCGCGATGATCGCCACGGACACCGCCTCCACCACGAGCGCGACACGCGAGGAGATACGGATGCCGCGCACCAGCACGAGCACCAGCAGCAGCGCCTCCGCGAGGAGGGTGCCAGCGATTGCCCCCGGTCCGTGCACCGCGGGCCAGAGCGCACCGAGCAGCATCGATGTGTAATACGCGCCGCCGAGCAGGGCGAACATCGCGATCGCGGCGTACCCCACGATGATCGCGGCGCCGGCGGCCAGGCCGGGCACCGGGCCGAGTCCACGCACCGCGTAGGTGTACAGCGCTCCCGTGGCGGCGAAACGGCGCGCGAACTGCGAGACCGTCTGCGCGACGAACAGGCTCAGGATGCCGGCCAGCAGCACGGCCGGCACGGTCGCCGACGGCTCGACCCCCGCGACGAGGAGCACCACGGTCGTGGCGGCCGCCGACGGCGCCACAGCCGATACGGACTGCGCGAGCACGTCGAAGAACCCGACGCTCCGCCGCGCGAGGCCGTGCAGCGGCGAGCGCGATCCGAAATCACTCACCGGATCCGGGCGCGCTATCGCTCGTTCGAGAGCGGTCATGGGTCACCTCCGGATGCTGCGCCGACGCTATCCAGTGCTGATTGCCCCGTCGCGACGTCGGTGTTTCCGCGACGTGACACCCGAATGAGACAGGGGACCGCGGGTGTCCCGTTCGGCGCGTACCAGGTCTTCTTCGCGCGGTGACGGCAGGGCAACGGCCGACCGGAAGGCTCGCTCCCGAACCGTCCCGCTCCCCGACCACGTACCCGACAAGGACTCTCATGACCCGGATCGAATCTCCCGGCGTCGCTTCGGCGCCGGCCCGCAGTCTTCAGGGATCGCTCGGGGTGACCGCCATCATCTTCATGGTCGTCGCCGCCGCATCCCCCCTCACGGTCGTCGGTGGCGCGGCCCCCCTCGGGATCCTGCTCGGCAACGGCGCCGGGTTCCCCGCCCTGTACGCGATCAGCGCCGTCATTCTGTTGTTCTTCGCGGTCGGCCTCGCGGCGATGACACGGCACGTGCCGAAGCCGGGGGCGTTCTTCACCTACGTCGGTTACGGTCTCGGCCGATCGACGGGCCTCGCGGCGGCATGGACGGCGATGCTGACCTATACGACCATCCAGGTATCGGTGTACGGCTACGTCGGCTACATCCTGAGCGTCACGGTCACCTCGCTCGGCGGACCCGCGATCGCCTGGTGGATCTATTCGCTGCTGACCGTGGCCCTCGTGGGGATCCTCGGTTACCGGCACATCGACCTCTCCAGCAAGGTCCTCGGCGTGCTCCTCGTGGCCGAGGTCGGCATCGTTCTCGTTCTGGTCGCCGCCGTGGTGTTCTCCGGCGGCGCCCAGGGACTGAGTCTCGCGCCGTTCGCCCCCGAGAACGTCGTCAGCGGTTCCCCCGGCGTCGGCCTCATGTTCGCGATCGCGGCCTTCATCGGGTTCGAGGCGACGGCCATCTTCCGAGACGAGGCCCGTGACCCGAACCGCACCATCCCGCGCGCCACGTACGGCGCCGTCATCGGGATCGGCGTGTTCTACACGCTCGCCTCGTGGGCGCTGGTGATGGCGTGGGGACCGGATGGCGTCCTCGACGCTGCGGCGGAGAACCCGGGAACGCTGATCCTCCGGACGGTCGCGCAGTATCTCGGCATCGTCGGCGAGGTCACGGTCAACGTGCTGCTGATCACGTCGATGTTCGCGTGCGTGCTGTCGTTCCACAACGTCCTCACTCGCTATCAGCACTCCATGGCCGGTGCGGGCGTCATGCCCGATCGCCTGGGCGCCGTGCACCACCGTCACCTCTCCCCGCACGCGTCGTCGCTGGTCCAGACGATCACCTCGGTCGTCTTGATCGCGGTCTTCGCCGTGTTCCAGCTCGACCCGGTGCTGCAGGTGTTCACCTGGTTCGCCGGTGTCGCGACGCTCGCGATCGCGCTTCTGATGGCCGTCACGTCGATCGCGGTGATCGTGTACTTCGCGCGGACCCGTCAGGATCGCCGGATCTGGAACACGGTCATCGCCCCGGCCCTAGGGTTCGTCGGGCTCATCCTGTCGGCCGCGCTGATCGTCGTGTACTTCCCCCTCATGGTGGGCGACGTCGATGCGGAGGGCACCCCCGTCTTCGGCGCCGTCAGCTGGTTCCTGCTGGCGCTGGTCGTCGTCTTCCCCGTCTTCGGCTATCTGCAGGCCGTGTGGATCCGCCGACGCCGCCCGGCCGCCTACACGAAACTCACCGACTCGATCGCGTGACCCGCTTCCCTCCCCCGCGACACCGTCAGGAGATCTCCCCATGAGTACCCTCGATACCGCCACCTCGTCCGAATACACCGCGCCCGAAGCCCCGCAGCATCCGCTGTCGTCACTGACCGGCGCCGAGATCGAGGCCGTGCGCGGCATCGTGCTCGGCCGCCCGGATGCAACCCCGACGACCCGCTTCGCCTACGTCGGCCTCGAGGAGCCGTCGAAAAGCCTGATCGCCCAGTGGCAGGCGGGCGGGCCCGTGCCGGAACGGACGGCGCGGGTGCAGCTGCTCGACATGGCCACCACCCGATCGCTCGACATGATCGTTTCGATCGACGCCGGCACGGTGCTCTCACAGGTCGAACTCGACGGCAGCGACGGGCAGCTGCCGATCCTGGATGCGGAGTTCGAAGAGGTCGGGATCATCGCGAACGAGAGCGCCGAATGGGTCGCGGCACTCGCCGCCCGCGGCCTCACGGTCGCCGACGTGGTGCTCGTGCCGTTGAGCGCGGGCAGCTACGGGTACGAGGACGAGGTCGGACGCCGCATCCTGCGTACCTTCGCGTTCCGCCAGGACTACCCGGCCGACCACCCGTGGGCGCACCCGGTGGACGGTCTCACCGCCTACATCGACGTCGCCGATCGTCGGGTCATCCGCATCGTCGACACTCCCGGATTCGAGATTCCCGCCACGAGCGGCAACTACGACGACCCGGAGCTGCAGGGACCGCCTCTGGAGGGGCTGAAGCCGATCGTCATCACGCAGCCGGAGGGATCGAGCTTCACGGTCGATGGGGAACACCTCACCTGGGGCGAGTGGGACCTCCGTATCGGGTTCGACACCCGCGAGGGGCTCGTGGTGCGCCAGCTGGCGTTCGCGGGCAGGCCCGTCATGTACCGCGGATCGATCAGCGAGATGGTCGTCCCCTATGCCGATCCGGCGCCGAACCGCTTCTGGCAGAACTACTTCGACACCGGCGAGTACCTGTTCGGGCGGTACACGAACGAGTTGGAGCTCGGCTGCGACTGCGTCGGCGACATCACGTACCTCGACGTCACCATCGCCGACGAGCTCGGGCTGCCCCGCACCGTCCGCAACGGCGTCTGCATCCACGAAGAGGACTTCGGCACGCTCTGGAAGCACACCGACATCTTCACCGGAGCGAGCGAGGTGCGCCGGTCGCGTCGGCTCGTGATCTCGTTCTTCACCACGGTCGGCAACTACGACTACGGGTTCTTCTGGTACCTGTACCTCGACGGCACCATCGAGTGCGAGGCCAAGCTCACCGGCATCCTGTTCACGTCGGCGTACCCGGGTGCGAACGACGACGGCTCGCCCTACCCGTACGCCTCCGAGGTCGCTCCGGGACTCGGCGCCCCCTACCACCAGCACCTCTTCTCCGCCCGGCTCGACATGACCGTCGACGGCACCGCCAACGTCGTGAACGAGATCGACGCGGTGCGCCTGCCGATCTCCTCCGCCAACCCGGCGGGCAACGCCTTCACGAAGCGCGTGACACCGATCGAATCGGAGGGCGTGTCGGGTCGTGTCGCGGATGGCGCCGTGAACCGCGTGTGGCAGATCGCATCGACCGAGAAGTCGACGTCGATGGGCCAGCCCACGTCCTACGTGCTGTTCCCGACGGAGACTCCGGTACTCCTCGCCGATCCCGACTCCTCCATCGCCGCACGCGCGGCGTTCGCGACCAAGAACCTGTTCGTCACGAAGTACGACCCTGCGGAGCGTTACGCCGCCGGCGACTTCGTGAACCAGCATCCGGGAGGTGCGGGGATTCCCGCCTTCATCGCGGGCGACGAGCCCCTCGTCGGTGAGGACGTCGTGCTGTGGCACACGTTCGGTCTCACGCACTTCCCTCGCAACGAGGACTGGCCGGTCATGCCGATGGACTACGCCAAGTTCACGCTCAAGCCGTACAACTTCTTCGAGCGGAGCCCCGTGCTGAACGTGCCGGCACCGCAGAGCGCGCACTGCGCACCCGGCCACCACGATGCGCACGCCCACGGTCACGGCCCGGAAGCCGGGCTCGATGATCACGGCTCGCACGCGCACCACTGAACCGTGAACGAGGCCCTGCACGTCTGGGCGCTCGTCCCCGCTGCCGCGTCGGCCTGCTGTGTGGCGGCCGACCGGCGGCGGGTCCGTGTGCCCGAACTCGCCGCATCCGTCATCATGCTGCTCGCGATGGTGGATGCGGCGCTCCTCGGCATCGTCCCGCGCCCGTACTGGGCGGCATTGCTGATCGTCGGCGCGGTCGGGCTGGCGGCACTGCGGAGCCCGCGCCGCCGGCACCGGCCCCGCTCCGACGACGACGCCCTCATGACGGTGCACGCCGCGCTCGGACTCGTCGCGATGGCAGCGCTGCTGCTCGCGATGGCGCCCGCCTCCGCTGCTGCTCCGGCGCATGCGCACGGACTGGGCGCCGGGGCCACGACGGGCCTGTTCGTGGTGGCATCCATCGCGTACGGGGCGTGGTCCGCGATCGCGGCGCAGCGCGCGCACGGGCGACTCGTGCGCGCGCAGTTCGGCGCGATGGGGCTGGCGACCGTGGTGATGGCCGCGGCCATCGTGGTGTGAGCGTTCAGCGCTCCCGGGCGAGCCACTGGCGCACCCGATCCAGCGGCCAGGTCGTGACGATCCGCTCCGCGGGAACACCCGCCGCCTCCGCACGGCGCGCGCCGTGATCGAGCAGGGACAGTTGGCCGGGCGCGTGCGCGTCGCTGTCGATGGAGAACAGGCATCCCGCCTCGAGGGCGATCGCGATCAGTTCATCGGGGGGATCCTGCCGCTCCGGACGCGCGTTGATCTCGACCGCCACGGCGTTCTCGGCGCATGCTGCGAAGACCGCGGGCGCATCGAAGACGGATGCGGGGCGCGTCCCCCGCGCGCCCTCCACGAGTCGTCCCGTGCAGTGGCCCAGCACGTCGGTGTGCCGGTCGCGGATTGCGGCCAGCATCCGGCGGGTCATGGCGGGCGACTCCATTCGGAGTTTCGAGTGCACACTCGCGACCACGACGTCCAGGCGATCGAGCAACTCCGGCTCCTGATCGAGGGCCCCGTCGTCGAGGATGTCGACCTCGATTCCGGTGAGGAGCGTGAATCCGTCGCCCGAGAACCCGCCGACGAGGTCGATCTGCGCCCGCAATCGCTCGGCGCTCAGGCCGTTCGCGACCCGGAGCCGCGGTGAATGATCGGTAAGGGCGAGGTACTCGTGGCCGAGCGCGCGTGCCGCATCCACCATCTGATCGATCGGGGTGAGCCCATCCGACCAGTCCGAGTGGGCGTGCAGGTCGCCCCGGAGCAGCGCGCGCAAGCCGCTCTCGACGGCCGCGACCCCGGCGCTCCCCCGGAGCTCGACCAGGTAGTCCGGAACCCCGCCCTCGATCGCCTCGCGGATCACCCGGAACGTGGTGTCGCCGATGCCCTTCGTTCGCTGGATGCGGCCGAGGTCGGTTCGCGCCGCCTCCGGCAGCTCCGCGAACGCCTTCGCGGCGGCACGGAACGCTTTCGAGCGGTACCGCGACGCCCGTTCGCGTTCGAGCAGCGCCGCGATCTCGTTCAGGGCATCGAGCGGGTCCATCCGCCCAGTCTGCCGCGCGCCGAGCCCCCGTGACAGGATGAGCGCGTGACCGACCGACTCATGCTCCTCGACAGCGCCTCCCTGTATTTCCGCGCGTTCTACGGAGTGCCCGAGAAGGTCACCGCCCCGGACGGCAGCCCGATCAACGCCGTACGCGGTTTTCTCGACATCATCGCGAAACTCGTCAGCACGTACCGCCCGACGCACCTCGTGGCGTGCTGGGACGACGACTGGCGTCCGCAGTGGCGCGTCGACCTGATCCCGAGCTACAAGACCCATCGCGTGGTCGAGGCCGTCGCGGCGGGACCGGATGTCGAGGAGGTCCCCGACCCGCTCGAGCGTCAGGTGCCGCTCATCCGCGAGGCGCTCGGGCTGTTGGGCGTCGTGATCGTCGGCGCGGCCGAGCACGAGGCCGACGATGTCATCGGCACGCTGGCAACGGATGCGGGCATGCCCGTCGACATCGTCACCGGCGACCGCGATCTCTTCCAGCTCATCGACGACGAGGCCGATGTGCGCGTCGTGTACACGGCGCGAGGGATGAGCAACCTCGAAGTGCTCACCGATTCCTCCGTCCAATCGAAATACGGCATTCGCGCCGCGCAGTACGTCGACTACGCGGTTCTCCGCGGTGATGCATCCGACGGTCTTCCGGGGGTGGCCGGCATCGGCGAGAAGACCGCGGCGACCCTGCTCGCCGCCCACGGCGACCTCGCCGGCATCATCGCAGCCGCCGAACGCGGCGAGGGAATGGGCGCGAGCGCCCAGGCCAAGGTGCAGGCCGGCGCCGACTACCTCACCGTGGCACCGACGGTCGTGAAGGTGGTCCGGGACCTCCCCCTCGACGTACCCGATACGGCGCTCGCACCGTTGACGGCGGATGCCCGCGGCGCGGCCGCATCCTTCACCGCTCAGTGGGGACTCGGGTCGGCCTTCGATCGCGCAGCGACCGCCATCGCCGACGTCAGCGCGACGGCGTAGAGCACCGCCAGCCCCAGCATCCCCCACAGAGCCACGTCCCACCCTCCCGTCGCCTCGTGCAACGCCCCGGCGATGGGTGCGCCGAAGGCGCCGATGCCGTAGCCGCCGCCCTGCACGAGGGCAGACATCGTGGTGGCCTCGGCATCCGTCCGCGCAACGCTCACCAGAGCCGAGAAGATGGCGACGAACCCGCCGGAGTGCGCGATCGCACCGAACGACAACCAGAGCCAGGTGAGCTCCGGCGCCGCCAGCATGCCGCCGGTCAGCAGCAGCCAGCTGGCGCTGATCACGAGGGTCGGCACGATGCGCGGGGCGACGCGGGCGAGCAACGGCACGACGAACGAGCCGAGCACCCCGACGCCCTGGAAGATCGACGCGAGCGCGCCCGCCGTCGCCGAGTCCAGGCCGAGGCGGTCGGCTCCGAGGGTCGGCAGCCAGGTCGACAGCGCGTAGTAGATCGTGACCTGCAGGGCGAAAGCGATCAGCAGCAACCACGACGCGGGGCGGAGGAAGACCGACGATGACGCCGGCGCGACGATGGGCAGCGGCCCCGTGATCGTCTCCGGGTCGAGATCGGTGCGGTGCGGCCGGGGCTCCGATCGCACGATCGGAACGGGATGGGCGGCGCGACGTCGTTCCCGCCTCAGGTGGGCGCCCCAGACCGCCACTCCCGCGAAGGAGAGCACCGACCAGGCGACGAGGGCGAGGTTCCAGCCGACCACCTCCGCGAGCGGCGCCGTGAGGAGCGATGTGATGAGCGAACCGACGTTCAGGGTCGCCGCGTACGACGCGGTCACGATGCCGACGCGTTCCGGCGGAACATCGCGGCGGATGACGACGGGGATGACGACGTTCCCGATCGTGATCGCCGCGCCGATCACGATCATCCCGACGAGCATCGAAGGGAACCCGGGGAGCGCGCGGATCGCCGTGCCGACCAGAACGCCGAGCAGCGTCACGAGAAGGGCGATCTCCGCACCTGCCCGACGGATCACGATCGCGGCGACCGGCGTCAGGAGCGCGAACATGAGCACGGGCGCGGTCGTCAGCAGGCCTGCGGTGCTCGCGCCGATACCGAGATCGGTCTCGATGTCGCGCAGCACCGGTGTCGGCGCGACGATCGGTCCGCGGAGGCTGAGGGCCGCCACGAGAACTCCCACGACGACGAGCCAGGGGAACGCGGCTCGGGATGCGGGAGGGCGGATCACCGATCCAGTCTAGGAAGGGCGAACGCGGACGGCGGGCCCGCATCGATGCGGACCCGCCGTGAGGAGGCGGTGGTGCGGGGCGACCCGTGACCTCAGCTGCTCGATACCGTGGCGCGCTTCACGATCACCGGAACGGACGCGAGGCGGTGGATCGCCGCGCCGAAGATGATCGAGAGCACACCGATGCCCATCGCGAACGCCGCGACGCCGAAGGACACGACCGAGGTGAACAGAGACGCCCGCAGGAACGACGCGTTCATCAGCGTCGCCCGAACCGGGTCGTCCTGGTCGAGCTGGGCGTAGGTCTTGCCATCGGATGCGGCCAGCGCGTGGTGCTGGATGATGTCCGCCTGCACGTACGCGGTGAACGGGCCCGCGACGGTCTGCCCCTGGAACGCGGCGGCATCGTCGGGCACGGTGATGTTCTCGGCGCGGAGCTGCGAGGAGACCATGATCCAGACGACCAGGCCGACGACGATCAATGCGATGCCGCCGAGGATGCCGAGGATGCCGGCGAGCTTGACGAGGCCTACCTTCTTGGTCGGGGTGTCGATGACATCGACGGTGGGTGCGGTGGTTGCGGACATGAGCGTTCCTCCTGGGGATCGCGGGCTGTTGATGCTCACGTTAGAGGTCTGACCACTTCACGCCCGCGACACCGCGCCGTGTTTAATCGAACTCCCCGTTCAGGCGGAGAGCTCGGTGGTCGTCGCCACCCAGTGCGCGAGCTTCGCCTCGGCCGCGCCGCTGTCGACGGCTGCGGCGGCGGCATCCTTCGCCTCGGCGAGGCGTTCGACGATGGAGCGCTGCGCCTGCGCCGGATCCTGGAACAGGCGGAACGACACGATGCCCGCCGCGGTGTTCAGGAGCACGATGTCACGGACGGGCCCGCGCTCACCGGCCAGAACCCGACGGACGACCTCGGCGTTGTGCTCGGGGCCGCCGCCGATCAGGTCCTCGATGCGCGCGAGCGGAATCCCGAGGTCGCGCGGGTCCAGGTCGTGCTCGTGCACGTCACCGCGGGAGATCTCCCAGATCCGGCTGTGCCCGGTCGTCGTGAGTTCGTCGAGGCCGTCGTCGCCGCGGAACACGAGCGCCGTCGCACCCCGCGTCCGGAAGACACCCGTGATGAGCGGCACGCGATCCAGATGCGCCACGCCCACCGCATTCGCCTCGGCCCGCGCCGGGTTGCAGAGCGGTCCCAGGAAATTGAAGACGGTCGGCACCCCCAACTCCGCCCGGGTCGGTCCCGCATGCCGGAAGCCGGGGTGGAACGCCGCCGCGAAGGCGAAGGTGATCCCCGTTCGGGCAAGAGTTTCCGCCACCGCCTCGGGCGACAGCGCCAGGTCCACACCGAGGGCGCGCAGCACGTCGGAGGACCCCGACGACGAGCTGGCCGCCTTGTTGCCGTGCTTGACCACCGGGATACCGCTGGCCGCCGCGACGATCGCCGACATCGACGAGATGTTCACGGTTCCGAACCGGTCGCCGCCCGTGCCGACGATGTCGAGCACGTGGGAATCGACCGGCAGCGGCAGCGCCGCTTCGAGGATCGCGTCGCGGAACCCGACGATCTCGTCCACCGTCTCGCCCTTCGCGCGGAGGGCGATGAGGAATCCGGCGAGCTGCGAGGGCGTCGCCGCGCCGGCCATGACCTCTCGCATCGCCCAGGTCGACTCGGAGATACTGAGGTCGCGTCGAGCCAGCAGCCGGGTCAGAATCGTCGGCCAGTCGTGAAGGTCCACCATGACTCCGAAGCCTATCGACCGCCCGCGGTTCGGGCCGCACCGGGGCAAAGTCCCGGTAGGACGCGACTCCCCGCGCACTCTGGCCTATTTCTTAGGTTCCCCTAAGCCGCGACGCGGCTTCCGCACAGGTACGCGGTGCGAGAACAGGCAGCCGATATCGGTCATAATGGACACTGTGACGACCCCAGCGACGTATTCCCAGGCCCTTCGCAAGGTTAAGAGGCCAGACCCGGTCGCCGTCGGCACCATCGTCTGGCTCGGCAGCGAAGTCATGTTCTTCGCCGGCCTGTTCGCGATCTACTTCACGCTGCGCAGCACCTCCCCCGAGCTGTGGGCCGACGAGTCCTCGCTGCTGAACGTCCCCTTCGCCACCGTCAACACGATCATCCTCGTGCTGTCGTCGGTCACGTGCCAGATGGGTGTGTTCGCCGCCGAGCGCTACCAGCCGTACCGCACCGACAAGAACCCGCTCAAGTGGGGCATGGTCGAGTGGTTCTTCCTCACCTTCTTCCTCGGCGCCGTCTTCGTCTCCGGTCAGGTATGGGAGTACGCCCAGCTCATCGCCGAGGGCATGCCGATCAGCGCCAACTCGTACGCGTCGGCCTTCTACATCACCACCGGCTTCCACGCCCTGCACGTGACGGGCGGACTCGTCGCGTTCCTGCTCGTCATCGGCCGCGCGTACGCCGTCAAGAACTTCGGACGCAAGGAGATGACCACCTCGATCGTCGTGTCGTACTACTGGCACTTCGTCGACGTGGTCTGGATCGCCCTGTTCCTCGTCATCTACTTCCTGCGATAGAGCGGAGCCCCACGAACTCATGGCACGAGAGAAGAAGCGTCGGCAGTCCGGTCGTCGCAGCCCCCTGGCCGCCGCTGCCCTCATCGGCATCGGCCTGCTGCTGACGGGCGGCGTGTACGCCGGCGCATCGGCCGCGATGGCCGCAACGACCGACACGTCGGCTGCGGCATCCACGCTCACCGTCGAAGACGGCAAGAAGCTGTTCCAGGCCAACTGCGCCACCTGCCACGGACTCGACGTCCAGGGCACGGAAAGCGGACCCTCGCTGTACGGCGTCGGCGAGCTGGCCGTTCACTTCCAGGTCTCCACGGGCCGGATGCCGCTCCAGGCGCAGGCGCCGCAGGCACCGCAGAAGCCGGTGCAGTTCACGCAGGACCAGATCGACGCGATGGCCAGCTACGTGCAGTCCATCGCCCCCGGCCCCACCTACCCGGCGGCCGAGGTCCTCGACGGTCAGGGCGACGTGTCGGAGGGCGCCGAGCTCTTCCGCATCAACTGCGCCATGTGCCACAACGTCGCGGGCGCCGGCGGCGCTCTCACGGAGGGCAAGTACGCCCCGAACCTGCACACCACGAGCGCACTGAACATGTACGCGGCCATGGTCACCGGCCCGCAGAACATGCCCGTGTTCAACGACATGAACCTCTCGGCCGAAGACAAGCGCGACATCATCTCCGCGCTTCTCTACATGCAGGACAACGAATCGCCCGGCGGATTCTCGCTCGGGTCGCTCGGTCCGGTATCCGAGGGCCTTTTCATCTGGATCTTCGGGATCGGCGGACTGATCGCCATCACGGTGTGGATCACCGCGAAGTCGAACTAACCGTCCCCCACGAACGAACGCACGAGGAGCACCATGGCACACGAGGGCGACCCGCTAGAGCACGAGAGGGCTTCCTGGAAGCCGTCGAGTGGTCTCGCTGTGGCAGTGTCCGACCCGGTGCAGAACCCCGGTCTTCCTGACCACAGGGAACGCATCACGGACAAGGACCCGGCGGCGATGAAGCGCGCCGTACGCACGGTCTACACGCTCTTCTACCTGTCGGTTGCGGCATCCATCTGGGCCGTCATCGCGTACCTGATCTTCCCGATCGAGAGCGGATCGCTCGCCGCGATCCGCGACAACAACCTCTTCATCGGCCTCGGTATCGCCTTCGCGCTGCTCGCCATCGGCGTCGGCGCGATCCACTGGTCGAAGGCCGTCATGTCCGACAAGGAGTTCATCGAGCCGCGCCACGCCACGCGCGGTCGGGACTCGACGCGCGAAGCCGTCATCGCGAACTTCGAGGTCGCGAACGAGGAGTCCGGATTCGGGCGCCGCACGATGATCCGGAACTCGCTGTTCGCCGCACTCGTCGCCTCGGTGATCCCCGGCGTCGTCCTCTTCCGCGGTCTCGCTCCGCAGAACAGCGCCGCGAACCCCTACGCGGGCGACCCCGTGCACCTGCTCAGCCACACCATGTGGACCGAGGGCACGCGCCTGGCGCGCGACCCCAGCGGCGAGCCGATCAAGGCATCCGAGGTCACCCT
Organism: Microbacterium sp. cx-55; assembly: GCF_021117345.1. Lineage (NCBI taxonomy): Bacteria > Bacillati > Actinomycetota > Actinomycetes > Micrococcales > Microbacteriaceae > Microbacterium > Microbacterium sp. cx-55. The sequence goes on along the minus strand of NZ_CP088261.1, from coordinate 1,395,492 downwards.
GGGCTCCGCCTTCCACGTGATCCCCGAAGAGCTCGCCGGCGTCAGCCACCACGACGGGTACCTCGAGGAGAAGGCCAAGGCGATCGTTCTGCTCATGCGCATGCCGCAGGAGAAGCTGATCGAGGCCGAGGACCGCAAGGACTGGTCGTACGACGGCATCGTCGCCTACTCCAAGGTCTGCACGCACGTCGGTTGCCCGGTGGCGCTCTACGAGCAGCAGACCCACCACCTGCTGTGCCCGTGCCACCAGTCGCAGTTCGACGTCGCCGACGGCGCCAAGGTCATCTTCGGCCCGGCCGCGCGTCCCCTTCCCCAGCTGCCGATCACGGTCGACGCCGAGGGCTACCTCGTCGCACGCAGCGACTTCACCGAACCCGTCGGCCCGAGCTTCTGGGAGCGTCATTGAGTACCGTCACCCACCCCACGGAGAACGTCACGACCGAGCCTGCCTCGGGCGTGACGACGGCTCCCCCCGCGGGTCGCGACGGTAAGCCGCTCGGCGGCCGTTTCGTCGGCGCTGCGGCGAACTATCTCGACGAGCGCACCAGCCTTTCGGGGCTCGTGAAAGAGCTGGGTCGCAAGATCTTCCCCGACCACTGGTCGTTCATGCTCGGTGAGATTGCCCTGTGGGCGTTCGTTGTCGTGCTGCTCTCGGGCACGTTCCTCACGTTCTTCTTCCAGGCATCCATGGTCGAGACGCACTACTTCGGTGCGTACGAGCCCATGCGCGGCATCGAGATGTCTGCGGCGCTCGAGTCGAGCCTGCACATCTCCTTCGACGTCCGCGGTGGTCTGCTGGTTCGCCAGATCCACCACTGGGCCGCCCTCGTCTTCGTGGCGGGCATCGGCGTGCACATGCTCCGCGTGTTCTTCACGGGTGCTTTCCGCAAGCCGCGCGAGCTCAACTGGGTCATCGGCTTCATCCTCTTCATCCTGGCGATGGCCGAGGGCTTCACCGGGTACTCCCTCCCCGACGACCTGCTCTCGGGTAACGGCCTCCGCATCATCGACGGCATGGTCAAGGGCATCCCGATCGTCGGCACCTGGATCTCGTTCCTCCTCTTCGGCGGAGAGTTCCCCGGAACCGACATCGTCGGCCGCCTCTACACGCTGCATATCCTGCTGCTTCCGGCGATCCTCGTCGCGCTCCTGGCGCTGCACCTCATCCTGATGATCATCAACAAGCACACGCAGTTCGCCGGTCCCGCCCGCACGAACAGCAACGTCGTGGGCTACCCGATGATGCCCGTCTACATGTCGAAGATGGGTGGCTTCTTCTTCATCACGTTCGGTGTGATCGTGCTGATCGCGTCGCTCGTGACGATCAACCCCATCTGGAACTACGGACCGTACGACCCCTCCCCGGTGTCGGCCGGTACCCAGCCGGACTGGTACATCGGATTCGCGGATGGTGCGCTGCGCCTCGTTCCGCCGCACCTGGAGACCGTCTTCCTCGACCACACCTGGTCGTGGAACATCATCCTGCCGCTGGCAGTCCTCGGCCTGTTCATCGTCCTCGTGCTGATCTACCCGTTCATCGAAGCGTGGGTCACGGGCGACAAGCGGGAGCACCACATCGCTCAGCGTCCGCGCAACGCGGCCACCCGCACGGCGATCGGCGCCGCTGGCGTGACGTTCTACGCGGTCCTGTGGGCAGCGGCATCCTCCGACATCATCGCCACGCACTTCTGGGTGACGATGGAGGGAGTGATCCACACGCTGCAGGCGCTCCTGATCATCGGCCCGATCATCGCCTACTTCGTCACGAAGCGGATGGCTCTCGCGCTGCAGAAGAAGGATCGTGAGATCGCTCTGCACGGTTACGAGTCCGGTCGCATCGTCCGCCTCCCCGGCGGCGAGTACATCGAGGTGCACCAGCCCGTCGACGAGTACGAGCGCTGGAAGCTGGTCGACAACGAGGTGAACGAGCCTCTCGTGGTTCGTCCGAACGCCCAGGGGCGCATCCCGTGGCACGAGAACCTCCGCGCGTCGATCTCGCGCTGGTTCTTCGAGGACCGTCTCGTACCGCTGACGCAGGCCGAGCTCGATGCCGCGGTCGCTCACCAGCATCACACGCTCGATCACATCGACTCCGAGGAAGACGCCGAGATCGCTGGCGCGACGGAACGCGCGGAGAAGGAGGGTCGCCCGACCATCTCGCTGCACGACAAGGCCGAGGTCGAGTTCCCGTCACCGAAGCGTCTCGAAGAGCTGAACGCTCCGAAGGACGACGAACCGCGCAGCTGAGGCTGTGACACCGAATGCCCCGGCAGACCGCCGGGGCATTCGTCATTTCCGTAGCGTGCGATGTTGGTGGTTGTAACATCGCCGTGACAGCGCCCGGTTACGGTAACGGAGTGCGAGTCATCATCATCGGCGCAGGTATCGGCGGAACGAGCGCGGGCATCGCCCTGCAGCGACTCGGCCACGATGTGCGCATCTACGACCAGATCCGTGAGAACCGTCCGGTGGGCGCAGCCCTCTCACTGTGGCCGAACGGCGTCAAGGTCCTGAACTGGCTGGGTCTGCGCGACGAGGTCGCGGCGCTCGGCGGCCACCTCGACACCATGGCCTACGTCGACGGCCACACCGGCGACACGATGTGCCGGTTCAGCCTCGACCCGGTCACCGATCAGACCGGTCAACGCTCCTACCCCGTCGCCCGCGCCGATCTGCAGGGCCTCCTGATGGACACCGTCGGTGCCGACCGCATCCATCTCGGGATGCGGATGCAGTCGATCTCGCAGACCGACGACGAGGTGACCGTGACCTTCGAGAACGGTGAGACGGCGACGGCGGATCTCGTCATCGGCGCGGATGGCGCGCGGTCGCTGACACGCGACTACGTCCGAGGCACTCCGACCGAACGCCGCTACTCCGGCTACACGAACTTCAACGGGCTCGTCCCGATCGACACGCGCGTCGGACCGGTCGACCAGTGGACCACGTACGTCGCGGAAGGAAAGCGCGTCTCGGTCATGCCCGTCGCCGGCGATCGCTTCTACTTCTTCTGCGACGTACCCCAGCCGTCCGGCATCCCCTACGACCGTTCCACCGGGATCGCACCCCTGCGCGAGGCGTTCGCCGGCTGGGCCCCGGGCGTGCAGACACTTCTCGATTCGATCGATCCGGCGACATCCTTCAACCGGGTCGAGATCTGGGACGTCGACCCGTTCCACACCTGGACGCGCGGTCGTGTGGTCCTGCTGGGCGACTCCGCGCATAACACGGCCCCCGACATCGGTCAGGGAGCGTGTTCGGCGCTCGAGGACAGCTACGTGCTCGGCCTGCTCTTCGCCACCACCTCACTCGGCATCGAAGACACCCTGCGCCGCTACGAGCACGCCCGCACGCAGCGCGCGGCCGATCTGGTTCTGCGCGCCCGCAAGCGCGCCGCGGAGACGCACGGTTTCGAGCCCGACGTGACCGAGGCCTGGTACGACGGCCTGCGGCGTGAGACCGGCGAGAACGTCATCCGGGGAATCGTGGGCAACATCGCCGACAGCCCCGTTTCGATCGGCGGGCTCTTGGCCTGATCCGGCAGGAATCCGCCGACGGGCGTCTGCCTGATCAGGGTCGGCGGCGGTACGCCCGGCCTAGGCTCGGACGATGACCGACGCCCTCGACTTCTTCTCGACGAAACTCACCCACGAGACCGACCCCTCCGACGTGTACGCGGCTCAGAAGAACGGTGAGCATGTCGTGCTCATCGACGTACGCGGCGATGAGGCGTGGGCTCAGGGTCGAGTCGCCGGTGCCATACACATGCCGTATCGGCAGATCGCGGAGCGGGCGCCCGTCGAGATCCCCGCCGGTACCGCCGTGGTCGTCTACTGCTGGAGCCCGGGATGCAACGCCGGCGCGAAGGGCGCCCGCGAGTTCGCACTCCTGGGCTACCCGGTGCGCGAGATGATCGGAGGGTTCGAGTACTGGGCGCGCGAGGGCCAGCCCACCGAGAACGACCGGGGAGAACTCCCACGCACCTTCGACCCGCTCGTCATGGTCGTGCGGGACAAGGCCTGACCCGAAGGAGTCAGGCGATGACGTCGAGCTGCTCCTGGAACCGCTCCGCGGCCGAACCGGCGAACGCGGCTCGTTCGTGCAGATCGGCAAGGCCGTCGACCACGTCGCAGATGACCGCGGTCACGTTGTCGCGAGAGCCACTGTCGAGAGCCAGGGCGACAAGCGCCTCAGCGGCGGACCCGACGTCGCGGTGACGGAGGAGCGTGAGCCCGATCTCTTCATCATCGAGGTAGTCGCTCACTCCATCGCTGCACAGCAGCCAGCGATCCCCCACCACGGCCTCCCGCTCTGCGACGGAGACGACATCCTCTTCCCCGCCGCCGAGCGACGCGGTGATGATGTTGCGACGCGGGTGGGATGCGGCAGCCTCCGGAGCGAGCAACCCACTGTCGACCAGCGCCTGCACGTAGGAGTCGTCGCGCGTCTGCCGCAGCAGCTGGGCGTGGCGCAGAACGTAGGCGCGCGAGTCCCCCGTGTGCGCGAGGAGAAGTCGGTCATCGGGCGTCACGAAGATCCCGGTGAACGTCGTCGCCATTCCCTGCAGGCTGGGGTCGCGGCGCACGTGTGCGCGCAGGTCCCAGTTCGCCTCACGGATGCGGGCGAGCAACTCCTCCGGCTCGGTGATCCGCATCGGGCCGGGCACCAGCCGATGGACGAGCGCGGCCGAGGCGAGGTCGCCCGACGGACCGCCACCGACGCCGTCGGCAACCGCGGCTCCCCAGGACGCGGTGAACGCTGCGTCCTGATTGGAGGCACGATGGGGGCCGATGTCGGAGACGACGGCCGGATTCAACCGGATCGACACGGATCAGCGCGCGAAATACCCGCGGTAGTACTCGAACACCCAGCCGACGATGGCAATGGCGAAGACCGCGAATCCGATGGGCACCATCCACGTACCGACCGCGAGGCCGATCGCGGCGATGGCGGCAGAGGCGGCGAGCACGATGGGCCACCAGGACCACGGGCTGAACTCGCCGAGCTCCGGGTCGCCATCGTCGATGTCGGCAGTGAGGGTGTCCTCGGGAAGCTCCCCGCCCTGCGCCATGTAGACGCGCTGAGTGTAGAAGCCGATCATGGCGGCCATCAGCGCACCGAACAGCAGCGCGATCGAACCCACCCACTCGATCGCCTTGTACCAGGGCTGAATCTCGGGATGCGCCAGCACGCTCCATCCGATGTACACGACATCGATGAAGACGAAGAAGCCGACCAGGATCCACCAGATCGTGGTGTTCGTGCGCACGTTACTTGACCTCTCCCTCGGCCGTGTCGACAACCGGGGCATCGGGGGCATCCTTCGCCGGACCCACGCCGACCGGCACGGCCGCTTCGGGGTGGTTCAGATCGAACGCGGGGCGTTCGCTGCGGATGCGCGGGATGGACGTGAAGTTGTGACGCGGCGGCGGGCACGACGTCGCCCACTCGAGCGATGCACCGTATCCCCAGGGGTCGTTGACCGTGACGGAGGGGGCCTTCCGGGCCGTGATCCACACGTTGAAGAGGAACGGGATCACGGATGCGGCGAGGATCATCGAGCCGATGGTCGACACCTGGTTCTGCCAGGTCCAGCCGTCGGCGGCCGAGTAGTCCGCGTAGCGACGCACCATGCCATCGACGCCCAGCCAGTGCTGGATGAGGAAGGTCATGTGGAAGCCGATGAACAGCGTCCAGAAGTGGATGTAGCCGATGCGCTCGTTGAGCATCTTGCCGGTCCACTTGGGCCACCAGAAGTAGAACCCGGCGAACATCGCGAACACGACGGTACCGAAGACGACGTAGTGGAAGTGCGCGACGACGAAGTACGAGTCCGACAGGTGGAAGTCGAGCGGCGGCGACGCCAGGATGATGCCGGTCAAACCACCGAAGACGAAGGTCACGAGGAAGCCGAGCGCGAACACCATCGGCGTTTCATACGTCACGGAGCCTCGCCAGAGGGTGCCGATCCAGTTGAAGATCTTCACGCCCGTGGGGACCGCGATCAACATCGTCATGAAAGCGAAGAACGGCAGCAGCACCCCACCCGTGACGTACATGTGGTGCGCCCAGACGGCGACCGACAGCACGGCGATGGCAATCGTGGCGTAGATCAGCGTCTTGTATCCGAAGATCGGCTTCCGGCTGAACACCGGGAAGATCTCCGACACGATGCCGAAGAACGGCAGAGCGATGATGTAGACCTCGGGGTGACCGAAGAACCAGAACAGGTGCTGCCAGAGGAGCACGCCACCGTTCTGCGGGTCGTAGATGTGCGCACCGAGCACGCGGTCGGCGGCGGCCGCGAAGATCGCTGCGGCCAGGATCGGGAACGCGAGCAGCACCAGGATGCTGGTGACCAGCGTGTTCCAGGAGAAGATCGGCATCCGCCACATGGTCATGCCGGGGGCACGCATCGTGATGATCGTGGTGATGAAGTTCACCGCGCCGAGAATCGTGCCGAAACCGCTGATGCCGAGGCCCAGCATCCAGAGATTGCCTCCGGCGCCGGGTGTGAACGACGCACTGGCCAACGGTTGATACGCGAACCACCCGAAGGATGCCGCGCCCGCGGGGGTCAGGAAGCCGGCGACCGCGATGGTCGAGCCGAAGAGGAAGAGCCAGAAGGCGAATGCGTTCAGACGCGGGAACGCGACGTCGGGAGCACCGATCTGCAGCGGAAGGATCGCGTTGGCGAATCCGGCGAACAGCGGCGTCGCGAACATGAGCAGCATGATCGTGCCGTGCATCGTAAAGAGCTGGTTGTACTGCTCTTTCGTGGGAACGATCTGCATCCCGGGTTCGAACAGCTCGGCACGGATGATGAGTGCCATCACGCCGCCGAGCAGGAAGAACAGGAACGACGCGATCAGGTACATGTACCCGATCGTCTTGTGGTCAGTGGAGGTGATCCACTTGACGATGATGTTGCCCTTCTGCTCGACGCGCGTGGCGCTGAGCAGGGCGGCCTGACGAGGGGGCAGCGTCGTCGGTCGGGACGAGCCCTTCTCCTGGAGCGGAAGCGTCGTCGCCATGATTACTCGTCTCCCTCGGCGTTCGTGCCGCCGGTGCCCGGGTTGTTCCCGAGCCGGTCGTAGGCGTCCTGGATGTCGCCCGTCTGCCCCTTGTCGCGGAGGGAGTCGAGGTACTGCTCGTACTCGTCCTCGCTGACGACCTTCACGTTGAAGAGCATGGCGGAGTGGTACTCGCCGCAGAGCTCGGCGCACTTGCCGGCGTAGGTTCCCTCACGGGTCGGCGTGAAGGACCAGAAGTTGTCCCGCCCGATGTACATGTCCTTCTTGTAGAGGAAGTCCACGATCCAGAAGGAGTGGATGACATCGCGCGATTCGAGCTGGATCTTGACGCTCTTGTCGACGGGGAGGTAGAGGGTCGGCAGCTGCGCCTGGTCGACGTTGCCCGCGGCATCGGTCTGGGCCTGGATACCCATGGACCAGACCGGCTCGTCGCTCGGGGTGTCGTCGTTGCCGTACTGGAAGTCCCAGGCCCACTGCTTGCCGATCGCCGTGATCGACACGTCGGGGTCGTCGTACTGGGTCTCGAGGATCGTCTGGTCGCGCGCCGTGAAGGCGAAGAAGCCGACCACCAGGATCAACGGCACGACCGTGTAGAAGATCTCGATCGGCATGTTGTAACGCAGCTGCACGGGCAGCCCGGTCTGACCCTTGCGGCGGCGGTAGGCGATCATCGCCCAGAGCATCAGGCCCCAGGTGACGATTCCGACCGCGAGCAGCACGATCCAGGAGTTGACCCAGAGACCCGCGACCATGTCGGTGCGGTTCGTGGTGGGAGTACCGTCCTCGACGAAGCCGGGAAGGAAGCCGTGCAGCTCGGACGTGCTGCATCCGGCGAGGATGACAGCCGACGCGATCCCCAAGGGGAGAACGGCCCAGCGGATACGACGTTTCGAGGGCACGGCGCACCTTTCAGATTGCGGATGAAGCTTCCTTCAGTCTAGGGCAAGGTCTCACCCTATTCAGGCCATCCGTCCAGGCTGCATATGCCAATCGGCGCGGCCGAACCGCGGAATTCCGGGGCCGACCGCGCCGATTGCGCGAACTGAATTGCAGGTCAGTGGAAACTGTCGCCGCAGGCGCAGGAGCCCGAAGCATTGGGGTTGTCGATCGTGAACCCCTGCTCGGAGATCGTGTCCTTGAAATCGATCGTCGCGCCATCCAGGTACGGAACGCTCATGTCGTCGACGATGACCTCGACGCCACCGAAATCGACCGTCTGGTCGCCATCGAGGTAACGCTCGTCGAAGTAGAGCTGGTAGATCAGGCCGCTGCATCCGCCGGGCTGGACGGCGACGCGCAGACGCAGATCGTCACGGCCCTCCTGCTCGAGCAAGTTCTTGACCTTGTCGGCGGCGGCATCGCTGAGCGCCACACCGTGGGGCTGGGTGGCCTGGTCGGTCGACAGTGCGGTGTCGGTCATGACTCTCCTTCGGTGCGGGCCCGCACGACGCGGGACTTCTCGATTCTACGACGCGTCTCGGGCCTGGGCGCCGGTGATCCTCAGATCGTTCGCGAGTCCAGGTTCTCGAGCAGCAGCGCTTCGGACAGCACGGCGCGGCGGAACGTCGCGAGATGGAGCGACTCGTTCGGGCTGTGCGCGCGCGTGTGCGGGTCCTCGATGCCGGTCACCAGGATCTGTGCGCCCGGAAACTGCTCGATCAGGTCGGCGATGAACGGGATCGACCCGCCGATGCCGACGTCGACCGCGTCTACGCCGTAACCGACGCTGAGCGCGGCACGCGCTGCCTCGACCGCCCATCCGCTGGTGTCGACGAGGAACGGGTCACCGCAGTCCACATCCGTGAACGTGAGCTGCGCCCCGAACGGCGCGTGCGCGCGCAGGTGCGTCTCGATCGCCGCGTACGCCTGCTCGGCGCGCTGGCCCGGAGCGACCCGCGCCGAGATCACGACGGATATCTCCGGAGCGAGCGTGTTGGAGGCCGCTTCCACACTCGTCGCGTCGATGCCGGTGATGGTGATCGACGGCTTGTTCCAGATCCGGCTGAGGATCGAACCTCGCCCGACCGGCGACACGCCGTCGGGAAGTCCCGCCTCGTCGCGGAGCGTGGCCTCGTCGTACGGGGGCGTTTCCGCGTCCCGCTCGAGCAACCCGTCGACAGCGACCGCGCCGTCGTCGTCCCACAGGGTCGCGAGCAGCTTCACGGTGGCCATGAACGCATCCGGCACCGCTCCCCCGAACATGCCCGAGTGCGACGCGTGATCCAGCGTCCGCACGGTGAGCGTGAATCGCGCGTTGCCGCGGAGCGAGACCGTCAGCGCGGGGGTCTCCGCATCCCAGTTCCCCGAGTCGGCCACCACGATGACGTCGCTGCGGAGGGCGTCCGCGTTGTCGCTCAGGAACTGTCCGAAGGAACGGGACCCGTACTCCTCCTCGCCCTCGATGAACAGGGCGACGCCCAGGGAGAGGTCGTCGCCGGCGATCTCCTTCAGCGCGCGCAACGCGGCGATGTGCACCATGACGCCGGCTTTGTCGTCGGCGGCGCCGCGCCCGTAGAGCCGGCCCTCCCGCACGGTCGGTTCGAAAGGCGGGGTCTCCCACAGGTCGTCGTCGCCGGTCGGCTGCACATCGTGGTGCGCGTAGAGGAGCACGGTCGGTCGCCCGTTCCGTGCGGCGCGCGTCGCGAGCACGGCGGGCTGCCCGAACTCGTCCGTCCCCGGGATCCGAGACCGCGTGACGTCGACCCGATCGAACACGCCCGTACTCGTCGCCAGCGCGGCGACCGCATCGGCGCTCCGCTCCAGGGCGGTCTGATCGAACGCCGGCCAGGCGATCGAGGGAATGCGCACCAGCGCACCGAGATCGGCCAGCGCGGTGGGGATGCCGGCGGCGACAGAATCATGCACGGCGGAATTTCGGGGTGTCTCCGAGGTCATGCGGGTAATCTTAAGTCGAACCCCCATCCGCTTCCCGAGGGAACTCCCGTGGCCAAGATCACCGCTGACTCCGCTCCGCTCGACGCCGAGCCTACTTCCGCGAGCGGCAAGGGGCGCCCGACGCCCAGCCGCGCCGAGCAGGAAGCCGCACGCAAGCGTCCCCTGGTCGCCGACACCAAAGAGGCGAAGGCGCGCGCCCGCGCCGAGCTCGCTGCCCAGCGCGAGAAGGCGCGGATCGGTCGGGCCGCCGGCGACGAGCGCTACATGCAGCCGCGCGACAAGGGGCCGCAGCGGCGCTTCGTCCGTGACTACGTCGACTCGCGCTGGCACATCGCCGAGATGGTGATGCCCGTGATGGTCGTCGTGCTACTGCTGATGTTCGTCAACATCCCGTTCCTGCAGTTCTACTCGTACGTGCTGCTCTGGGTCTTTATCGTCGTCGCGGTGCTCGACATGGTGCTCACGTCGTTCCGCGTGAAGAAGGCGACCCGCGCCAAGTTCGGCGAGGACCGCGTCGAACGCGGGCTCGGCTGGTACGGCGCGATGCGCACGGTGCAGATGCGCTTCATGCGCGAGCCCAAGGCGCAGGTGAAGCGCGGCCAGCGCCCCGCCTGAGCGCACGCGCCCCCATCGCCCATACCCGCGAGACTGCAATTTCGCGGCGAGACATCGGCTTCGAGCCACTGTCTCGCCGAAGGACTGCGGTCTCGCGGTTTTTTCAGCGCCGGGCGGATGCGGCGGCGAGGCCGCGGTTGATCTGACGCGCCCAGAGCGGGCCGCGGTAGAGGAGTGCCGTGTACCCCTGCACGAGCGTCGCGCCGGCGGCGAGTCGCTCCTGCACGTCGGTGCTCGTCTCGACACCGCCGGCGGAGATCACGCAGAACTCGGCCGGGACGACGGCTCGCACCAGACGGAGCGCCTCGAGGGCTCGTCCCTTGAGCGGCGCCCCGGAGAGACCGCCCGCGCCTGCGGCCTCGACGACGGCGTCGGAGGTGCGGAGTCCCGCGCGGGAGATCGTGGTGTTCGTCGCGATGACTCCGGCCAGCCCCAGCTCGACGGCCAAACGCGCGACGGCTCGGATTTCATCGTCCTCGAGGTCGGGGGCGAACTTCACGAGGAGCGGAGTGGATCCGGATGCCGCGTGCACCGCCTCCAGCAGCGGGCGAAGCGTCTCGATCGCCTGCAGCCCCCGCAGCCCGGGCGTGTTGGGCGACGACACGTTGACGACGAGATAGTCCGCGAGCGGCGCGAGCAGTCGCGTGCTCCGCACGTAGTCGTCGGTCGCGTCCGCCACATCGACGACTCGGCTCTTGCCGATGTTGACGCCGAGCACCGCGCGCCGGGAACGGCGGCGGAGCTTCTGCAGCCGCACGACTGCAGCGGCCGCTCCGTCGTTGTTGAACCCCATCCGGTTGATGACCGCACGGTCTGGGATGAGGCGGAACAGTCGCGGGCGAGGATTTCCCTCCTGCGGGACTGCCGTGATGGTGCCCACCTCGACGTGGCCGAACCCGAGGGAGTGCAGCCCCGCGGCGGCGACGCCGTTCTTGTCGAACCCGGCCGCGACACCGAACGGAGACGCGAACTCGAGCCCGAGGGCGCGGGTGCGGAGCGCCGGGTCGGGCTTCGTGAGGGCGCGGGCCGCCCAGGAGAACGGCGGGAATGCCAGCATCCGGATCACGAGGACGGCGGCGTGGTGAGCCGTCTCCGGGTCCATGCGGGAGAGGACGTGGCGGAACATGAGCGGATACATCGCTGCCCAGGTTACCGCCGTGCGGCCTCGCTCTTCGGCGCGTCAGTCCGCGGGCTCGGCCGACAGTCGCCGCGCGCGGTCCTCCCGCAGCTGGCTGATCGACGCTTCGAAGTCCTCCAGCGAGTCGAAGGCCTGGTAGACGCTCGCGAAGCGCAGGAACGCGACCTCATCCAGCTCGCGGAGCGGGCCGAGGATGGCCAGCCCGATCTCGTTGGTGTCGATCTGCGACGAACCCGTCTGCCGCACGGCCTCTTCGACGCGCTGCGCGAGGAAGGCCAGGTCGGCGTCGGTGACCGGTCGCCCCTGACACGCTTTGCGCACGCCCGACATGACCTTCTCGCGGCTGAAGGGCTCGATCACCCCCGAACGCTTGATGACGTTCAGGCTCGCGGTCTCGATCGTCGAGAAACGCCCTCCGCATTCGGGGCACTGACGACGACGACGGATGCTGAGACCGTCGTCGCTCGTGCGCGAATCGATGACACGGGAATCGGGATGGCGACAGAAAGGGCAATGCATGGCAGCGACAGGTTAACTCTCGAAACGGGCGTCGACGGCCTCGCCGTGCGCGGGAAGCGCTTCCGCCTGGGCGAGAGTCACGATCGCGTCGCGCACCTCGGCCAGCGCCGCGCGGTCGTATTCGATGACCTGCTGGGGACGGAGGAACGTGGCGGCAGACAATCCGGGTGCGTACCGCGCCTGTCCCCCGGTCGGCAGCACGTGGTTACTGCCGGCGAGGTAGTCGCCGAGACTCACGGGCGTCTGGTCTCCGACAAACACCGCGCCGGCGTTCACGAAAGTCTCGGGCCGCGGATCGGCGAGATGAAGTTCGAGGTGCTCGGGTGCGTAGGCGTTGCTGAAGGCCGTCGCCTGCGCGAGGTCGTCGACGAGCACGATCGCCGACTGCGGCCCGTCGAAGGCGGCCGTCACGCGCACCGAGTGGCGCGTCCGCGCGACACGTGCCGCGAGTTCGACGCGCACCGCGTCGGCGAGCTCCGGCGAAGTGGTGACGAGAACGGACGACGCCTGCTCGTCGTGCTCGGCCTGACTGATCAGGTCGGCCGCGACGATTCCCGCATCGGCGGTCTCGTCGGCGACGATGAGGATCTCGCTCGCGCCTGCTTCCGAGTCGGTGCCGACCACACCGGCGACGGCCCGTTTGGCGGCCGCGACGAAGTTGTTGCCGGGGCCCGTGACGACGTCGACCGGATCGAGGCCGAGCGCATCGATCCCGTAGGCGAAGGCACCGATGGCCCCCGCGCCGCCCATGGCGTAGACCTCGTCGATGCCGAGGAGACGCGCCGCGGCCAGGATCGTCGGGTGGATGCGACCGTCCTGGTCGCGCTGCGGCGGCGAGGCGAGCGCGACGACGTCGACGCCCGCCACCTGGGCGGGCACGACGTTCATGATCACGCTCGACGGGTAGACCGCTTTGCCACCCGGCACGTATACCCCGACGCGGCGCACCGGCTGCCAGCGTTGAGTGATGCGGGCACCGGGGGCGAGCTCGGTCACGACCGCGGGTGGTACCTGGGCGGCGGATGCGGCACGCACGCGGGTGATCGCTTCTTCGAGCGCCGCACGGACACCGGCATCCAGTGTGTCGAGTGCCTCATCGAGATAGACGCTCGGAACGCGGATCGCGTGACCCGACACACCGTCGAATCGCTCGGCCTGCTCGCGTACGGCGGCCTCGCCGCGAAGCGCGACATCACGGACGATCTCGGCAGCGGTCGTGAGAGCGGTGTCGCGGGCGACGCCGGCCCGCGGAACGGCGGCCAGCAGCTCGGCCGCAGAGAGCGTGCGGCCGCGGAGATCGATGGTGCGGAGCATCCGTCCAGGCTACCGGCTGCGCACACGGGAACGCGGCGGCCGGGTCGCCCCGGGCCGCCGCGTTCGCAGGTTCGCGGGTCAGCCGCGCGTCACGTCCGTGACGTCGTGCAGGTAACCGATGCGACCATCCTCGTGGCGCACGACGAACACTTCGCCGCGATCCTCGATCACGAGCGCCCACGCTGTCGGTCCGATGACGAACAACGGTGCGCCGCGCTCGTCGAGCACTTCGCGTTCGACCGGAGCGAGCGCCCAGAACGGCTGCTGCGCGGCGGGCTCGGCGACGGGCTCGGGATCCGGGTCGATGGTCTGCTGAGCGCCGGTCTCGACGAACGCGTCGCCGAAGGGGCGGAACTCGCCCGTGTCGTACACGGCCGTGGCGTTCTCCTGCGTCGCGGCGAACGCCGGCTGAGCGCCCGTCGCGTTGTCCGCGGCCGGGTATGCGCCCGTCGCGTACTCGGGAGCGGGCGCGGGAGCCGGAGACGGAGCGGGCTGACGCACCGGGCGAGGTGCCGCCGGGCGTACGGTCACGGGGCGCAGCGGCCGGGCGTTCCGGTGCGCGACGATCTCTGCGCGGTAACGGAAGTCCTCACCGATCCCGGGCACGAAGGGGGCGAACACGGTGAAGACGACGCCGGCGGTCATCAGCACGAGCTCGACCCACACCACCCAGCTGTAGGGGGTGACGCCGTTGTCGGCGAGCGAGGTGACGGATGCCCAGACCATCTGCAGCCAGAGCACGGCGGAGACCGAGAACGCGACGGACGCGAACTGGTCGATACCGAGCGATCCGACGCGCCGGATGCCGCCCGGCGACAGGCGACGGAGCACGATCAGGAAGACGGCGACGGTGGGCGTGCCGATCGTGAGCACCCACGTGAGCCCGCTCGTCCAGACCGATTCGAAACCCGGCGAGAAGATCGAGAAGAAGGAGAAGAGGAACCCGAGCGCCCAGATCCCGGCGAGGACGACCTCGCGGATCGAGAACGGTCCGACCCCGTACTGCGGCGGTTCCGCCGTCTCTGTCGCGGACGTCTCGGGCACGGCACCGTCTTGCAGAGCGGCGTCGTCGCGGGGAGCCGAGACGTCGTGCGACGCGTCGTGCTCGGGGGCATCGGGGTCGAACTCCGTCACGGAGTTCGCCGGGGTGTGGTCATCGGTCATGTCGCATCCTTCCGGGCGCGGGCCCGATCGGGCCGGGGGGAGGTCGGGTTCGATACTAATCGCGGCAGGCCACCGCGACCATGGCAGGCTCAGCCGAGGCAGTTCGGGCCGAGAAGTCCCTTCAGGTCGCCGAAGAGATCGGCGCTGACGGTCACCGGATGCGGAACCTCGAAGACCTTCGCGATGCCATCGCGGTGCAGCTTCAGGACGACTTCGGTGTCACCGCGGTGGCGGGCGAGCACCGCCGCGAGGTCTTCGACCACCGACTGGGTCGCCCGCTGCTCGGGAACGACGAGCACGAGGTCGCTGGAGGCGTCCACCGCCCCGAGATCGGGCGAGAAACAGCTCTGCGCGTGCAGGTTCATGCCGTCATCGCGCCGCGATACCCGCCCGCGGACGACCATGATCGAGTCCGCGACGAGTTGCGACTGGAACTCCGTGTAGGTCTTGCCCATGAACATCACGGTGATCTCGCCGTTGAAGTCTTCGACGGTGATCATGCCGTAGGGGTTGCCGCTCGCCTTCGCCACCCGGTGCTGCACGCTCGTGACGAGCCCGGCCACGGTCACCTGATCGCCGTCGGCGATGTCTTCTGCGGCCAGCAGGTCGTGGATGCCGATCGAGGCGTGCTTCGCGAGCGGGATCTCGAGCCCGGCGAGCGGATGATCGGACACGTAGAGCCCGAGCATCTCGCGCTCGAACGCCAGCTTGTCTTTCTTGGTCCACTCGGGTCGCTCGGGCACCTTGGCCGGCATGATCTCTTCGGCCTCGTCGTAGAGGCTGTCGAAGTCGAACCCGATCGCGCCAGTCGCGGCCTTCCGCTTGGTCTCGACGGCCGCCTCGGTCGCGTCCTCGTGGATCTCGAGGAGCGCCCGACGGGTCGATCCGAGCGAGTCGAATGCACCCGCTTTGATCAAGGATTCCATCGTGCGCTTGTTGGCGACGTGCAGCGGCACCTTCGTCAGGAAGTCGTGAAAACTGACGAAGCTGTCATCGGCACGCGCGGCGATGATCCCGTCGACGACGTTGGCGCCGACGTTGCGCACGGCGCCGAGGCCGAAGCGGATGTCTTCCCCGACGGCGGCGAAGTACCGGATGGACTCCCCCACGTCCGGAGGCAGCACCCGGATCCCCATCCGGCGGCACTCGTTCAGGTACACCGCCATCTTGTCTTTGGAGTCCCCCACGCTCGTCAGGAGCGCCGCCATGTACTCCGCGGGATAGTGCGCCTTGAGGTAGGCCGTCCAGTAGGAGACCAACCCGTAGGCGGCCGAGTGCGCCTTGTTGAAGGCATAGTCGGAGAACGGCAGCAGGATCTCCCAGAGCTTCTGCACCGCTTCATCGGAGTAGCCGTTCGCGTGCATACCGGCCTGGAACCCGGCGAACTGCTTGTCGAGCTCGGACTTCTTCTTCTTACCCATCGCCCGGCGCAGGATGTCGGCCTGGCCGAGGCTGAACCCGGCGACCTTCTGTGCGATCGCCATGACCTGCTCTTGATAGATGATCAGGCCGTAGCTGGTGTTCAGGATCTCCGCGAGCGACTCCTTGAACTCGGGGTGGATCGGGGTGATCTCTTGCTGGCCGTTCTTGCGCAGCGCGTAGTTGATGTGCGAGTTGGCGCCCATCGGACCCGGACGATACAGCGCGATGACCGCCGAGATGTCTTCGAAGTTGTCGGGCTTCAGGAGCCGGAGGAGCGATCGCATCGGCCCGCCGTCGAGTTGGAACACGCCGAGCGTGTCGCCGCGCGAGAGCAGATCGTACGAGGCCTGATCGTCGAGGGTGAGGTCTTCCAGAACGAGCTTCTCGCCGCGGTTGGCCTCGATGTTGTCGACCGCGTCGTTGATGATCGTGAGGTTGCGCAGCCCCAGGAAGTCCATCTTGATGAGGCCGAGCGACTCGCACGCGGGGTAGTCGAACTGGGTGACGATCTGGCCGTCCTGTTCGCGGCGCATGATCGGGATGATGTCGATCAGCGGGTCGCTGGACATGATGACGCCGGCCGCGTGAACGCCCCACTGCCGCTTCAGGTTCTCGAGGCCGACGGCCGTGTCGAACACGGTCTTCGCCTCGGGATCGGTCTCGATCAGAGTGCGGAACTCGGATGCCTCTTTGTAGCGCGGGTGATCGCGGTTGAACATGCCGTCCAACGGCATGTCTTTTCCCATCACCGCGGGGGGCATCGCCTTGGTCAGCTTGTCGCCCATGCTGAACGGGAAGCCGAGCACACGACCCGCGTCCTTCAGCGCCTGCTTCGCCTTGATCGTGCCGTAGGTGACGATCTGCGCGACGCGTTCGTCGCCGTACTTCTCGGTCACGTACTGGATGACCTCGCCGCGACGGCGGTCGTCGAAGTCGACGTCGAAGTCGGGCATCGACACACGGTCGGGGTTCAGGAACCGCTCGAAGATCAGGCCGTGCTGCAGCGGATCGAGGTCGGTGATGCGCATCGCGTAGGCGGCCATCGAACCGGCACCGGAACCACGCCCCGGCCCGACGCGGATGCCGTTGTCTTTGGCCCAGTTGATGAAGTCGGCGACGACCAGGAAGTAACCCGGGAATCCCATCTGCACGATGACGCCGGTCTCGTACTCGGCCTGCGCGCGGACGGTGTCGGGGATCCCCGCCGGGTAGCGGAACTCGAGACCCTTCTCGACTTCTTTCACGAACCAGGATTCCTCGGTCTCGCCATCCGGCACCGGGAACCGGGGCATGTAGTTCGCCTCGGTGTTGAACTCGACCTGGCACCGCTCGGCGATGAGCAGCGTGTTGTCGCAGGCCTCGGGGTGATCACGGAAGATCTGGCGCATCTCCGCCGGCGACTTGATGTAGTACCCGTCGCCGTCGAACTTGAACCGCTTCGGGTCATCGAGGGTCGAGCCGGACTGCACGCAGAGAAGCGCGGCGTGGCTCGTCGAGTCGTGCTGATGCGTGTAGTGCGAGTCGTTCGTCGCGACCAGCGGAATGTCGAGGTCCTTCGAAATACGCAGCAGATCGGTCATCACCCGGCGTTCGATGGACAGCCCGTGATCCATGATCTCGGCGAAGTAGTTCTCTTTGCCGAAGATGTCTTGGAACTCCGCGGCCGCCGCGCGCGCGGCATCGTACTGACCCAGGCGGAGGCGGGTCTGCACCTCGCCCGAGGGGCATCCGGTCGTCGCGATGAGGCCACCGGAATAGGTCTGCAGCAGCTCGCGGTCCATGCGCGGCTTGAAGTAGTAGCCCTCGATGCTGGCCCGGGATGAGAGGCGGAACAGGTTGTGCATGCCGCCGCTCGTCTGCGACCACAGGGTCATGTGCGTGTACGCGCCCGACCCCGACACGTCGTCGCTCGACTGCTCGGGACCGCCCCAGCGCACGCGGGACTTGTCGGAGCGGTGCGTCCCCGGCGTGACGTAGGCCTCGATGCCGATGATCGGGTTGATGCCCTCGGCTTTGGCCGTCTTGTAGAACTCGTACGCGGCGAAGGTGTTGCCGTGGTCGGTGACGGCGATGGCCGGCATCCCGAGACGCGCGGCCTCTTGCACCATCGGCCCGATCCGGGCCGCCCCGTCGAGCATCGAGTACTCGCTGTGCACGTGCAGATGAGCGAAAGAGTCGGCTGCCACTCGTCGAGTCTACGTTCGGACTCCGACACTCGCCCCGGTCGGCGAGTCGCGTGCGGCGGCGCGGACGGATGCGGCGTCGCCCCCTGCTCCGCTAGCGTCGAGGCCATGCCCACACCCGACTTCGTCCTCGACCTGCGCCGCTTCGTGGGCACCCGCCCGCTCCCCCTCAGCGGTGTGACCGCCGTCATCATCCGAGGCGGCGAGGTACTCCTGGGGCGGCGGAGCGACAACGGCGCACTGACGCCGATCACGGGCATCATCGACCCCGGCGAGGAGCCCGCGACGGCCGCCGTGCGCGAGGCCGAGGAGGAGGCGGGCGTCCGCATCCGCGTCGATCGCCTGGCCTGGGTGCACCAGATCCCTCGGGTCACCTACGAGAACGGCGACCAGAGCGACTACCTCGATCTCACCTTCGGGTGCAGTTGGATCGAGGGCGAGCCGTACCCGGCAGACGGCGAGATGACCGAGGTGGGCTGGTACCCGCTCGATGACCTGCAGGGCGTCTCCGACGAGATGCGCGCGCGCATCGCCGCGGCGCGCGAAGACGGACCGACCCGCTTCGAGGGCGGACGCTGAACCGACGAGACGCGTTCAGTCCCCGCGGAGCACCTCGAGCGCGTGCGCCAGGTCGGCCGGGTAGGCCGAAGTGAAGGTGACGCTCTCACGCGTGGCGGGATGCGTGAAACCCAGCTGATGCGCGTGCAGCCACTGCCGGGTCAGGCCGAGCTTGGCCGCGATCGTCGGGTCGGCCCCATACAGCGGGTCGCCGACACAGGGATGGCGGTGCGCCGCCATGTGCACGCGGATCTGATGTGTGCGCCCCGTCTCGAGGTGCACCTCGAGCAGCGCAGCGCCGCGGAACGCCTCGAGCGTCTCGTAGTGGGTGACCGAGTCCTTGCCCTCGGGCCGCACCGCGAACTTCCACGAGTGCGAGGGGCTGCGCCCGATCGGGGCGTCGATCGTGCCCGCGAGCGGGTCAGGATGCCCCTGCACCACCGTGTGGTAGATCTTCTCCACCTCGCGTTCTTTGAACGCATGCTTGAGCGCGGTGTACGCCGACTCCGTCTTCGCCACCACCATGAGACCGCTCGTGCCGACGTCGAGCCGATGCACGACCCCCTGGCGCTCGGCAGCACCGGTGGTCGCGATACGGAAGCCGGCCGCCGCGAGAGCGCCGAGCACCGTCGGCCCGTCCCATCCGAGCGACGGATGCGCCGCAACTCCCGCCGGCTTGTCGACGACGACGATGTCATCGTCGTCGTAGGCGATGCCGAGATCGGGCACGGCCAGCGGAACGATCTCCGGTTCCCGCTTCGGGGTCCATTCGACCGACAACCACCCGCCCGCGCGGAGCCGATCCGACCGGCCCAGGCCGCGACCGTCGAGGGTCACCCCGCCGGCATCGGCGACATCCGCGGCGAAGGTGCGGGAGAACCCCAGCAGCTTCGCGAGGGCGGCATCCACCCGGACGCCCTCGAGCCCGTCCGGGACGGGAAGCGAACGCGATTCCACGTCAGGTCCGGCGCGGTTCGTCCGCACGCGGCGGGGCGCCCGCATCCGGGTCTGCAACGGGGAAGAGCGGGTCGCGCGCATCAACAACTGCGGGGTCTGTGGCTGCGTCGGAGTCGCCCTCGGGCGGGGCGTCGGAGGCATCCGCATCCGTCGAAGTGGACGCGCGGTCACGCGTGCCGTCGAACCGCAGTCCGATCAGCACGAGGATGGCGACGCCGATCATCATCGTCACGATGAACATGTCGGCGACGTTGTAGATCGCCGGCATCATCCACGGTGTCGAGATGAAGTCGACGACATGACCGACGGCGAATCCCGGTGCGCGAAGAAGCCGATCGGTCAGGTTGCCCAGCACTCCGCCGAGCAGAAGTCCGAGGATCACGGCCCACGCACGCGAGTGGATACGCCGCGCCATGATCACGATGGCGATGGCGACCGCGGCGAGGGCGATCGTGAAGACCCAGGTCACGCTCTCACCAAACGAGAATGCGGCGCCCGGATTGCGGATCAGGTAGAAGACCAACGCGTCCCCGATGACAGGAACGGCCTGCTCACTGGGCAGGAAGGCGATTGCAAGGAACTTCGCGAACTGGTCGGCGGCCAGCACCAGCACCGCCAGAGAGGCGATGATGACGCCGGCCGCCGCCGTCCGCAAAGGGGGTCGAGCCGTCAACGGCCGACCTAGAGGCCGATAGCCGAGACCGGGGTGTTGCCGGTACCGCTCGAGGAGGACTCGAGGTCACGCAGGTGGCCCTCGATGAAACCGCGCAGCTGCGAGCGGTAGTCGCGCTCGAACTGACGGAGCTCGGTGATGCGGCTCTCGAGAACGGTGCGCTCCTTGTCGAGGCGGGCCATCTCTTCGCGACCCTTGGCCTCGGCCTCGGCGACGATGGATGCGGCCTGCGCCTGAGCGTCGGAGATGAGCTGGTCGCGCTGCGCCTTGCCGTCGGCGACGTGCTCGTCGTGCAGACGCTGAGCGAGCTCGATGATTCCGGCCGTCTGGGCGGTGCCGCCCTCACTCGACACAGGAGCCGGGGCGGGCGTCTCGACGACGGCCTCTTCGACGACGACCTCTTCGACCTCGGGCGCCTTCGCGGGTGCCTCGGCGGGAGTCGCGTCACCGGACTCGAACGCGGCGAGCTTCGCCTTCAGTTCGTCGTTCTCGGCGATCGTCTTGCGCCACTCGACGACGATCTCGTCGAGGAAGTCGTCGACCTCGTCGGGGTCGAAACCCTCTTTGAAGCGAACGTGCTGAAACTGCTTGGTGACGACGTCATCCGGAGTCAATGCCATGATGATTCCTCTTTCGGGGCGTGGCGGCATGCCGATATCAGGGGGATGCCCGCGGACGGGCCGCTTCGAACAGCATAGTCGGGGACGAATCAGCCCGCGAGGGACCGCGTCACCGACAGCAGGACGAAGCAGATCAGCATCGTAAGGGCGAACGCGAAATCGATCGCGACCGGCCCGATGCGGAGCGGGGGGATGAAGCGACGGAGCAGCCTGATGGGCGGGTCCGTGACCGTGTAGACGAGTTCTGCGGCCACGAGTCCCACGCCACGGGGACGCCACTCACGGTTGAAGATGGGAATGTAATCGAGGATCAGGCGCCCGAGCAGCACCAGCACGTAGATCAACAGCAGGACGTTCGCTACCGATGCGACGAGGCGGACGATCTCCACGATCGATTACGGCTGAGTGAAGGGGGCGGCCTCAGGATCGGCCTGAGCGACCGCTCCGTCTCCCGACACCGCGACGTTCTCCGGCGACAGCAGGAAGACCTTGCTGGTCACGCGCTCGATACGCCCGTAGAGACCCAGGGAGAGCCCGCTCGCGAAGTCGATCAGCCGACGCGCGTCGGCGTCGCTCATCTGCGAGAGGTTGATGATGACCGGCACGCCATCGCGGAAGTTCTCCGCGATGATCTGCGCGTCGCGGTACTGCTTCGGGTGCACCGTGAGGATCTCGGTGACCGCACCCACGGCGGGCTGACGCACGACCGCCGGACGATGCAGCGGCGTGATCGGCGCAGCGACCTTCTCGACGGCCTGCTCGCTCTTGCGCACGCGCGTGGGAGCCGGCTCCTCGTAGACCTCTTCCTCGTCGGCGAGGCCCAGGTACACCATGGTCTTCTTCAGCGGGTTCGACATCGCATCCTCCGTTTGCTGCTCGTCAGTTCGAGGCTATCCGCGCAAGGGGCGCGGACCCGTTATTGCCGAGCCGATCCGCAGGTGTGTCGCGCCTGCGTCGATCGCCTCGATGAAATCGCCGGTCATTCCGGCAGAGATCCAGCGCGCGTCGGGAACGATCGCGCGCAGTCGTTCTGCGTAGCCGTGCAGCCGGGCGAACGCTCGGGCGGGCTCTTCGTCGAGGGGGGCGACGGCCATGATCCCGCGGAGGCGAAGGGTGCGGCATCCGGCGACGTGCGCGGCGAGGGCGTCGAGCCCCTCGGGCGAGACTCCCCCGCGGTCCGCGTCGTCCGTGAGGTTGACCTGCACGAGCACATCGAGCGGATCGTCGCTCGGCTCGGCGGCCCGATCGAGAGCATCCGCCAACCGGGCACGGTCGACCGTATGGACGACGGATGCAGCGGCACGCACGGCGCGCGCCTTGTTCGTCTGCGCCTGACCGATGAAGTGCCAGCGAAGCGGGCCCGCGGGCCGCACCTCGCCCACTTTCGCGGAGAGTTCCTGCTGGCGATTCTCACCGACGTCACCGACCCCGAGAGCGGAGAGCTCATCGACGAGCGACGCGGGGTGGAACTTGGTCACCACGATGCGGGTGATGTCATCGGCGTTCCGGCCGGCCGCCCGGGCGGCGTCGGCGATCCGCTCGTCGATCATCGCGAGACGCTCGGAGAGCGGCGCGCTCGGTGCGTCGGTCACGGATCCTCCTGCGGGGCGGAACGGGCGGGATGTGGTGCGGGCGAGCCCGCCGACGACCTGGCCGGCGGGCTCGCCCGAGTGGGTGTCTCGGACCTACTTGAGGAAGTCCGGGATGTCGAGGTCGTCATCACCGAAGGCGGAGTCGTACGACGTCGGCTCGGCGTTCGCCGCGACCGGCACGGCCACCGGCTTCTCGACGGGCACGGGCGGCGCAGGCTTCTCGGCGATCGGGGCCGGGTCGGGCGTGGTCAGCGGGTTGACCGCCGGGCGCGCCTGCAGCACGGGCTCGAGGCGGGGAGTCGGCTCTCCGCTGTCGAAACCGGCGGCGATGACCGTGACGCGCACCTCGTCGCCGAGAGTGTCGTCGATGACCGTACCGAAGATGATGTTGGCCTCCGGGTGCGCGGCTTCCTTCACCAGCTGCGCGGCATCGTTGATCTCGAAGATTCCGAGGTTGGAGCCACCCTGGATCGAGAGCAGCACGCCGTGCGCGCCCTCGATCGAGGCTTCCAGAAGGGGCGACTCGACCGCGAGCTCGGCGGCCTTGATGGCGCGATCGGCGCCGCGCGCCGAGCCGATGCCCATGAGCGCGGACCCCGCCCCCTGCATCACCGACTTCACGTCGGCGAAGTCGAGGTTGATCAGACCGGGCGTCGTGATCAGATCGGTGATTCCCTGAACACCGGCGAGCAGCACCTGGTCGGCGGTCGCGAAGGCCTCGATCATCGAGATCCCGCGGTCGCTGATCTCCAGAAGACGATCGTTCGGCACCACGATGAGGGTGTCGACCTCTTCTTTCAGCTTGGTCACGCCCGCCTCGGCCTGGCTCTGACGACGGCGGCCTTCGAAGGAGAACGGCTTGGTGACCACACCGATCGTGAGTGCACCGATCGATTTCGCGATCCGCGCGACGACGGGAGCGCCACCGGTTCCGGTACCGCCACCCTCACCCGCGGTGACGAAGACCATGTCGGCGCCCGCGAGCGCTTCCTCGATCTCCTCCGCGTGGTCTTCCGCCGCGCGACGGCCGACCTCGGGGTCGGCGCCAGCGCCGAGTCCGCGGGTCAGCTCGCGTCCGACGTCGAGCTTGACGTCCGCGTCGCTCATGAGAAGAGCCTGCGCGTCGGTGTTCACCGCGATGAACTCCACACCTCGCAGACCCAACTCGATCATGCGGTTGACAGCATTCACGCCGCCACCGCCCACTCCAACGACCTTGATAACCGCAAGGTAGTTCTGGTTCTGGCTCATGCCGGCCTCCGTCTCATCCCGAACCCGCTGTGGAACCGAGGCTGAACTTTAAACCTCAGCTAGAAGTTTAAAGAATTACCCGGTATACAATTCCTGACTTGAAGGTATGCGGCGCCACCCCGCCGACCCCGCGCATCCTGGGCGTGTCGCCCAAGTCGCGCACGAATTGGCACCCCCGGTGCTCACGTGTCGCCATCCGCGCCCCCGCCCGCGCCCGACCGATTGCGCCACGCGAGCGCCGCACGAACGTGCTCACCTGTCGCAATCGGCCGCCGTGCCCGACAGATTGCGACACGTGAGCGCAGCAAGAGGGTGAGCCCAGCACGAGGGTGCTCAGCAGCAGGAAGGTGCTCACGTGGCGCAATCGGCCGCCGTGCGCGCGGATTGCGACACGTGAACGCAGCACGAGGGTACTCAGCGGCAGGAACGTGCTCACATGGCGGAATCGGCTGCCGTGCGCGCGGATTGCGACACGTGAACGCAGCACGAGCGTGCTCAGCAGCAGGAAGGTGCTCACGTGGCGCAATCGGCTGCTGTGGACGACAGATTGCGACACGTGAGCAGCCCATAGCGCGCAGAAGTCGCGCCAGAGCGGAGCAGGGAGCGAGGCGGAGCGCGAAAGCGGAGCGCGAGAGCGGGGCGCGAGAGTGGAGCGGGGCGCGAGGGGGCAGGTCAGCGGACGACGCCGGCCTCGGGCGAGGACACGTCGTACTCCGAAACGGTGTCGGCGGGGCGCGCGACCATCAGCGCCTGCAGCACACGGGCCTTCTGCGCAGAGTCGTCCGCGCTCCCCCACACCACCTTCGCATTCGCCGCACCGAGGGTCAGCGTCACGTCATCGGGCGTGGATGCGGTGACCACCGTCACCTGCGCACGGAGATCGGCGGGCAGGGTGCGCATCACCCGGCCGGCGGCCGCGAAGGCGGGCGATCCGACTCCGCCGGAGACATTCATGATCGCGTAGCCGGCGGGCGCGTCCGGGGTCGTCGACAGTGCAACTCCGGCGGCATCGACCAGCGTGTAGCCCGACGCCGACGAGAACACGCCGACCGGCGTGCGTTCCACGATCCGCACGATCAGCTCGTGTGGCGGGCGCGCCTCGACCGTGTACGACTCGACGAGCGGGAACTGAACGAGCGCGGACTTGATCGCAGATTCATCGATCGCGGCGAGCGGGGTGCCGACCTGGCCTGACAGCGCCTCCTGCACGTCGGCGGCCGCGAGTTGCTGAGTGCCGACGACCTCGACCTGCTCGACCGCGAAGAGCGGACTGTAAGCGGCGCCGACGGTTGCCAGCGTCACGATCACGAGGGATGCGGCGACACCGAGCCACAGCATCCGCCGCCGCCGCTGGCGCACCGTGAATCGGCGCACCTCGGCGCGCAGCGCACGGCGCCGCGCGCGGGCGGCGCGCCAGACGTCCCGGATGCCCACCGGCGCCGCCTCGGTCGGCGCGCCCGCGGCGCGATCGGTGCCCGGGTCGACGGGGCTCGCGCCGGGCGTCGTCCGTGGGAACACGAGCGGCGCGACCGGCGCCGTGATCTGCGCGTCCGCGTCGAGCCCCGCGTCATCGCCAGCCCCGGCACCGACACCGGAGTCCGACTCGGCGGCCCCGGGTGCTCCGAAGAGTTCGTCGGCGTCGGGCGAATCCACCCGGGCGTCACCGCGGTCAGTTTCCGCGGCGGTGCGGCGCTCGACCGATCGGCGCGCGGAATCGTCGCGGCCGCCGGACGAGGATGCCCCCGCAGGCGGCGGAAGCGGCGACGGTCGGCGCATCGTCTCAGTGGCTCCCGGGCGCGGCGGACTCACCGAGGGCCGTCAGCACCTGCGGGATGATCCGGTACACGTCTCCACACCCGAGCGTGATGACGAAGTCACCCTCGCGCGCGATGGTCGCGGTGTACTCGGCCGCGTCCTGCCAGTCGGAGACGAACCGCACGCGGCTCTCGTCCACGAAGGCATCGCGGACGAGAGCACCCGTGACGCCCGGAATCGGATCTTCGCGGGCACCGTAGACATCGAGCACGACGGTCTGATCCGCGAGTTCTTCGAGCACGTGGGCGAATTCGCCCGACATCAGCTGGGTGCGCGAGTACGTGTGCGGCTGGTGCACGGCGATCAACCGGCCGTCTCCGATGACGGTGCGAGCCGCCGACAGCGCCGCCGCGACCTCGGTCGGATGGTGGGCGTAGTCGTCGTAGACGCTCACCCCGCGACGGACGCCGTGCAGTTCGAACCGCCGGACGGTGCCCGCGAACCCCTCGACGGCGCGCGCGGCGTCCGCGAACGCGAAGCCGAGGGTCACGAGAGCGGCGATCGCTCCCGTCGCGTTCACCGCGTTGTGTGCTCCGGGCACGGCGAGCTGCACACGCGCGCGCTCGTCGCCGCGCGCGACCTCGAACGACACCGGTCCGTCCGTGACGACGTCCGTGATGCGGATGTCGGCATCCGCGGCGAAGCCGAAGCGCACGATGTTCGGGTGGCCGAGGCGCGCGGTGACTTCGCGTGCACCCGGGTCGTCGGCGGAGATCACGACGGCCTCGGTGGCCGCATCCGCGAACCGCGCGAAACCGTCGTAGAACGCGTCGTCGGAGCCCCAGTGATCGAGGTGATCGGGGTCGACGTTGGTGATGAGGGCGATCGAGGTGTCGTAGAGGAGGAACGTGCCGTCGGACTCGTCGGCTTCGATCACGAACAACTCGTCGGCGCCCGTTCCGCTCGAGGTTCCGAGCTGCGCGACGACCCCGCCGTTCACGAAGTTCGGGTCGGTTCCGAGCGCCTTGAGCGCGGTGACGACCATGCCGGTCGACGTGGTCTTGCCGTGGGCGCCGGCGACGGCGACGAGGCGGCGTCCGCCGATCAGCCAGTGCAGAGCCTGGGACCGGTGGATCACGGCGAGGCCGCGCTCCTTCGCCGTCACATACTCCGGGTTCTCGGGCCAGATCGCGCCGGTGTGGATCACGGTGTCGGCGTCACCGAGATGCGCCGCGTCGTGGCCGATGTGGACGTCCGCGCCGGCGGCGGCGAGCTCGCGCAGCACCGCGCTATCGGCGCGGTCCGACCCCGACACGCGGATGCCCCGAGCGAGGAACATGCGCGCGAGCCCCGACATTCCGGACCCCCCGATGCCGATGAAGTGCGCCGCGTCGATCGAGGCGGGGATGGGGAGGGTGAGGTCGGGTCTGATCATGGCCCGACAAGTCTAGGTTCGCTCGCGTCGCCGATCGCCGAGGGCGCGCCCAGACCGATCCGCGGATCGTCCGCCGCGACGCCCATGCCGTCGACGCCGCCGCCGCGCCGGTGACGTGCGGCGATGCACGCCAGACTGGGCAGATGCCGCCTCTCCCCCTGCGTATCGATTCCTCGAGCTCCGTCGCGCCGTTCGAGCAGTTGCGGTCCGGAGTGATCGCGGCGATCGCGGCGGGCACTCTGGCACCCGGCGAGCGACTCCCCACCGTCCGCGCGCTCGCCGAACGCCTCGATATCGCGCCCGGCACGGCCGCTCGGGCGTATCGGGAACTCGAGGGCACCGGGGTGATCGAGACCCGTGGCCGGGCCGGCACGTTCGTCAGCCTGGCCGCCGACCCGGCCCTCCGGCAGGCGCAGGCGGCCGCCGCGGATTTCGTCGCCCGCATCCGCCTGCTGGGACTCACCGACGACGACGCCCGCGAGCTGTTGGCCGCGGCCCTGCACGCCACGCGCGACTGAACGCCCACCCCTGCCCGCGGGCCGCCCGCGCCGCGGGCCGTCGGCGCCCGCGGGCCGCCCGCGTCAGCGCGTGAGCGCGCGGTAGATCAGGTCCACGACGTTCTCGGCACCACGCCGGATGCCGACGGATGCGGCGGCGCTCCGCATCCGCTCGATCCGGGCCTCATCGGCGAGCAGCGGCAGAATCTCCGCGCGCACGCGATCGGGGGTGAAGTCCGCGTCGGGGATGATGATGGCCGCTCCGGCGGCGACGGCGGACGCGGCGTTCAACCGCTGCTCCCCGTTGCCCACCGCGTACGGCACGTACACCGCCGGGATGCCCAGGGCGCTGATCTCGCTCACGGTCGCGGCCCCGGAGCGGGACACGATGACGTCCGCCAGCGCGAAGGCGAGATCCATCCGGTCGACGTAACGCCGGAGCGCGTATCCGGGGACCCCGGGATCGGTCAGGTCCGACCGCTCCCCCGTGATGTGGACGAGCTGCCATCCGGCCGCCCGCACGTCACCCCACGAGCCCGCGAGAGCCGTGTTGAGCCGGAGCGCGCCGAGGGAGCCCCCAAACACCAGAAGCGTCGGCTTCTCGGCGTCGAGCCCGAAGAATTCCGCGGCCTCCGCGCGAAGAGCGTCGCGATCGAGATCGACGATCTCTCGGCGAAGCGGCATTCCGACGACCTCGCCGCGACGGAGCGGCGTTCCGGCGAACGCGACGCCGACCGCCGCGGCCCGACGGGCGCCGAGCACGTTCGCGAGTCCGGGCTTGGCGTTCGCCTCGTGCACGACGAACGGCACCCGCTCGCGACCGGCGGCGATGTAGGCCGGAGCCGACGCGTACCCGCCGAACCCGACGATCACGTCGACGTGACGCTCCCGGATGTGGGCGCGCACCTGCGCGATCGCTCGACGGAACTGGCCTGGAAAGCTCGCAGCGGCACGGTTCGGGCGACGCGGGAAGGGCACTTTGTCGACGAAGAGCAACTCGTAGCCGCGGGCGGGCACGAGTCGCGCTTCGAGCCCCTCACGCGTGCCCAGCACCAGAACGGCCGCGTCGGGCTCGCGGGCGCGGAGCGCATCGGCCACCGCGAGCAGCGGGTTGACGTGGCCGGCGGTTCCCCCGCCGGCGAGAAGATAGGTCGTCACCGGGTGATTCTGCCACGCACCGGAGCGGCGGCAGCGACGGGGCCCGGTCTCGGCAGGGTGCGCGCGAACGACAGGAGCACACCGCATCCGATCAACACCGACATGAGCGAGGTGCCCCCCTGCGACATGAACGGCAGCGGCACACCGAATACGGGGAGGAGGCGCAGGACGACGCCGACGTTCATGAGCGCCTGTCCGACGATCCAGATCGAGATCGCGCCCGCCGTGATGCGGACGAAGGGGTCGTTGGTCTTGCGGACGATGTGGAACGCGCCGACCGCGAAGAGGCCGAACAGGAGCAGCACGACGATGCAGCCGATGAGGCCGAGCTCTTCGCCCACGATCGCGAAGATGTAGTCGTTGGCGGCGGCGGGCAGCCAGCTGTACTTCTCTTTCGAGTTGCCCAGGCCCAGTCCGAAGATCCCGCCCCCGGCGAGACCCCAGATGCCGTGCAGCGGCTGGTAGCAGTCGCCGTAGTAGTCGGCCAGACAGTCCTCGTTGATGAAGCTCATGAAGCGCCGCATCCGGTCGGGACTGTTGATCGCGAAGTAGGCCACCGCACCGACCGCCAAGAGGACGGGGAGCAGGAAGACGCGGAGCTTCACGCCGGAGAAGAACAGCGCGGCGAGCATGATGAGCACGAGGATCATCGCCGTGCCGAGGTCGTGGCCGGCCATCACGGTCGCGATCACCGCGATGCCCACCGGCACGGCGGGGATGAAGACGTGCCGCCAGTCGGCGAGCAGGGTCTTCTTGCGGTACAGCACGTAGCCGAGCCAGAGCGCGAGGGTGACCTTCAGGAATTCGGACGGCTGCGCCTGCAGCCCCGCGATCCGGATCCAGTTCTGGTTTCCGTCGTTCTCCACGCCCAGCGGCGTGAAGACGAGCATCTGGAACAGGATCGCGAGGATCAGCGCGGGCCAGGCGATGCGCTTCCAGAACGTGAGCGGCATGCGGGAGGCCAGGAACATCAGCGGGATGCCGATCATCGCGAAGACGCCCTGTTTGAGTACCGCGTCGTAGGGGCCGCCGCCGGCATCCTCCGCGGTCGCCGACGTGGCGGAGAGGATCATCACGAGCCCGAAACCGGTGAGCAGCAGCGCCGTCGAGGCGATCAGTAGGAACTCGCTCGGCACCGGCGCGAACACGCGGCCGAGCGAGACGCGTGCCGCGAGCCCGCGGCGAGAGCCGGGCTCAGGCTCCGGCGGGACCGGTCTGGTCCTCGTCGTGTCGACCACCCGCATCCCTTCCGATCCGTCGCTGCACCGCCTGCGCGAAGAGCCGGCCGCGGTCGGCGTAGGAGGCGAACTGATCGAAGGATGCGGCGGCGGGGGCGAGCAGAACCACGTCCCCGTCACGTGCGATCCCGATCGCCAGTTCGACGACCTGAGCCATGACGTCCTCAGTCTGCGTGGCATCGACTTCGAACACGGGCACCTCGGACGCGTGTCGCGAGAACGCCGCGAGGATCTCGCCACGCTCCGCTCCGATCACGATCGCCGCCTTGGCGCGGCTGCCGCGTCCGGCAACGAGCGCGCCGATGTCGACGCCTTTCAGAAGTCCGCCCACGACCCAGATCGCCCCTGGATAGGCCGCGAGCGAGGAGTCCGCGGCGTGCGGGTTCGTGGCCTTCGAGTCGTCGACCCAGGTGATCCCCTCGGCGACCGCGACGACCTCGATGCGATGCGGGTCGAGACGGAACTCCGCCAGAGCGCGGCGGATGTCGACGGGCGACACCCCGAGCGAACGGGCGAGAGCGGATGCCGCCAGGATGTTCGCGACGACGTGCGGGGCGCCGAGCCCGCGATCGCGGAGGTCGGTGAGCGTCGTGAGCTCCAGGGCGCTCGTGTGGCGGTCGTCCAGGAACGCGCGATCGACGAGGATGCCGTCGACGAGTCCCAGGTCGCTCGGCCCGGGCACACCGAGATCGAACCCGATCGCCCGCGCACCCTCGATCACATCCGCATCCTCGACCATCACGCGGGTCGCGTCATCGGCCTTGTTGTAGACGCACGCGACCCGGGTGTGCTGATAGACGACGGCTTTGGCGTCGCGGTAGGCCCCGGCAGAGCCGTGCCATTCGTAGTGGTCCTCCGCGAGGTTCAGGCACACGCTCGCGTGCGGCGACAGTGGCTGGGGGCCGGTCTGCAGCGAGAGGTACCAGAGCTGGTGGCTGGAGAGTTCGACGACCAGCACGTCGAATCCCGCCGGGTCGCGGATGGCGTCGAGCACGGGCACGCCGATGTTCCCCACGGGTGCCGCACGCAGGCCACCGGCGACGAGCATGGTCGCCGTGAGGCTCGTCGTCGTGGTCTTTCCGTTCGTACCCGTGATCAGCACCCAGTCGGCTGGCGTGCCGTCCGGCCGCACGACCTTGTCGCGCACCCGCCAGGCGAGTTCGATATCGCCCCAGAGCGCGACCCCGGCATCCTGCGCCCACCGGATCACCGGATGCGACGGGGGGAAGCCCGGTGACGCGATGACGAGCTCGGGGCGGTGCGCGAGGATCTCCGCCGGCACCGCGTCGAGCGCTCCCGTCCACAGGCCCGCACCGATGACCGGCAGGAGCCGTGCGTATTCCTCGTCGGCGCGCTCGCTGACCACGAGCACGTCGGCGCCGAGCTCGGCGAGCGTGTCGGCGACCGAGAAGCCGGTCACCGAGAGGCCGAGCACGACCACCCGGAGCCCGGCCCAGTCCGCGTGCCAGCTCGTCAGCGCGTCGAGGCGCTCGGCACTCATGAGCGCACGAGCCATTCGACGTAGAAGAGTCCGACGCCGGTGAGGGCGAGCAGTCCCGCGATGATCCACATCCGCACGACGATCGTGATCTCGGGCCAACCGCGCATCTCGAGGTGGTGATGGAGCGGACTCATCAGGAACAGCCGCTTGCCTCGGGTCAGCTTGAAGTAGAAGCGCTGCAGGATCACCGAACCGGAGGCGACGACGTAGACACCCGCGATGACGGCGAGCAGCACCTCGGTGCGCGTCAGGATCGCGAGCGCGGCGATGACGCCGCCGATCGACATCGACCCGACGTCGCCCATGAAGACCTTCGCCTTCGGCGCGTTCCACCAGAGGAAACCGACGAGCGCGCCGATGAACGAGGCCGCGATGATCGCCAGGTCGAACGGGTCGCGCGTCTGATAGCAGGCATCCTGCAGGCCACGCTCGATCGCTTCGAGGTCGCAGGGCTGTTTGAACTGCCAGAACGAGATCAGGGCCTGGGCGCTGATCACGAAGATCGCCGCGCCGCCGGCGAGGCCGTCGAGGCCGTCCGAGACGTTCACGGAATTCGAGGTCGCGACGCCGAGGAACGCGATCCAGGCCAGATAGAGAATCCATCCGACGACCACGCCGAGAGCCATGAACGAGAGCACCGGGATGTCGCGGAACAGTGAAACGTACGGACTCGCCGGCGTCTGCTGAGCAGCGTTCGGGAAGTTCAGCGCGACGATCCCGAACGGCACCACGACGAGCACCTGCCCGACGATCTTCCGCCAGCCGCTCAGTCCGAGGCTGTTCTGACGGCGCACCTTCATGTAGTCGTCGATGAACCCGACCAGGCCGAAGCCGATCATCATCCAGATGACGAGGAGCCCCGAGATGGTGGGCGGGCTGCCTCCGGCGTACGTCCCGATGAAGTAACCGACGAGGGTACCGACGATGAAGATGACGCCGCCCATCGTGGGCGTTCCGCGCTTCGCACCGTGATTGGGGTTGCGGACGTCATCGGGGGTGCGGATGACCTGACCCCATCCCCACTTGCGGAAGAGCCGCAGGATGACGGGGGTCAGGAACAGGGTGAAGGCGAGCGAGATCGCCGCCGCGGTGAGGAGTGATCTCATGCGTACAGCTCTCCCAACCGGTCGCCCAGGAACCGGAGGCCGGCCGAGTTGGAAGACTTCACCAGCACCCGGTCACCGTCCCGCAGCTCGCCGCGCAGGTATTCGAACGCCTGGTCGGCATCGGGGAAGAAGACGGCCTCGTCGCTCCAGGAACCTTCGGAGATGGCTGAGATGTACATGCGACGGGCGTCCTGACCGATCACCACGATGCGCGGGATGCGCAGCCGCACGGCCAGCTCGCCGATCCGGTCGTGCTCGTCGCCCGCGTATTCGCCGAGTTCGCTCATCGCGCCGAGGACGGCCACCATCCGCTCGCTCGGGCCGGTGATCTGGGCGAGGGTGCGAAGCGCCGCCGTCATGGAGTCGGGGCTGGCGTTGTACGCGTCGTTGATGATGCGGATGCGGTCCGACCCGAGGGGCTGCATCCGCCACCGCTCGGCGATCTCCACCGTCTCGAGCCGGGCCACGCAGTCCGCAATCGACACTCCGAGCGCCGTCGCCGCAGCGACCGCCGCTAGGGCGTTCATCACGTGGTGCGCCCCGAGGACGCGCAGCGACACGGGCAGCGACTCTTCGCCGACGGTGAGGACGAAACGGGTTCCGGATGCCGACACCTCGACGTCGCTGGCCCGCACGTCGGCGTCGGCGCTGAGGCCGAACCAGCGAACGGAAGCCCCGTGCTCGGCCGCGATCGGTGCCATGGCGGCCACGCGGGGGTCATCCGCGTTCAGCACGGCCAGCCCGCCCAGACGAAGCGCTTTCACGAGCTCGGACTTCGCGTGGAAGGTTCCCTCGATCCCGCCGAAACCGCCCGCGTGGGCCATCCCGACCATCAGGACGACGCCGAGGTCGGGCTCGACGAGACCGGCGAGCTGCGCGATCGCACCCGGCGCGCTGGCCCCGAACTCGCTGACGAGGAACCGCGTCTCGGTCGTGACGCGCAGCATCGTGAGCGGCGCACCCACTTCGTTGTTGAACGACGCGCGGGGCGCGACGGTCTCCCCCTCGTCCTCCAGAATCCGGGCGAGAAGGTTCTTCGTGGTCGTCTTGCCGTTCGAGCCGGTGATGCCGACGATCCGAAGATCGCCACCGCCACGTACCTGCGCGACGACGTCGCGGGCAAGATCGGCCAGAGCCGTCACCGCGTGCGGCACGACGATCTGCGTGATCTGCTCGTCGACGGGCCGCTCGACGATCGCGAGAGCCGCGCCCGCGGTGCGGGCGGTGCCGACGAACACGTGTCCGTCGGTCACGTCGCCCGGCTTCGCGACGAAGATGTCGCCCGGACCGATCTGCCGGGAGTCGGTGTCGACCGATCCGGTGACGAGGGTCTCGGGTGTGTCGGTGCCGGCGAGGCGGAGTTCGCCGCCGAGCACGTGCGTGATGTGGGAGAGAGTGAGTGCGATCATGTCTGGTGCGGGCGCGTGGCCGGTCAGCCGGTCTTCGGCAGCAGTACGGGCTGCGAGTCGGAGGGCATCACCCGGTAGGTCTTGAGGACCTGGGTCATCGCCTGCTGGAAGGCGGCCGCGTTGGCCGCTGACGACCTTACCGCAGTGGGTTGATCGAGGGTGACGGCGACGATGTACTGGGGGTCGTCGATGGGCGCCATTCCGATCATCGTCGTGAAGTACACGCCGTTCTTGTAGGCGCCGTTCTCCGAGATCTCACCGGTACCTGTCTTGATCCCGAGCCGGTAGCCGTTGATCGCGATCGCTCGCGCGTTGCCGCCCTGGACGGCGACGTTCTCGAGCATCTCGCGCACCTGCTGGGCCGTCGACGCGCTGACGACCTGCGTGGAGGCGCCCGCATCCGGTGTCTCGACCGTGCCGTCGGCGTGCGTGCAGGACTGCACGAGCGAGAGCGGCACCTTCACGCCGTCGTTGGCGATCGCCTGGTACGCGCCCATGAGCTGCGGGAGCGTCGTCGCGACGCCCTGTCCGAACGAGGTGTTGTAGAACGTCTGGTCGTCCCAGTCGGACACCGGCCGGAGCTCGCCGTCGGCCTCCCCCGGGAAGCCCACGCCGCTCACCTGCCCGATGCCGAAGCGCTGCAGGTAGTCGTAGCGCGTCTCGACCGGAACCTTCTCGGCGAACTTCGAGATGCCGACGTTCGACGAGTCGATGAGCACGCCCGCGAGCGTGTAGTTCGTCGGCCCGTGCGAGATCGCGTCCGTCACGCGCGCGCCGTTCGGGAAGGTCTCGCGTCCGGATGCGGTGACCGTGCTCGTCGGCGTCGCCGCGCCCGTGTCGATCGCGGTCGCCGCGGTCAGCGCCTTGAACGTCGAACCGGGCTCGAACTCGCCGCGGAAGATGCGGCTGCTGCGGTCGGCCTCCGGGGTGGCGGAAACGTTGTTGGGGTCGACGGTCGGATACTCGGCGGCCGCCTTGATCTTGCCCGTCTTCGCCTCGACAACCATGATCTGGCCGTGCTGCGCGCTCTGGTTCTGCGTCTGCTCGGCGATCAGCTGCTGCAGGTACCACTGCAGGTCGCGGTCGATAGTGAGCGAGAGCGTACCGCCGTCGACGGCCGGAGTGATCTGCTCGGTGCCCGGGATGACGACGCCGTCCTTGCCGCGCTGGTAGATGCGTTCGCCGTTCGTGGACGTCAGGCACTGATTCTGGGAACTTTCCAGCCCCTCCAGCGGATCACCGCCGCTGCCGACGAAGCCCACGAGGTTGCCGGCGACGGCACCGTCTGGGTAGGTCCGCGCGGGATGCTGCTTCATGTAGAGGTACGGAATCCCGAGGTCTGCCAGCGCGCGGTACTTCTCGGTCGACAGCCCCTTCGTGAGTTCGGCGTACTGCGAGTCGGGGTTCACCGCGAGGGCATCCGCGACGATCTTCTGCACGTCTTCCGGCGTCTGCCCGGTGATTGCACCGATCTCGGCCGCGAGCGTCGGCCAGTCCACCTCGACCTTGGCGCCCGTCGCATCCGTCCGTGTGATCGGACCGACGTTGCTCGGGTCGAGTTCGGCGTCGTACTGCAGGATGCTGCCGGCCAACGTCTGCCCGTTCGTATCGACGATCGACCCGCGCGTGCCGTACAGCGTGGTCGATGCGCCGATGCCCATCGCGAGCGAGTCGTCGACGTGCTCGCGGGCGTTGACCACCTGGATGTCGACCAGCCGGACGACGAAGACGACGAGCACCGCCAGAACCACCGCGAGAGCGACGACGGTGCGGCGGCGAGGGCTTCGAGTGCTTCGCGTCGTCATGGTCTCAGTGTGTCGTGGGGGTGGGCAGTCCGTCGGTCAGCGCCGGGGGTGTCGCCGGATCGGTCGCGGTCGGGTCGGTCGTCGCCGGATCGACGGCGGGCGCCTGCACACCGTCGATCGTGGCGTCCGGGGCGGTCACGAGCGGCGTCTGCGCGATCAGGGCGTTGGCAACCGCGCCGCGACCGAGAGCATCGATCGACGACGTGTAGACGGATGCCTGCTGGCTGCCGAGCACGGCTCCGTCACTCAGCCGCAGGTAGCTCGGCGACTCGTTGATGACCATGCCGAGCGCCGTCGCATTGGCCGCGAGGTACTGCGGAGAGCTGAGACCTGCGACCTCGTCGTACAGGATCTGCTTCTGCCAGGTGAGCTCCCGCTGCTGCTGGGTGAGCGCGGAGAGTTCGAACGAGCTCTGCGTGGATAGCACGGAGAAGAGCATCTGTGCGCCCGCGATCGCGATCGCGCCGGCGACCGCCAGGATGCCGTAGGCCAGACGCGGGCGGCGCCGGCGCACCGGCTGCTCGAGCGGGCGGAGGCCGCGACCGGGGTCGCGCTGTCCGGTCTCCTCCTCGAACGGGATCGCGGAGACGAAGTCCACGGGTGCGGCGGCGACGCTCATACGATCTCCCTGATGCGTTCGGCCGCGCGCAGGCGCACGGGGATGGCGCGCGGGTTGCGCGCGCGTTCGGCGTCGTCCGCGAGTTCGGCGCCCTTGACGAGGAGCCGGAAGCGGGGCGCGTGCTCGGGCAGCTCGACGGGCAGGCCCGCGGGCGAGGTGGATGCGGAGGCGCGGGCGAGTTCGCGCTTGACGAAGCGGTCCTCGAGCGACTGGTACGAGAGCACGACCATGCGACCGCCGACTGCGAGCACGTCGAGCGCCGCCGGGATCGCCCGGTCGAGGGAGGCGAGTTCGCCGTTCACTTCGATGCGCAGCGCCTGGAAGACGCGCTTGGCGGGGTGGCCGGCGTTCTTCAGCGCGGCGGGGGTGGCCGCATCCAGAATCTGCACGAGTCGACCGGACCGCTCGATGGGCGCCTCGTCGCGCGCCGCGAGGATCGCGCGGGCGTACCGTCCGGAGAGCTTCTCTTCGCCGTAGCGCTCGAAGATGCGGCGCAACGCGCCCTCCGAGTAGCTGGCGAGCACGTCGGCCGCGGTCGTGCCGCTGCTCTGGTCCATCCGCATGTCGAGCGGCGCGTCCTTGGCATAGGCGAACCCGCGGTCCGCCTCGTCGAGCTGCAGCGAGGACACGCCGAGGTCGAAGAGGATGCCGTCGACGCGCGGCACACCGGCCCCGACGACCGCGTCCGCGATGCCGTCGTAGACCGTGTGGACGAAGGTGGTCCGATCGGCGTAGGGCGCCAGGCGCTCCTCCGCGATGCGAAGCGCGTCCGTGTCGCGGTCGAGGCCGATCACGTGGAGTTCGGGGAATCTCTCGAGGAACGCCTCGCTGTGTCCGCCCATGCCGAGGGTCGCATCGACGAAGACGGCGCCGGGCGCACGGAGGGCCGGAGCGAGGAGCTCGACGGTGCGCTCGAGCATGACCGGGGTGTGAATGTCGCGGAGAGTCATGATGAGGGGCCGGATCCCTCGGTCCTGATCCCCATCCGCTCGCCTACCTGACACGGGGGAAGTGCGTCAGGGCGGGGGCGGCTGGGAGTCAGGACCGAGGGGCTCAGAAGAGGCCCGGGATCACCTCCTGCTCCAGTTCGGAGTAGGCGGATTCGTTGGTCTCGGTGTAGGAGTTCCACGCGTCGGCGTCCCAGATCTCGGCATGCGCGCCGACACCCGTGAGGACGAGCTCGCGGTCGAGTCCGGCGTAGGCGCGAAGCGCCGGCGGGATCGTCACGCGGTTCTGGCCGTCGGGCTTCTCGGCGCTCGCGCCGGAGAGGAACATGCGCAGGAAGTCGCGGGCCTGCTTGTTGCTGAGCGGGGCCTCGCGGATGCGCTCGTGCACCCGTTCGAACTCGGCCTCGCTGAAGACGTAGAGGCAGCGGTCCTGACCGCGGGTGATCACGACGCCGTCTCCGAGGTCGTCACGGAACTTGGCCGGGAGGATGACGCGACCTTTGTCGTCGAGCTTGGGGGTGTGAGTTCCCAGCAGCATGTGCGCATTCCCCCCTCCTTCGTCCGGCCCACGTGTGAGGTAATCACCACTTTACTCCACTTCCCTCCACTTCACTACTCATTCGTCGGCCGATCTGGGCGGATCCTCCCCGCGCACGCAAAAAAGCGCCGCCCCCTAGGGGGCGGCGCTTTCAGAAGCGGTGTGTGCGGGTCAGCGGCCTTCTTGGCGGCGGTCCCAGCGATCGTTCATGCGATCCATGAAGGAGGCATTCGTCCGAGTTTTCGGCGCTCCGGTCGCGGGGGCGGCGGACGCCGGCGCACGCACGGATCGCGTCGGGGTGACGGCGAGGATGACTCCACCGAGCATCAGGACGAACCCGACGACTCCGACGACGATGAGCTGAGTGGACAGGCCGACGATCAAACCACCGAGCCCCGCAAGCACGAGGATCGTGCCGTAGACGATGTTTCGGTAACTGAGCGAGCGACCGTCCTGAGGAGCGCTGACGACATCGGCGTCGTTGCTCATGAGATGGCGTTCCATCTCATCGAGCAGGCGCTGCTCTTGTTCGGAGAGAGGCATTCATCCCCCTTGGGTGACGGTTATGCCGAAGTCTACGCGTCGGCGCTCTGACTAGGCTAGGCCCGTGTCGAGGATGTCAGATGCGATCGAGGCGGTTTCCCAGCGTCTGGACAACTTCTTCGTATCCCAATCGCGGGATACGACGGAGATGGGTTCGGATGCGGGCGATTTCGTCACCGCTACCGCAGGAGCAGTACAGGGCGGAAAACGCCTCCGCGCGCGTTTCTGCCTGACCGGATGGCGCGCCGTCGCCGAGGCTCGATCGCGCGATGTCGAGATCCCGGAGAGCGTGATCGCCGCCGCGGCATCCCTCGAGGTGTTCCACGCCGCCGCGCTCGTGCACGACGACCTCATCGACAACTCCGACACCCGCCGCGGACGCCCCGCGGCGCACCGGGCGTTCGAGGCGCACCACCGCGGCCGGCAGTGGGCCGGCGACGCCGAGTCCTTCGGGCGCTCGTCGGCGATCCTCGCCGGCGACCTGCTCGTCGCGTGGAGCGATGACCTGTTCGAGGCGGGGCTGCGGGGGGCATCGCCGGAGGCGGCGGCATCCGCCCGCACCGAGTACGCGCGGATGCGGCGCGACGTCACGGTCGGGCAGTTCCTCGACATCGCCGAAGAATCCGCGTACTTCACCGAGGGTGACGAGCGGCACGCGGAACGAGCGCTCCGCGTCGCCTCGCTCAAGTCGGCGCGCTACAGCGTCGAGCAGCCGTTGCGCATCGGCGCGGCGCTGGCGGGGGCGGACGAGGGACAGCTGTCGACCCTGAGCGCCTTCGGTCATCCGGTCGGGATGGCCTTCCAGCTGCGCGATGACGTGCTGGGGGTGTTCGGCGATGAGGCCGAAACGGGGAAGCCGTCGGGCGACGACCTGCGCGAGGGCAAGCGCACCGTGCTCGTCGCGTACGCCCGCGAGGCATTGCCCGCGGGCACCCGCGCCGTTCTCGACGAGCTCATCGGAGATCCCGCGCTCGAGGTCGCGCAGATCGAGGCGCTGCAGCGCACGATCGTCGACAGCGGTGCCCTCGAACGGGTCGAGCAGTTGATCGCGGATTTCGCCCGTCAGGCCGACCGTGCGCTCTCGGGCGCACCTCTCGGCAACGCCGCGGTGGGCGAACTCCGCGACCTCGCGCGCGCGGCCACGGCCCGATCGGCCTGACCGCCCGCGCGGTGACGCAGGGCCGTCACCGTTCCGGACGGGTCAGAGGGTGCGCGCGACCCGGCGCACTTCGCTCTTCCGGCCCTGCAGCAACGACGTGATCGGCGCCTGTCCGATCGCCTCGTCGTGCTCGAGCAGCCAGTCGATCGCCTCGTCGTCGGTGAGACCGGCATCCCGGATCGCGATGATGGTTCCGCGCAGCGAGCTCAGCGGCACTCCGTCGACGAGGAAGATGGCCGGAACCTGGAACGGGCCGTTGCGACGCGAGCCGATCAGGTACGCCTCGTCGATGTACCTCCGGACGCGACTGAGCGATTCGCCGGTCGCCTCCACGAGGTCGGGCATGGCCAACCAGTCGGTGGGGATTCGGGTGTCGTTGTCGCCGGTCACCCCTCAACTATCTCACCCGCTGCTCCGCTTCCCCACGCGGCAGCGGATCCGCAACGACACGCGCGGGCATGGCACCGCGGATGACAGTTTTCTCATCTGTCACATCCTTCACATCCGTTGACACCGTTATCGACCGATGTCAGGGTGGCCGAACCCCCGGAAGGACGATCCACCATGAGGAGGACGCCCATGTCTTCGCACGCCCTCGTACGCCCCCGCACCGCCGCGCTTGGCCTCTCCGCCCTCGCCGGCGGTGTGGCTCTGGCCCTGCACCCCGCGATCGGTCATGCTGCCGAACCGCGGACGCTCGCCTCACACGACGCACGCCCGCTTCCCACCGCGCTGCCCGCATCCGTCGCTCCCCCGGCGACCCACACGGTCGTCTCCGGCGACACCGTGAGCGGCGTCGCCGGCCGATACGGACTACGCACGGCCGATGTGCTGGCCTGGAGCGGCCTGGGGTGGGACTCGGTGCTCCACCCGGGCGATCTCCTGCAGCTGCAGGCCCCCGTCTCTGCGCCAGCTCCGGCGCCGCCGTCCGCGACGGCCGCGCACACCGTGCAGGCCGGTGACACGATCAGCGGCATCGCGGCACGGAACGGAACGACGGCGCAGGCCGTGCTCGCCGCGAACGGTCTCACCTGGGACTCGATCATCTACCCCGGGCAGACCATCGCCCTCCCGACCGCGGCGGCGCCGTCCGCACCCGCCGCAGCCGCCGCCCCCGCACCCGCTGCCGCCGCTCCGGTTCTCGAGTTGGACGCCGAGCAGATCGCCAACGCGCAGCTCATCATCCGGATCGGTCGGGAACTCGGGGTGTCCGACCGGGGCATCGTCATCGCGCTGGGCACGGCGATGCAGGAGTCCTGGCTCCGCAACCTCGACTGGGGCGACCGCGACTCGGAGGGACTGTTCCAGCAGCGACCGGCGAGCGGATGGGGCACGGCCGACCAGGTCCGCGATCCCGACCGGGCGACGCGCGCCTTCTTCGGTGGCGCGGGAGATCCGAACGGAACGCTCACGCGGGGGCTGCTCGACATTCCCGGCTGGGAGTCGATGCCGTACGCGGATGCGGCGCAGTCGGTGCAGATCTCCGCCTACCCCGACCGCTACGCGCAGTGGGAGCAGCCGGCGACAACCTGGTTGAGCGTTCTCGGCTGAGCCGGGAATTCCCCGCGTTGGGGGCGAGCCGCTGCCCGGGCTCACAGTCCCGCATCCGTAGACTCTGAGCGTGAACACGGGCCAGCGCGCGGATCCGCTGATCGGCCGTTTGGTCGACGGCCGCTACCGCGTGCGCGCGCGGATCGCCCGCGGCGGCATGGCCACCGTGTACGTGGCGACCGATATGCGGCTCGAGCGACGTGTGGCGCTGAAGGTCATGCACGGCCATCTGAGCGACGACACGGTCTTCCAGAGCCGGTTCATCCAGGAAGCACGCGCCGCGGCGCGCCTCGCGGACCCGCACGTGGTCAACGTGTTCGACCAGGGACAGGACCACGACATGGCCTACATGGTCATGGAGTACCTGCCCGGCATCACGCTCCGCGACCTCATGAAGGAACATCGACGTCTGTCGATCCCGCAGACGATCACGATCATGGACGCGATCCTGTCGGGCCTCGCCGCCGCCCACCGCGCGGGCATCGTGCATCGCGACGTCAAGCCGGAGAACGTCCTGCTCGCCGAAGACGGCCGCATCAAGATCGGCGACTTCGGCCTGGCCCGCGCGACGACCGCGAACACCGCGAGCGGCCAGATGCTGCTGGGCACGATCGCGTATCTCGCGCCCGAGCTCGTCACCCGCGGCAGCGCGGATGCGCGCAGCGACATCTACGCGCTCGGCATCATGCTCTACGAGATGCTCACCGGCGAGCAGCCGTACAAGGGCGAGCAGCCGATGCAGATCGCCTATCAGCACGCGACGGATTCCGTGCCCCGGCCGAGCGCGAAGAACCCGGGTGTGCCCGAGCAACTCGACGAGCTCGTCCTGTGGGCGACCGAACGCTCCCCCGATGCCCGTCCGGTCGACGCCGACGAGATGCTGCGGCGCCTGCGCGACATCGAGCGAGAGCTCGGTGTCGCACCACAGGTCGCGCGGACGCTCGCCGTCGGCACGGCTGTCGCCGAAGAGGGATACGACTCGGGTGAGCTCACCCGGGCCATGCC
Source organism: Microbacterium sp. cx-55 (assembly GCF_021117345.1). Taxonomy (NCBI): domain Bacteria; kingdom Bacillati; phylum Actinomycetota; class Actinomycetes; order Micrococcales; family Microbacteriaceae; genus Microbacterium; species Microbacterium sp. cx-55. The sequence continues at coordinate 1,353,291 of NZ_CP088261.1, read as the reverse complement.
GGCCTCGCTGACCGGGCCGACGGCGGTCGCCGACGACACCGACAACGCAACGCTCCTGCGACGCCGCGCGCGTCGGCGAACGGCGAAGGGCGGGTGGCTCTTCACTCTCGTCATCCTGCTCGCCGCGATCGCGGGCGGAACCGGATGGTGGTTCGGCTCGGGTCCGGGCTCTCTCGTCGCGGTCCCGGCGGTGGAGGGCCTGAGCTACGAGGATGCCAGCGCCGCCCTCCTCTCGGAGACACTGATCGCCGAACGGGGCGAGGAGTACAGCCTCAGCGTCCAAACCGGTCTCGTCATCCGCACGGAACCCGGGAGCGGCGATCGGCTGGACAAGGACTCGACCGTCCGCGTGATCGTGTCGATCGGTCCTCAGCCGCACGACCTCGGCCCGCTGACCGGCACCACCCTCGACGCGGCGACCGCCACCCTGCAGCAGGCGAAGGTGACCGTGTCCGACCCGGCGTACGTCTTCACCGGCGCGGCCGACGGCACGGTGGTCTCGGCATCCGTCGCCCGTCCCTCCGGCGAGGCCGTCGACTGCACCAACGGCTGCACCGTCTACGAGGGCGACACGGCCTCGCTGCTCGTGTCCCGCGGCTCGGTGCCGGATGTGTCGGGCCTCAAGGTGCAGGACGCGGTGCGAACCCTCGAGGGGGTCGATCTCGTCGTCTCCGCCGACCGGCAGTCGCAGTTCTCGAACGACGTCGACAAGGGCAACGTCATCGGCATCGCCGGACGCGACGGCGGGGGCGACTGGCGCCCGGGCGACACCGTGACCCTCATCGTCTCCGAAGGCCCGGAGCTCTTCCGCGTTCCGGATGTCGAGGGCCTCACGCGCGACGAAGCGAAGAGCACGCTCTCCGCCGCCGGCTTCAGCGCCGACTATCTCTCGACCTGGGACCTCTTCCCCAATGGCTCGACCGAGGTCGAGGCCCAGGACCCGGGCGCGGGAGCGATGGTCGAACGCGGCACGCGGATCTCGCTCCGCTTCAACGTCTCCGGCTGACACCTGGCCACCCCTCTGTGGTTTGGGGCACGATTCTGCGTTTGGGGCGCGATTATCGTGCCCCAAACGACATTTCGTGCCCCGAACCCGCCGGGGCCGGGGCCGGGACGGGCAGATCGGCCGGGTGTAACCGCTAGCGCGAGCGGGGCGGCTGTTCCGTGTCGTCGAGTTGGGCGAACGCCGTCCGGAGCAGCTCCCGGGGGCTCCGCGCCTCATCCGCCGCACTCCAGGCCGAGAGCGCGGAATCGAAGCAGGCGATCGCCGCCCGGACGATGACACGGGCACGAAGGGGCTTCTGCGAACCCGTCAACCGGGTTTCGACCAGCGGAGTGAGCATCGCCTCCCACAGCAGATGCTTCTCGAGGTGTCGGGCGCGCAGCGAGGCTGTGCTATCGAGCACGCGCAGGCCCCGCTTGTGCTCTTCGCCCTGGTGTCCGCCCGTCTCCAGCAGCGCGTCGAACGACGCGTGCAGCGCCGCCCAGATCGGGGCATCCGCCGGCCGCGCCGCGAAGTCGTCGCGGAGGAACTCGCCCCACGGGGTCGGATCGCCGATGACCGCGTCCTCCTTCGCGGGGAAGTAGCGGTGGAAGCTCCGCGCCGAGATGCCTGCCGCATCCGCGATCTCCTCGACCGTGACCTGGTCGAAGCCCCGCTCGGCGAACAGGTCCATCGCGACCGCCGCGATATGGGCGCGCACGGATTCGCGCGCGACACTGCGCAGCGGGTTCGAAGAGCGAGTCGGTGAGGTCACAGGTCGAGCTTACCGCGACACAACTGTCAGACTCTGCCATATGAGGCGTATAGTGACACCTCCACCCCCGAAAGGACATCACATGCAGACGCGCACTCTCGGACGTCAGGGCTTCCAGTCGTCGGCCATCGCCTACGGCGCGATGGGAACCGCCATCGGCTACGGCCCGAGCGACGACACCCAATCCATCGCCGCCATCCGGCACGCACACGACCTCGGCGTCACCCACTTCGATACCGCCGAGATGTACGGATGGGGCGACGGCGAGAAGCTCCTCGGCACCGCGCTCGCCCCCATCCGGGACCGGGTGACGATCGCCACCAAGTTCGGGTTCACGCACGACTTCGGACGGGACTCCTCGGCCGACCATATTCGCGCGGTCATCGACACGAGCCTCGCGAACCTCGGGACGGATCACATCGACGTCCTCTACCAGCACGCCCCCGATCCGCCCGTGCCGGTAGAGGACGTCATCGGCGTGATGGCCGAGCTCGTCGCCGCCGGGAAGGTCTTGTACCTGGGCCTGTCCAACACGGATGCGGACGATATCCGCCGCGCGCACGCCGTGCACCCGATCTCCGTCATGCAGAGCGAGTACTCGATCTTCTCGCGGGACTCCGAGTCGCTGCGCCCCACCCTCGACGAGCTCGGAATCGGCCTCGTGGCTTACTCGCCGCTCGCCCGAGGATTCCTCACCGGAGCCGTGCAGCCCCGCGACGCCTACGACGCCGGCGACTTCCGTCGCGGCGTCGGCTGGTGGGCGCCGGAGAACTACGACGCCAACGTGTCGATGGTCACGCGTCTCACCGAGCTGGCATCGGAGAAGGGCACCACGCTCGCCGGACTGGCACTCGCGTGGCTGCTCGCCCAGAGCGAGAACATCGTGCCCATCCCGGGTTCACGGAGCGTCGGTCGAGTCACCGAGAACGTGTCCGCCGCCGACGTGGTCCTCACCGCCGACGACCTCGCCCGCATCCGGCAGATCGTCCCCGCGGGCGGTATCGGCGACCGCGGGATGTGATCCCGAGGAGGGAGGCCGACCGCCTCCCTCTCCGGGTTCGCCTCAGTGCCGCTCGAGCTGCTCGAGTTCCTCGGCGACGAGGAACGCGAGTTCGAGCGACTGCATGTGGTTCAGGCGGGGGTCGCAGAGCGACTCGTACCGAGTGGCGAGAGCGGCCTCATCGATGAGCTCGGATCCGCCGAGGCACTCCGTCACATCGTCGCCCGTCAGCTCGACGTGGATGCCGCCGGGGAACGTGCCCACCGCGCGGTGGGCCTCGAAGAAGCCGCGTACCTCGTGGACGACGTCATCGAAGCGCCGCGTCTTGTATCCGCTGGGCGTCGTGATCCCGTTGCCGTGCATCGGGTCGGTGACCCATAGCGGAGTCGCGCCGGAGTCCTTGACCGCCTCGAGAAGCGGCGGCAGGGCGTCGCGGATCTTGCCCGCGCCCATCCGGGTGATGAAGGTCAAGCGGCCCGGCTCGCGGTCAGGGTCCAGCTTGTCGATCAGCGCGAGCGCCGTGTCGGTGGAGGTGGTGGGCCCGAGCTTCACGCCGATGGGGTTGCGGATCTTCGAGAAGTAGTCGACGTGCGCGCCGTCGAGGTCACGCGTGCGCTCACCGATCCAGAGGAAGTGCGCCGACGTGTTGTAGGGCGTGTGCGTGCGCGAGTCGATACGCGTCATCGGGCGCTCGTAGTCCATCAGCAGGCCCTCGTGGCCCGTGTAGAACTCGACGTGACGCAGCTCGTCGAAGTCGGCACCGGCCGCCTCCATGAACTTGATGGCGCGGTCGATCTCGGTGGCGAGGCCCTCGTAGCGCTGGTTCGCCGGGTTCGCCGCGAACCCGCGGTTCCAGCTGTGCACCTCGCGGAGGTCGGCGAACCCGCCCTGGGTGAAGGCCCGGACGAGGTTCAGCGTCGACGCGGCCGTGTGGTACCCCTTCAGCAGACGCTGCGGGTCGGGCTGGCGGGAGGCCTCGGTGAAGTCGTAGCCGTTGACGATGTCGCCGCGGTAGGCGGGCAGCGTCACATCGCCTCGGGTCTCGAAGTCGCTCGATCGGGGCTTGGCGAACTGTCCCGCCATCCGCCCCATCTTCACGACCGGCATGGATGCGCCGTAGGTCAGGACGACGGCCATCTGCAGCACGGTCTTGATGCGGTTGCGGATCTGTTCAGCGGTGGCCCCGGCGAACGTCTCGGCACAATCGCCGCCCTGGAGGAGGAACGCCTGACCGGATGCGGCGCGCGCGAGGCGTTCGCGAAGGCGATCGACTTCACCGGCGAAGACGAGCGGGGGAAGCGTGGCGATTTCCGCGGACACCGCCGAAACGGCGTCGACATCGGACCACGACGGCTGCTGCTTGATCGGAAGGGAACGCCAGTGATCGAGCGGGTCGAGCGAGGTGAGCATCCCGTCAGTCTACTGAGGGCAGAGCCGCCTCCGGCGCGCGTGACGAGGCCGCCCGATCCTTCACCGTGGAGGCGTAGACGTCGTCGTACTGCTGCGCCCCGATGCGCTGCAGCGCGACCATGATCTCGTCGGTGACGGAGCGCAGCACGTAGCGGTCGCCCTCCATCCCGGCGAAGCGGGAGAAGTCGAGCGGCTCGCCGATCACGATGCCGACGCGGCCGATACGCGGGACGCGCTGACCGATCGGCATCACCGTGTCGGTGTCGACCATGACGACCGGCACGACGGGAACGCGCGCCTCGAGTGCCATGCGTGCGAGCCCGGTGCGGCCGCGGTACAGCTTGCCGTCGGGACTGCGGGTGCCCTCCGGATAGATGCCGAGCAGGTCGCCGCGTCCGAGCACCTGCAGGCCCGTGTTGAGGGAGGCCTCGGAGGCCTTGCCGCCCGAGCGGTCGATGGGGATCTGGCCGGTCGCCTTGAAGAACAGACGGGTCGCCCACCCGCGGAGACCGCGGCCGGTGAAGTAGTCGCTCTTCGCGAGGAACGACATCCGCCGGTCGATCATCAGCGGCAGGAAGATCGAATCGGCGAACGACAGGTGGTTGCTCGCGAGGATCGCGGCGCCTTCGGCCGGAATGTTACGTCGCCCGACGATCCAGGGCCGGAAGACGCCCTTCACGATCGGTCCGATCACGATGTACTTCATCAGCCAGTAGAACATCGGTCAGTTCCCCCCGAGGTACCGCCGGCGCGCGAGGTCGGCCACACCGATCACCCCCGCGTCGTTGGTCAACCGGGCGACGGCGAAATCCGCCATCGGACGTGAGGAACCGGATGCGGGAAGTGCCGCGGCGAAGGCGTCGCGCATCGGCGCGAGCAGCACCTCGCCGAGCTGCGACACTCCGCCGCCGATCACGAACCGCTGCGGGTCGAGGATCGCCGCGAAGCTGCCGCACGCGGTTCCGACCGCGACCGCGATCCGGCGGAGGGCTTCTCGCGCACCCGGATCGTCCGCCTGCACGAGCTGCGAAATCACGGCACCGGTGAGACCCTCCGGCCGCCGCGCGGCTTCGGCGAGAGCCTGGCCGATCCCGAACTCGGCGTCCTGTGCGATCTCTCGGGCCTCGAGCTGCAGGGCGCGGCCCGAGCCGTAGACCTCGAGGCAGCCGCGCTGTCCGCATCCGCAGGTACGGCCATCGGGGATCACGCGCATGTGGCCGAGTTCGGCAGCGCTCCCCTGGCCGCCGCGAAGAAGCGTGCCGTCAACGACGACGGCTCCCCCGACGCCCGTGCCGAGGGTGAGCATCACGACGTCGCTGAGGTTCTCGCCTGCGCCGTAACGGTATTCGGCCCATCCGGCGGCGTTCGCGTCATTCTCGATCAGGACGGGAATCCCGGTCAGTGCCTCGAGGCGGTCGCGCAGCGGCTCATCGCGCCAGGCGATGTTCGGGGCGAAGTACACCTTCGATCGGTCGCGGTCGATGAATCCCGCGGCGGCGACGCCGGCGACGGCCTGCTCCCCCGCGGCGAGATCGGTCACCATGGCGGCGACGGCGGATTCGATCTCGGCGATATCGACCGGCGTCGGCACCCGGATGCTGCGCACCATGGTGCCGGATTCGTCGACGATCCCCCCGGCGATCTTGGTTCCGCCGATATCGATTCCCACTGCGAGCACGCTGGTGTCCTTCCGCGACGTGAGCCTCCAGAATCCTATTGCGTCGGGACACGGCGGCCCTACCGGGCCCGGACTGTGGGACTCAGTGTCACCCCTGCGTAGACTTGCGTTTCATAAGTGCGACCCGCACGGTATCGAAGGAGCTGCCGAAAATGAGCGCCGTAATATCCGAAAACCCCGCGATCGTCCCTGCCGATCCGGATGCCAACGTCTCCGACCTGCTGTTCGACCGGGTCGCTGCGACGCCCGATCGTCCGCTGTTCGCCGTGCCCGACGGTGACGGATGGCGAGACATCTCCGCCGTCGAGTTCGAACGCCAGGTCGTTTCGCTCGCGAAGGGCTTCGTGTCGGCCGGCGTCGAGCCCGGCGACAAGATCGGGTTCCTCGCCCGCACGACCTACGACTGGACGCTCGTCGATTTCGCGCTGTTCTACGCCGGAGCCGTCATGGTGCCGATCTACGAGACGAGTTCGTCGAGCCAGATCGAGTGGATCCTGTCGGACTCGGGCGCCGTCTCGGTGCTGGTCGAATCCGCCGAGCACGCCGAGCGGCTGAGCGAGGTTCGAGCGAACCTGCCCCTCATCCGCACCGCGTGGGAGATGCACTCGGGTGACCTCGACGCGTTGGTCATGGCCGGAGCCTCCGTCTCGAACGACGAGATCACGCGCCGTCGGGGGCTGGCGAAATCCGCCGACATCGCCACGCTCATCTACACGTCCGGTTCCACCGGGCGGCCGAAGGGATGCGTGCTCACCCACGGCAACTTCGTCGAGCTGTCGCGCAACTCCGCCCGGTCGCTGCACGAAGTGGTGGAGGTCGAGGGCGCGTCCACCGTGCTGTTCATCACCACGGCGCACGTGTTCGCGCGATTCATCTCCATCCTGAACATCCACGCCGGGGTGAAGACGGGCCACCAGCCCGACACCAAGCAGCTGCTGGCGGCGCTCGGCTCCTTCCACCCGACGTTCCTGCTCGCTGTGCCCCGCGTGTTCGAGAAGGTCTACAACTCCGCCGAGCAGAAGGCCGAGGCCGGCGGCAAAGGCAAGATCTTCCGCGCGGCCGCGCACACAGCGATCGAGCACTCCCGTCTCCAGCAGGAGGGCGCGAAGGTACCGCTCGCGATGCGGGTGAAGTTCGCACTGTTCGACCGGCTCGTGTACTCCAAGCTCCGCGAGGCGATGGGCGGCCGCATCCAGTACGCCGTGTCGGGTTCTGCTCCGCTGGGTCCGCGACTCGGGCACTTCTTCCACAGCCTGGGCGTGCACATCCTGGAGGGCTACGGCCTCACCGAGACGACCGCGCCGGCGACCGTGAACCTCGCCACGAAGTCGAAGATCGGCACCGTGGGTCCGTCGCTGCCGGGGGTCGGACTGCGGCTCGCCGACGACGGCGAGATCGAGGTCCGCGGGATCAACGTCTTCAAGGAGTACTGGCGGAACCCCGAGGCCACCGCCGCCGCGTTCGACGGCGATTGGTTCAAAACGGGCGACATCGGCTCACTGGATGCCGACGGGTTCCTCACGATCACCGGACGCAAGAAGGAGATCATCGTGACCGCGGGCGGCAAGAACGTCGCCCCGGCCGCGCTCGAGGACCCGATCCGCGCGAACCCGATCGTGGGTCAGGTCGTTGTGGTGGGAGACCAGAAGCCGTTCATCTCCGCGCTCGTGACCCTCGACCCCGAGATGCTGCCCACCTGGCTGCAGAACAACGGCGGTCGTCCGGCGATGTCGCTCGCGGAAGCCGCGAAGGACGACGCCGTCCGCGCCGAGGTGCAGAAGGCCATCGACCGGGCGAACGCCACGGTCTCGCGGGCGGAATCGATCCGCAAGTTCACGATCCTCTCCACGGAATGGACCGAGGCGAGCGGGCACCTGACGCCGAAACTGTCGATCAAGCGCAACGTGATCATGGACGACTTCGCCGACGACGTGGCCGCGCTCTACAGCGTTCCGGAGAACACCGCGAACATCTCCCTCGCCTGACCCGGAGTAAAGGCCCGCATCCGTCTTCCGGATGCGGGTCTTCTCGCGCTCAGAACCAGTCGCTCTCGCGCACTTCGCGGAGCGCGACCCGGCGTCGCTCTCGGTCGAGCCGGTCGAGGTACAGCTTTCCGTCCAGGTGATCGGTCTCGTGCTGGAGCGCCTGGGCCAGAAGCCCGTCACCCTCCAGGACCACTTCATTCCCGTCGAGATCCGTGCCGATGGCCTTCGCGTGCGGGTACCGCATCACGTCGTGCCAGAGACCGGGCACCGAAAGACACCCCTCACCGGTCAGCTCGGGCTCCCCCGACACCTCCACGAGCACGGGGTTCAGGATGTAGCCGATGTCACCGTCGATGTTGTAGCTGAACGCGCGCAGGCCCACACCGATCTGCGGCGCCGCGACACCGGCGCGTCCCGGCAGCTCGACCGTGTCGACGAGATCTCGGACGAGTGCCCGGATGCCGTCGTCGACGGCGTCGATCGGCGCACTCGGTGACTTCAGCACGGGGTCGCCGAACAGGCGGATGGGTCGAACGCTCACGCGGCGCCCACCGCGGGCGCCGAACCGATGCCCGCCACGACCACAGCGGCGAGTTCACGCGCCGCCTGACGGGTCGCCGGCTGCAGATCACGGAACGTGATCGCGCTGCCCGTCGCGATGCGCGCGTCGTAGGGCAACCGCACGACGGCGCGGACGCGACTACGGAAGTGCTCTTCCAGTTCGTCCTGACGCACGAGCGGCGTGCCCGGACGCGACGTGTTCAACACGACGACCGCGGCACGCGCGAGCTCGGGATACCCGTTCGTCTCGAGCCAGGTGAGAGTCTCGGACGCCAGGCGCGCCTCATCGACGCTGAGACCCGCGACGATCACCAGCGCATCGGAGGCTTCGAGCGTCGCGTTCATCACGGAGTGCACGATGCCGGTGCCCGTGTCGGTGAGCACGATGGAGTAGTAGTGCGCCGCGAGGGCCGCGACGTCGCGGTAGTCGGAGTCGTCGAACGCTTCGGAGATGTGGGGGTCCGCATCCGACGCCAGGACGTCGAGGCGCGTCTCGTCGCGAACGACGATCGAGGAGATCTCGTTGAAGCCGTGCACGCGCGTGCGCGACCCGGTCAGGTCGCGGACGGTCTTGCCGCTGGGCTGCCCCACGCGCTCGGCGAGCGTGCCGCGGTCGGGGTTCGCGTCGAGGGCGATCACCCGGTCTTCCCGCGCGTCGGCCAGGGCCATCCCGAGAAGTGCCGTGACGGTCGTCTTGCCGACGCCGCCCTTCCGGGAGAGCACAGCCACGAACCGAGCGCCACCATCGAGCGGTGCGGCGATTCGGGCGTCGAGGGCACGGCGATCCCGCGCGCGCTTGCTGTCGGCAAGCCGGATGCGGCCGCCGCTCAGCGCGTAGACGAAGTGCGGCCACGAACCCTCGGGTTCGCGGCGCGGCAGGCGGTCGCGCTGCAGCAGACGGTCGGCCGTGAGCAGATCGGGGGTCTCCCGCGTGGCGTCGCGTTCTTCCACGCGGCGGGCGGCGAGGGTGACCGGCGCAGGCACGAGCGGTTCCGCCGCGCGGGCCGGGGCGGGCTCGGCCGGACGGGCGGAGGCAGCAGGCTCTGCCGGGGGCAGATCGGGGCGGCGGAACAGCACCGGCTCCGAAACCGGTGCGACGTCGTCGACGATCGGCAGCTCGGGCGCATCGACCGGCTCGGCGATCTCCTCGTCGACCTCGTGCGCGTGCTCGACCCGGGTCTCGCTCTCGACCGGTGCGACAGCGTCAACGTGCGGCGCGGCGTCGTCGTGCTGTTCGATGTCGTCCTCGTGCACGATGTGCACGTCGTCGACGAGGACGTCGGGGCGAGCGGACGGCGCGGATGCCGCAGCATCGAGCGCGATGTCGTCGGCCAGCACGTCGTCATCGACGAGGTCGTCCTCATCGTGTGCGGGAAGGGCAACGGCGACCTGTGCGGTCGGCGTGCCGAGGATGTCGAAGCCGGTGGTATCGACGCTGACGGGTTCGTCGATGATGTCGTCGGACTCGCCGTCGACCCGGTTCTGATCGTCGCGATCAGGCATTTCTGGAACTCCCTACGGGTCACCGGTTCGCCGGCGCCCGGTCCAGGCTAATGCGCGGGCCGGACGACGACCAAAAGGTCGCCGGCTTCCACCTGCGCCGTCGCGCCGATCGCGAGCCGTTCGACGACCCCCTCGACCGGACTCGTGATCGCGGCCTCCATCTTCATCGCCTCGATCGACGCGAGGGCGCCGCCCGCACGCACCTTGTCGCCCACCGACACCTTGAGCGTCACGACGCCGGAGAACGGCGCGGCGATCTGGCCCGGCCGCGCGGTGTCGGCCTTCTCCGCCTGGCGTGCTTCGACCTCCACGCTGCGGTCGCGGACGAACACCGGACGGAGCTGTCCGTTGAGCGTCGTCATGACGGTCCGCATCCCCTTGTCGTCGGCCGCGCCGATGGCTTCGAGCCCGAACCAGAGCTGCACCCCGCGCTCAATCTCGACGACGTGCTCGACGCCCGGGGTGAGTCCGTAGAGGTAGTCGTCGGTGTCGAGCACAGAGAGGTCGCCGTAGGTCTCGCGCGCCTCGTGGAAGGTGCGGGTCGGACCGGGGAACAGCAGCCGGTTCAGGGCGTTCCGTCGGGTCGCCGCGTCGGCGTCGAGCGCCGCCGCGTCGTCGTCGGAGAGGTCGGCGACCGGCGGTCGCACGGTGCGCCCCGCCAGCACCTTGCTGCGGAAGGGCTCGGGCCATCCGCCCGGCAGGTCGCCGAGCTCGCCGGCCATGAAGCCGACGACCGACTCGGGAATGTCGTAGTTCTGCGGGTTCTGCTCGAAGTCCGCCGGGTCGGCGCGCACCGCCGCCAGGTGCAGGGCGAGGTCGCCGACGACCTTCGATGACGGAGTAACCTTCGGCACCCGTCCGAGGATCTTGTCGGCGGCCGCGTACAGGTCTTCGATCAGCTCGAAGTCCTCGGCGAGCCCGAGCGCGATGGCCTGCTGGCGCAGATTCGAGAGCTGGCCGCCCGGGATCTCGTGGTGGTAGACCCGGCCGGTCGGGCCCGGAAGACCGGACTCGAAGGGTCGGTACTGGTGACGCACGGCCTCCCAGTACGGCTCCAGATCGGCGACGGCCGAAAGCGGGATCCCGGTGTCGCGCTCGGTGTGCGCGAGAGCGGCCACGAGGGCGGAGAGCGAGGGCTGGCTGGTGGTTCCCGACATGGGCGCGGCGGCGGCGTCGACCGCATCCGCCCCCGCCGCACTGACCGCGAGCAGCGTCGCGAGTTGTCCGCCGGCGGTGTCGTGGGTGTGGACGTGCACCGGCTGATCGAACCGTTCACGCAGCGCGCTGACCAGCCGCGCACCGGCCGCGGGCCGCAGGAGTCCCGCCATGTCCTTGATGGCGAGCACGTGCGCGCCGGCCTCGACCATCTGCTCGGCAAGCCGCAGGTAGTAGTCGAGCGTGTACAGCGACTCGGCCGGGTCGAGGAGGTCGCCCGTGTAGCAGAGCGCCGCTTCGGCGACCGCTGTTCCGGTCTCGAGGACGGCGTCGATCGCGGGCCGCATCTGCGACACGTCGTTCAGCGCGTCGAAGATGCGGAAGACGTCGACCCCGGATGCGGCCGCCTCGCGGACGAAGGCATCGGTGACGGCCGTCGGGTACGGGGTGTAGCCGACCGTGTTGCGACCACGCAGCAGCATCTGGATCGCGACGTTGGGCAGCGCACCGCGCAGCGAGTCGAGCCGCTCCCAGGGGTCCTCCCCGAGGAATCGGAGCGCGACGTCGTAGGTCGCGCCGCCCCACGCCTCGACGGACAGGAGCTGGGGCGTGAGGCGCGCGACGTACGGCGCGACCGCCAGCAGGTCCTTGGTACGCACGCGCGTTGCGAGCAGCGACTGGTGGGCGTCGCGAAAGGTCGTGTCGGTGACGGCGAGGGCCGAGGCCGCGCGGAGGTCTGCCGCGAATCCGGCCGGTCCAAGCTCCTGCAGCCGCTGACGCGAACCGGCCGCCGGAGCCGCACCGAGATCGATCGCCGGGAGCTTCGAGCGGGGATCGACCGACAGCGGGTTCTCCCCGTTCGGCTTGTTGACGGTGACATCGACGAGCCAGTTCAAGATCTTCGAGCCGCGATCCTTCGACTCGCGGCCCCGCAGCAGCTGCGGGCGCTCATCGATGAATGCCGTGCTGACGTCTCCCGCCACGAACGCCGGGTCATCGAGGACGGCCTGCAGGAAGGGGATGTTCGTGGAGACGCCGCGGATGCGGAACTCCGCCAGCGCACGCCGAGCGCGGGCGACGGCGGCTTCGAAGTCGCGGCCACGGCAAGTGAGTTTGGCGAGCATGGAGTCGAAGTGCGGACTGATCTGCGATCCGGCCGCCGTCGTGCCGCCGTCCAGGCGGACACCCGCGCCACCCGGCGAACGGTACGTCGTGATCTTGCCGGTGTCGGGCCGGAATCCCTGCGTGGGGTCCTCGGTCGTGATGCGGCACTGGAGAGCGGCACCGCGCAGCCGAAGCTGCGATTGGAGGAGTCCGAGCTCTTCGAGACTCTGCCCCGCGGCGATCCGCATCTGCGACTGCACGAGGTCGACGTCGGTGACCTCTTCCGTCACGGTGTGTTCGACCTGGATGCGGGGATTCATCTCGATGAAGACGGCCTCGCCGGTGCGCGGGCCCGCCGTCTCGAGCAGGAACTCCACCGTGCCGGCGTTCTGGTACCCGATGGATTCGGCGAACGCGACCGCGTGCCGGTGGAGCGCCTGGCGCACGTCCTCGTCGAGGTTCGGCGCGGGGGCGATCTCGATCACCTTCTGGTGGCGGCGCTGCACCGAACAGTCCCGCTCGAACAGGTGCACGGTCGTGCCCTGGGTGTCGGCGAGGATCTGCACCTCGATGTGGCGCGGACGCTGCACGGCTTGCTCGAGGAACATCCGCGCGTCGCCGAACGCGCTCTCCGCCTCGCGCATCGCCTCCGCCAGCGCCGGTGCGAGTTCCTCGGCCGTCTCGACGCGCCGCATCCCGCGACCGCCGCCGCCCGCGACGGCTTTCGCGAAGATCGGGAACCCGATCCCCTCAGCCTGCGTGAGAAGCTCCTCGATGTCGTCGGAGGCGGGGGTCGAGCGGAGCACCGGAACGCCCGCAGCGATCGCGTGCTCCTTCGCCGTCACCTTGTTGCCGGCCATCTCGAGCACGGAGGCCGGCGGCCCGATGAACGCGATACCGTTCGCGGCGGCCCGTTCGGCGAGGTCGGGGTTCTCCGACAAGAATCCGTAGCCCGGATAGATCGCGTCGGCGCCGCTGTCTTTGGCGACGCGAATGATCTCGTCGACGTCGAGGTACGCCCGCACCGGATGGCCCTTCTCGCCGATCTGGTACGCCTCATCCGCCTTGAGACGGTGCAGCGAGAAGCGATCCTCGTAGGGATACACCGCGACCGTTCGTGCACCGACCTCGTAGGCGGCGCGAAACGCGCGAATCGCGATTTCGCCCCGATTGGCGACCAGGATCTTCCGGAACATGGGGCCTCGCATCCGTCTTGTGGCGGTGGCACACCGGCATCGGCGCCGCAAGGGCACAGGGCCGAGTGTGTTCACAGCCTAGGGGACGGTAACGTTAGGGATCGTGCATGTCCTTTCCGTCAGCTCGCTCAAGGGAGGGGTCGGCAAGACGACCGTCACACTGGGTCTCGCGTCCGCCGCGTTCGCCCGGGGTGTTCGTACGCTCGTCGTCGATCTCGACCCGCAATCCGATGTGTCGACCGGTATGGACATCCAGGTCGCCGGTCGCCTGAACGTCGCGGATGTCCTCGCGAATCCGAAGGAGAAGGTGGTCCGACAGGCCATCACCTCCAGCGGCTGGACGAAGGTGCACGCCGGCACGATCGACGTGCTGATCGGCAGCCCTTCTGCCATCAACTTCGACGGTCCGCATCCGAGCGTCCGCGATGTCTGGAAGCTCGAAGAGGCCCTCGCGACGGTCGAGGCCGACTACGACCTCGTGCTGATCGACTGCGCACCCTCGTTGAACGCCCTCACGCGTACCGCGTGGGCCGCGAGCGACCGCGTGATCGTCATCACGGAGCCGGGGCTCTTCTCCGTCGCCGCCGCGGACCGCGCGCTTCGCGCGATCGAGGAGATCCGCCGGGGTCTCTCGCCGCGCCTCCAGCCGCTCGGCATCGTGGTCAACCGCGTTCGACCGCAGTCGATCGAGCACCAGTTCCGCATCAAGGAACTGCGCGACATGTTCGGTCCGCTCGTGCTCTCCCCGCAGCTGCCGGAGCGCACGTCGCTGCAGCAGGCGCAGGGCGCGGCGAAGCCACTGCACATCTGGCCGGGAGACTCCGCTCAGGAGCTCGCCGCTGACTTCGACGCGCTGCTCGACCGGGTGATCCGCACCGGACGCATCACGTCGCCCGAGGAATCCCCCACCGCCTGACCCGGCCAACCGCGCCGATTCCATCCGCGAGACGGGATCTTCGCGCCGAGACGTAGGGGTTACCCCACGGTTTCGGCGCGAAGATCCCGTCTCGCGGTGCTGGAGTGCGCGCGCGCAGATGCCGCTAGGGCGTCGAGCGGCGCGGGTCAGACCGGCCGGGGTCAGGCGGTGCGGCGGACGCGGCGAGCGGCGAGCTCGTCGGACGGGTCCGGCGACTGGGCGTCGAAGTCGACGAGCGTCGACTCGACCTCACGGAGAACCTTGCCGACCGCGATCCCGAACACGCCCTGGCCACGGCTCACCAGGTCGATGACCTCGTCGTTCGAGGTGCAGAGGTAGACGGAGGCACCATCGCTCATGAGCGTCGTGCCGGAAAGGTCGCGGATGCCGGCAACCCGGAGCTGTTCGACGGCCGTGCGGATCTGCTGGAGCGAGATCCCGGTGTCGAGCAGTCGCTTCACGAGCTTCAGCACGAGGATGTCGCGGAAACCGTACAGGCGCTGCGAACCGGAACCGCTTGCACCGCGAACCGTGGGTTCGACGAGCTCCGTACGAGCCCAGTAGTCCAGCTGACGGTAGGTGATGCCGGCCGCGCGGGCGGCGACCGCGCCGCGATAGCCGACTTCGTCGTCCATCTGGGGAAGACCGTCCGTGAAGAGGAGGTCCGCGGCGAGCGGGATGTCGCCGAGCAGGTCACCTGCGGTCATGCGGGTGCCTCCCTTCCGAAGCTGTGTGTTTCCCACGCTAGATGAGCGAGGGGCCGCGAGCAACGACATCCGTCGTCGGCCTTCGGCGTGTCGGGTGATCAGGTGTCGAGTCGGTCGAGCGCCGCGCGGATGAGCGCCTCGCGGACGTCGCTGATCCGACGCGCGAGCTCGGGGGCCAGGTCGGCCGCCCTCCCCCGCGAATTCGCGTCGACGCGACGGCGAAGAGGGGCCAGAGCGGACTCGACGAGCGCGACGTCGCGCTCCGCGCTCTGCTTGAGCTGGCGGAGATGCCGCGGTTCGATGCCGTGGCGGTCGAGCGCGACGAGGGCGCGCAGCATCCCGAGCGCCTGTTCGTCATACGTTTCGCCGCCGACGATCAGCCCCGTGCTGAGCGCATCGTTCAGCAGCTGCGCCCCGGCACCGGCCGTGTGGAGAAGCTCATCACGGCGGTAGCGGCGCGCGGCCGGAACGATCGAGCGCGGGACCGTCTCGGCGGGCGGGGCGGGGTTGCGGCCGGCGTCCACGTCGTCGAGATAGTCACGGATGACGCTCAGCGGCAGGTAATGGTCGCGCTGCAGGGTGAGCGCCAGGCGCAGACGCTCGAGGTCGGCCGGCGTGAACTTGCGGTACCCCGACTCGGTGCGACGCGGCGTGACGATCCCCTGGACCTCGAGGAAGCGGAGCTTGCTCGAGGTGAGCGCCGGGAAGTCGGGAGTGAGGCGGGCGAGCACCTGACCGATGCTCAGCAGCCCCGCAGCCTCGTGACGGCCGCGGGCGGAAACAGCCGCCATCACGCGCCCGCGGGCGCGGGAAGATCGACCGGCGAAACGAAGAAGTTCAGGCGGAACTTGCCGATCCGCACCTCGGCGCCGTTGGTCAGCGTCGCGCGGTCGACCCGCTCGCCGTTGACGTACGTGCCGTTCAGGGAACGCTGGTCGACGATCTCGAAGCCGCCGTCCACCCGGGTGATCTCGGAGTGGCGGCGAGAAACAGTCACATCGTCGAAGAAGATGTCGGCGTCGGGGTGACGACCCACCGTCGTCACGTCGGTGTCCAGCAGGTACCGGGCTCCGGCCGTCGGACCGGAACGCACGATGAACAGCGCGGATGCGGTCGGAAGGGCCTCGATGGCCTCCAACTCGGCGTCGCTCAGCTCGCTCCCGAACGGCACGAACGAGAGGTCCGAGTCGTGCCCGAAGGTCTGGGTCGTGTCATGGGCCGGCGTAGGCGCATCGCCGGGACGCCGAATGTCATCGGGTCGGTGTGTGTAGTGCTCGTCCACGTCGTCCTCCTCGCCGATCAGCCTAACGGATGCTGCGGGGCGTCCCACATCCGATCGGTTCCCGGGCACGCCGTTCTCCCGAGCGCCCCGCGGATGCCCGGGCACGCGAGATGACGCAGCCCCCCCGATGTGAATCCGCTCCGATCGAACACGTCAACCCAGGGAGCCGGAAGGGCGCACGATTAGGCTCGGCGGGGTGAACGCATCCGGCACCTTCTCGTCTGCACGTCGCCTTTCCGCCGCTGTCCTCGCAGGACTCGTCCTCGCCCTCGGCATGCTCTGGGCGAGCGCTGTGCCCGCCTCCGCGCACGACGAGCTCTCGTCTTCCGATCCGGCGGCCGGGAGCACGGTCGACGTCCTGCCCGCCCAGCTCGTCCTCACCTTCAGCGCGGAGCTGCTCTCCGACGGATCGTCGACCGTGATCCAGGTGACGGATGCGGCCGGCGCCGCGGTCACGGATGCGGCACCCGTCGTCGAGGGCACGACGGTCACCCAGTCGCTCGGCGGATCGGCGACCGGCACCATGACCGTTCTCTGGCGCGTCGTCTCGAGCGACGGCCACCCCATCTCCGGCGAGTACACCTTCGACGTCGCGGCGGCCCCCGCGCCGATCGCGTCCACGCCGGTGGCCTCCCCCTCGGCGACCGCCACGCCGTCGCCGGCGACCGACGCCGTGACGCCCGCGCCTTCGCCGTCGGCATCCGTCGTGCCCGCCGATCCGGCCGGCGCCGACCCGCTCCCGTGGATCATCGGCGCGGTCGCGCTGGTCGTCGTGATCGGCATCGTGGTGTGGCTGTTGGGCGCGCGAGCGCGTCAGCAGAAGGAGGTCGCGACCGAGCACACGGCCGGTCGGGACGTCCCGCGCGAGCGATAGGCTGGAGCCATGCCTCATTACGACGTCGTCATTCTCGGCGCGGGCCCCGGCGGATACGTCGCGGCCGTCCGAAGCGCCCAGCTCGGCCTTTCCACCGCAGTCATCGAAGAGAAGTACTGGGGCGGTGTGTGCCTGAACGTGGGCTGCATTCCCTCCAAGGCGCTGCTGCGCAACGCCGATCTCGCCCACACCTTCCACGCCCAGGCCGATCTGTTCGGCATCTCGGGCGATGTGTCGTTCGACTTCGGCGTCGCGTGGGATCGCAGCCGCAAGGTCGCCGACACGCACGTCAAGGGCATCCACTACTTGATGAAGAAGAACAAGGTCGACGAGTACGACGGCCGCGGCACCTTCGTCGACGCGCACACCATCACCGTCACGAAGGCCGACGGTTCGACCGAGCAGGTCACCTTCGACAACGCGATCATCTCGACCGGTTCGACCGTTCGGCTGCTGCCGGGCGTCGAGCTCAGCAAGAACGTCGTGACGTACGAGGAGCAGATCCTCAACCGCGACCTGCCCGAGAACCTCGTCATCGTCGGCGCGGGTGCGATCGGCATGGAATTCGCGTACATCATGAAGAACTACGGCGTGAAGGTCACGATCATCGAGTTCCTCGACCGCGCGCTTCCGAACGAGGACATCGAGGTCTCCAAGGAGATCCAGCGCCAGTACAAGAAGCTCGGCGTCGACATCCTCACCTCCACGAAGGTCGAGAGCGTGGTCGACGGCGGCGACAAGGTCACCGTCACGTACACGCCGAAGGATGGCACCGCGACGATCATCGAGGCCGACCGCGTGCTCATGTCCATCGGCTTCGCCCCGCGCGTGGAGGGCTTCGGTCTCGACAAGACCGGCGTCGAGCTGACCGAACGCGGCGCGATCGCCATCGACGACTACATGCGCACGAACGTGCCGCACATCTACGCGATCGGTGACGTGACCGCCAAGCTGCAGCTGGCCCACGTGGCCGAAGCGCAGGGCATCGTCGCGGCCGAGACGATCGGCAAGGCCGAGACGCAGACGCTCGGCGACTACCGGATGATGCCGCGCGCCACGTTCTGCAACCCGCAGGTCGCGAGCTTCGGCCTCACCGAGCAGCAGGCCCGCGACGCCGGCTACGACGTGAAGGTCGCGAAGTTCCCGTTCTCGGCGAACGGCAAGGCGAACGGGCTCGGCGAGCCGATCGGTTTCGTCAAGCTCGTCGCCGACGCGGAGCACCTCGAACTCCTCGGTGGCCACCTCATCGGCCCCGATGTGTCCGAGCTTCTGCCCGAGCTCACGCTCGCCCAGAAGTGGGACCTCACCGCCCTCGAGGCCGCGCGCAACGTGCACACCCACCCGACGCTGTCGGAGGCGCTGCAGGAGGCCTTCCACGGTCTCACCGGGCACATGATCAACATCTGACCCCTGCGACAACTGACGAAGGGCTCCTCCCGAGAGATCGGGAGGAGCCCTTCGTCGATTCGTCTGGCGTGCGCCAGAGTGCGGCGGAGCGTCAGCGACGGAGCGTCAGCTGCGGAGCATCAGCGGCCGAGCGCCCGACCCAGCTTGGAGTCGGATGCGGCCGGCCGGCCTCCGGCGGTGGCGACGAGCCGCGCGACGGCGGCGAAGAACGCCGCGCGCCAGCGCTCGTCGCGCGGTGCGGCGGGGCCGAGTTCGACCTCCCACTCCCGCCAGCGGGTCACCTGACCCGTTCGCTCCGCGGTCGCGGTGACGTGATCGTCGACGACCTCGGCCACGAGACCTCCGGCGGCGTCCGTGAGCGCGTACGCCACCCGTCGATTCCGGATGCGGGCCAGCGGGGTGAACGGCGGCCGGGCCCAGGGGGCGACCGCCGCGACGACCGCATCCGGGAGCTTGTCGGTATCACCGAGCGGCCAGTGCAGTTCGTACCGCCCCTCGGGGGCTGAGCTCTTGACGTGCCAGCCCTCGTCGGGGCCTCCCGTCCGGCGCCGGAGCGCGACCCGGGCTCGGCCAAGTGCGACGTCTGCCGTGTCGAAGTAGCGGGCGTCGAGCTCGCGCACCTCCGCCTTACCTATCGCGTCGATGTCGTCGAGCGCGGTCCAGTCGGGAAGGACCGCCGCGTCGTCGACGTCGAACTTCTCCTCGACCTCGACGGCGCGGGTCGGTTCATCCGATGCGTGCGCAGCGCTCACGCGTCGGGAACGTCGTCCAGCTCTGCGGCGGTGACGGTCAGCGGCTCGGTCGAGTCGGCGTAGATGAAGCTCGCCTCGGTCGGGCCGTCGGACGCACCCGTGTTGATGTCGTCGCCGGCGCGGCGGTAGATGATCTGCCCTTCTCCGTAGGACGCGATGTACTCGTCGCCCACGATGTCGTCGAGGGGAATGATCTGCCCGTCGAGCGGGCCTCCGGAAAGTCGTGCGATAGCCATGCCCTCAGCCTAACCACCACGCCGACACCCGGTCTGAGGCGCGTACAATTCCCGGGTGCTGCCGTTCGTGCTCCTCGCCACTCGCGCCGAAGACGTGCCCGCCGACGAAGAGTACGAGCTGTTCCTGCGATACACCGGCCTCGACGAGCGGATGCTGCGCCGCATCCGGCTCGAAGCGGGACCACTGCAGGCCCTGGACCTCGAGTCGATCTCGGGGGTCATCGTCGGCGGCGGACCGTTCAACGCCTCGGATCCCGCCGCGCGCAAGTCCGAGACGCAACGCCGGGTCGAACAGGAGATGGCGACGCTCCTCGACGAGGTCGTCGCGCGCGACTTTCCCTTTCTCGGCGCCTGCTACGGAGTCGGCACTCTCGGCGCGCACCAGGGCGCGGTGATCGATCGCACGTACTCGGAGCCGATCTCGATCGTGCCGGTCAGTCTCACCGACGAGGGCCGCGCCGATCCGCTCTTCGCCGGGATGCCGGATACGTTCGGCGCGTTCGTCGGCCACAAGGAAGCCGTCCACACGCTGCCGCCCCATCTCGTGCGACTGGCCGGCTCGCCGGGGTGCCCGGTGCAGGCGTTCCGCGCCCGCACGAACGTGTACGCGACGCAGTTCCATCCGGAGCTCGACGTGGACGGGATCTCGACCCGCATCCGCGCCTACGCGGACTACGGCTATTTCGCCGACGGAGAGCTGGATTCCACCCTCGACGCGGTGCGCGTATCCCCCGTCACCGAACCCGCCCGCCTCCTGCAGACGTTCGTCGCACGCTACGCGCGCTGAGCCGCGCGTTCCTTCTCCTCGGCGACCCGCGCGTCCTCGAGTTCGGCGACGGCGGCCGCCACGGCGTCCTCCGCGCGCTGCACACGGCGCTGAAGGAACGTCGCCGCTCCAAAACGCGCGCGAACGCGATCCTCGTGCTCCCGGGTCATCGTGATGATCACGGCGCTCGAGATCAGGATGACCTGGGCGGAGAGGTTGATCCACAGCAGCAGCGCGATGAGCGTCGCGAACGTCGCGAGCAGCGGGTTCGACGACGCCCCACCGACGAAAAGACCCGAGAGCTGCTGGAGGACGAGCAGACCGAAACCGCCCAGGGCAGCGCCGCTCCAGAGCGCGCGGGCGGGCGGCCGCACCCCCGACAGCGCGACGAACATCAGCACGATGACGACCGTGTCGAGCAGGAAGACGATGACGACGGACACCAGGTAGGTGAGCACCAGGACCGGAACCGAATCCTGCGGAAGGCCCAGCCACCCGGTGACCGTGCCGATGGAGGCGGACGTCAGGAACGTGGCGATCGCCGAAACGAGCAGAAGTCCGCCGATCGCGATGGCGAGCAGCAGGTTGCGGAGGAGGACGAAGACGAAGAAGGCGTCGGCGCCGACCTTGTCGGCCAGGATGCGGAGCGAGTTGCGCAGCGACCCGACGGCGCCGATCGCCGCGCCGACGAGCGCCACGAGCGAGATCACCCCGGCGATCGTGAAGCCCTCGGGCGCCTTGATCTCGGATGCGTCGATCACGGCACCCTTGCCGTCGCCGACGAGTCCCGGGATGGCGGAGTTGACCGTGGCGATCAGGGCGTCCCACGCGTCGGGATTGCCCGACAGCCACACGGCGGCGGCCGAGAACACCAGCAGCACGGCCGCGAACACGCTGAACAGGGTGCGATAGGTGATGCTGTCGGCCAGCTGCGCACCGCGATGTTCGGCGTAGAGCAGGAAGCCGCGGACGAGCGTGCGCTGCAACGCCCAGGACGTCGCCCGCGGGAGGAGACCGGGAGACGTGGGGGCAGATTCCGATGCCGACATACGCCCAGATTAGTGAGCGTCGGAGCGCGCGGCCCGCGCCTTGACAGCGCCGCCCCGTCAGACTCCCGCGAGATGCGCCGCGATGCCCACCCACGCGCCGAGCAGCATCCACGGCCCGAAGGGAACGGCGGTGCGCCGATTGGCGCGTCGACGGGCGAGCAGTACCGCACTGTAGAGACCCCCGCCGAGGAATCCCGCGAACAGTCCGATGACGACGGCGTCCCACCCGGCGAAGCCCAGCATGATGCCGATCACCCCGGCGAGCTTCACGTCGCCGCCGCCCATGCCGCCGCGCTGCAGCATCCGGAGCAGCAGATAGAACGCGAAGAGGATCGCGCCCGCGAGCAGCGCACGCCCGAGCGCCCACAGATCCGGCCGAAGGAGTGCGGCGATGCCGAACAGGACGATGGCGACCGGGTAGCCCAGCAGCACGATCCGGTTCGGCAACCGGTGGGTGCGGAGGTCGATGATCGCGAGTACGACGCTCTGCACGGCGAACACCGCGTACGCCACCGCCACTGCCCCGTCTGCCAGCATCTGCTCCCCCCTCATGATCGATCAGCCGACGAGAACGATCAGGGCGACCCGGATCGCGTCCCCTTCACCCGCCGCCGCGCGCTCGCGAACCGCTCGCTCGATCGGGAGCGAGTACGCGCCATCCGCCTCTCCGGGAAAGATCGACGTGCGCCAGGTGAGTCCCGCGACCTCGGCCTCGACCCGCACCGCGCCGAACCCTCGCGGTACGCGCGGGATCTGCCGGATCTCGTCCGAGAACTCCCGCGGCACCGCGACGAAGTACCAGGACGAATCCGCTCGGGCAGCCCAGCGATAGAGCTCCGCATCGAAGACGAAGTGCATGCGCCCAGAGTAGGACCCTGCCACTCTCCGCGGCGGACGGTGATCGACCCTGGGGATGCGGGAGCGAAGACGACGGGCTACGAGGCGCGCACCGTCAGGGTCGGCGCCGTCGGAGCGGCGGACGAGGCGACCTGAAGCCCCACCCGTACCGACTGCCCCGCCGCGAGCGAACCCGCCCACGCCCCACCCGTGCAGGTGACGCGTTCCGCCTGCACCGTGCAGTCCATCCCCCAGCTGTTCGTCACCGCCGCCGCACCCGGGGAATCCCAGGAGACGGACCACGATCGCACCGGACCGGATGCGGTGAGCACCACCTCGGCGACGTACCCCTCGCCCCACGCGCTCTGCAGGACCCACTCCGCCGCGAGCTTCGACCCCGCGGGGGTCGTCGGCGGCGCCGGGGCGGCGGGCGGAGCGGGTGTCGTCGTCGGCGCGGGTGTCACGGGCGGAGCGGGGGTGACGGGCGACGACGGCACCGGGAGCGTCGGAACAGGGACGGGAACGGATGGCGCGGCCGGCGGCCCGAGGAGGGGACGGAGCGCGGCGAGTTTCTCCTGCTGCGGAGTGCGCCAGTCGTCGGCGACGATCCCGCCCGTGTCGCCGCTGTTCGGGTTGAACGACCAGTAGGCGAAGCTGATGCCGGTGCGCTGCAGGTACCCCACCAGGGCCTGCAACCACTGCCGGTCGCTCTCGCTGCGATAGGTGGTGCCGAACTCGCCGAGCAGGACCGGCGCGATGCCGCGCGAGGCGATGTAACCCCAGTTCCGCTCCCAGACAGCCTCGAGGTTCGCGGGATAGTCGGCGGCCGAGAACCAGGACTGCGCGTACACCGACGCCGGATAGTCGTGCGGCGAGTAGACGACCCGGTCGAGTACCGCGAGCTCCACGGGCGCGTCGGCGACGCCCGCCAGACCCCCGCCCCACCACGTCGACGTGCCGTCGGGCTGGCGTTCGACACCCTCGACGATCACGAGCAGGTTCGGGTTCACCTCGAGCACCGCGTTGCCTGCCCGCGTGGCCGCCGCGTGCCAATCGGTGGCCGGGTCGCCGCACGACCAGCACGCCGCACCGTGCGGTTCGTTGTGCAGGTCGACACCGATCACTGTGGAGTCGTCGCGGTAGCGGGCCGCCAGCATCCGCCAGTCGGCGATCCACCGCTCCGCGCTGTACTGCGCGGTGTACCAGAGCTCGGACTGCCCACCCGAGTCGGGGCGGTGGCGGTCGAGGATTACCGAGAGCCCGGCCGTACGGGCGCTCGCGATCACAGCGTCGAGCAGATCGAGGGGCGCGAGATCCGCGAGCTGCGGGTTCGTCGTTCGGTCGATCGAGCTGCTCGCCTTCGCGGCGAGGCATTCGTTCGAGAACGGCAGGCGCACGGTGGTGAAACCGAGCGACGCGATCTGGTGCATCCCCTCGTCGAGCGGGATCGTCCAGAGGCCATGGGGTGCGCAGTTCGAGGTCTCGAGACCGAACCAGGAGATCGCCTTGATCGTCACGGGAGTGCCGTCCGCGCGCACGATGTCGGCGCCGGAGGTGTGCAACCAGCCGCGCTCGTTGGCATCCGTGGAATTCGGCACGAGCCCCCCGATGAGTCCGGTGACGACCGAGAGCAGCATGCCGAGGGCGACGAGACCGTGCCGGGTAACCGGTCGCGGAATGCGGATCATACGGCGCGCTCCCCTCGTCCGATCGGCGCGCTCGCCGTCGTCCGACGCGGCGCTGTGGCCTCGCCGTCGTCCGACGCGGCGCTGTGGCTCAGTGTAGAGGCAGGCCGCTCAGCCGGTGACGACGACCGGAGTACCGAGCGGCAGCTGTGCCAGTCGATCGATCGCCGCGGCATCCAGCCGCAGGCACCCGTTCGAGATCGCCCCCGAATGAGCGTCGTGGTAGTGGAACGCGGTCACGGCGACGGATGCGCCGGAGAAGCCCGCGAGCGTCGGCGACTGCACCCCGAGGTACACGAGCGGGTGACCACGGGTGTACCCGAAGGACGGCACGACCGCGGTGTGCATGATGAAGGTGCGCCCGAGCGGGGTCGGCGTCGCCGCCGCTCCCCATCCGAAGTCCGTCGCGATCGTCTCCGTCCCGGCCGGGGTGACGATCGAGACCGTGCGGGCCGAGAGGCTGACGTCCACGCGCGTGGCGTCTTCGGTGAGGGTCACGTCGCTGGCGCGCAGCCACCCCGACAGCTGCGCCGGGTTTCCCCCGGGAGGCGTTCCCTGCCGTCCCGACACCAGAACGCGCACCCAGTTCGTCTGGCGCTCGACGACCGGAACCGTGGTTCCGCCGTAGGTCTGCGCCTGCGGAAGCTGGGCGACGGGGGCCTCGCCGGGAGCGGCGAAGACCGGAATAGCGGCGCTCGCCGGGGTGGCGAGCAGACCAGGCAGGGCGGCCCCCGGATCCGCGTCGACCGGCAGCGCCGGGATCACGGAGTACACCTCGGCCGCGGGGAGCCCGGAGACGTCGTAGCTCGTCGCGTCGACCGGTGCGCCGGTCTCACTCGGCGTCGGAGTCGGAGTCGCGGTGGGCGTCGCCACCGGGCTCGCGGGCGCCGCCGCGGGAGTCACGGGTGTGCGATCCATGCCCATCACGAGCACCAGCACGAGGGCGGCAGCGGCGAGGGTCGCCGCTGCGATGGCGAGCGGGAGCCAGCGACGGCGGGCGGATGCGGGGGGCATGGTTCCATGGTCGCTCCCGGGCGCGCGACGCGCAACGCGGGTGGCGTCTGCGGCGGGCGTTACCAGTGCGGGTGGATGTCTGCGCGCAGGCGCCGGTCGTAGACGTCGCGCACGACCGCGTCGAAGGCGTCGAGTTCGAAGCCGCCGTCGAGGAGCGCCGCCGCATCCGCGTTCGCCGTCGCCTGACGAGTGTTACGGGCTCCGGGAATCACGCTCGTGACGCCGGGCAGCGCCGCGATCCACGCGAGCGTCGCGGCGGGCAGCGAGACATCCTCCGGCAGCGCGGCCGAGAGCTCGGCGACCGCGGCGAGGCCCGCCTCGAAGTCGACTCCCGAGAAGGTCTCGCCCCGGTCGAACGCCTCGCCGTGCCGGTTGTACGAACGGTGATCGTCGGCGCTGAACGTCGTCGCTGCCGTGTAGCGGCCCGACAGCAGCCCCGATGCGAGCGGAACGCGGGCGAAGATCGACACGCCCGCATCCGCGGCCGCCGGCAGAACCTCGTCGAGGGGCTTCAGCCGGAACGGGTTCAGGATGATCTGCACGTTGGTGACGTTCGGGCGCGCGATCGCCGCGAGCGCCTGCGCCGTGGTCTCGACCGAGACGCCGTAGGATGCGATCGCCCCGCCCGCGACGAGATCGTCGAGCGCATCGTAGGTGGCCGCGGACTCGATGACCGCGGTCGGCGGGCAGTGCAGCTGCACGAGGTCGAGCGTGTCGACGCCGAGGTTGCGGCGGGAGCGGTCGGTCCAGGCGCGGAAGTTCTCCGGGGTGTAGTTCTCGGGCTCCTGGTCGAGACGGCGCCCCATCTTGGTCGCCACCGTGATGCCGTGTCCGGGCCGATCCCCGAGGAACCGGCCGATCGTCTGCTCGCTCCGACCGTCGCCGTAGACATCCGCGGTGTCGAACAGGGTGACTCCCGCGTCGGCGGATGCGGTGAGCACCGCCCGCGCTTCGGCGTCGTCGACCGCTCCCCAGTCGGCCCCCAACTGCCAGGTTCCGAGTCCGATGGCCGAGACGGTGCGGCCGGTAGCGCCGAGCGGGCGGGTCTGCATGCGAACTCCTGTGGTCGAGACGGTGACCGGCTCAGCCTAGACCGGGCGAGCGGGTGCGTCGCAGAGTGGCGGATGCGGCCGAGACGAGTGTGCCGATCGTGACGCCGATCAGTGTGTCGAGGAGACGGTCGCGCACCAGCACCGTCGGATCGGTCGGCGCGGCGAGCTCGACCATGAGGAGCGCGAGGGGCGTGATGAAGACCATCGCGATCCCGTAGTTTCGTCCGACGAACATCTCCGCACCCGCCTGCAGCACGACCGCCACGAGGATCGTGAGGACGGGCGGCAGGTGCAGCCCCAGGATCGCTGCGGCGACGAGGACGCCGACGAGCGTGCCGGCCAGTCGCTGCACGCCGCGCACGATCCGCGCGGTGACGTGCGCGCCGCCGAGCGCCGCGACGGCGCCGACCATGGCCCAGTACCAGTGCGTGCCGACGAGGAGCAGACCCGCCAACCCCGCGAGCAGGGCACCCACTCCGACCGTGAGCGCCATCTCGCCGGCGAGGTTGCCGAGGGGACGGCGTTCTCGGCGCACCGGCGCCGCCGAAGGGCGAGCACCCCGCCGGATCAGCGCCAGCGACGCGGTCAGCCCGATCCCGAAGGCGGCACTCGCACCGCCCACCACGAGCACCGTCGCGAGGGTTCCGGGCTGGGCCGGCAGCGACGCGGTCGTGCCCGCCGCGAACACGGCGAACAAGGCGCCCGGCGGATGCCAGCGTCCCGCGTAGGCGATGAGAGTCACGCCCGCGGCGATCACCGACACCACGATCACCCGGACCGCGAGGGGAGCGCCGACCACGACGAGCGACGTGCCGAGGAGCATCGCACCGAGCAGTACCGCGGCCGCGGCCGCCT
This sequence comes from Microbacterium sp. cx-55, assembly GCF_021117345.1. Classification (NCBI taxonomy): domain Bacteria; kingdom Bacillati; phylum Actinomycetota; class Actinomycetes; order Micrococcales; family Microbacteriaceae; genus Microbacterium; species Microbacterium sp. cx-55. The sequence continues at coordinate 1,326,510 of NZ_CP088261.1, read as the reverse complement.
GCATCCGGATGCGGTCGGCATACGTGTCGTGGCGGCCGTACAGGGCCGCGAAGGCCCCGAAGCTCGCGTACACGCTGAGGTCGAGTCGCCCCATCGCCCACACCACCAGGAGCGGAACGGCGACGCTCACCGCGGCGCGAAGAGCGACGCGATGATCCCCCGCGCGAGGGCCGACGGCGACGAGCCCCGTCCACACCCGTCGCACCGCATCCGTCACTTCCCCAGCGTACGAGCGCGGGCTCGGTGCGAGAATTCGGGCTCCCGGTCGGTGGGAGCGGATCGATCGCGCGACGGCCGCGAGCGCGCGATGCGCCCGCGACCGCGCGTCGATCATGCGTGGGCCGCGAGGCCTTCCACGGTCTCCTCGAGCACGACCTCGACCGCGGGGCGCCGCTGATCCCGGATGAGGACCGCCGCCAGCACCGCCACGACGAGCGCGACGATCGCGCCGGTCAGCAGTGCCGTGTGGAAGCCGTCGAGGAACGCCGCCTGCGCGACGATCGTGTCGGCACCGGTGGTTCCCTCGGGGAGGATGCCCTGCGCGAGGGAACCGCGCTCGGTCTCGGTGAGGTCCAGCGCGGACCCCGCGACGCTCGCGGACACGATCGCGGAGAACACCGCGGTGCCGAGAGCCCCGCCGAGCTGCAGCATCGTGGACTGGAAGCCGCCCGCGACGCCGGCGTACTGCACGGGGGCGCTGCCGACGATGGAATCCGCGCCCGCAGTCATCGTGAAACCGACACCGAACGAGAGCACCACGAACGCCGCCGCCATGGCGAGGTACGGCGAATCGACCGTGGTCGTCATGAGCGCGAAGAACGAGGCGGCGATGGCCACGAGCCCGATGATCATGGTCCAGCGCGCGCCGATCCGGCTCACGACGATCGCGCCGATCGGCGAGGCGACGATGGAGACTCCGGACAGCGGGAGCAGCATGACGCCCGCGACCAGACCGTCGATCCCACGCAGGTTCATCAGGTAGAGCGTGAGGAAGAACGTGACGCCCAGGAGCGCGAAGAAGTTCGTGCCGATCGCGAGTCCGCCGACCGAGAAGCGCGGGGAACGGAACAGTCCGAGCGGCAGCAGCGGATTGCGGACGCGGGCTTCGACGATCACGAAGACGACGAGGAACACCACGGCCAGAGCGAAGGCGCCGATGGTCGACGCACTCCCCCAGCCCCAGGCTTCGCCCTGCACGATTGCGATCACGAGCGCCGCGAGGCCGAGCGCGAGCAGGACCACCCCGAGCACGTCGAAGCGGCCCTCTTGACGCTCAGCGGTGGACTCCGCGAGCGCGAACGCGGCGAAGACGATGCCGATCACGGCGATCGGCGCGTTGATGTAGAAGATCGACTGCCAGCCGAGAACCTGCACGAGAGCGCCGCCGACGATCGGTCCGGCCGCGATGGCGACGGACGAGACGCCGCCCCAGATGCCCACGGCCATGCCGAACTTCTCTCGCGGGAACGTCGAGCGCAGCAGCGACAGCGTCTGCGGCATCAGAAGCGCCGCGCTGGCGCCCTGCAGGGCGCGGAAGAAGATGACGCCTTCCACCGAGCCGATCAGCCCGATCGCGACCGACGTGATCGCGAACGCGGCGACGCCGATGAGGTACATCCGGCGACGACCGAATCGGTCGCCGATCTTGCCGCCGAGGATGAGGAAGACGGCGAGCCCGAGCAGATACACGTTCGTGATCCACTGCAGCTCGGTGAAGGACGTACCGAGGTCGGCCGCGATCGCGGGGTTGGCGATCGAGACGACGGTGGCGTCGAGGCCGACCATGAAGAGGCCGAAACAGACCGCGACCAGAGTCGCGATCGGGTTGCCGCGGAAGACGCGGGCGGGCGGGCGGGGTGCGGACATCGTGAAGTCACTCTCTCGTCGTGGGGGGCACGCGCGACGAGAGTCCAGTCCGGTTCTCGCGAGGTGCGCGTGTGCGCAAGGACCGAAAGTGGCAGGAACGACTGCACGAGTCACCGCGTCCTCGACCGACGGCGACTCCCTTGTGTGTATGAAATCTTACACTAAGGTGGGAGCATGGATGGCAACGATGCACCGGACGAACTCGGACTGATCGCTTTGGCGGACGCGGTGCTCGCACTCGCTCACCAGCTCGAGCGGCGCGGCCCTGCCGCCCGAGACCTGGAAGCGCTCACGAACACCGAGATCACGGTGATCCGCGAAGCGCATCGCGAACCCGGCGTCACCGCCACCCGCATCGCCGCCGCGACCGGACTCCAGCGCAGCTACGTGAGCGCGAGCGCACACGGGTTGGAGGCCCGCGGACTCCTCACCCGCGGCGAACCGGCCGAGGGCCAGCGCGGGGTGGGGTTCCACCCGACGCCGCAGGCGGATGCCGATCTCCTCCGGATCCAGCGCGGTTGGGTCGAGCTCCTGAGCGCGTCCACCCCCGGAGTCCTCGCCGGCGCGGCCGCCGCGGCGGCCGCGCTCGACGCGATCGCCACCGCGATCGGCGAGGCGCGCGCCGCGGGAGATGCCGCATCGTCGCAGCCCGCCGCCGAATGACCGCGGGCGCCGCACCGCCGATCCGTGCGGGCCTCCGCGGGGCGCCGCTCCGCACCCCGCCCTCGCCTGGACTACCGTTGCAGAATGAGCATTTCTGAGACCCCCGCTCCCGCCGAGACCGAGCCCGCCGTCGAGACACTGTCCTTCGCCGACCTCGGCCTCGACGCTGCGGTGCTGAAGGCGTTGAAGGATGTGGGTTACGAGACCCCCTCCGCCATCCAGGCCGCCACCATCCCCCCGCTCCTCCAGGGTCGCGACGTCATCGGTATGGCGCAGACCGGTACCGGTAAGACCGCCGCGTTCGCGCTGCCCATCCTGTCGCAGCTCGATACGACCAAGAGCAAGCCGCAGGCCCTCGTGCTGGCCCCCACCCGTGAGCTCGCCCTGCAGGTGTGCGAGGCGTTCGAGAAGTACGCGGCGCACATCCGCGGCGTGCACGTGCTGCCGATCTACGGCGGTCAGGGGTACGGGACCCAGCTGTCGGCTCTGCGTCGCGGCGTGCACATCGTCGTCGGCACCCCCGGTCGCATCATGGACCACCTCGAGAAGAAGACACTCGATCTCTCCGAGCTCGCGTTCATGGTGCTCGACGAGGCCGACGAGATGCTGAAGATGGGCTTCGCCGAGGACGTCGAGACGATCCTCGCCGAAACGCCCGCCGACAAGCAGGTCGCCCTCTTCTCCGCGACCATGCCCGCCCAGATCCGTCGGATCTCGCAGCAGTACCTGCGCGACCCGGAAGAGATCACGGTCAAGAACAAGACCGCGACGTCGGCCAACATCACGCAGCGCTACCTGAACGTGTCGTACCCGCAGAAGGTCGATGCCCTCACCCGCATCCTCGAGGTCGAGAACTTCGAGGGCATGATCGTGTTCGTCCGCACGAAGAACGAGACCGAGACCCTCGCGGAGAAGCTCCGCGCCCGGGGTTACACCGCATCGGCGATCAGCGGTGACGTCGCTCAGGCCCAGCGCGAGAAGACCGTCAACCAGCTGAAGTCGGGCAAACTCGACATCCTGGTCGCGACGGATGTCGCCGCCCGCGGCCTCGACGTCGACCGCATCAGCCACGTCGTGAACTTCGACCTTCCGATCGACACCGAGTCCTACGTGCACCGCATCGGCCGCACGGGTCGCGCCGGCCGACAGGGCGACGCGATCAGCTTCGTCACTCCGCGTGAGCGACGGATGCTGGCAGCCATCGAGAAGGCGACACGCCAGCCGCTGACCCAGATGCAGCTGCCGAGCGTCGACGACGTCAACGCCACGCGCCTCACGCGCTTCGACGAAGCGATCTCCGGCGCCCTCGAGCAGACGGCCCGCATCGACCGGTTCCGCGACATCATCGCGCACTACGTGACGCACCACGACGTGCCGGAGGCGGATGTGGCGGCAGCGCTCGCCGTCGTCGCGCAGGGCGAGACTCCTCTCCTGCTCGACCCGGCGGACGAGCGTCCGGTGCGCGTGGACCGCGACCGCACGGACCGCCCGGAGCGCGACTCGCGCGGCGGCGAGGACCGACCCGAACGCCGTGCCCGCCCGTCGCAGTCCTCGCTCGTGAAGTACCGCCTGGCCGTCGGCCGACGCCACAAGGTGGAGCCGCGTCAGATCGTCGGCGCACTCGCGAACGAGGGCGGCCTGCGCCGTGAGGACTTCGGACAGATCGACATCCGTCCCGAGTTCACGCTCGTCGAGCTGCCGGCCGATATGCCGGGCTCGGTGCTCGACAAGCTGAGCGGCACGCGCATCGGCGGGAAGCTGATCGAGATGCGTCTCGACCAGGGCGCCCCCGGCGGACGTCGCGACCGCGACCGCAAGCCGCGCCACTGACCGGGGACGCACCGGGCAGGACGGACGAGCGGGTACCCGACGACCGTCCGCGTCCCACGCCGCTCTGGGCGCTGCTGTCGCGGTGGCTGCTCGCCCTCGAGGCGTGGCTGCGCTCGCACGGCGGCGCCCGGTTGCAGCACACCATCCGGGGTTTCTGGGCGCTCGTCGCGGTTGGCGGGCTCGTGCTGCTCGTCGGCCCGGTGATCAACCCGCCCCTCACGCTGGACGACATCACCTCCTCCGCCTCGAACGCGACCGACCGGTGGATCGCCCGCGATTTCGCCGTCGACTACACGGTCACCCGCGACGCGGACGGCGTCCTGCGCGCGCAGGTGCAGGAACGGATCACGGCGTTCTTCCCCGACGATGTCGACGAGCAGGGCGTCGAGCGCGTGCTGGCGGTCGAGTACCAGGGGCATGCGCTCGATCCGTCGGACATCCGAGCGACGGTCGACGGCGCGCCGGTCGAGGTCGGGCGGAGCGCCACCGCCGATCGACTGACGCTCTCGATGGGCACCGGCACGCGGTTGAGCGGTGATAACGAGTTCGTCCTCGACTACACGCTGCAGGACCTCGCGTACGTGACGACGGATGCGGCCACCGGCGCCCCCGTCGACCTTCTCGAGTGGGACGTGTTCGGGCCGTCGTGGCCGCAGGGCGTTGCGTCGATCGACGTCTCCGTCACGTTGCCCGACGATCTCGATGCGCAGCTCGAGCGTCCGCCGCGAGGCGCCATCGCCTGGACCCTGATGAGCGCCGGGGAGTGGCTGGAGCCGGAAGCGGGGAGCCCGCCCGGTCAGGTGACCTACGCGTTCACGAACGATCAGAATCTTCCCCCGCACGCGCAGGCTCGGTTCACACTGGTCTTCGCGCCCGCCACGTTCACGATGCCGCCCCTGACGCCGTTGTTCTGGCTGCAGACGTTCGGGCCGCTCCTCCCCCTTGCGCTCCTCGCCCTCACGCTGCTTCTCGCGCTCGCCGCGCGAGCGGTCGCGTGGAGCGACGAGCGCGGGCGAGCGTGGTACGTCGCCCAGTACGATCCGCCGAAGGGTGTCTCCGCGCGCCTGGCGGCGCAGCTGCTGCGCACACCGCGGTCGGCGGAGCTGGCCGGTGCACTCACCGCCGCGCAGCAGAGCCCGAGCGCGGCGCGGCCGGAATGGATGGTCGCGGCGGTTCGTGCGGCCCGACGCACGGGCCGGGTCGGCGATGCACCGCGGGCCCTCGCCGCGTACCTGGCGATGCCCGAGCGGCGCGAGCAGCTGCGGCGCGGCCTGCGACGGATCCCCCGCGGCTTCGTCCGCGATTACTTCATCGCGGCGCCCCTGGCGCTCACCCTCGCCCAGTGGGGTCTCATCCGGCAGCTCTCGCACCAGACGACGCTCGCCATCGTCTGGTGGCCGGTCGCGTTCGTGATCGCCTCGTCGGCGATCTCCGCGGTCGTGCTCGCGATCGCGTTGATGGCGCGCCCGCTGACCCGCGAGGGAGCTCTCGTCGTGCAGCACCTGCGCGGGATCGGACTGTACGCCGAGCGCACGGATCTGCTCAGCCGCACGACGGCACGCGATCGACTGCTCCCGTACGCCGTCCTGCTGGCGCCGCCGCGGGCCGCGGGGCGCCGGGTGACCGAGGTTCTGACGCAGGCGATTGGCGATCGGACCGCGGGCCGCGGGTGGCGCGCACCCGGGTTCGTGACGTGGCCCGCCCTCGCCGCGCGAGCTTTCGCCTTCTTCCTCGTCGCCGGGGCGATCGCCGTGGTGGCGTTCGTGCCGAACCCGTACGCGGGAACGCCGGACTACGCGACGCACTACGGCGACGTGCCGGGAACGCTGGCCACGACGTTCGAGTCGACCGCCGTGTCGGCGGAACTCAGCCGGACGCCCGACAGGCGCGCCCGCATCGCCGTCAGCGAGACGATCCAGCTCTCGTTCGATGAGGAGTCCGCGCAGGTGCCGCAGTTCGCCCAGCAGTGGCGCGACCGCATCGACGGTCACGACCTCGGACTCGTGGTCGAGCGGGTGACCGTCGACGGTGAAGACGTGCCCTTCGTCACCGAGCCGGATGCTGACACCACGCTCATGCGCACGACGATGAGTGAGGTGCGCAGCGGCCGGCACGAAGCGCGCATCGACTACACGTTGGAATCCGCTGCGTTCGCCGCGGATGAGGACGGGCACCTGGTCGACCGTGTGCGCTGGGCGGCGCTCCTCGAGCACTGGCCGTCGTACGGCCAGTGGAACAGAGATGCGGTCGATCCGCAGCGCGTGGAATTCCGCGTCTCCTCGGAACTCGCCGCTCAGGCGACAGCATCCGGGTGGATCACCGAAGACACCGGCTCCGCCGACAGCGCGCGCGATTGGCAGGAGGCCGTGGTGCCGTTCGGAACGGTCGCCGAGGTGGTCGCACCGATCGGAGACCGGGTTCCGGATCCGGGCACGGTGACCACCGAAACGCAGCGCACAGTCGCGGGCGACGACGTGCACACCCTCGAGCTCCGACGCGACGATTACGACAGTTACCCGTTCGATCTGACGGTCTCCGATACGGGCGTCCAGTGGGATTTCCCGGCCGGCACGTTCGTCGGACCTGACGAGCAGGAGCTTCGCGAGGTGCAGTACCTCGCGGCGGCGCCCGCGGCCGTCACCGGCGCGCTGGGCGCGGCCGCCCTAATTCTCGGCGGGATCGGGATGCTGCTGCGCCGCGCTCGCCCGGAGATCGTGCAGCGGGCGGGTGCACCCCGCGATGGCGTGCGCTGGCTCGGCACCGGATCGGCTCTGGCGACCCTCATCCTGTTCGTCGGGGTGACCGTGGAGATGCCCGGCGATGATCCCACGTTCGCGGTGTTCGCGGTCGCCGCCGGCGCCGCGCTCACGGGTGGGATCCTGTCATGGCTGTCTACCCGGCACCGCCCGGGCAAAGAAAAAGCCCCGACCATTACCACGAGGCCGGGGCGAGACGAATGAGAGTTCGCCTATCGAGGTCAACTGTACCCCACATTCGGGGCCCCCGGAACCACGGGATGCGATTCGTCGCTTGCGCCGTCTACGACAGCCATCCCGAAACCGTGTCGATGACGAGATTCACCAGACCGAAGACTGCGAACGCGGCGCCCAGCACCCACCACCAGTCCTGCCGTACCGACAGTCGTCGGCCCTGCTGCGCGACGCCGCGCCCTGCACCGGGTCCGGCGATACTGCTGTCGACGAACGGCTGGGCATCGGTCCGGATCCGATCGTCTCGCCAACGCTCCCACCGCAGCACACGCTGCGACAGGGTTTCCGTGGTTGCGAGCAGGCGTTGCCAGAGCTCGGGGTCGAGCGTCGAGAGCTGCCCGGGGAAGTAGAGGAACAGGTAGTCGTCGACGAGTTCGACATCCAGCCGCGCGGCGTCATCGACGAAGATCGCCATCGTGTCGGGTGAGAAGAGATACAGCGCGTCCGTCTCGTAGCCCTCGGGGCAGTACAGCGTGAAGTGGCGATCGAAATCCCCCTCCAGCGACAGGCGCTGGTCGCGCGCGAAAGCGATCGGCAGGGCGGGTCGGCCGATCGAGTTGTTCCCCCGGGCGTCGAGCACGATGTGGGGAAGAGCAACCGGGAGCCGGATCGCCGCGTAGCCCCAGCGGTGGGTGGCCGTGTTCTTCCCGGACCCGGTGGTGCAGGTGTGGTTGCCGATCTCCAGCGCGTGCCCGGAACGCCGACGCAGGACATCCGTAACAAACGACGAGGACTGTGCCGGGCGGGTGAAGACCATGCCCGGAAGAGCCGGGGCCGGGGCATACGGCTGGTACGTGAACCGGTTCGCCTCGGCGAAATCGTGCAGGCGGAACTGGCGAACTCCCGACCGCCGCCGAACCGCGCGCACGAACATCACGATGCCGATGACGGGCGGGATCGCGTAGGGCACGAGAATGAGCGTCAACGCCCAGTCCCACTCGCCATCATCCGACACCGTGTCGCCGAGGACCGTCAGCCAGGTCACGAGCAGCGCCGTCGGAAAGCCGATCAGCAAGAGAGCGCGTCCCAGAATCCCCGCCCACGGCGGGCGCACCGCCGTCGGGAGGGAGCGACGGTAATCGCGCAGCCGGCGGCGATCGATCCGGTCCGTCAGCGGATGCGTCTGGACCGTCACCCGCGCAATCCTAGGGCGACGCGCACTCATCCACAGATTCGCCGCCGCAGGCCTTCGCGCCCCGCGCACCTCGGTACCGTGGCAGAGGCTCTGCACCGAGGTTCCCGACCCGCGGCCGAGTCCGAAGCCCCACCGAACGGAGATCGTCGCGCCATGCCCGCATCCGCCCGCCGTGTGCTCGCCCTGACCGCCCCGGGGCTCGCGATCCTGCTCCTCCTGGCCGGATGCACGGCGACGCCCGACCCGGCGGAGACCCGAGAAAGCAGCGCCCTGCCGTCGGCGACTCCGAGCGGGCCGGACGTGGCTCGCGTGGCGGGGTACGACGTCGGCGACTTCCCGCCCGTTCCGCTCTTCGCGCTCCCTGACCTCTCACTCCTCGACACCTCCGCATCCGCGTTCACCATCGCCACCGGCGAGGAGTTCACGGCGGTTCCCGGCGTGAGCGTCCAGCCGGCGCACTGCGACGGCGCCGGAGTGCCTTCGGGGCAGGGCACCGCCTACCTGTACGGCGACGGCTCCGGAAACTACGTCGGCCCCGACGGGACCGTGCAGAACTTCGGCGACGGCTCCGGCATCTCCGTCATCGACGGCGTGACGATTCAGAACTTCGGCGACGGATCGGGCACGTACACGAACGGCACCGTGACCATCCAGAACTTCGGCGACGGGGTCGGCAACTACACCGACGGCTCGTTGACCGTGCAGATCTTCGGAGACGGCTCGGGAAACTTCACGGACGGCTCGACCACGATTCAGAACTTCGGAGACGGCATCGGCAACTACACCGATGGCGACGTCCGCATCCAGAACTTCGGAGACGGGTCGGGAACCTACACCGACGGCACGGTCACCATCCAGAACTACGGCGACGGCACCGGGATCGTCAACGGCGTCCCGATCGAGGTCGAGCCCATCGCTCCGGTGCCCGAGCTCGGAGTGTTCCCCCCGATCGCCGCTCTCGCGCCCCTCTCCTCGTGCGGGACGACGATCACCTTTCGCGACGGGGTGCTGTTCGACTTCGGCAGCAGCGACATCCGACCGGATGCGACAGCCACCCTCGCGACCGTCGCTCGAGTTCTCTCCGATGCCGGGGTGACCGACGCCCAGGTGTCGGGCCACACCGATGCCATCGGTTCGGACTCGGCGAACCAGGCACTGTCCGAATCCCGAGCGGCCGCCGTCGTCGATGCCCTGTCGGGGCAGGTCGACACTCGCCTGACCGCCGAGGGTTTCGGCGAATCGCGTCCCGTCGCGGCGAACGAGATCGACGGCGTCGACAATCCCGCCGGACGCCAGCTCAACCGCCGCGTCGAGATCTTCATCCCGACGGCACCGTGATCCGGCGCCGTCATCGCCGCTGAGTAACGAAAGCAGGAGAGAGCCATGAGCGACGACCAAGGAATTCTGCTTTTCCTGGCGGCGGGTATTGCCGTCCTCGGCCTGATCGCCGTGATCGGCATCGTGTCGTCTCGCCGCCGCCGGGCCTCGGGTGCCCCAGTCTGGACGGCGAGCATCGACTATCTCGGCGATCAGCCATACGTGGTGTCGTCGAATGCCGAACTCGGGGACGCAGCCCAATGGCAACTCTTCCGAGAGCGCTTTCCGGTCGGCTCAGAGGCCACCATCCCCGCCGCGCCCGGGGAAGACGGAACGCGAACGCTGCACGTGTCGGCCGTGAAACGGAGCCTCCGCGCGGACTGGCCGACGGCCAGGGTCGGATTCACGGCGTACTTCGCCGAGTACGACCGCACCGAATTCCCGGCCTCGTACACAGCCTCGGGGTCGAAGCAGGTGGCCGGAGTAGACGCGGATGCGGAGGGGCTCACGGTCCGAGATTCCCGCGGCGCGTCGATCTGGTCCTCTCCGTGGACCGCGCTGACGTTCTCGAACGGCAACGACCTCATCCTGAAGAACGCCGGCAGCACCATCCGGATCGACGCCGCGGTCGCCGACGGCGTTCCATTGGAAGAGCTCGTGATCAAATACGGCACATTCGTGCAGATGCACTTCTGAACGTGCGTCAGCGTCCGGAGGTCGAGTGTCGGTTCGGAAGCGCCGCGAGGGCACGCACCAGCAGACCCAGCCAGATCCAGCACACCCCCGTCACCGCGCACAGCTGGAGGAACAGCACCGCCCCCTGCACCACGGCCGATCGGCCCGCGTCGCCTGCCGCTCCCCCGACGACACTCCACGCGGCGAGCGATGCACCAACGAGCGCGACGACGCCGTGCACGAGGAGACCTCGCCACGCGGGCCGCATCCGGAGCGTCGCATTCACGACCCATATGCCGGCGAGCCACCCCGCCACGAGCGCGAGAAGAAATGGGAAGAAGTCCAGCCCCTGCCCGACGAGGAAGAACGGCAGCGCCACGGCCGCGCAGACAGCCGACCAGACGCCGGAGTTGCCGAGCAGGCGTCGCCAGAGTGGCGAGCGCGGCGGATCCTCGGGCGATGTCATGACCTCTCGATGCTAGGGCGCGTGAGCATGCCCACGAATCTGTAGGATCCGGGTCGTGGCCGAAAAGAACGAACCGATCTCGGCCCGCGCCTGCGCGATCCTCAGCGTGGTGATCGCGGGATATTCGATCTGGGCCGTCATCGCGACGGCGCGTGACGGGGGCAGCTGGATCTTCTCCATGCTGGCGTCTTTCGTACCGCTGCTGTTCGCGGCGCAGGGATTCCGGATGAGTCGACTACCCGGCGCTCGCTGGGCGCTCTTCAGCCTCGTGACGTCGATCGTGGGCGCGGCGCTCGGTCTGGTGTCGCTGATCGGATTCTTGTGGCTGTACTCGATCTCGGGGTTCTGAGTCGCAACCGTCAGAGCGCTGTCTTCCACGGCGATCCTCCTGTCCACAGGCGTGATCTGAGCACCGCGCCGAGTCTCTACGATGAGGTTCGATCGCATCGCCGAACCGAAGGATGCCCCATGCCCGACCACGCCCAGATCGCCGCCGCGCTGAGTTCGCCCGAGGCTTTTCTCACCTACAGCGACGAACCGAAGGTGTTCGGAGCCAAAAAGCAAGCGCAGGCGGCCTTCGACCTGTGGAACCGCGCCGACCAGCGTTACGTCGGTTCGTATCGCGGTTTCCGAGCCCCCGGAGGTTCGGGCACGGGATTCGTCATCCGGACATTCTGGGACCCGGCCGCGACCACGCCCGACTTCGCGGCGATTGCGGTCGCGATCGACACGGCGCTTCCCGTAGATCTGATTCGCGCGGACGAAAAGGCGACGTACAAAGCGCGTGACAAGAAGCAGACGACCTTTTTCTGCTGGCAGGGGATGACCGCGCGTCCGCTTTCGCACTGGTTCGAAGAGCGCTTCGGCGTGAGCGCGTGCGTCACCCAGCTGTTCGATCGCTCGGACCTCACCCAGAATGTCGCTGTCGTGGCCGTGGAGAACGGCATCGACCACCTCTGGTCGCTCACCGCGCCAGAGTGAATCTCTTCGACGGCTCCGGCCGGCCGCAGCCTGGTGACCGGCTGCGTCGCGCGGCGCTGAGCAGCCTCGGCTGGCTGCTCGCTACCGTCGGCGTGCTCATCATCCTGTCCTTCCTCGCCGGCGGCGCGCCGGAGTGGGTATCCAACGGAGCCGTTGCCGCGGTGGCGATCGCGATCGGTGTGAGCGCACTCGTTCCGGTGGGACTCGGCATCGCGTATCGGTTGGTGCGTGCCCGGCTGCGGGCGGCGGAGGCCATCGATCGCGACTCTCCTGCCGCACCGCGCGCACGGGTGGCGCAGACCGTTATCGCGACGCTGCTCGACTCGGTGCACTCGGCGTCCGGAGATGTTCTCGGCACGGGCCACCTCGTCGACGCGGATCGTGTGCGGTTGACGGCAGCGACGGTCGGCGAGTTCGGTGATCGTCGCGAGGCTCTGGCGTTCATCTGGGTCGTTCGTCCCTCTCAGCGCGCCGACTTTCCGGAAAGTCCGCAGTTCCGGGGCCTACCCGACTGGGCCCGGCACGCGGTCGTGCTGCTCGACCTGCGGCGCGCCATGGCGTTGCAGGGAGACGTCGCGGCGCTCAAGGCTGCGTCCGGTTTCTATCGGCATCCGTTCGAGAGGATGCTGCTCGCCGCCGGTGCGACCGGTGATGACGGACTCGGCGCCGCCCTGCGCGTCGCGCACACCGCCGCCGAGCACAGCGACACTGGGCCCGAGGGCGAAGCCGCCTTCGGGCGACTGCGGGATCTTCTCGACGACATGCGCGTCTGGGCACGGATCATCGACTGACATCGGCTGCCACAATGGCGCCATGCGGAGCCACCACGTCAGCCGAGTCGTTCGGGCCGCCCCCGAGGTCGTCTACGCGTATGCCGCCGACATCGATAACCTCCCCCGGTGGGCGGCGGGCCTCGCCCGAGCGAGCGTTACTCGCGTCGGCGACGACCTCGTCGTCGATTCACCCATGGGCGACGTGCGCGTCCGCTTCGTCGACCGCAACACGCTGGGCGTCCTCGACCACGATGTCGTCCTTCCCTCGGGCACGACGGTGATGAACCCCATGCGCGTCGTGCCGCATCCGGACGGCTCCGAGGTGATCTTCACGGTGCGCCAGATCGAACTCACCGACGATGAGTTCGCCCGCGATGTCGCGATGGTGGATGCGGATCTCGAACGGCTGGCGGCACTCGTGACGGCGCCGAGCTGACGCCGCTCCGGATGGCGTGACATCTGTCATCTCCCGTCGTGACGCTGCGACACTTCTGCGCTCCGGCGCTCCCGGGTTGGCTGGGAAGCACGCCGACGCGACCGCCGGGTCGGCGCCCGAGATGAGTTGTCATGCGAAAGCCCTTCACGATCGCGATGGTGACGGTCGCCGTCGTCGTCGCCCTCCCCGTCCTTCTTCTCACCACGACGACCGTGGTGAACCTCGTCGCGACGCAGTCCGAGCGCGCGTCGATCACCGCGTACGGCGAACGCGTGCCGGTCGACGGCAAAGAGATGAACGTGGTCGTCAGCGGCGACGGCCCGGAGACGATCGTGCTCCTCCCGGGTCTCGGCACCGCCGCGCCGGCACGGGACTTCCAGCCGCTCATCGCCGGACTCGACGACACGCACCGCGTGATCGCGGTCGAACCATTCGGCACGGGCCTGAGCGATCAGACCGACGTCCCCCGCACCGCGGAGAACATCGTGTCGGAGGTGCACGAGGCGGTCCACGCCCTCGGGGTCGACCGGTACGTGCTGATGGGCCACTCGATCGCGGGGATCTACGCGCTGGCCTACAGCGCGGCGTACGCCGACGAACTGATCGCCTTCGTCGGCATCGACAGCAGCGTGCCTCAGCAGCCCGGCGGAGAAGAGCCGATCCCGACCGAGGGCATCGGGGCCCTCCGCGATCTCGGCATCCTTCGCGCCCTGTCCTGGCTGAGCGGCGAAGACCCGGCGCCCGGCGTGTTCGACGCCGCGACCGCCGAGCAGATGCAGCTGTTGAGCACGCAGAACGGGACCGCTCCGACGATGCTCGACGAAATGGCGCACGCCGCCACGAACTTTTCGGCGGTACGGGATGCGGAGTTCCCGCGAACGCTGCCGGTTCTGCTCTTCGTCGCCGACGACAACGGCGACGTCGAGGGGTGGCTCGACCTGCACCGCAGCCAGGCCGCATCCGTCGATCAGGGCCGCGTCGTCGTGCTCGACGGTGAGCACTACCTGCATCACACCCAGTCCCCCGCCATCGCCCGGGAGACGGACGGGTTCCTGGCGACGGTCTCCGCTCCGGCACCTGCGGCGAAGTAAAATACGTCAGCGTGGGCTGTATAGTCACTGCATGCTGACCACTTCTTCGCGTCTGGATGTGATGAACCGTCTGGGGCGGGCGATGGCCGACCCCACGCGGTCCCGGATCCTCGTCCGCCTTCTGGACGGTCCCGGCCACCCCGCCGAACTCGCCCGCGACCTCGACCTCACCCGTACGAACGTGTCGAACCACCTCAGCTGCTTGCGCGGTTGCGGCATCGTCGTCGCGGTGCCGGAAGGACGGCAGACGCGGTACGAGATCGCCGACGCACACCTGACGCGAGCGCTGGAATCCCTGATCGACGTGGTTCTCGCGGTCGATAGCGGCGAGACGTGCACGATCGACGGTTGCGAGTGCGACGCATGACGAGTCCCCTCCGGACGGCGGTCCTTCGACGCCGCATCCGCTGGATCGTGGCCGGCACGATCGCGTACAACGTCGTTGAAGCCGTCATCGCGCTCGCGGCGGGGACGGTCGCGTCATCGGCCGCCCTGATCGGGTTCGGCCTGGATTCGATCGTCGAGGTGCTCTCCGCGGCAGCCGTCGCGTGGCAGTTCGCGTCTCCTGACCCCGAGGCCCGCGAGAAGGTCGCGCTGCGTGTGATCGCCCTCTCGTTCTTCGGGCTCGCCGCGTACGTGAGTGTGGATGCGGTTATCTCACTGGTCGGCAACCGGGCACCCGAGCCCAGTCCCGTCGGGATCGTGCTGGCCGCGGTGAGCCTCGCGATCATGCCGTTCCTCAGCTGGGCCGAACGACGCGCCGGCCGCGAACTCGGGTCGGCGTCCGCGATCGCCGACTCGAAGCAGACCCTGATCTGCACCTACCTCTCGGCGGCACTGCTCGTCGGACTGCTCCTGAACAGCCTCTTCGGGTGGGCGTGGGCGGACTCGATCGCGGCACTCGTGATCGCGGTGTTCGCGGTCCGCGAGGGCATCGAAGCGTGGCGCGGCGACGCGTGCAAGGAGCCGATCAGCGTTCTGACCGGCGAGCGCGCCGCGCACGAGCACGAGCACTAGGGCACGTTGAGGCCTAGAAATGGTCTAGCGCGCAGGGGTAACGCGGCCACGAGTGACTTGCCAAAGACCCTCAGCGACGGTCCACGAACGTTCCCACCGTAGGCGCGTTTCAATCCGTTTGCCGTGGTCGATAATCGTCACGTCAGCGACGAGAACCGTGCGACCACCAGCCTCGGAGGGCACTATCTCCCGCTCGATCTCCTCAATTCGTTCGAATCGGGTTGTCCCTGTGCGATGCGCATCCAGATCAGCGGCCTTGCTGATCTGGCTACCATCCGGGCCGATGAAAATCAGGTCGTCGGAGATCAAAAGGTCCAAGGCCGAAACGTCGCTGACGAGCATCGCCGCCTGAATCGCTGTCTCTACGTCATCAAGCGAACGACCAGACGCATCACGAGAAATCACTCGCCAACGCTACAAGATCGAGAATGAGACTCGAGGCGAGCCGGCAAGGCGATGCTCCCCGAACACACGAGTTCCAGACGCGTCACGTCTGATTCAGCCGAGATCGATTCGAAGGCTAATCGCCTCCGCGTCGAGCGGGTGCGACTGTGCCGCCGCCCAGCTGGCGAGCAGTCCGAGGCGCTCCGCGCTCGCCGATCCGGGTTCGGCGGTGTAGATCATGAGGATGCAGCCGGGGTCGGCCGTGATGACGAGTTCTTCGTACGCGAGCACGAGTTCGCCGACCACGGGATGGTGGAAACGCTTCGTGCCCGATCCGTGCGTGCGCACATCGTGCGATCCCCACAACTGTCGGAACGTGTCGCTGCGCATCGCGAGCTCGCCGACGAGGTCGTGCAGTCCTTTGTCGTGCGGGTCGCGGCCTGCCTCGGTGCGCATGATCGCGACGCACATCTGCGCGAAGGCATCCCAATCCGGGTAGAAATCCCGCGAAGCGGGGTCGAGAAACTGGAATCGGGCGAGGTTCGGGGTGCGACCGCCGTCGCCGATCAGCGGCGAGTAGAACGCGCGTCCGAGCGCATTCGTGGCGAGCAGATCCTGCTGGGAGTTGCGGACGAACGCCACGCCGGTCGTGATCGTGCCGAGAACCCACTGCAGACTCGACCGCGGGGCGGCCGATCGCGCGGCACGTCGTCGCGGACGCCCCGACGCCGGAATGCCGTCGGCGGCGCGGGCCAGATCGAACAGGTGCGTGCGCTCGGTGTCATCGAGCTGCAGCGCAGCGGCGATCGCGTCGAGCACCGACGACGATGCCCCGCCGATCGCGCCGCGTTCGAGTTTGGCGTAGTACTCGACACTGACGCCCGCGAGGACGGCGACCTCCGTTCGGCGGAGACCGGCGACGCGACGATTCGGTCCGGCCGGCAGCCCCACCTGCTCCGGTGAGACCTTGGCGCGACGGGACATGAGGAACTCACGCACCTCGGAGTTGTTGTCCATGCCGACGACAGTACGGCGAGCGTGCCCGTAATGGGGTGCTCTCCGGGTACACCCCCTGAAGGGGTCTCCCCCGCGCGGAGCGGCACGCGTTGACTGGATCGCACCATGACAGCGACCACGACCTCCTCTCCGCCGTCCGCCTCGACCCGAGTCCCCCGCCGGCTCCCCTGGGCGACCCTCGTGGGCCTCGCGTGCATCGGCTTCGTGCTGGTCGCGATGGAGACGATGCCGGCGGGCCTGCTGCCCCAGATCGCCGCCGGTCTCGGCACCGGGGAAGGCGTCATCGGTCTCTTCGTCAGCGCGTACGCCCTCGGGACGGTCATCGTCACGATCCCGGCGATCACTCTGACACGCGGCGTCGCACGCAAACCGCTCCTGCTCGGAACGCTGATCGGTCTGATCGTCGCGAACACCGTCACGGCGATCTCGAGCGACATCGTCCTCTCCCTCGCGTCCCGGTTCGTCGCGGGCGCGTTCTCCGGGGTCATCTGGGGCATGCTCGCGGCATACGGGAGGAAGATCAGCCCGCCGTCTCGCGCCGGCCTCTCACTGGCCATCGTCTCCGTGGGCGCGCCGCTCGGATTCGCTCTGGGCACGCCGCTGGGCTCCTGGATCGGGATGACGTTCGACTGGCGCTGGGCGTTCGCCGGTCTGACGGCGGTCGCGGTCGCCGCGGGCGGTGTGATCGCCGTGATCGCGCCACCCGCCCCGGGCCAGGCCTCACGATCTCGACTCCCCCTCGGGCGGGTGATCCGCATCCCCGGTATCGCCGTGATCCTGGCGGTCATCTTCACGTGGATGCTCGCGCACAACACCATCTACACGTTCATCTCGCCCTATCTGCGGGCAGCGAGCACCGCGCTCACCCCCGACGTCGAGTTGCTCGTCTTCGGGTTGTCTTCCGTCGTCGGCATCGTCATCGTCGGGGCGTTGTTGGATCACCATCCGCGCCCGCTGCTGCACGGCAGCCTCGTGCTGTTCATCGCCGCTGCGGTCGTGCTGCTGGTCGGCCATGCGTGGACTCCCGCCGTCGTCGTCGCGACGGTGCTGTGGGGCATGACGTTCGGTGGCGCCTCCGCGCAGCTGCAGGGCGCACTGACCACGGCGGGAGGAGACGATTCGGATGTCACGAACTCGTTCCTACCGGTCGCGTTCAACCTCGCGATCTTCACGGCCGGAATCCTGGGCGCGGTTCTGCTGGGCCCGTTCGACGGTCTCGTGCTCACGGTCGTGATGATCGTCTTCGGGACCATCGCGCTCGCGCTGACCTTCTACGGACGGCGTCACGCCTTCCCCGCGCGACTCTGAGCGCGGCGGTCATCGCCGGGTTCCGCGCGCGAAGATCGAGAA